>CAWJCA010000011.1:0-63818 GCA_963841165.1 uncultured Gammaproteobacteria bacterium | reverse complement strand
AAGCGGGTCGCCCACTGATGATCATCTCCGAAGACGTCGAGGGTGAGGCGCTGGCTACGCTCGTAGTCAACAACATTCGTGGCATCGTCAAGGTCGTTGCAGTCAAGGCACCGGGTTTCGGTGACCGTCGCAAAGCCATGCTGCAGGACATCGCGATCCTGACGGGCGGCCAGGTTATCTCTGAAGAGGTTGGTCTGTCGCTTGAGAAGGCAACCATCGACGATCTTGGCCAGGCCAAGAAGGTTCAGATCACCAAGGAAGCGACCACCATTATCGATGGCGCTGGCAAAGGGGCCGATATCAAGGGCCGCGTAGAGCAGATCAACGCCGAGATTGCAGAATCTTCGTCGGACTACGACAAAGAGAAGCTGCAGGAACGTGTTGCCAAGCTGTCTGGCGGCGTCGCCGTCATCAAGGTTGGTGCTGCGACCGAAGTCGAGATGAAAGAAAAGAAAGCACGCGTTGAAGATGCACTGCACGCAACCCGTGCCGCTGTTGAAGAAGGCGTTGTTCCAGGCGGTGGTGTTGCGCTGATTCGCGCTGTCAAAATGATCGCGAAGCTCAAGGGTGACAATGACGACCAGAACGTCGGTATTGGTATCCTGAAGCGTGCGGTCGAAGAGCCACTGCGTCAGATCGTTCGCAATGCCGGCGGTGACGCTAGCGTTGTGTTAAACGCCGTTGCCCTGGGCAAGGGCAACTATGGTTACAACGCGGCGACCGGCGAGTACGGTGACATGATCGAGGCAGGTATCCTCGATCCGACCAAGGTCACGCGCTACGCGTTGCAGAACGCTGCCTCCGTTTCGGGTCTGCTGTTGACGACCGAAGCAATGGTTGCCGATGCACCGCAGGAAGACGCCGGTGGTCCGCCGATGCCTGACATGGGTGGCATGGGTGGCATGGGCGGCATGATGTAAGAGCGGCATCAGCCGCGATCTCATCCATCGCAAAACAAAGGAGCCCGGCTTTTGCCGGGCTTTTTTGTGCGTGAACATGCGGCGAATAGTGCTAACGGCTGCCAGGCACGATTCTGTCGGGGATTACCGGTCGCCGCGGGCGCGAGTATTCGATCTGTACTAGACTGTCTCTGTACCAAAAAAAATAACTAACTGGGAGAACACAATGAAGAAGCTGGTATCCGCGACACTTGTCGCGCTCGCTACGCTATGCCTGAGCGGTATAGCCAACGCCGACAGTATTGCCGAAACATGGACTTGCGAAGTCAAAGAGGGCAAGAAAATTGAGGACGTACAGGCTACAAACAGCAAATGGCTGAAATGGATCAACGCTCATGTCGAAGGCGGCGGTATCACGAGCAGTGTGGGTACGGCCGTAGTTGGCAATACCGAGACCTTCATCTTTGTCGACACCTACCCGAATTTGGCCACCTGGGCGGCTGCAAAGGACGTTTTGGACAGTGATGCAGGTGATGAACTCGACGACCTGTTCGAGGACGTCTCGGAATGCAGCGAAAATCGTCTGTGGAAACTTGAGGACACCAAGTAGCAAAGGTTCTATTTCGATCTTGCGGCGCTAACCGCCAAAAAAATGGGCCGCGTGAGCGGCCCATTTTTTTACCTATAGACGGTCAATCACTGAAGCTTGATGTTTTGTGCCCAGCCGTCTGCGATTGCTTTGGCTGCGTCTCTGCCACCCAGGCCAAACGCGAGCGCGGTCGCGACAGCGACGCTACCGAGCGTGAAGCCGAATGCCATGGTGACTATGTTGTCGGCAAGGCCCATAGCTTTCAGACCCATAGCCAGTACAAGACCGAGTATCGCGATTCTTGCAATGTTTGCGACACCGCCGCTCCCGTGGCTCGACAGCTTGTTGTACGCAATCGTACTCAGGAAGTTGCCGATAATCAGAATCACGCCACCAACCAGAATCCCGCCACCGAACTCCAGCACCCTGGCGAACACCTCGGAGATGATATCGATGCCAAGGATGTTCACGGCAGCGGTGGCTGCGGCCACCATCGAGAAGAACATGATCGCGACACCGACAAGTCGCGTGGGTGTGAACGACTCCGTGAACATGCCCTGTATGCCCATCTTTTGCGGCAGGGCATTGATGTTTGCACCTTCGAGAAGACCGCCAAGGATGAAGATGACAAATTTCGCGGCGAAGAACACGACCAGCAGAATAATGCCTGCGCCAACGATGTTGGGTACCGCGGCCATCAGTTTCTCGATCATTGCGGAAGCCGGGTCCGAGATCGCTGGAATGTTGAGGACGCCCAGCGCGGAAACCGCGATCGGCAGCAGGATGATGGCCATGATGAGTGCACTACCGAATTTGGAGATACTGATGTCCTTGTTTCCCAGACGTTCGGCAAGTTGCTCGTCAACCTTGGCAAGTCCCACGCCTGCCAGCTGAGAAACAATCTTCGCAATGACCCAGCCCGCGTAGCCGATGACACCGGCACCAATGATGTTAGGTATCGCTCCCATAAACTTGTTGACCATGTTCTTCAATGGCTCCAACACGTCCGTGAGCCCGAAATGTTGCAGCACGGCGATGAGTACGAAGATCGTAAGCACCGCTTTGACCAAAGAGGCAATTGGCGTTACCAGGTCCGTCACGGAACCGTCGGGGTTGGTGCGATGCAGCATCGATACTGTTTTCAGCATGCGCTTGAAGACGCCAATGACCAACTTGACGATAAAAAGACCGATGATGAGAATCGCAAGGCCGAGCAGTGCGTGACCAAACGCGCTGGAGCCTGCGGGCCCCAAGAACCCGGTTAACTTGCTTATGATGTCGTTCATTTTGTGACACTCCTGGATGTCGTGATTTATTCACGATTATTCACCCAGAGTATTGCGGATATTGCGCAGGCGCGGAACGCATCAATTGTTAAGAATTGTGTCCTGTACGAATTGCTGTCAATGCGCACATCTCCGAATTGCCGTTTTGCTCGTTGGGCGTATAGATGATTTGCTGGCGGAAGTTTGCCAGCATTGCTAAGGGAAGGAGGTGTGTCACATGTCAATCCTGCGCAAAATTGAGCCTCGCAAAGGGGCGGTTGATGTAAGACGGACGATGCCTCTCACCCAGAGCATGGAGGAGTTCTTTGAGGACTTCCCACCACGCCGCTGGATGGAGACGTTTGAGCCCTTTGGATCGAAGTGGCCGAGAGATATCGACCTGGAGCGGAATTTCCGCCTCGATGTCATTGACCGCGAAAAAGAGCTCTTTGTCCGTGGCGAACTGCCCGGTGTAGAAAAAGACGACGTCGAGGTCACGATCATGGGCGATCGCCTGATGATTGAGGCCGAGAGGAAGTTCGAGGAAGAAGAGACCAAGGACACGTTCTATCGGCACGAGCTCGGCTACGGCAAGCTCCTGAGAACGATTGCTTTGCCGGAACAAGTGGATGTCGACAAGATCCACGCCGAGTTGAAGGACGGAATCCTTAACATCACGCTTCCGAAAATCCGGGCGGCGGAAAGGCACACAGTCAAAGTCGCCTGACGATCTGACTGTGTGAGATTGCCGGGACGGCTGCGGCCGCCCCGGCTTTTCATTGCATCAACATGTAAAAAAATATAGACATGATGTAAAAAATACTATACATTCACTTCATCAGTTAACTCTAAACAGGAGAAATGATGGACATGTCATTCCAGGAAAAAAGTGCGTGGGGTTCGTTGATTGCGATGGGCCTGGTCGCCTACTGGTTCTTTCCCACCGCGTTTGAAGTCGCGGGCAGCAGCAACGGCGCGTCGGATCTCATCTTTCTAAGCATTGGCTGCATCGTTGGATTGATCATCATTGAGGTGATTTACCAGTCCATTGTCGCCGGCACAGGTTCCGTGGAGAGCGACGAACGCGACGCGCTGATCAATCTGAGGGCGGAGCGCAATTCTGGTTGGGTATTGGCGATCGGCCTGTTCTGGTTGGTCGGTCACATCATTGTTATGTCGGCTGCCAATGTGCCCGAGCCAATGGGCGCGATGCTCATAGCCGTCTGGATCCTGTTCACGCTGGTCGTTTCCGAATTTGCGAAGCTCGCATCGCAAATCTGGTATTACCGGGTAGGCTCTGGATGAGCAAAACAAACGTCAAGAACAACATTCGTGCGCTTAGATTTCAGCGCAACGAAATGACTCAGCAGCAGCTTGCGGACCAGGTCGGTGTAACCCGCCAGACAATCGTCGCCATCGAAAAGGAAAAATACTCGCCGTCGCTCGAGGCTGCGTTCAAGATTGCTGCGGTATTTGGTGAGCCGCTCGACGCCGTCTTTTCTTATGAACCTGGCTCCAAATGACGCGGGCGCCCAGCAGCACGGCCAGAATCGCGGCGTAAATCAGAGGTTCGGTTACGTCCTTTTTGACCTGCCACCAGTAGTGCCAGACGCCCAGTATGGCGATCAGGTACACCGCGTTGTGCAAGGTCTGCCAGCGCCGCCCCAGGCGTCGGCGCATGGCGTTAGTGGAAGTGGCAGCCAGCGCAGTCAGCAGCAGCAGAGCGACGAATCCGATCGTAATAAACGGCCGTTCGACGATGTCTTCGAGGATGGCAGACAGCAAAATACCCTGATCGAGTATCAGCCACGCAAGAAAGTGCATCAGCACATAAAAGAATGTGAAAAGGCCAAACATTCGCCGGAAACGTGCCAGCCAGTTCCAGCCGGTTATACGTCGTAGCGGCGTGACGGCCAACGTAATCATGATGAATCGCAACGCCCAGATGCCGAATCGGTCCTGGATCTCTTCAACCGGGTTCGCGCCCAGTCGGCCTGTCAGTTCGAAAGCATCTGTGACGACGAGAAGCGCGGGGGCCAGGCAGAGCAGGAATATGACGGGCTTCCAGACGCGTCGAACTTGCGTGAGCGTATCCAAGTCCGTCTCAGTAATTGCGGCGCAGATCGAGGCCCTTGTACAGGTGCGCTACTTCATCGCCGTAGCCGTTGAACATCAGCGTTGGCTGCTTGCTGGCAAACAGGCCTGATCCGATGCGCCGTTCCCGTGCCTGGCTCCAGCGGGGGTGGTCAACGTTCGGGTTCACGTTGGCATAGAAACCGTACTCGCGCGCCTGCGCCATGTTCCAACTGGTCTCCGGCTGCTTGTCAGTGAAGCGCATGCGAACGATGCCCTTGATGCCTTTGAAGCCATACTTCCATGGAACCACGAGCCGGATCGGCGCGCCGTTCTGGTTCGGCAGCACCTGGCCGTAGAGGCCGACTGCCAGTATGGGTAGCGGATTGGTCGCCTCGGCAATGGTCAGCCCTTCGCGATATGGCCAGTCAAGAGATCCCCGGCGAATGCCCGGCATGCGCTTTCGATCATTCAGCGTTTCGAACGCAACGTATTTCGCTTGCGATGTTGGCTTGAAATGCTTGACGACCTCTGCCAGTGAAATACCAACCCACGGGATCACCATGGACCAGGCTTCCACGCAGCGCATTCGATAGATTCGTTCTTCGAGATCGAATGGCCTGATGAAGTCTTCGAAATCGAAGGTGCCGGTTTTCTCGGCGTGTCCCTCGACCGTTATTGACCAGGGCAGAGGATCAAAATCCTGTGCATTCTCATAGGGATCGCTCTTGCCGGTCCCGAACTCGTAGTAGTTGTTGTAGGTGGTGATATCTTCGAAGCTGTTCGGCGCCTCGTCGGTGCTGAACGAACTCTTGCTGATGCCGGTGAGTTTCGCGCCGCGCTTGTCCGGCACGACAGCGCTCATAGCAGACGGCGCCAAAATCGAGCCGCCGACCAACGCACCGGCGCGCATAAAGGTGCGACGGTCGAGGTAGTTTTGCTCGCTGGTGATTTCCGATGGTCGAATATCAGCTGGCTTCTTGATCAACACGCGTGGACTCCCAAAAGAAAGGACTGCCCTATATGACCGGACCTCGGCCCGGAATATTGCACAAATCGGCGCCACAAGTGATGCTTGCAACAAATTGTTACCAGGAGCCTAGCCGTCGCAACACCGGGCCACCCCGATTCGAGCAGGATTCTCGTCCTTTACTACGCCGCGACGGTTGTATTCGTGGTGCTCGACTTCGCCCTGGGTTTCAATGTCCGCCTGGCTTTTCTCGAGTCCCTGCCGATGGCGCGAATCGCCTATTACGCCGTGTGTTTCACCTGTCTCGCGCTGATGCTCTGGCGTCCTGCCTGGACCGTGCTGATCAGCGCATTCGAGTCGCTCGTGACGCTCTCGGCACTGATCATCGGTATGGGTATGAGGACCCTGCTGCTGACTGATCGCATGCTCGAAACCGGCAGGGGCTTCGTCACGATGCCGGAGATTTACAATTTCCTGATTTCCGGCGGTATCGCTTACATTGCCTGGGTGAAGGGTATCAAGCATCTGCAGGACAAAAACAGGCTCTAAAAACCGCTAAATTCGTCTAAATACCAAAAATGTCGCACTAAGTCAGAACGTGTTCCCGAGGTATACTGCGAAATACTGTTGCTGACGAAAATCAGCCGGTTTGGAACTGCTAAAAAGCACGAAAATCGCATAAAAGTACGGTATAAAAAGCCGTAAAATCTCGAAAAAGCGACTAACTAGCGAGTTTGAATAATTGCTAGTCACAGATGCGCTGAGTCGATGATCGCCATCCAATTTCTAGAATATCGACACATTTAGCGAACTTTTATATCTATTTTCGGAAAGTTCCGCCAATTTCGAAGAAAAGCGCCCAAACTAATGGGCCGCTTTGGCGTCCAAAGCAGTGAATGGCGCCGTTCATCCCGGGTTCAACGCGACGCGAATAAGCTTGAGATCGACGGAATGGCCCCAACTTCAGAACCTACTGAGGAGGATTGAGCCTGTGAGCGAGACACTATCCAGCATCGCCCGAAGCGATGACCGCGTTGCATCGGATGCAGCACTTCATGTCGAGGTGATTGCCGATTTCGTGTGCCCGTTCTGTTTTATCGGCAAGCGACGTTTCGACGAGGCGCTCAAAGCCGTGCAGGGGCCCAGTGATGTCAGCTGGTACCCGTATCAACTCAATCCCGAGATTCCACACGAAGGGCAACCGTTCGATGTTTTTCTTACTCGCCGGTTTGGCAGTCCGGCCAATGTCGAACCCGTTCTCAAGCATCTGACCGCGGAAGGCAAGATCGGTCGGTATCGACTTTCGCTTCGACAAACTTCGACATGTGCCAAATACGATTCCGTTGCACCAGGTCATGCAACTCGCCGAGACACTCGGAGTGGACCAGTCAGCGCTTGCCGAAGACTTGTTGTCCGCTTTTTTCGAACAGGGACGGAACATCGGCGACAAGGGCGAGCTGATCGATATCGCGCACGCCCACGGCATTTCTGCTGATGATGTCAACAGGGTGATCGACAGCGATCAAATCAAACAACTTGTGTTGACGCGCGAAGGGCAGGTGCGCAGCAGCGGCATGGTCGGTGTTCCGGGATTCCTGGTCAACCGACGCCTGCTGGTTGTCGGTGCGCAGCCAACTGACGTTATCGTAAACGCATTTGATCGTGCGATGTTCGGCGAAGGGACGGATGCGCTGGAATCACCGCTGCTGAACTAGCCATTCCAGTATCAGGCGGTTCACTTCGTCGGGCTTTTCCTGCTGACTCCAGTGTCCGCAGTCCTCCAGCATGTGAATCTCGAGATTGGTCACGAGCGGCCGCATCGCTTCAACGTGTTCGGGCGCGATGATCAGATCATTGACGGCACCGATGAACAATGTCGGTATATCGATCGTGTATTCGACGCCTTCCAGCACCTCCCAATTGTGCTTCCAGTTACGGTACCAGTTGATGGCGCCAGTAAAGCCGCTGGCGGCAAAAGCCGAGGCGTAGTAGTCGCGTTCTTTCGCGGACAGCAGCGGCTCGCCGCTTTGCTTCTTCCTTGAAAGGGGCCTTAACAGGCTGATGACTTTCCTTTCCGGCGGCAGTCTGTCGAAAACTGCGCGTGGAACCTGGTTGCGACGCATCGTAACGTCGAAAAAATGTGCTGTGTCGGCGGCGAAAACACGATCCGATTCGTCCGAATCCTGGAAGTTGACGATATAGAAATCCTTGCCGAATCGTCGTCGCCAGATTGAGACAGGATCCTGCGGCGGGCGCCGGTAGTGTGGAATGTTGAGCATGACCAGCTTATCGATGCGCTCGGGCGCGAGCATCGCCATCTGCCAAAGCAATATCGCGCCCATGTCATGACCAATAAACACGGCACTATCGAGTTCCAGGGCATCGAGCAGACCGTGAATGTCGCCGATCAGTTCTTCGACTCGATAGTCGGGAACGCGCGGCGGCACACTGGTCCTGCCGTAGCCGCGCTGATCCGGCGCGATGGCGCGGTAGCCGGCCGCGGCAAGCGCCGGGATCTGGTGGCGCCAGGAGAAAGCGAGCTCCGGAAAACCGTGCAGCAAAATTACAGGCGGTCCGTCTCCTTGCTCATACACGGCCATACGAATGCCGTTTGTCCTGATGAAATGCGGTTCGGGAAACATGGCCTGTGATTTGACAGGATTAAAGCGAAAACCGCAAAGTGGCCGGGCCCGGACATAACCAAGGCCAATGTGGGGAAGAGCGTGTCAGAACAAATGCGCGACAAGCTGTTGAAGCTGCGTGCGGAACTTGAGGCCGCTGTGGAGACAGCCGAAGGATCCGCTGCGATCGTCGAGCTCGACCAGGCCAAAGTCGGCCGTCTTTCGCGCATGGATGCCATGCAGGCACAGGCTATGGCGCAGGCTTCCGGTCAACGACGCGACGAAATGCTGCAGCGAATCACTGCGGCGCTGAAGCGCATCGATGACGGCGAGTACGGCGTGTGCCTGAAGTGCGATGAACGCATCAACCCCAGGCGTCTGGAGTTCGATCCGACGGTCCGGCTCTGTGTCGACTGCGCGAGTAAATCCGAAAACGACTGAACGCTAGGGCTGGTGAAACGGATCCTCTCGCCGGTAACCTTCGGGCGCTGCGAAAAACCCTGGCTCCAGGTCCTTTTCGGTGACCGAGTCGAGTGTCATTTCCTGTACGACAACGCCATTCTCGTAGTCGGTTGTATGCACCGGGAAACCATCGATCTGGTCCATTAGCTCGCCCGGGTTCATGCCGTCGTTGAGATCCATTGGCATCGACTCCGTCATTTTCGTCATGTAGGCAGCCATACTGCGAAAGGCTTCCATGACTTCATCGCCACCATCAATGTCGTCCAGCTTCGCGGCACAGAGCTCCTGCGTCTTTTCAGGGCCCTCAAAGACCGCGTATTTCCGACACGTTTTCGACTGCCACTTGCCGCTACCGACCGCCTTGACGCTGGGCGCAGGAGGCGGCGTATCTTGTTGCCCCATCATTCCGCCCATTTGCCCTTTCATCATCTGTTCCACCATGGCCCGTTGTTCCGGCGGCATACGCGCGAGCTCTGCCTCCATCTGCTTCATGGCGTCGCTGATCTGCGCCGACACTTCGTCGAGCATGGCCTCGTCCATTACTATGTAGCTCTTTTTCCGATGGTCCACGTACAGGAACTCGTTGCCGAGAAAGATCATCGAGGCCACCGTTTCTTCGCCGCGAACTTCGTCCATGCGAACCATTTTCGACTGGGCGTAGATTGTCGACCGATCGTCCTCCTGCCCGGACGCGTTCTTCGTCACCATGTCCATCACCACGCCGGCGTGGGCAAGGGACGACAACAAAAAGAGCATTGCGACCGATGTGGTGATTGACGTCTTCATATTGATTCTCCTTCGTTTGTAAGCCGACCATTCAAATGGCGCACTACGATACGACAGATGATATCGAATCTTCAGAGCTAGTGAGCAAAGTTTCGCCGTCTACAACTTGATTCGGAGCGCAAGAAACACGAGTTTTCCAACCGGTGAGCGTAGTAGCGGCACAAGGTAGCGATACAGTCTGCCTGAAATGTAGACGGCCCGGCCCTTGTCCAAAGCCTTCAAACCCTCCCGCACAACGACGTCGGCGTCGTACCAGATGAACTTTGGCAAAGAACGCTTCATTCGTGTGAGTCTGTCTGAGGCATGAAAGTCGGTATGCGTGAATCCCGGGCACAGTGCCGTGACATGGATACCATCATTCCTGAGCGCGCTCGACAATCCTCTCGAGAATGCGATGACATAGGCTTTCGTCGGGCCGTAGCTGTAGTCACCCGGCGTGGCGAGCTTACCGGCAACAGACGCGACGTTGAGGACGCGACCGTAACCGCGCTCGCGCATCGGCGGAATGAAGAAATGACACATCGCGACGACCGAGGTCATCATGAGTTCAATGTAATCATGGGCCGCCTGCCAGTCTTTTACTTGCATCAGATCGGGTCCGCTGGATCCCGCGTTGTTAATCAGGCAGTCGACTTCGAGGCCGCGCTCGCGGACCGTTTCAAACAGCATGGCAGGGGCTGCCGAGTCCGATAGGTCGGCCTGGATGACGTCAACGTCGATGTTGTGCGTATTCGTGAGCTCCTCGGCCAGTGCCTGCATGGGCTCGGTGCGGCGAGCGACGAGGATGAGGTCCTTCCCATCTGCGGCGAGCTGGCGGGCGAATTCCTGACCCAGTCCGGCCGATGCGCCGGTGATCAATGCTCGTGTTCTTGTCATCGCTGTTCCTGATTCGGGGATAGGTCCCATCATAAACTGATCTTTTTGCGGGTTTCACTTGTGTTTTCCGGCCGCGGAACGTACTTTCCCCGGCAAGACGCTGAAGGGGACAAACAGGCAGCCCGCTTAAGCCACAGCGACCGGAGGATGGTGAGAGCTCCGGGTTTGAGTCTGCCGAATATCACCCTGGAGTCGCCACCCGAAGGGGCTACGTTGGCGCGTACCCTGGGTAGGGCAGGCCGATTGGCTCACGAGACGGGCGACGGACCTTGCGGTTTTTTGGCAACGGTCCACGAGGTGGTGCCGGTCCGAGTGGGCCGGGCCGCGAAACCGGGTGGTACCGCGACGAACATCGATCGCCCCGGGTGCAGCTGATGCGCCCGGGGCGTTTTTTTGTTTGAGGATCGAGTTTTGGCAGCCAGGAAAGCCGTGTTTAAAGAAGTTCAAGGCCGTTACAACGGGCCAGACCTCGAAAAAGAGGTGCTGGAGTTTTGGCGTGAGCACGATGTCTTTGCGAAGACGATCGAAGCGACCAAAGACGGTCCGCAATTCAGCTTTAACGAAGGCCCGCCAACGGCGAACGGCAAGCCGGGCATTCATCATGTGCTGGCACGCAGTTTCAAGGACATTTTCCCGCGCTACAAGACGATGCGTGGCTACCACGTGCCGCGCAAGGCTGGCTGGGATACGCACGGTCTGCCGGTCGAGCACGAAGTCGAAAAAGAACTCGGTATTTTTGACAAGAAAGAAATCGAGGACAAAGTGGGCATTGCCGAGTTTACGCGGCGCTGTCGCGAGTCGGTCATGCGCTATATCGGCGACTGGGAGAAGATGACCGAGCGCATGGGCTTCTGGGTCAACCTTGACGAGGCGTATTACACGCTCGATAACAACTACATCGAATCTGTCTGGAACCTGCTCTCGAAAATCTGGGACAAAGACCTTATCTACCGCGGCTACAAGGTCGTGCCCTACGACCCACGTATCGGTGCGACCCTGTCATCGCACGAACTCGCATTAGGCTACAAGGAAGTCGAAGATCCTTCGATCACCGTGCGTTTCAAAGCCGTCGATGAGAAGGAAACCTATTTCCTGGTCTGGACGACGACGCCCTGGACGCTGCCGTCCAATCTCGCGCTCGCGGTCGGTGCAGACATCGACTACAGTTTCTGCGAATCCGACGGCCAGACCCTTATTGTTGCAGAAGCGCTGCGCGAAGCCGTGTTCCGCGACACCGAGCACTCCGTTGTAAAGACCGTCAAAGGCTCGACGCTCGTTGGTAGGCGCTACGAGCAGTTGTTCGACTACTTCGACGTCGATGCAGCCAATGCTTTCACGGTCATGGCGGCAGATTTTGTAAGCACCGAAGACGGCACGGGCATTGTGCATACGGCACCGGCCTACGGCGTTGACGACCTGGCATTTGGCCAGGCTAATGACCTGCCGGTCGTACACGGCGTCGGGCTCGACGGGCACTTCGTCGATGCGGTCGAACCCGTCGCCGGCCTGTTTTTCAAGGATGCCGACAAGCCACTGATCCGAATCCTCAAAGAACGCGGCCTCATGTTTCGCTCGGAGCGTTACAAGCACAATTACCCGTTCGGCTGGCGTACGGGCGACCCGATCCTTTATTACGCGAAAAATGCCTGGTACATCCGGACGTCGGAGTTTCGCGAGCGCATGGCGGAACTCAACCAGACGATCAACTGGGTACCGCAGCACATCAGGGATGGCCGCTTCGGCAACTGGCTCGAGAACAACGTCGACTGGGCGTTGTCACGCGAGCGTTTCTGGGGCACGCCGTTGCCCGTCTGGACCGACGGCGAGGGGGATTTCACTTGTATCGGCTCGGTCGCCGAGCTCGAAGAGCTGACCGGGCAAAAACTGACCGAGCTCGACCTGCACCGGCCCGCTGTCGATGAAATCACATTCGAAAAAGACGGCAAGACCTGGCAGCGTGTGCCGGAAGTCATCGACTGCTGGTTTGATTCGGGTGCGATGTCTTACGCCCAATGGCATTACCCGTTCGAGAACCAGGACAAGTTCGAGAAGCACTTTCCGGCAGACTACATCTGCGAAGCAATCGACCAGACGCGCGGCTGGTTCTACACCCTTCACGCGATCGCGACCCTGGTCTCGGACAGCGTGGCTTACAAGAACTGCATCTGCCTGAACCTTATCGTCGACAAGGATGGCAAGAAGATGTCGAAGTCGGTCGGCAATATCATCGACCCTTACGATGTCTTCGATACGGTCGGTGCCGATGCGCTGCGCTGGTATTTCCTGGCGCGCCTGTCACCCGACGTGCCGAAGCGCATTTCTGTCGAGATCGTGGCCGACGTGGCCAGTTCATTCATCAACACGTTCTGGAATACTTATGGCTTTTTCGTGCTGTATGCGCGGCTCGACGAAGTCGACCTGAGTCGCGATATTCCGCTTGCCGAACGACCCGAGATCGATCGCTGGGCACTGGCGTTGCTGCACAGGACCATCACGAGCGTGACCGATGCGCTGGATCATTTCGATGCAAAGACCGCGGGTGAGGCCATCGAGTCGTTCGTTGACCAACTCAGCAACTGGTACGTGCGCCGTAACCGGCGCCGATTCTGGAAATCGTCGGACCCCGAAGATACGCAGGCTGCCTACCTGACCTTGTATGAGTGTCTGAAGAGCGTCCACGAACTGATGGCTCCGTTTGTCCCGTTCCTGGCCGAAAATGTTTATCAGAACCTCGTTCGTACGGTTGACAAGAACGCGCCGGTTTCGGTGCACATGGGCAACTGGCCCGAAGCGGATCCGTCGTGGAAAAACGACGATCTGTTGTTCGATATCGGAGTGGTTCAAAAGGTCGTCGGGCTGGCACGCGCGGCGCGCGGCCATTCGGGAGTCAGGACACGGCAGCCGCTTTCAAGACTGCTGGTGCGCGCGCCGGACGATGCGTCCGCGAAAGCGCTGGACAGTCACCAGGAACAGATTCTCGAGGAACTCAATGTCAAATCGATCGAGTTCATTGCACGTGACGCCGGGCTCGTGAGCTACCGCATCAAGCCGAACCTGCCGCGTATCGGCAAACGCTACGGCAAACTCATTCCCGTCATTCGCAAAGCACTGGACGAAGCGGACGGCGCCGCGATAGCGGTCGCCGCGGCGCGCGGCGAGGCGTTCGAGATCGAGGCAGGTGGCCAGGCAATTTCACTCGAAGGTGATGACGTCCTCATCGAGACACACTCCGCCGAGGGTTATTCCTGCGAAGCCGACGCCGGATTCCTGACGGCACTCGATACGACCCTGACCGACGAACTCGTCAGCGAGGGCGTGGCCAGGGAAATCGTCCGCTCGGTCCAGGATGCCCGCAAACAGGCGGGTCTCGAGGTGTCGGACCGCATTACCCTGGGTATCTCGGGCTCGGAAGCCGTCGAAGCGGCCCTGGCGAGACACAGAGACTATGTCATGAACGAGACCCTGGCGACGACGTGGGAGGTTGGGCAGACGAATCCGCTGTATTCGGCCGACCGGAACCTGGGCGACGAGCACTGGACCATCGAATTCCGTAAGTGATCTATTTTGGTGCATACTACTTGCGTGCGCTTTAGAAACTCTGCTATAAAAAAGCTGCGCAAGGTTCTGATAGATCAGGAGCCAAAGGGACTTGCCAGGCCCTGCAGGGGGTCTGCTGATTACAGGAGGTAGTCAGCTCCAAGAATAAGAAAGCGTATACAAGCCGCCGAGAGGATTGGCGGTCAAAAAAAATACCAAACGCTGGAGTCGCAATGACAAACCACTTCGATCGCTTTCAAGCGGCACTCACGGTGCTCGCCGGTCATGGCCATATAAAACAAAGGCTTATCAAGGCCTACGAAGACCATCTTGGCGATATCGACGAGGATGAGCTGCCCATCGCGATGAAGCAGGCATTTGCCGATCTGAGACAATCCATGCACCAGGTTACGCCGCTCAAAGGCGAGAGCCAGGTTTGTGCCTCTGTGCGCAAGATGTCTCCGGAAGACGCCAGCGAGTGCGCGTCCCACGTGGTCGCCCTTTTTGGCGAGCTTTCAAGGCTGCGCGATGACGTCCCAGCCGGATTGCCACGCAGCGACGACGATTCGCCGCGCGTACCGCCGTTCCTGGTCAAATCGATTTGATCGGGTAGTAGACGTAGGTCAGCAGATCGTCCTCGGGCACATCGCCCGGATCACTAACGTACGACTCCCATGTCGCGCCATCGCGTTCGATACCATGTGCGGCCAGGTAGGCTGAAATCTTGCGGTGGGTTTCTGTCAGCGTCCGGTACGAGCCGATGTGCTTGACCCGAATGACCGGCCCGGCATAGGTGAACCCTAATTTCACGGTCGTCCCATCGCGGGGCGTGGACGCCGTTACGCCCCGGACCGGGATCGCCGCGTCAAATACCAGCTCGGCGCCACTGAACGTCCGCGTAATTGACAATGGCGCTCCTGCAACTTGCAGCTTGTGGGCATCAATGAAATTGAGAATCTGGAAATAGGCATCGCCCATTGCTTCGGACATTTCGGCGGGTTCAGGTCGTGAGGTCGCTGAGAGATACGCGATTTCAGTCGCCTCGACCGTTATGTGCTCGATCTCGGTATCGCCGAAGTCGGCGGTCGGCAGACTCTCTGCGAGCGCCTTGAGGTTGGCGAGGCCACTGTCATAGTCTCGGGCGACAATGCGGCCGAGCATCGAGGCGAAGTATCGGGCGACAATGTTCATGCCGTAGTCGGCTTCGAAGCGCCAACTGACGATGGTCGTGCCGGTCCCGGCAGCCAGGTCGAACAACGACTGTGCTTCACCTGGTTCGCCGGGATTCATCACAATACGGATATGCTCGTAGGGTTCGCTCTCGACGATCGTCTGGGTTCCGCTGCCGACGATCGCTCCGTCCCAGCTCATGGTCGCGCCGATGCCCTTGTCGTTGCCAGAATAGAGAATTCGTACGTTAGGGTCCGTGTCGACCAGCGGCGACCAAAGCGCATATCGACGAAAGTCATTGAGTAACGCAAACACGGTTGCCGGATGGGCGTCAATTTCGGTCGAGACCTCAACAGAGTGCGTGCGCGGCAACGCGAAGCCAATTACGATCAGTAATGCGACTAAAGCAGCGACGCCATACAGCAGTTTTTGCACGTTTGGCAATTCCATCAGTTAGTTGATTCGGTCGCGATTATTCCACAGTTGACCATCCTTCGGCACAATGCGCCCATGAGTGACTCAAAAGAAAACGACCTGCCGATCGGCATATTTGACTCCGGCGTCGGGGGCCTTACCGTGCTGAAAGCGATTCGTGCCGAGCTTCCCTGTGAAAACTTGCTCTACCTGGGTGACACGGCTCGGTTGCCCTACGGCACAAAAAGCCCGGCATCCATCGCCCGATACGCTACGCAGGCGACGGCAGAGCTGCAGAAGCAGGGAATCAAACTGCTTGTGGTTGCCTGTAATACGGCATCGGCTGTCGCGCTGGATGCGTTGCGGGAGCAAATGAGTCCGCTGCCCGTGATTGGCGTGGTGGAGCCCGGTGCCACGGCCGCCGTGAGCGCTCGGCCCGGCGGGTCGCACCTCGTTCTGGCGACCGAGGCAACCGTGCGCCTGGGCGCTTATCGCAAGGCGATCGAAACCCTGGATCCTGCCGCGACGGTTCGCGAGAAGGCGTGCGAGCTGCTGGTAGCGCTCGCGGAAGAGGGCTGGACCGATGGAGATATCGCGGCAAGGATCATTCGTCGCTACCTCGATGAAGCCAGCGACAGTGACTTCCAGGCTGACAGCATAATCCTCGGCTGTACGCACTTCCCCTTGCTCAAAGACGCGATTCAGGCGATAGCCTCTGACGGGGTCTTGCTCGTCGACTCCGCAAGTACAACCGCGGTTGTAGTGAGCAACACCCTGCGGTCGGGGGGCCGTCTCCGCGAAAGCGATAAGGCCGGGGGTCTGCGCTTCCTGGCGACCGACGGTGCGACCCGTTTTGCGCGCGTTGGTGGCCAGTTCCTTGGGCAGCCGCTCTCTTACACGGATGTCGAGCTGGTTGATCTCTGAGCCGCAGCCTGGTGGCCTGTGCGATAATGACCGACTAACATTGTTTCAGGGGAAAGCCGTGAATTTCCGAATCCTAACGCGCCCGGTGGGCGTTCTCTTGTTGTCGGCCATTGTTGCGTCCTGTGGCACGGAAGCGCCGCCCGAACCCGCCGTGCAGCCGCTGGTTACGGTCAAGCCGCGGCCCGAAATATACGCAGACTTCAAGCTGACGGCCGACCTGAGCCATCTCAGTGACGACCAGCTCGAGTTGATCAGGATTCTGATCGATGCATCGAAAATCATGGACGACCTGTTCTGGAAACAGAGCTTCGGCGAAGGTCACGACGAATGGCTGGGCGGAATAGCGGACGCCAATGCGCGCCGCTTCGCTGAACTCAACTATGGGCCCTGGGATCGGCTGGACGACGAAAAACCGTTTATTGATGGCGTTGGTGCAAAGCCGCTGGGCGCGCGCTTCTATCCCGAGGACATGAGCAAGGAAGAATTCGACGAAGCCTACCTGCCCGGCAAGAACGGCCTGTATTCCCTGATCCGTCGTAACGCGGAAGGTGAGCTCGTACTCATTCCCTACCATGTTGCTTACGCGCCCGAACTCAGCGAAGCGGCTGGCTTGCTTCGGCAAGCGGCCAAACTGGCGGACAGCACTGACTTTGCGAACTACCTGAAACTGCGTGCTGCCGCTTTGATCAGCGACGAATTCCAGATCAGTGACCGCTACTGGATGGACGTCAAGGACAATGAAATCGACGTTGTGATCGGTCCGATCGAGACCTACGAAGATCGTTTGTTCGGTTATCGCGCCGCGTACGAGGCTTACGTCCTGATCAAGGACCTCGAGTGGAGCGATCGCCTGAGTCGATTCGCCGCTTTCCTGCCGGACCTCCAGGAAGGGTTGCCCGTTGCCGATGAATACAAATGGGAAACGCCGGGGACCGATTCAGACCTCAATGCATACGACGTCGTTTACTACGCGGGACACAGCAACGCGGGTTCGAAGACCATAGCAATCAACCTGCCGAACGATGAGGAGGTACAGCTTGACAAGGGTACCCGACGTCTGCAGCTCAAGAACGCGATGCAGGCGAAGTTCGAGAAGATCCTCGAACCCATTGCCGATATGTTGATCGATGAGTCGCAGCGCAAGCATATTACGTTCGACGCTTTTTTCGCGAATACGATGTTTCATGAGGTGGCACACGGCCTCGGTATCAAGAATACGATCAATGGCAGCGGCACTGTTCGGGAAGCCATGCTGGATCTCGCTTCAAGCATGGAAGAGGGTAAAGCCGACATCCTGGGTTTGTATATGATCACGGAGTTGCACAAGGCCGGCGAGCTCGGTGACGTTGATCTTCGTGACTACTACACCACGTTCATGACCAGCGTCTTCCGCTCCATCCGCTTTGGTGCGAGCAGTGCGCACGGCAAAGCGAACATGGTGCGCTTCAACTTCTTCATGGACGAGGGGGCGTTCGTTCGTGATGCTGACACCGGCCGGTACCGGGTGGACTACGGCAAGATGGAAACGGCAATGACTGATATGTCGCGATTGCTGTTGACGCTGCAGGGGGACGGCGACTATGACGGTGCCGCCGAACTAACCGGCAAGAAAGGCGTTATATCGGCGCAGCTGCAGCAGGATCTCGACAGGCTTACCCAGGCACAGATTCCGGTCGACATCACGTTTCAGCAGGGCACCGCCGTGCTCGGCATCGAATGACGAATACAGTCATCAAGGCGATCGCATGAAAGCAAACATCCGGTTCTGCTGGTGGCGGTACTCGCGTTGGCTGCTTGCGGCGGTGGAGCGAAGCAGGTCGAGTCGACGGTTGCCGAAAAGCAACCCTGGGAGGCTTTTGCGGCAAACACGATCGCCGAGTACTACAGCCGTAATCCCGAGCTGGCCGTTGATGTCGGTCTGCACGAATACGATGGCCGAATGTCGGATTTCAGCCTCGAGGCAGCCGACAGACTATGCGACGTGGATTGACGGCGTTATTGCCAGCGCAGAATCGTATGACGACCTGCACGGGCATCGAAGCGTTCGAGCGTGATTACATGGTCGTGCTGTTGCGCGGAGAGCTTTTCTGGATTCGCGAATCGGGTTTCCTGACTAACAACCCGGTTTACTATGCATTTGCGCTTGGCTTGATATCTATTCGCCTTGCTACCGCACTACATGTTTCAAAGATCCCGTTTATCCAGGCGAGGGAGCTGCTTGCCGAACAGAGTCGTCAGGTAAAGCGCATCGTTCGTTTCCAATACGCCGGTCAGTGTCGGGAACCGCGCGTCGGCGTCGTGCAGGTTCATGAGAATCTCGCCATCATCACCAAACGCTATGACATGCGACGACGGCACGGCCCTGGGTCTAAGGAATGCGGGCAGGCGCTGCACGATCTTACGAACGAACGGTCGATCCGAGATTTCGTCCAGCAGGTGATTGCGTGGTGCTGCCAATCCCAGCCAGAACCGGCCCTGTGCACCGCTATTCAGGTTATCCGGAAAACCCGGCAGGTTGTCGAGTAGTACGTCGCTCGTTCCTTTGCGATCGCCGGTGAGCCAGTACTTCAGAATACGGTAATGACCGGTTTCACTGACCAGTAAAAAACTGCCGTCGGCACTGACCGCAACGCCGTTTGCGAAATTGAGATTCTCCAGCAGTATGTCGACGTCGCCTGTCGATGGCCTGAACGCGAAAACGCGGCCGTGCCCGCCGTGTTCCATGATATCCAGCAGGCTCGCTTCATAAGTCCCGCTGGATGACTGTGCTCCGAACTTGCTGCTGGCTTCGCTGAAATAGATGGTGCCGTCAGGACCGATTGCGGCGTTGTTGGCATAGACGAGCGGTTGCCCATTAACTTCACTGAGCAAGGTGGATACAGTGCCGTCGCGTTCTACACGTTGCAGGCCGAGGTAGGCGTTGGCGATGATAAGCGACCCGTCAACGTTGGACTCGATGCCCAACGGCCTGCCACCTGGAAAAGCGAATTCGCGTACCTGCCCATCCTCGATTTGAATGACATGTCCGCTATGAGTGGTCGCGTAGATACGTCCGTCACGGCCAACGGTCGCATCTTCGGGGCCCTCGTATCCATCCAGGTCGATACCAACGGCGGCCCCCAGCCTGTCATTGGACTCAAAGGGGTCCACCAGGCCGCGGTCTGTTGGGGCGAACCAGCTCACAGGGTTCGACAGGAACCGGCCAGGCGAGCAAGTAAGCGATGATGACAGCCAGGAGCAGTGCGGCGGTCGCGAAGCTTTTCTTCATGGCGTAATGCGGCGGTTAGCGTTTGGCGTCTATCATGCGCAGGAATTCAACCCGCGTGCGCGCGTCCTTGCGGAATGTGCCTACCATCTGGCTGGTCACCATTGACACATCGGACTTGTGTATGCCGCGCGTCGTCATGCATTGATGTACTGCTTCGATCACCACGCCGACGCCTTTCGGCTGCAGAACATCCTGGATGCAATTCGCGATTTGTGCAGTCATCTTTTCCTGCACCTGGAAGCGTCGGGCAAAGGCTTCGACCACGCGAGCCAGCTTGCTGATACCGACGACCTTGTTGTTGGGCAGGTAGCCGACGTGGGCTTTACCGATAATCGGTGCCATGTGATGTTCGCAGTGAGACTCGAACCCGATATCACGCAGCACAATCATCTCGTCGTATCCTTCGACTTCTTCGAAAGTGCGTTTCAGATACTCGACCGGATTGCTCTTGTAGCCACTGAACCAGTCTTCATAAGCTTTTGCGACGCGTTTGGGTGTATCGAGCAGACCTTCCCGGCGCGTGTCTTCGCCAGCCCATAACAGCAGCGTGCTGACAGCATCCTCGGCTTGCTTGCGAGTAGGTTTACGTGGTTTTGCTTGCTTCTTCCTGGTGGTGGTCACATCTGTTCCTGCTTGAGTTTAGCGGCATGCTACGCAGACTTCGTGTTGACGTCGAGGCCGATGGGGCAACTGATGCCGGTTCCACCCAAGCCGCAATAACCTCCCGGATTCCTGGCAAGGTACTGTTGATGGTAATCTTCCGCGTAGTAGAAAGTATCGAGTGGCAGGACTTCGGTCGTGATGGCGGAAAGCCCGGCATCGTGCAGCTCGTCTTGATACTCGGCCATGGAGCGCCGCGCTTCGGCCTGTTGTGCGTCATTCGTCGTGAAAATTGCGGATCGATACTGCGTGCCGATATCGTTGCCCTGTCGCATACCCTGCGTCGGGTCATGACTCTCCCAAAAGACCTTCAGCAGTTTTGCGTAGCTGACTTTGGCCGGGTCAAAGATCACCTGTACCACTTCTGTATGTCCGGTGTTCCCGGTACAGACCTCTTCATAGGTCGGATTGCGGGTTATGCCGCCCGCGTAACCCGCGGCGGTCGTGAATACCCCGTCGATTTCCCAAAAACACCGTTCGGCACCCCAGAAACAGCCCAGCGCGAAAACGGCTTGTTGCAGGTGGTCCTCGAAAGGCCCCCGCAGAGGTGCGCCGTTGACAAAATGATGCGCCGGAACTGGCATCGGTGTGTCGCGGCCCACGAGGGCCTCGCTCCTGGTTGGAAGGGTCAGATTCTTCATTGCTTGTTATTTGTCTGTCAGGATTCTGAATTTTCGTCGGTGGACTGCCGATTGGCCTGTGGCTCTTCTCTTATCAGCTTGTCCAGATCTGCTTGACGGTAGAAGAAAGAGTGCTCGAAGACAAGGTTGTCAGATTGCAGGAGCCCTTCGTCGGTCATTCTCGGGCGAAATACCTGTCGTCGAATTTCACGGTGCACAATCCGTTGCATATTCGTGAATTGGGGCGGGATCGCTTCGGTGCGTATATTCCTGACCCGGCCCCGTGCGGATACGGTGTAGTCGACGCGAATTGTCCCCGTCAACAGTCCGTCAGTTGACGTTCCGGCTGGCGGCATTTCGCCGACGTACTGGGGGAGAGGGTCTCTCATGAGAACCACTGGCTGCTCGAGCAATTCTGCACGAACAGCGAGGCGCTCCTGGTCAGCCGATAACAGGTTCCAGGCTTCGGTGTAGAATTTACGCGCACGACTTTGCGAATCGACATAAATGTAATAGTCTGCAAGGGCAAGCTTTGTCTCTGCGAGGACTCTCCAACTGATCCCAGGCGTGTCCTCCGCAATTCTGTGTGCGCGTTTGAAGTAGATCTCGCCACTCGACACGGGCCCCGGCGGCTGCTGATTGGATTGGGTTAAATCAACGAAGTAGTAGGACTCGCCGAGCTTGCTCAATGGAACTATGAGCTGCGGGTCATCCTTGCCAAGTGTCGATTCCATGATGCGAATTGCTCGTCGATAGGTTGCACGTTCATCCATATAGTAACGGGCTGCATGCTGCCAGCTGGCGCGCCGCATCAGCGACGGAACCAATGCCAGGTCATTGCCTTCGAAATGGCGCACGTTCAGCACGTGGATGCGATTGAGGAAGTTACGTGCGCCCTTCGTATCGCCCAGCAGCATGGCCGACTGAGCAAGTGACTCGAGAATCTCTACCTGCTCGATGTTGTGCGGACCCTCATTGACGTGCGTGATATGTGTTGCGCGCTTGAATGTCTGCTGCGCGAGATCGGGCCGGCCGCTGCCGAGCTGCGCGGCACCGAGTCCCTTAAGTGGATTGACCAGCTTTTCGTTTAATCGATCTTCAACCGTTTCAATAATCTCTACAGCCGTTTCGAAATTCTGAATTGCTAGCCCGTACTGGCCGTTTTTGTGCTGGACCAGCGCCAGGTTATTCAGCGCTTTCGATGCTTCGATCGAATCGGGGCCATGAACCTTCATGACCATTTGTACTATGCGCTTGGCCGACACGTCTGCCTCGTCCAACGCGTCTTCGGCGACCAGGCGCCGATAACGCTCGAATTCGGCGGCGAGTCGTTCATCCAAAGTCCTTACGTCATCGACCGGCTCAGCACTTTCTGTTGCGCCAGACGGCTCATCCGCAACCGGGACAACCTGATCCAGCGGGCTGCCTTCATCATCGATGTCGGCTGGCTCGGCCTGACTCGCAATAGCCAGCGAAATCGCGATGAACAAAGCGACTGTTTTGTTTAGGTTGATCATGCGTTCAAATAAGGTCGGGCGTCCTGAGTTTTTCTGAAGGGCGGTCGTGCTTCAGACCTGATTCGGGACGAATAGTTCGAGCCAAACCGCTCCGGACCGCCGCAACAACTATACCGTCTGGCACGGCATCCGGGTAGCCGGTTAGACCGCCTTAGAAGTCAAGGCCGAGCTGCTGTTGTCCGGGACGAAAAAATTGATTGCAATCAAGAACGTGCTGGTAGGCGTCGGGGTCCATGCCGTGCTTTCGGCTCGCGGTTTTGAAACGCATTGCGAGCATTTCTGCGTAGGGTCCGCGGCCGGTCTGCCGGACGCCAAACCGAGGGTCATAATCGCTGCCACCGCTGGACTGGCGGATCAGGCTCGAAACCCGGTCGGCGCGATCGGGAAAATGGGTTTGCAACCACTCGGCAAACAGGCCTTTGAGCTCGTGAGGAAGGCGCAGAAAAATGTAATGGGCCTGGCACGCGCCAGACGCGGCGGCCGACTTCAGAATATGTTCGATCTCGTCGTCGTTGATTGCCGGGATGACAGGCGCGACGAGTACGCTTGTCGGCACGCCCGCTTCGGTGAGCTGCTCCATGGCTTTAAGCCTCGCGGCGGCCGACGGCACGCGCGGTTCCATGACTCGTTTGAGATCCGCATTCATTGTCGGCAGGCTGATTGCGACGGAGCTCAGGCGCGGCGCCGGCGAGCTCGGCCAACAGGTCGATATCCCGGCAGATTAAATTGCCTTTGGTAATGATGTTAACCGGGTGGCGATACTTCAGGAACAACGCCAGTAACTCGCGGGTCAGCTGCAGTGACTTTTCGGCCGGCTGGTAGGGATCCGTGTTTGCACCGATCGTAATAGGTTTGCATTCGTAGCCCGGTTTTTCCCAGGCTTCGAGCAAACGGGCGGCCGCGTTTGGCTTGTAGAAGATCTGCGTCTCGAAGTCGAGTCCTGGCGACAGGTCGAGGTAGCTGTGACTTGGCCTCGCGTAGCAATAGACGCAGCCGTGTTCGCAACCCAGGTAGGGATTGATCGAGCGATCGAACGGCACGTCAGGCGAGTTGTTGGAGCTGATGATGCGGCCGGCAGGCATTGCACGGATTACGGTCTCGGGCGCCTGTTGCGCCCGGGCGTGCGCTTCATCGTCGTCGATGTCGACCGGACGCGTTGTGAAGCGGTTCTCCGGCGAAGAGAGGGCCCCTCGGCCTTTATGTCCTTGCGTGGGCATTCGTAGGTCCGATACTGTATAAAAACACAGTACGGGTCCCGGCGTTTCGGGTCAAGCCTGAACGCTTAATTGAGCACGCGATAGCCGCGGCCGCGCAGGCAGCGTTTGAAGACCTTTTGTTTTTCGCGATCGGCGTCAAGCCCGGATCGGGTTCCGCCGTACAGCGCGCCACCGGCAGCTCCGCGGCCGGCGTCGCCATCTATTGCGCCGCCGAGGGCACCCACGACTGCGCCAGTCGCACCACCCTTGACGATGCCCTGGCTGATGAGGATTTCCTCAGTGTAGGCTTCGCATTCGCCCCAGTCTTTGGCGAGCGCATTGGGATCGACGCCTTGCATATCAATAATTGGGTCGGGATGGGCAGCGCAGCCAGCGATCGCCAGCGCGAGCAAGGCTGCCAGACTATAACTGGTCTTTTTCATCGTTTTGGTCCGTCCAAACAAAGAGCTACGGGTTGCGCCGGCATGCGACGTTACGTTCCTAAGGCCGAGCATGGCATCATAGCAATAACGCATGAACCTCATGTTCGGTTGACAGGGCAATTAAATGGTTGGAACGTCACACGACTCGACAGTTCGGGCAATTCTTTACGCTTTTCTCGCCAATTTCGGCATTGCAATCGCGAAAAGCTGGGCCGCCTGGCTGACGGGGTCGGGCAGTATGCTTGCAGAAGCGATTCACTCCTACGCAGACACAGGCAACCAGGTGCTCCTGTACATGGGGCTAAAGCAATCGCTGCGGCCGCCCGACAAGGAACACCCGCTGGGGTATGGCAAACTCAGCTACTTCTGGAGTTTCATCGTAGCCATCCTGTTGTTCAGCATGGGCGGCCTGTTCTCGATCTACGAGGGCTATCACAAGCTGATGCATCCCGAAGCGTTGTCGCAGCTTTGGATTGCGATCGTCGTACTTTCGCTGGCGATCGTGCTGGAAGGGTTTTCGCTGTTCGGCGCGTTACGCGAAATTCGAAAAGTGCGAGCCGGGCGCCCGTTCGGCGAATGGCTGAAACACACCCGAAATTCGGAGCTCGTCGTGGTTCTCGGTGAAGATATTGGCGCGCAGCTCGGCCTCGTATTGGCGCTTGGCTTCCTGATTGTTGCGGCGATCACCGGTAACCCGATGTACGACGCGCTCGGATCGATCTGCATCGGTGTTGTGCTGCTCGTCATTTCGGTCTTTGTCGCCTGGCGCGTTAAATCCCTGCTGGTTGGCCGGTCGGCAGACCCCGAGATCCAGGAAGCCATCGACGCAGTAATCTGTGAGCAGAAAGGCATCGAGTGCGTGTTCAACGCGATAACGATTCAGTTCGGACCCGATACGATGCTGGCGGTCAAAGTAAAGATGAATCCGGACCTCAACATCAATGACGCGGTAGCGCACATCAACGCACTCGAGCGAAATCTCAAAGCGCGCATTCCAAAACTGAAGTGGTGTTTTGTCGAACCGGACGTCACAGATTAGAAACGCTAGTCCACCGATGCCTTGTACAAATGCACATCCTGCTGCGGGAACGGGAATGAAATGCCTTCTTTGTCGAAGCGTTTCTTGATCGCTTCGGTCATATCGAACATGACGGGCCAGTAGTCGGGTGTTTTGACCCATGGCCGCACGACAAAGTTGACGCTGCTGTCTGCAAGCGCTGAAACCGCTATCGTGCATGCAGGTTCATCGAGGATACGATCATCTGCTGCCACCAGTTCCTGGATCGTGCTTCGTACCTTGTCGAGGTCATCGCTATAACTGACGCCGATCACCATATCGACCCTGCGCGTCGCGTTAGCCGAGTAGTTCGTGATGATGCTGCCCATGATCTGGCTATTGGGCACGATGACCTGCTTGTTATCGCCGGTTTTCAGGACGGTTGTCAGTATCTGTACCTGCTCCACAGAACCACTAATGCCGGCGCCCTCGATAAAGTCGCCGACTTTGTAAGGCCGGAACAGAACGATCAATACGCCGGACGCGAAGTTGGACAGTGAACCCTGCAAAGCAAGACCGACGGCCAGGCCCGCGGCGCCAAAGATCGCGATGAACGACGTTGTTTGAATGCCGAGTTGACCGATCGCCGCAATAATGACGACGACGAGCAATACAATGCGCACGAGATTGCAGACAAAGGTCTCGAGAGTCTTGTCGACATTCTGTTTGCGCATGACCTTGCGCAAGCCACGGACAACGAGTGAGATGGCGATGCGCCCCACGTAGAAAATAATGAGCGCAATGATGATGTTCTTGGCCAGCCCGACGGCGGTGCCGGAATCGATGCCGTTCTTTTTCAGAAACTCGAAAATGCCGTTCCAGTCAAACCCGGAAGCAGCGCTTGTGATTTCGTCCATTATTTTGGTCCCTGGATCCTGTTGTCTTTCAACACTTGCCGGCGGCGCATTCTACAGGATTGCGGGCGGATGTCAGGCCTGTAGCGCAACAACCCAGCTCGTGACGACCAGGAGTATCGCGAGACCGCCGGCAACCCATTGTGAGCGGCGGTCAGTGGGCACTGGACCCAGGGCGATGAGCAGCATTCCGGTCAGGAATCCGCAGACGAAGCCGAACAGGTGGGCACCGATATCCGTGTTTGGCCCACCGGTACCGGTGTACATAAGCAGCGCAAGGCCACCGACGATTGGACCGTAACGATACGACCATCGGTCCTGCGCCATGAATTGCCCGCGCCAGACAAAACCTGCAACGAGCCCCAGGGCGGCGAACACGGCTGTAGAGGCACCGACCGACCGATGTGCCGACTCGAGCAAGAGGGTGTTAGCTGCGTTTCCGGTGGCTGCCGCCGCGATGATAGCGAGCCAGGCAACACCGGACCCGAGCAGGCGGCCCGCGAAAAGGCCGAACAGGAGACCGAAAACGAGGTTGCCGATGAGGTGCCGAGGCCCGGAATGGAGCGTCAGCGCAGTGATCGTTCGCCACCATTCGCCGTGGCGAATCAATTCGCCGTCCACGCGGCCGGCCTCAAACCAGTCGTATCCGAACACCGAATAACCCGCGAGCCAGGCGATGGCGCTGATCACCAGCACGTAGCCAATGAGCCCGGGCAAAGCGTTCTGGTAGCTGATCTTCTTTCGCGGTTTTGGGCGAACCGGCGGGTTTTCGTCGTCGTAAAGTTGTAGCTCATGAACCGCCCGCGCGGAATACTCGGCGGGGACGACGAGCGCCGCGGTCATTCCGTCATCAACCAGCTGATGAGGTACCTGCGCAGCGGCGAGTACGAGTGCCCGGTCCGAACAACTCTGCCGATTGCGGCTTTCGAAAACGACGCGCAGGTCTTCTTGCATACGGATGACACCTTGTATCGGGCCAAAAAGGATATTTATTACAATGACTTATGTTTCCCGGGCTTTCTTCAGCCGGGGTTCATGCTGGGTGGACAAGAATACACTCAACACGAATCTTGTCACTTTAATCGAGCGATTCAATGACATTCTGGAAAAAAATCTACTTCGGCCTGGCGCTCGCCGGTGCCGTGTTTCTTGCTATTTCGCTGTTCTGAGTCCGCATCAGGATTGCGGTAAGCTAGGGCTCCTGCTACGGGAGTTCAAATGAGGAACACACTTAGCTTCGTGCTGATTGCATTCTTGTTCGTTTGCAGAACCGCGGTCGCCGATGTCGTTGACGCTGAAGCGGGCGGGTTTACCTCCGTCAATGAAACGACCATCGACGCACCACGCGACGACGTCTGGCAATCGGCGATAACAGAGATCAGTCAGTGGTGGAGTTCCGATCACACGGTCTCAGGCGAGGCTAGCCGGCTGCGTATCGATGCGCGACCGCAAGGATGTTTTTGCGAAGACCTGGGCGAGGGCGCCGGTGTGGTTCATATGACGGTGACGACACATAGCCCGACCGCGATGCTGCGCCTGACCGGTGGACTCGGTCCGCTGGGCCTTATGGGTGTCGATGGCAACATGACCTGGGAGTTTTCTGACGCCGATGACGGCACCTGGGTCAGGTTCACCTATGCTGTTGGCGGCTACCGTCCGGGCGGGCTGGACAGCATTGCCGGTCCCGTCGATGACGTCATCGGCGAAGCACTGCTGCGGCTAAAGGCCCATGTTGAAACAGGCGACGCGGAGCTGTCCCCCGTTGAGTGATATCGCACCTGCCCGACCTTCTTCAACGGTTGCCATTGCGCGGGCCGGAACGCCCGAGCCCGAGTTGTTCATGGTCCGCCGGCATGAGGAGTCTTCGTTTGGTGCGGCCTATGCGTTCCCCGGGGGTGTCGTTGATGATGATGATGCGGCCGTCCACGAATTTTGTACCGGTCTGGGTAGCAGGCACGCGAATTCGCGTCTCGGTGTAAAAGCGCAGGGACTGGATCTTTACAGCGCGGCGATCCGCGAATTGTTCGAAGAGTCCGGCGTATTGCTGGCCAGCTCCGAGAACCTGGATGAAGACCTCAGCATAGTCCGTGATGCGCTGAACGACGGGACTGAGAGCTGGGCCGACTTCGTCACACGCAGCCAGCTTGCGCTGCAGTGCGACAAGTTGCATTACTTCAGTCACTGGCTGACGCCACCGACATTGCCGCGACGTTACTCGACGAGGTTCTTCCTCGCGGAATTGCCGCCGGGACAGACGGCGATGCACTGCGGCGGCGAATTGACAGAATCGCGGTGGATAACCGCGCATGACATGCTGGAAGCGGGTCGCGCCGGGGACGTCGAGCTGCACTTTCCGACAATAAAAACCCTTGAAAGTATCGCGCGGCACAAAACGCTGGAGGCGCTGCTCGAGTGGGCGCGCTCCTGTGTGGAATGGGGTGTGACCAGCATGGTACCAAAGATCATCGAGCGCGACGGTGAGCAAGTGGTTGTTCTTCCTGGAGAAAAAGACTACCCGGGCGCGAAATCGTGACTTCATTTGGTCCTGACATGCCGGCGTTCAGTAAGTTGGCGCCCGGTATACGACGACTCGTCGCGCCGAATCCGTCCATGATGACGGGGCCCGGCACCAATACCTATCTGTTCGGCACGGAGCAAATCGCCGTGCTCGACCCGGGCCCGGTAATAGATAGTCATGTCGAAAAGATCGAGCAAGTTGCGGGTGCGCCGATTCGCTGGATACTCGTCACGCACACGCATCCCGATCATTCGCCCGCAGCGATAAAGCTGGCAGCAATGACCGGCGGTGAATTACTGGGCATGCCGGCGACTGATGGCAAGTACCAGGACATGACGTTCAAGGCGGACCGGGTACTCGAGGACGGCGATGAGCTGGCCACCACCGAATTCGTCATCGAGGCCGTGCATACTCCGGGACATGCGTCCAATCATTTGTGCTACCGGCATGTTGGAAAGAACTGGTTGTTCACGGGTGACCATGTCATTGACGGTTCGACCGTCGTCATCAATCCGCCCGACGGCAATATGAAGCACTACCTGCAATCCCTGCATCGTGTGAAAGAGCTGCAGTGCGATGCACTGGCCCCGGGGCATGGCGAAATTATTCATGACCCCGGCCGGGCCATCGACTGGCTGATCAACCACCGTCTCGAAAGAGAGGGTAAAGTTCGATCAGCGCTCGCCCGCAACCCGGATCTCACTACCCGAGAGCTCGTACCGCACGTGTACGAGGACGTCGACACAAAACTCTATGCGTTGGCAGAGCGCTCATTGCTTGCGCATTTACTGAAGCTCGAGGACGACGGTATCGCAGAGCGTGTTAACGATCGCTGGCTACCCAGCTGCCCAGGCCCTTGATAGAGTCAAGCGAACAAGCCGCGGCTTGATTAGCGGCCTGACTTCGCATAATTTACGCGGTCCGGAAAGCGAGGTAGCAAGCATGACATTCGTTGTCACCGAAGCCTGTATCAAGTGCAAACTGACCGACTGTGTCGAAGTTTGCCCCGTGGATTGCTTCCACGAAGGCCCCAATTTTCTTGTGATCGATCCCGACGAGTGTATCGACTGCACCTTGTGTGAGCCCGAGTGTCCTGTCGAGGCAATCTACTCTGAGGACGAGATTCCGGCCGGCCAGGAACATTTCCTGAAACTCAATGCCGAGCTGTCCCAGGATTGGCCCGTTATTACGGAAATGAAGGACCCGCCCGAGGATGCCGACGAGTGGCGTGACGTGAAGGACAAATTGCAGTACCTGGAGAAATAGGGCCGCTGCCGTTTCGCGTGCTGGCATTGTCCCCTTTATGGGGAGCGCGCTCCTACAGTTCGTCCTTCACGAACCTGATGAGGATTTCGGCCAACTCCGGTCCTTTGTCCTCCTGCAGGAAATGGCCCGCATTCTTTATCTTCACGTGCTCACGATTTTTTGCACCGGGCACGGATTCCTGCCAGGGCAACTCGCCGCCACGCGTAATCGGATCCCTGTTGCTGAAGGTCGTAAGAAACGGCTTCTGCCATTCGCTGAATTTTTTCCACGCGGCTCGATTGGCCTCGCTGGCGGGATCGTCCGGTGTGGTCGGCACCAGCATCGGAAACGCCCGAGCCCCGGCTTTGTATTTCGACGACGGGAAGGGTGCGTCGTACGCGGCAATGATGTCGTCCGACAATTCCGTGATGGTCCCGCTCTGAATGATCTTGCCGATCGGAAACCACGGGCTGAAGCGCGCGAAGGCACGCCATATCCTGAAGGCTCTCGGCATTTCCTGATCACCGGTGGGCAAGCCGCCGTTGCCAACGGCGATACGTGCAAATCGTTGTTCATTTTCCGCCGCCACGCGAAGCCCGATGAGCGAGCCCCAATCCTGGCAAAAGAGCGTGATGCCGCGGAGATCAAGCGTTTCGATGAACTGAGTCATCCAGTCAACATGCGCGGCGTAGCTGTAGTCGCTTTTGCGCGCCGGCTTGTCGGATCTGCCGAAGCCGATCAGGTCCGGCGCGATTACGCGCAGGCCAGCCAGCTTGAGCGGCGGGATCATGGATCGGTAAAGGTAGGACCAGCTCGGCTCACCGTGCAGCAGCAGGACAACGTCGCCGTCGCGGGGCCCCTCGTCGACGTAGTGCATGCGCATTCCATCCACGTTCACATAGTTGGGCTGGAATCGGTAGTCGGGCAGATTCTCGAAGCGAGAGTCCGGCGTTCGCAGTGTTTTCATTCTTGTTCTCCCGCTCGCATATTCGGCCTATGATAGCCGCTTCTACCCGTCAAAGACGTTTGTTTAATGAGTAGCCTGCGCGCAAGAATGTTCCGTCGGATCACGTCCCGATTCGTCAAAGGCATTAACAAGTCAACCATAGACCCGGCGCATATCGCGGAAGTGCGGGAGCGCCTGAACCGGATGAGCCGATTCCTGAAACCCGCGTTCGGCGTGTCGGTCGAGGCGACGACGGTCAACGGTCTTGATGCCGAGTGGCTAAGGCCGAAAGCCGCACCCGACGACAAGGTGCTGCTTTATCTTCATGGCGGCGCGTACCTTATCGGCAGCTGCCGTACACATCGGCAGTTGGTCAGCCATATTGCGCGTGCCGCCGGCATCAATGCACTCGTGCCCGACTATCGCCTGGCGCCGGAACACCGCTTTCCGGCGGGCATCGAGGACGCTGTCGGAGTTTACCGATCACTGCTGACGGAAGGGTTCAAGCCCGGCAATATCTTCATCGCCGGTGATTCCGCAGGCGGCGGATTGACGATCGCGACGCTTCTATCGCTCCGCCATGCGGGTGTACCGATGCCCGCAGCAGCCGTGTTGCTGTCGCCCTTCCTCGACGTATCGGGAAGCGGCGAATCGGTGACGACGCGCGCCGATCAGGACCCGTGGTTCGAAGCCGCGGACCTGGTCGTCGTTGCGGACAACTACTGCACCAACGCAGTCGAATTGAAGAACCCACTGGTGTCGCCGGTATTTGCCAACGTGGCCGGCTTGCCGCCGACCTTCATCCAGGTTGGCGACGATGAAATACTGCTGAGCGACGCGACGCGCCTGGCTGCCCTGATGGAAGAAGCCGGCCTTGAGGTGCAGCTCGAGATATGGCCGGAGATGTGGCATGTGTTTCAGCTGTTGGTCGGCAAAATGCCGGAGAGCCGCAAGGCGATCAGGAAAATCGGCGCCTATCTCCAGGAGCGGATGAAATCCGCCGAGCCACTAGAAGCCTGATTGTTTTTGCGAGTCGTCGTACATCTTTGTCAGAAAAGAGCGGATTGCCGGCTCGGCTTCCTCTTTGCTCATGAGTTTTTGCTTCTCGAGGATTACTGCCATTTCCTTGATTGACCGCTTGCCGTCTATCAACGACATGATGAACGAGTACACCTGGGTCGTCATTGCCTGCGTTCGGAACGAAGGTGACAGCGGCACCGGCTCCTTGCCGGTCACGATCCAGTCGGGCAGGGCCTTGTAGCGCTCGGGGTTCTTTACGTCACGCTCTTTGTAGGCGGAAAACGAAAACACCTTTTCCTGTCTGCCGTGGCGGCTGGCAGGCGAACACATGTAGGGAATCGTCTTTTGCGAAACATAAGGATCGGAGAAGCCGTTCTCGGCAACGATCGCTTTGGTTTCTTCAGGACTGTATCGGCGTGCACGCTCGGGGCTGGCAAATGCGAGAGAGCCGAAATTCACCCAGCGGCCGTTGTCGGCGAGCAAATTGTTGATTCGTGCCGCCAGTATGGGCAAATCATCGCTGATTATGTCGATAAGCCAGGGCGTTACGACGGTGTCGAAAGACCGGTTCCGGAATGGAGCGCGCAGTGCATCGCCAAGAACCAGGTGGAATCGATCATCGACAGCTTCCGGTGCCGTCAGTGTTCGCAATACGGCGTCATCCTCGAGCGCCAGTGGCGCGATCGGGAATTCATACAACTTCAATTTGTCACCGCGTGTGACAGCCTGTGCGACGAGCATGAGCAGCGGGTTGAAATCCATCGCGACCGTGGACGAGCAGTCCAGGTTCATATGAATGTCGTACGCGAGTCGTCCGGCACCAGCGCCGAGCACCAGGACATTGCCGAGTTCGGCATGATCGTGAAGGACAGACTGAACCTGCTTTAACGACGCGCTGTTTTCGTCGTCGCCCCACGCCCAGTCGCGATGAATGTTGGCGTAATAGGTATTGAGTCCCTGGTCGACCGGCAGCCGTGTCCTGAGTGCAAGGTAACTTTCATAGTTGCCCTGCAGCGCCTGTACTTCCAAAGGTCGAAGTAGTTTGGCCAGTGCGCGGCGGTGGTTTTCAACGGATTTTTTGTAGCGCTCGACGCGGCGTCGGCTCAGTGAGTGAAGGTCCTTGTTTTTGAGTTCTTTCTCGAGCCCGGTCACCTCATGGCTCAGCTGTTGCAAAGCAAACTGCAGGCGTCCGCGCCACTCGCCCAGAGTGGCCTGCGGCTCCGCAAACATCCAGGGAATGCCGTCGAGGGCAGGGAAGTCGACTTTGCAAGCCTTGCAGTAGATTTGGCTGTCTTTCTTCTCCAGCGGCGTTTTATCGCAGCGCGGGCAGGCGAGAAAATCGATGATGTCGGTCATGGGTCGGAATTATGCACGAAAAAAAACGGCCAGCCGAAAGAGAAGCGGCTGGCCGTGTTTTCGCGCGTTATTACTCGCTAGGCGGGCACTGTTCCCGTGACGATGTTCTGGAACGCGATGTACTGGTCGATGTTGCTGCCCAGGCCATGGCTGATGCCGAGGCTCTGATAAAGGCCGTCGAAGTTTCCTTCTTCGCCGTGCAGCGCCATGTAGTTGAGTATCACGGAGTTGACCAGCAGGTTGACGTTATTGGCCATCGGCGTTGCTGCGCGCTGTACCGAGCCGCCTGCGTCCATATAGCCGATCTGCTGGTGCAGCATCTGCTCCTCTGGCGTGCCGCCGCGCAGTACCGGTCGTCCACCGAGCCGGGGCGGGTTGTAGACGAGGAAAAACGCGCCGGCAGTCGACGAATTGTCACTTGTCCATTCGCCCTTGCCGCGGCCCTCCACCGAATTGTCGATCGCGCCGTTCGAGGAGAGCGAGCCATCGCTGAAGACGTACAGCATAACGGGCTTGTCGAGAAGTGCCGCGTACTCGAGGCAGGCGCCCATGCACTGGCCGGCACGGAAGTCTTTGACCTCACCCTCGGCGCGTGCGCCGCCGTGATAGTCGTAGCCGCCCATCTCGACGCAGCCGGCACCGGCGAAGCCGTTCATGACGAGCTTCATGATCGAAGCCGTCTTCTGGAATTCACGTCCGTCGCGGTCGCCGGCAAAGAACTCGGCCGAGGTGAAGATACCGGTCGCATCGTCCACGATCATTGCATCGGCGCCCGGGTCGATCGGGGTGCCACCGAAGCGGTCGGCGATATGCGCCGCCTTGAGGTAGCCGCAGCGCACGGCCTTGTCGATGTCGATGTCCCTGTTCACCAGGTTTTCGACCTCGGCAACCTTGCTGTCCGAGAGGCGATAGATCGATTCCATGACCATCGTCGCATCGTCTTTCGACAGGATGCCGACGAGGTCGCCCGTGTCGACGAGATTGACGACGTCACTCGGACGATCAACCTTGGTCGGGCGCAGCTCGGGATCGTACAGCGCCTGCGGCAGCATTGAGTTGCCGCCCGAATCGGTATTCTCGGAGCCCGAGAGCGTCAGGATCGAACCCTTGGCGCCGGCGAGAGCAATGCCGTACATCGGGTTGTGGGGGTTGTTGCCCGTGTCGTTGTCCGAGCGTGCCGGTATCACCGCACCACTAATGTTGGCGGCCGTCGTCGCGCTGACCCTCGACAGGATGCCGCGACGAAACGCGCTGTCGAAGTGGAAACCCAGGCCCAGGTCGAAGTTCGCGAACGCATTGCCGTTGGCGTCAGTGAGTCCGGGCACCATGTCGCCCGGCAGGCCCATCTTTTCGTAACCCTGTGTGCTCAGGAAATCGCTCTGGCCGCCTTGTCCGCCGACCAGGACGTTTGAGCCGGCGATGTTGACGCCGCCCGCCAGGTCGAAACAGATAAACGGAATCTTCCCTGCGCCATCCGTGATGTTGCATTCAGCCGGGACTCGCAGGGCGTCGAGATCCGGCGAAAGGGCAGCATTTGCATTGCGCGGATTCAGCAGTGGGGCAATTCCACCCACTGTATAGGCCGCACCTGTCATAAAGCCCTGCGACAAAAACTGGCGTCGCGTGACAGGACGCGGATGATCGGTGTGAAGCAGCGGCAAATCCCAGTTGCCTTTGTCTCGTTTCATGGTCATCTCTATTACTTCCTTTTTTGTCCTGTCTTTACTGAACCAGTGTGGCTGCGCTGCCGAGTACCGAAGCGCAAACACCCTTTCCGATTGCACGCGTGTCGCTTGATCCCGCGAGCAGGCGATCGATCAGGTTGTCCGGACGATTGCCGCCGCCCGAGATAAACGCGGCGAGCTCATCGTGAACGATCGTGTAGCTGGGTTGTGAGTCAAGCTGGGGGCTCGTTGATGAGTGTCCGACTGCGCGGGCAATCAACGGCTCAACAAAGCTATCTCGATTGGCAACGCTAAATGCCTGGCCTGGCGCTGCACCGAAGTTGAATCCGGGCCAAATCGATGCGTCCTCGACGGCTGCGTCGCAGTACTGAATCGCGAGCTGGGCGATGGCAACCTGGTGCGACGACAATACGGCTTCGATGTTCTCGACTGCCGGCAGCGACTGACGCAGCTCCTGGTAGGTCTCATCCACCAGGAAGTTTCCGCCACGCTGGTAGGTCGCGCGATCGATACCCGTGATCGCGGCGTAGGTCGCGTCAATCTCGTCGAAAGTCCTGACACCGATGTCCGACGTGCGCTCTTCAGCTGTTGCGATGTAGTCGGTCACAACCAGCATCGGGTCCTCGCTACGGTTGAAAACGACGCCGTCGAGGTTGTCGAAGGTCAGGAAAAACTCGTCGTCCTGAGCCCCTTTCTCGAGCGGCAACACTGCGCCAAGCACCGACAGCGGCTGGCCTAGCTCGTCCAGCGTCGCGCCGATCAGGTCGAGCGTCTCATCCATGTTGGCGTAACTCTGTCCGACCGGTGCCTCTTGTCCGTTCATCGCGACGCGCATGCCCTGCATGCTGATGCCGGTCGGTGTCGAGCCGTCAAGCGTCGTGAAATGGGGCTTGTCGAAAAGGTACGAGTATGAGTCGAACTGCTGCGCTTCAAACAGGACGTAAGACGTCTGCAGCGGCGCGCCGATACGCTCCGAGATATCGAACAGCAGGTAGAAGCGTTCACCGACACCCGCGTCGAAATTCTGCGTGATTTGTTCTTCGGATAGCGCGCGGCGGTGAATGGCCGCAAGGCGGAACGTGCCTTCCCACAGCCCGTCACCCGATGCCTCGTTACCGAGCACCAGCGCGAAGGTGTCCTGCCAGTCGACGAACGTGCCTCCGGGAACGGGGTCGGCATTGCTGACGAGCTGCCCGTTAACGTAAATGCTGCGTCCGTCAATCGGGTTGTACGTTGCGACGACGTGCTGCAATGTTGCCTGCAAAACCTCATCGGCGTCCGGTGTGGACAGCTGCGGATTACCGTTCAGGTCGGTCAACGGATCACCGTTAGCGTCCTGCGCATTCGTGCGCAACAGGAAGTCATAGTTATAGAGCGTCTGCTGCAGCGTAAAGTTACGAGACGTCTGGCCCGCCGAGTAGGTGACGATCTTGGACATCTCCTGCGTGACGTTCGCAGGTACTACCCAGGCCTCGATCGAAAACTCGCCGGATTCCTGCAGTATGTCAGCGAGCTTCCTGCTGGACGTCGTCGAGCCCTGTGCTTTACCCGGGCCCTGCGCCTGGTTGTAGCCTATCGTGATGCCCCAGCCGCCGTACCAGGTGACGTCACCCGAGAAGTTCAGGTCGATGGCCGGATCGACGCCGCTCGAATCGAAAGCCGTCAAGCCCGTGCCTGTCTTGAATTCCCAAAGCGCAATCTGGTCATTCTCGTAGCGATTGCCACCGGAGGCGACCGTACCGTCTACGAGGCGTACAGCCTTGCTGTAAATAAGGTCCGGGTTGACGGTCGTCGGCGCGATCGCATTCGCGAACGTTGTAATCGCGTTCAGCATTTCTACAGAAGCCGTCGCGCAGTCATTGTTCCAGCAGTTGTGTGCTTCACCGCCTTGTGAGCCCGGTGATACCTTGACGACAAAGCGAGAATCGGCCGGTGAGTCAAGGTTGATTTTCGACTTGGCCGCTTCGTACGCACTCGCCACAGCAGGTTCTGCGAAGAACGGCTGTTGCGCTGTCGGGGATTCCGAACTGTGGCAACCGGCGCAGTACTCGGCAAGGATCGGCGTGTAGACAATCTGCTCGAACAGCGCCGGGTCCGTCGGGAAGTTCTTGCTGTCGCTGGGATCGCGATCCGCCGGAGCAGTCAGGACAATCTGGCGGCCGCCACCGGTGGCAGAGCCAACCCAGTTCTCGATCCAGGTTGTCATGATCGTGCCGCAAACGCCGGGGTCTGCAACCCAGCAATTATGACCAATAGGTGCTTCGCTGACTTTCTCGACAATGCGTGACAGCGACGGCTGCTGGGTGTTTGTCACCGTAACAGCTTCGTCGTAAGCCATGTTGACGTCGTCATTGCGAACAAACATGGGCACCTGGCCGACAGATTCGTTGTGGCAAGAGCCGCAGCGGTCTGTGGTCTTCGCGTTTGTCCAGAATTCCTGTTGAAACTTGAGGACGTCTGCATCGCGAGCGACAGGACCGGTATACACCGTGTCGTTATTGTTGCCCGGTCCCTGTGACAAGGGGTTGTCGGATGTTTGTGCACCGCCGCCGCAAGCCGCGAGGAAGATGCTCGAAAGTAGCGCCACGGTCGCTGCGCGCATTGAGCGCTGAGCAAGGGCCTGGGTAGCAATTCTGATTGCTTTAGTCATTGTCATGTCTCCCTACTGGCCCATACAGTAAACGGCGGTATCAGCGAACACCTGTTTCATTTTGAAGACGCTGCCTTCGAAATTCGTGACGATCTCGTCGACCTTGCTGTGGTCCGCAGCCGACTCAGGATCGCGCAGGCATACTGCCTTGAATACTTTCTTGACCTGGCAGGCGGCGAACGCGTCACTATTGGAGAGTTCCACGCCGAGCGACTTGGCGCCGAAGTCGTCCCCGGTGCCCGGGCCGTTGAAGCCGAGGTAACGGTTCTGGCCGGTTCGCCAGTAGTTCGTCCAGTGGTCGTCCGGTGTGCGGAAACCCTGCGGGAAGTTCAGGTCGTTATTGAAGTACTTGGGCTGGACATTGCCGGCCGTGTACTCGATAGAGCCTGTAGCGTCATTGTAGTTGTAGTAAGCAAACGCCTGAGCCATCGGGTCCATGCCCGTGTGGCAGCCAACGCAGTTGTTCAGGAACAGGCGGCTGTCACCACCCGGGCTACGACTGACGTCCTGGCGAATTCGATCGGGCGACATACGCGGATCGTGCAGCTGTTCCATGTCCGCGCAGAAGTGATTGACCATCGTAAAGCGGAACATCGCGCGGTTGGTGCCGGCGATGAAAAATGCTTCGGAGGCCGCGCGCGATGTCATCACGCCGGCCGTTGCCGTGGAGGGGATGCCGTTGATGCCTGACTGAGTTGCCGGCTGCAGCACGGCCTTAAGGTCGTGATTGCCCGCTTCCAGCTGCTCATAGTGATTGTTGTTGTTTCCAGCCGGCGCTGAGGAAACCGTTCCTGGGCTCCCGACATACTGCAGGTCGGCTGATAACACCGTGCGGAAGTCCACGTCGTCACGGATCATCCCGATTACGGTTGCGACGTAATCGTTGAGTGGTACAAACACGGAGCGGTCGCGATTCGTCCATGGCGCTGCGAAGTTTTTCAGCGTCACGTTATAAAAGCTGCTGTTATCCATCGCGATGTACGCTGCGCAGGCCGGTCCTGAAACGCCGTAGCTGACGCAGACCGGGTCCGTTCCGACGTTGTTTTCTATCGCGGTCAAGACCGATTCGGTCGGCGGTACGCCAGCGAGACGATCATAAATACGCTTGGCCTGTTCCCTGGTCTGGGCGCTTGCTGGCGCTGCGAGTATTACTGACAGCAATACTGTGAGCGCGATGCTTACGTGTCCTTTCCACATCCTGTTATTCATATCGTTTCTGCTCATCACTCGTACGATTCAAACAATGTGCTTTCCTGTGTACCCGAACGTCTTCGGGATTCACGCACCCTCGGTAACGGACTGTTCAGAAGTTACTAGCTGCGCCGTGTGACGCGTGCCAAATCTGTTGCTCCTTGTAGCTCCGCTTTACGCGGTGGACTCCTGTCCACCAGATCAGTTGCTCAACTTGGCAAGGAAAATTTTGCCAGACCTTTTTTATCTTTGCCGTGAGTGTATTCACGATTTCGGAAATCTTCGGTCACGTAATCAATCGATCTGTAATCTATAAAGCAAGTGCTGTGCCAGTCTCGCCCCTGCCGCGAACAATCTTCAAAAAAATTATATAAATCAAATAATTAAGAGAAGATCCCTGGTGCTCTCCGAAGCGAAGATATGTCAAGTCGTTGTCGGTGCTTTGGTACAAGGTTACGTAACGGGGAGCCTAAGCTACTGATTGTGCAAGACTGTGCAACTGTCGCCGAAGGCAGACAGGGCTGTCGTCTATTGACACCACCAAACAACAATCGGAAGCGACATAAAGTTCATGCAATTTCTGAACGTGGCGACAAAAATCACAATTTTTGTTGCGCATGCGATCGTCGTGATGGAACCGTACGCCGCGTCATGTCGTGTATTGACAGGACGACGCTGCAAAAAGTTGGTTTGACTTTGTTTGGTGTCGTGCTTTTGAGACATTACATCGAGCTTGATCCCTCTCATATAATCAGAGGCAATCTACTCCCGATCTTACGGAGTAAAACTCGATCAATAGTTAATTGCAGTTTGTGACTGCGTTAACGGTACGACCGGCGCATAGCGGCGTACCCTGCCATAATGACCCGAGGTGAAAGCAATGTTTAGGCTACCGCGACAATCCAGAAACGGAATAACGAGCAAAGCGACCAGGATGGTTGCGTTGTCGATGGCGTGCGTGCTGCTCGCCGCCTGCAGCAAAGGGGAGGGGGTCCAACTGGGCACCGGGCAGGATCCCGATCCTGTCGTTATCGATTTCCCGATCGCCTATATAAAGTCTCCGCTTCCGGTTGACGACGACGGCGAATTTCAGCAGCAGGATTTGCGAGAGCAGATCACATTCGAGTTTGGTGCCGATCTTTACTATCGTGATCGCGCCGCGCCCGGCGCTGAAGCGATCAACATTACTGAAAGCGTATCGCAAGGCCTCGCGGCAATTCGCGACGTTGAAATCGACTATGACGGCAGCCGCCTTCTGTTCGCGATGCGAGTGCCGTTCGATCCGGACGTGGACGAAGAAGATCTGCCGACCTGGAATATCTGGCAGTACACGTTTGAAACGGGCGAACTGATCAGGGTCATCTCATCTGACCTCACGGCCGAGATTGGCCACGACATCATGCCGAAGTACTTGCCGGATGGACGAATTATCTTCTCCTCAACGCGCCAGACCCAGTCGCAGGCCGTGTTGCTTGATGAAGGCAAAGGCGGGTTCCCGGCACAAGACGAGGATGATAACGAGCCAGCTTTCAACCTGCACGTCATCAACGATGACGGCACCGGTGTAAAGCAGGTGTCTTTCAACCAGAGCCACGACCTCGACCCGTCTGTAATGGCCGATGGAAAAATCGTGTTCAGCCGCTGGGACCACAATCAGTCGAATGACGCCGTAAACCTGTATCGAATGAACCCGGATGGTTCCGCCCTGGAGTTGCTTTATGGTCAGCAGAGTCATGCGACCGGCACCAATGGCGACATTATCCAGTTCATGCAGCCACGGCAGGTTGAAGACAGTCGTGTCATGGTACTTGCACGTCCGTTCACGGATACGGAGGGCGGCGGCGAGCTGATGCTGATCGATACACCGCAGTACCTCGAGAACACGCAGCCGACCATGGACAACATTGGCATCCTGAGTGGCCCGGCGCAGGAAGACGCGACCGTAAACGAAGTATCGACGATACCGGGCGTACCGTCCGTTGGCGGCCGCTACTTCTCGGTCTACCCGATCCAGGATGGCACGGATCGGCTGATGGTCAGCTGGAGCCAGTGTCGCCTGGTCGAAATCCTCGCTGACGACGGCGATCCCGCTACGGATGACATACAGATCGTGCCATGTACCGAGGACCGCCTCGCAAACGTCATTGTCATCGATCCGAATAATCCGCCGATACCCGTTGAGGGTGATCTGTTTGTCGCTCCGCCCCTGTACGGTATCTGGATTTACGATCCCCGCGACGATACACAGCTGCCGATCGTCGCCGGTGAAGAAGGCTTCATGTTTACCGAGGTGGTCTCGGCTGACCCCCGGCCAATACCGCCCGTCGTTCTTGACGGCGTAAACAACTATCCACTGGACGTGACGCTTGCGGACAGTGGCGAAGCGCTGCTGAACATCCGCAGCGTTTACGATTTCGACGGCACGGCAATAGTCGACATCCCGACGGTAGCTAATCCCTTGCAAACCCTGGCGGCCGATCGAATTGCACGATTCCTGCGCATTGAGAAGGCCGTGTCACAGCCTGACGATGACCTGCGCGACATCGACAATACCGCGTTCGGCGTTACGACACAGTTTGGCATGAAGGAAATTGTCGGCTACGCGATGGTCGAGCCTGACGGCTCTGTCATGGTGAAGGTGCCTGCCAACACGGCGCTCATGGTCAGCGTGCTGGATGAGAATGGTCATCGTATTACGCAACGTCACCAGAACTGGATTTCGCTGGGCGCTGGTCAGGAATTGAAATGCAATGGTTGCCACGATGCCAACAGCGGCGTATCTCACGGTCGCAGCGAGGCCTTCGAGAGTGCCTACGCCGGCGCGCCGACCGCGGGTGTTCCGTTCGTGGGTACGGATCCACAATGGTTCGTGGGTGATGTTGGCGAGACGATGGCCGAAGTGCGCGCACGTGTTACCTGCGCCAACGACGGATGTTCGTCGATCGAGCCCTCGATGAACGTGATTTATCGTGATGTCTGGACTGCGGACCCGGTTATCGCCGCGAACAATGTGGACATCGATTACCTGTACACCGATTTGACGACGGCATCGCCGACCACCGTGTCCTGTCAGCAGGACTGGCAGTCAAACTGCCGCAGTGTCATCAGCTATGAATCGATCATTCACCCGCTGTGGAGCCAGCCGCGCCTGGTCACATTCGACGATGACAACGATCCCGCTACGCCGGAAGTGCCGCTAATCGACCCGGTTACCGGCCTGCAGGTCAACAACAATTGCCTCAACTGTCATACGCCCGTGGATCCTGCAGATGGCGCCACCCGGGTGCCCGCCGGTCAGCTGGAACTCCAGGACGGCCTGTCAGTTGATGAGCCCGATCACTTCCATGCCTATCGCGAGCTGTTAGTTACTGATAATCTTCAGGTTCTGGACAACGGTGCGTTGGTCGATGCGACCCAGGTTATCGGACAGGATGCGGACGGAAACGACATCCTGGCCCCGATCTCCAACGGTCCGCCACCACTGAGGGTGTTCTTGGGCGCAGGGCTATCGAGCGATTTCTTTGACCGATTTAACGATCCTACGGATCTTGAGCATTTCAATATTTTATCCCAAGCGGAGCAACGCCTTGTTGCGGAATGGTTGGATGTCGGAGCCCAGTATTACAACAATCCCTTCGACGCCCCCGCCAACTAAGTCCGCCTGGTTCGGATGCCTGGTCGCCGTCGTACTGCAGATTTTTCTGACAGCGCCGGTCCAGGCCGCCGATGACTATCGAACTGTTGCCGTTGCCGATCCCTACCTGGAATTGCGCACGGGGCCCGGTAGTGGCTACCCGATTTTTCATGTTGTCGATCGCGGTGAGTCCGTCGATATCCTGATGCAGCGCACGGACTGGTACCTGGTCCGGGCTCTGAACGGCAAAGAGGGCTGGGTCGATCGCGCTCAAATGGAACTGACGCTGCAACCGGATGGTGACCAGGTCAGTTTCGAGCAAGCAAAAATCGATGACTTCACCGACGCCAAATGGGAGACGGGAATTCTGGCCGGTGACTTCGGCGGTGCCAACATCATTTCCCTCTACGGTGGCTACTCGCTCAACCCATATGTGTCCCTGGAGGTATGGGGTTCACAGATTTTGGGTAATTTCTCGAACGGCTGGATGGGCAGTGTTAATGTCGTTCACGAAGCCTGGCCGGATTGGCGTGTATCGCCGTTTTTTACACTGGGTGCCGGAGTCATCCACACCGAGCCGAAGTCAACGATCATCCAGGGTGAGGATCGTACGGACCAGATCGGGCACGTTGGTGCCGGTTTCCGTATTTATGCAACGCGACGCTTTTTGTTGCGAGCCGAGTACAAGAGCTACGTGGTGTTCACGAGCCGAGACGAAAATGAGGAAGTAGAGGAATGGAAAGTCGGTTTCGCGTTCTTTTTCTGATCGTTGCCATGATCAGCCTGTCGGGCTGCGCGGCGACGAAGAACCTGTTCGGCTTCGGCAACGAAGAGGCGCCGCCTCCCACGTCCGAATCGCCCGGGCAGGTCATTGATCCCGAAGTTGAGCGTCGCGAAATCAAGGAACCGGCAATCGATCGTGAGGATTTCGAGATCGGTGGCTATGTCGGCATCATGAGCGTCGAGGATTTCGGAACCGATGTCGTTTATGGCGTTCGGCTCGCCTACCACATTACCGCCGGCTTCTTTGTTGAAGGCACGGTCGGGCAGACCGAAGCGGGGCTGACAAGCTTCGAAGAATTGTCAGGTGGTGCGCGGCTCATAACGGACAGTCAGCGAACATTTACCTATTACAACCTGAATCTCGGCTATAACATCTTGCCAGGCGAAGTGTTCATCGGCGAAGGGCGTGCCTATAACACCAACCTGTATCTGATCGCGGGGCTGGGTTCTACGCGATTTGCCGGTGACGACCGGTTCACGGTCAACGTCGGTGCGGGCTATCGATTCCTGCTTTCGGACTCGATTGCATTGCACCTCGACTTCCGCGACCACCTGTTCGATATCGATCTTCTCGGTGAGGAGAAGACGGCCCACAATCTCGAGGGTCACCTGGGCTTCACGGTGTTCTTCTGAGGCAGGGATCACGGTTTCAGACCGGTTTCCCGGGATAAAGTAGGGTTATGGAAAAGAAATTTTTAGCGATTGGTCGAATTTTGCTGCCGCTGCTCGTCATCGGCGGGCTGTCGGGCTGCAGTAATTTCGAGCCCTGGGTCAAGCCCTACGAGCGCGACAAGCTGGCGGATCCGATCATGGCGCTCGATGGTGACCCCGTTTCCACCTCGTATCTGCAGCACGTTTACGAATCCCGGGAAGGCGCTCGTGGCGGCGAAGGCGCGGCTGGCGGCGGCTGCGGCTGTAACTAGCGGTATCGGACGACGATGATGCTCCGACGTAGACTCCTGCTTGCAACGATGCTGATGGCATTCGGCACTGCTCACTCAGGCGTGTTGCCGGAAGACCGTACCGACATTCTTTATCATCTCTACGACGGCGGTGGTGTCGAAATCGACGGCCCGTCCGTCCTGGTTCGCAAGCAGGTTGGCAAGAGTCTTTCCTTCGTGGGCAACTACTATGTCGACATGGTGAGCTCGGCGTCAATCGACGTCATTACGACGGCGAGTCCCTATACCGAAGAACGCAAGCAGTGGTCGATGGGCATGGATTACCTTCGCGGCAACACGACCATGCGCGTCGGCTATACGAGCAGTGAAGAATCCGACTACGACGCCGCGACCTATAATTTCTCGGTGAGCCAGGACATGTTCGGCGCACTGACGACGTTGACGTCTGAGTTATGCGCTTGGCGACGACCTCGTAGGCAAGTCGGACGATCCGACGTTCGAGCGGCAGCTGGACAAACAGATCTACGGTGTCGGTCTGACGCAGATTCTGACAAAGAACCTGATTCGACGCTGAATTTCGAGACCATGACCGACGAGGGCTACCTGAATAACCCGTACCGGTCGGTACGCTATTTCGACTCCGGCAGTGCGCTCGGCTACAGCTATGAAAGCGAGCTCTACCCGAATACTCGAACCAGCAATGCTCTGGGCATTCGCGCTCGCTACTTCCTGCCGTACCGTGCGGCCGTCGAAGGCGAATACCGGTATTTCATCGATACCTGGGACGTCGAAGGACATACGGCGGCGATAACCTATGTCCACCCGTGGAACGATTTCACGTTTACGGGCAAGTTTCGCTATCACGACCAGACGGGCGCGCATTTTTACAGCGACCTCTTTTCCAGGGCCGAAGCGACTAACTTCCGTGGTCGTGATAAAGAGCTGAGCCCGTTGACCAGCTACACGTTCAAACTGAAAGCGGCTTACACCTTCCTCAATGAAAACCAGAGCTGGGGCTTTCTCAAGAAAGGCTCGGTCACGGCATCGATCGACATGCTGCATATCGATTTTCACGATTTCTCAGATTTGACGGCGCTCGCGCCGATCGGCGACGAGCCGCTGTACAAGCTCGATGCCGACGTCTTCCAGATTTTCTTTTCTTTCTGGTATTGATCCGTTTCGCGCGCTGGCGCGCGCGGCGATCGCGGCCATAGCCGCTCCCGCAAATGTTAGGATGTGCTCCGGGCAAGCCGGAGGTTCGGGTCTATGACATCCATTATTGTTGCCGTACTCATCCTGATTGGCGTGGTCGGCGTTGTCCTCTATAACCGTCTCATTCGAAGTCGCAACCGCGTCGATACGGCCTGGAGCGACATCGACGTCCAGTTGCAGCGACGACACGACCTGATTCCGAGGCTTGTATCAGCAGTTGACCAGTACGCGAAATATGAGCGCGCGACACTCGAGGCGGTCACCGAGCTGCGAGCAGAGGCCATGCAGATGGCCGATGTGCGCGCCAAAGGCAAAGCGGAAGAGAAACTAAGTGCGGGCATTGAGCGAATCATCGCGCTTGCCGAGAATTATCCGGATCTCAAAGCCAACGAGAATTTCCTTAGCCTGCAGAATGAACTTGTCGAAACCGAGAACTACCTGCAATTTGCACGCCGCTATTACAATGGGTCGGTTCGCGACTACAACACAATGACCGAGACCGTGCCGAGCAACCTTATTGCCGGCTGGTTCAATTTTTTGATGCGGGATTTCTTCCAGAAGAAGTCCGACGATGCCGCGAACGTACCGCTGGTCAGGCTGGGTTCGGTCGAATGAACAGGTTAGTCGCGCTGCTACTCCTTCTACTGCCGCTATCGGCGGTGGCTGACGAGCGAATCCTGAGTTTTCACAGCGACATTCGTGTCATGACCGATGGCATGATCGAAGTCACCGAGACCATCAAAGTCCGCGCGGAAGGGAACCGCATCAGGCGAGGCATTTATCGGGATTTTCCTACCGAATACGAGGACAAACTCGGCAACGAGTACAAGGTCGACTTTGTGCCGCTTGCCGTTTTGCGAAATGACAGGCCTGAATCGTTTCATACCCAAGCGGTGCGAAACGGCATAAGAACCTACTTTGGAAGCGCCGATCGGTATATCGATCATGGTGAGCATATTTATACGTTTCGTTACACAGCCAGTCGCATGCTCGGTTTCTTCGATGAGCATGATGAACTTTACTGGAATGTAACGGGATTCGAGTGGGCGTTTCCGATCGACAAAGCGAGCGCCACAGTCATGCTGGAGTTTGACGCGCCGCTATCGGGTATTACCGAAGAAGCGTACACCGGACCCCTCGGCGCCAAGGGACGGGATTATCGATCACGTCTTGACTCGGGAAGGCGGGTTTTTTTCGAGGCAAACAAACCTCTTTCGCCCGTTAACGGGCTGACCATAGTCGTTGGATGGCCAAAAGGTTTTGTCGACGCGCCGACCAAAGCCGATAAAATCGGCTGGCTGCTCAAGGACAACAGGAACCTGCTCGCCGCCGTAATCGGTTACTTGTTGTTACTGGCTTACTACATTCCGGTCTGGCGAAACTACGGCCGTGACCCCGAGGAAGGCCTGATCGTGACGCGCTATGCGCCGCCCGAAGGCTTTTCACCAGCGTCGCTGCGTTATATCCGGCAGATGTACTACGACGACAAGGTCATGACGGCTGCTGTTGTAAATCTCGCGGTCAAGGGCTACCTGGAGATCAAGAAACGGGGAAAAACTCACTGGTTAATCAAGCGAAATACCGAGGAACTCAAGCCACCGCTGGCTGCCGGCGAGCAGGAGCTTTACGACGGGCTGTTCAAGAGCAGCAACAAGATCGAACTTGACGACGAGAACCATGCGGTGCTGGGCAATGCCCGGGACGCTCACCGCAAGTCCCTGATAAAGGACTACAAGCAGCACTATTTCAAGACGAACATGACGCTCAATATCCCGGCAATACTGATCGTACTCGGCTCGACGCTGATTGCCTTGAAAATTGGTCGCGGCCCGACGCCGTTTGTGATTGCAGCCATCGTTCTGTCGTTCCTGACACTGGCGCTGTTTGCCATCATCATGAAGCGCCCCACGATACGAGGTCGAAAACTGCTGGACGAAATGCTCGGTTTCAAGGACTTCCTCGAAATTGCCGAGAAGGACGAACTCAACCTCAGAAATCCGCCCCAGAAAACGCCAGAGTTGTTCGAGGTCTTCCTGCCCTTCGCGCTGGCGCTGGGCGTCGATCAGCAGTGGTCGGAACGTTTCGCAACGATACTCGCCAATATTCGAGGTCCGGATGGCGGGGCATACCGGCCATCCTGGTACAACGGTTCCTGGAACAGTTCCAACCTGAGCAAGACAACCAGCAAACTGTCCAGCAGCCTGAATTCCGCAATCAGTTCATCCGTATCGCCACCGGGCTCATCCTCTGGTGGTGGTGGCGGCGGCTCTTCCGGTGGCGGTGGCGGCGGCGGTGGTGGTGGCGGCTGGTGACGCGTTTGAACAAATATCTGCCTGCTGCCGTCGCGACGCTGGTCCTGGTGGGCTGCAGCCCGTCCTCCGAAGACATCGATATTGCTGCCGATCGAGTGTTTCTCAACGGAGCCATCTACACGGTCGATGCCGACCGCAGCTGGGCGGAAGCCATCGCCATCAAAGATGGCAAGATCGTTTACGTGGGTGACAATGCGGGCGCTGCTCGCCGTATCGACGAGGATACTGACGTCACGGACCTTAGAAGGCAGATGATGCTGCCGGGATTCCACGATTCGCATATTCACATCATGATCGGCGTAATGGCTGATGAAGAATGCAGCCTGCTGCGCATCCCGACCGAACAGGAAGTCGCCGTCAGGCTGAAGGAATGTACCCGGCTTAAGGGCATAGGTGACGATGGCTGGATCTTGGGCGGTGGCTGGGGCGAGTGGCTCTGGCCTGAGGCGAATCCGCAAAAGGGTCTTTTGGACCTGTTGTTTCCGGATCGCCCCGTGTATCTCGAGTCGAGTTTCGGGCATGCCGCATGGGTGAACAGCAAGGCGATGGAGATAGTAGGGCTCGACGCTGAGACTGAGAGCCCGCCTGCCGGGGTTATCGAACATGACCCGGAAACCGGTGAGCCCAGCGGGACGCTTCGCGATTCTGCGATGTTGCTCGTCAAGAGCAAACTTCCGCCAATGACGCTGGAGCAACGCACCGAGCGGGTACGCGCCGGCATCGCATTGGCGCATTCGGTCGGCATTACCGCGGTAATCGAACCCGGGCTCGACGCGTACCTGATTCAGCCAATCGTCAAGCTGGCCGATCAGGGCGAGCTCGACATGCGCGTGCTTGCGTCCCTGTCGCCGATCAACTGGCAGCCTGGTGTTTTCGATGAGGGCGTTTTTAATTTTCTCGAAGAGCGTGAACAGTGGCGCCGCAAGAATCTCGACGTCGATTCGGTCAAGTTCTATATGGATGGCGTTATCGAATACGGCACAAGCCCGTTACTCGAGCCTTATGCTGACACGCAGTACGGATCAGGCGAATTCTTCTATTCGCAGGATGAAGTGGATCGTTACATGACACGCTTCGACGCTATGGGCCTCCAGGTTCACGTGCACGCGATTGGTGATGCGGCGATTCGGCGGGCGCTCGATGGCTTCGAAGCCATGCGTGAGGCGAACGGTATGTCCGATAATCGCCATCAAATCGTGCACCTGCAGTTGATTCATGAAGACGATCGGCCGCGGTTCGGCGAACTCAAGGTCGCGGCGGTTTTTCAGTCGCTATGGGCCTACCCGGACCCGGCGGCATTGGAGCTCGACGTTCCCATGCTGGGCAAGGAACGGACGTGGCAAATGTATCCGATCGCGAGTGTTCAGAAGAAAGGTGGTCGTATCGTTGGTGGCAGCGACTATTTCGTGACAGACCTGAATCCGCTGCATGCGATCGAGGTCGCAATCACACGACAGGACCCGTATACCAACGATGGCCCGGTCCTGAATGAAGAAGAGCGCGTTGATCTCGGGACCATGATCGATGCATACACGATCAACGGTGCCCATCAGATGGGGCTGGAGCAGGAGCAAGGCTCGATCGAGGTCGGAAAGCGGGCGGACTTCGTCATTCTTGATCGTAATTTATTTGAACTTTCCGCTGCGGAAATCAACGAAGCGAGGGTAACAATGACCGTTTTTGATGGCAGGACTGTCTACGAATGAACCAAACCGTTTATCGCCGCAGGCCAACCAGTACGATACCCAACGTAATTTTCGGGTTGCTGATCGCCAATGGGCTCGTGTTCGCATTGCAACAGGTGAACCTGGAGTTCATGTACATCAACTTCGCGTTATGGCCGGCGACCGACGCACGTTCGCCGTTCATGCCGTGGCAGCTGCTGACTTACGGTTTTCTGCATGGGAACACGACCCATATCTTCTTCAACATGTTCGGCCTGTGGATGTTTGGCCGTGACCTCGAGCAATTCATGGGGTCGCAGCGTTTCCTGGTTTACTTCCTGGTCTGCGTAGTGGGGGCAGGGATCGTGCAGCTCATCGTGGCGGGTATGCAGGGTGGCTTGTATCCGACCGTCGGCGCATCCGGTGGCGTGTTCGGCATCCTGCTTGCCTACGGATTGACGTTCCCGAATCGCATCGTGGTGCCGCTGTTTCCGCCTATTCCAATGCGAGCCATCACTTTTGTATTCATCTACGGCCTGCTGGAGTTGTACCTGGGCGTTAGCGGCGGGGCGCCCGGTGTCGCGAACTTCGCGCATCTCGGTGGCATGTTGTTCGGCTTTTTGCTTCTTCAATACTGGCGGCGCGCAAGGCGTTAGCCGTGCCGAATGCAAGCGGCCAGAAGCGAACGTCGAAATAAGCTCGGTCCGACCCCAATTTCCCAGTAATAAAAAGGGCAGGCACGTCACCGACGTGCCTGCCCGTTAGTTGGCACTTAATTCTTAGTCGCGGAACTTCATGTGTTGCAGTAGAGACGTGCTCATGACGGTCCGATACTCGGCGCGGTTACCGCTTTCCGCTTGCATCTTGTCCATGCTCTTCTTTGCCCAGGCCAAATATTCCATGCGGCGTCCTTCACCCTCTTTGACCGTTGCCATGTTCTCAAATACTCGGATCAAATACAGATCCGGCTCTTCCGAACGGGGGTGAACGTTACTGATGACCATGAAATCCTTGATCCAGCCTTTCGACTTGGCGAACTCGCTGTTCTTGCGCCATTCGCCCGCAAGCCATCGTGCATACTTCAAACCTGCACCATCTGCGGTCTTGATTCCGGTCACTTCCCAGTAGTCACCGCCGATAAACGGAGGCTCATCCTGCGCCTGCGCGATACTCATCGCAGACACACCCAATAAAATGACGGCAAATACTCTGAAGAAGCTTTTTTTCATTGTTATCCCCTAGGTTGAAAACCAGACAGACACTGTCTGGAACGCGAACGTAGCTTGCCACAGTTCGATGGCCGAGACATCAAGAAATAGAACCTGTCGGGAGGCGTTCCGGGACCGCAAATCCAACAACCTGATTTTGAGCGCCCGCCCTCGCCGAAAGCAGTCAGTTCTTTACGTCAAGATCGACCGAGTTATCTCAATAGTCCTTTTGAAGTACTAGTAATGGCGAACCAAACGGCGAAAATACTCAGCGCCATGAATAGCATTTCAACCCCTATCTGAGAACTACGAATCACGCTCGCAACGTCTTCCAATACGAATCCCCGAAACATGATTATGGCTACGCAAGCTAGTGAAACGCCATAGAGCACAGCGGCCCAAGATCGTCGCAGCAGCAAACCGATTGCCCCAAACAGTCGTGTAATCGCAGCCAACACTGAAATTCCAATAACCCAGGTTGGAATTTTTGCGATGTAATCGGCGTATTCTTGCTTGATTATGCCATCAGCAACAAGCGCCGCTGTGTCTTGCGGCGTAGAAAAAAAGAATGTAAAAACTACCAGATAGGCGTAAGCGAATCCCCAGATCAACAGTCCGCTGGAAATGATCCAGTACGAGGCAGTCGCTTTCTTCACGGTGTATTGCACGATCGTTTTCTCGCAATATTGCCTCGGTCTTGCCATTCGAACGACCGCTTTTGGGTCCACACCGGCCGGTCGCTGGTGGCAAGGAGCGGCCTTTTTCGACACTTTTGATTACGCAAAAGCATTCGCGGCGATCAGGCGGTTACTCCTCCGTCGATGGGTATGGCGGCACCGGTGATATGTGTGGCCGCATCGCTTGCAAGGAACAGAGTCAGTCGCCGCAACTTCCTCCGGAGTGGCAACGCGGCCATTGGGGCTCTCTGCAGCGGCTTCCTCAAGATAGTCCTCGAGGTCGATGCCATGTTCCTTGGCTTCGGCGGCTAGCATCGGCGTATCCACATCTCCGGGGCAGATCGCATTGACGCGTAATCCCTCTCTCGCATGGTCTTTGGCCATCGCTTTGGTCAACAAAACGATACCGCCCTTGCTGGCACAGTAGGCCGCCGCGCGTTCGCCGCCGCGCAATCCCCAGTCGGATGCAATATTGATGATATTGCCTTCGGCGAGGAGCAAATGCGGCAGGGCGGCACGGCTCAGGAAAAACGGTACGTCGAGGTTGATGGCCATCGTGTACCGCCATTCTTCATCGCTCGTATCGCCGACATTGGCACGCACGATGACACCAGCGTTGTTAACCAGGCAGTCGAGGTGCCCAAATTCGTCAATGGTGTCGCGCACGAGTTCGTCGCAGTCCTCGGATTCAGCCAGCTCGCCCGACCAGATGACGATCTTTGCCGAAACGTCAGCGACTTCTTCGAGCCGGCCCTCGTCTCGACCGGCGGCCATGACGTCCCAGCCTGCCTCAGCGAAGGCAATGGCAATGGCGGCACCGATGCCGGAGCTGGCTCCGGTAACAAGAACGACGCTCATGGTAATTTCCCTGACAGCAATAACGTGTTATCCAGTGTATATCATGAGATTGGACAGGCGTCGTCGCAAGGAGGAAAAACAGCGGATGGCAAGCATAGATATCAATGCCGATCTCGGCGAAGGTAATGCTTCAGATGCTGAAATTCTGAGCGTCGTTTCGAGCTGCAATATTGCTTGTGGCGGACATGCAGGCGACACGGCCAGTATGCGCGCGACTGTTACTGCCGCCATCGAGAACGGCGTGGCAATCGGCGCTCACCCGTCCTACCCCGATCGCGAAGGATTCGGCCGGCGCAGCCACTTTCTTGCGGGAGCCGATCTCCTGACAACGCTGGTCGAACAGATTCGATCGCTATCTGCCATTGTTTCGGAATACGGGGCCGCACTGCATCACGTCAAGCCGCATGGCGCGTTGTACAACGACGCGTGTGCAGATGCCGGGCTGGCTGACGTCGTGGCAGAAGCGGTCGTCGAGGCCTGCGATGGTGTTTTCCTTGTTGGCCTGCCGAACAGCGAACTGCAACGAGCGGCGGGTCATCGTGGACTGCCGTACCTGTCGGAGGCATTTATCGACAGGGCCTATCTCGCCGACGGGCGCCTGGTACCGCGTTCCGAGCCTGGTGCCGTGCATCGTAGTCTCGCGAGCATGGAAGCCCAGGCAATTTCGCTGGCACGGGAGCACTCGGTTACGAGTATCGACGGTCGACCTGTTCCGCTGTCAGTAGACACGCTCTGCGTTCACGGCGACACCCCAGGAGCGGCAGAGGCAGCGCACGCGGTTCGTCATGCCCTCGAGCAACAGGGAATCGAGATCCGTGTCGCTGGCTAACAAGATACACGCCTGTGGCGACGACCTGGTCAGCATTGACGTGTCGGATCCGGAAGAGGGCCAGAGCCTGGCAGAGCGCTTGCGGGCAACCGGCGATTGGATCGAAGTGGTCGGCGGCATAGATGCTGTCGTGCTGCAGTTCGATGCGGCGATGCACGATCCTGACTTTGTGGTTCGCAAGATCCACGAGACCACGAGCCAGGATGAGCCTGTCGTAGCGATGTCGCCGGATGTCGTCGAAATCCCGGTCTGCTACGGCGGCGAATTTGGCCCGGATTTTGACGCTGTCTGCGCGATGCTCAAGCTGTCCGCCGAAGAACTGATCGCACTCCATGCGGGCCGTGATTACACGGTCGATATGCTCGGGTTTACGCCCGGCTTCGCTTATGTCGGGGGGCTGGATGAGCGCCTCGGCGTGCCACGTTTGCGTGAGCCGCGCGTCAATATCGCGGCTGGCTCTGTTGGCATAGCGGACGGTCGCACCGGGTTGTATGCGCTGCCGGGCCCGGGTGGCTGGGTACTGATCGGCCGCACGTCGTATCCTTTATTTGATGCGACTGCCGATCGTCCGTTCGCACTGAGGCCGGGCATGCGGGTTCGTTTCGTCGCGGTGGACGAGCTGTGACGCTGGAAGTACTGAAACCGGGTCCACAGACGACGATCCAGTCGGTGCCGCGAACCGGCCAGCGTCACCTTGGCGTGCCGTCCGGCGGGCCGGCAGATCCGCTGTCCATGGCGCTGGCCAATCGGCTGGTCGGCAATGACCTGTTGGCGCCGGCGCTGGAAATAACGCTGGGCGGATTGTCGCTGCGCCTTCATGCGCGTACAGCCGTTGCCCTGACCGGTGCGCAAGCCCGGGCGACGCTGGCTGGCGAACCGCTGCCACTTCACTGTACGAGAGAGGCTAATGCCGGCGATGAACTGCGTATTGGTCCGGCAGAGCTGGGTGCGCGCATCTATATTGCGTTCGCCGGGGGATTGTTGGCTGACGAGATTCTGGGTTCGACCTCGACATACCTGCCGGCGGCGCTGGGCGGGCATCACGGACGGGCGTTGGAAAAGGGCGATCGCCTCACCATCGGTCGTTGTGAGCGGTCGGTCGAAACGCTCGTTACGCCCGACAAGTTTCAACCGCCGATGTCCACGACCTGGGCGCTTCGTGCCTGCGATTCCGCAGAGACCGGTTGGCTGCGAGATCGGCAGCAATTGTTTGACACGAATTTCGGGGTAGCAGACCGCTGCGATCGCATGGGGATAATGCTCGAAGGGGCAAAACTGGCAATCGACTCGGATGGCCGCATGGCAAGCGCGCCGGTATTTCCCGGGACCGTCCAATGTCCGGAGGATGGGCGCGTGTTCATGCTGTCAGTCGACGCGCAGACAACGGGCGGGTATGCGCGTGTCGCCCAGGTTGCGCGTGCTGATCGTCATTTGCTGGGGCAGTTACGCCCCGGCGATCATGTCAGGTTGTTGCGGCGCGACCGGGACAGCGCGATCCAGGAACTTCGCGCCAAGCTGGACTACTGGCGCGAATGGCTCGATGACGTCGAGCGCGTGATCTAGCCGTCTAGTCGTCCGAAACTTGTCCCTGCGGCGAGTATTTCCTGCCGTTTCTCCAGGCTTCATGATCGTAGACGCTGCCATTCACGATGACCTCATGCATCTTGTTCAAATATCCCGGCGCATTCCTGTTTTCGCCGTAGAAGTATTTGTAATGACGCCGTTCGCGAGGTTGGCTGTCAGGCAGGGTGAAGGCGTCAATTCCGGGGAATTGTCCTTCCAGACCGAGCGCGGCTGCGACAGTTGCCGGAAGATCCGTAATCGATGTCGGCGCGTTACTGACCCGGTACTCTCCAGTGTCATTGCTGCGCTTGATTGCAAGCAACGGCACGGCCATAGCTGCGGACATTGAGTCGATAGCGTCACTCTCGTTCTGCGGATCGAAACCATCGAGACGCACCCACGCTCCGTGGTCTGCCATCAGAATGATCAGACTATCATCGTAAATACCCAGCTCCTTCATGCGCGAGAAAACATCGAGTACTGCCTGAAACCCACAGTCAGCTTGTTGCAATACGTTCTCGCGACCTGTTGGACGCACGCCGTCAAACTGACAGTTCTCATCGCCCACTGTCGGGCGGTGAGCAAACATCAGGTGCATGATTTTGTAGACCGACGCTTTCCTGTCCGCACGCATGTCCTGCGAAAGATTCCGAATAAACGAGAGGTCTGCGAAATACTGCATGTGCAGGTAGGATGCGGAACGGATCATGCCCTGGAAGACCCATAGCTCATCCCTGTGTATCAGCGCTTTGGCGAAATGCGGTAGCGCACGGAATAGCGATAAATCGATGAGTCGCGCAGAGTCATTGACGATGTAGTCTCGTGCCGATACATGGTCGCTATTTGAGATTCCCAGCGCGTTGGCATGGCGGTTCTTTGCGTACACATTTCTGAGCGCGACCTGGGCCGCAATGTCGACCTCAAAACCAGCGGCACTTGCCGAATTCAAAATTGTATTTCCGGCCAGGGACTCATCGACAAAATCGAGTACCGGCATATGATTCTGATACACCTTACCGCTGAGCATTGCCGGGATTGTAAGTTGTGTGTAAGGAAATATGCCCAGGTTGTTCCGAAAGACCGTAAACCCCTGCAGTTGTTCTCTGACGTCCTTACCCTTATCAAGGGGATCGTCCACTAGCTGTTCGAAGAGGTCGGTCTGCAGACCGTCCATGACGATGTGCACGACGTTTTTCGACGTAGAAAATCGCAGAAGTGCCTCCCGGCTCGCCTGATTCTCCTCGATATCTGAATGTCGTAGTGACGCAGCATCATTGCCCGCCATCCCGACGGCCGCCGCTATGAGTTGAATGACGCACACTACGATTGCTGCACGCACAAAAAGAGGGCCTGTTCGCTTGAAAGCAAAAATTGACACAATAATCACGCCAGCCCAAATTACAGTGTCCAATACTCCACGCCAGGCGCCGGCCATCCATTCGATACTGCGGCCGTCCAGTGCTCCGTAGTCCCAGACCAGGATATTGGCCTGCAGCCAAAGAAGGCATGCAACGGCCCCTATCAATGCCTGTATGCGCTGGTAACCACCGGCATTCAGCAATGCCGCTGCCAAGCCAACAACGAAGATCAGTAAAGCGAAGTAGGGGAAACAGGCGAGTGCTATTTGAGTGAAGGACGCCGTGAATTCAGACGGATTACCTGAGTAGATTAGAAGCGGCGTAAATACGCACAACGTCAAAAGCGGCAATGCCGCAAGGGCAGCGCCATACAGGAAGCGGCGAAGGGCACTCACCGGCGATCGTACCAATACAGTGCCCGGCCGCTCGAGGAAACAATCGATGATTTGACGATGCGCGCACTGGCACCGATTGCATCGCGGAACGACTCTTCATTGTAGCCGGGGAAAATATCCTCGCGCAGGCTCAGTAGCCTCTGCACCATCGGGTCCTGTTTTGGAACAAATTCGATGACACCTTGTGGCGCAATATCGATGATCCAGCCCAGGACTTCCCGCAACGGAAGGTTTTTGCTGATGGCCAGGTGGTGTACAACGGCAAGCGCAAGGACGCCGTCACCGCGCGCCCTTTGCATGAGCCCCTGGCGCTCTTTCTGCATCCATCCCTGCGAGGGGCTGGGATTCGCTGCGTCGAGGTGCAACGGTAGAAAATCGACGTCCAGCTCCCTGGCCCGCCGGAAAGCATAATCAAGTGCTCCATGGTCGAAATCGAATCCAACCGCCCGACGCGCACCGGACTCAAGCGCCAGGATGGAGTAATCGCCTGTGTTGCAACCGATATCGAATACTAATTCGGGCGCTGCGCTAATTATGAACTCTTTGACAAAGTCTCTTTTGCGTTCGGTTTCTTCGTCAACGTAGCTGTTATCGCTCGCGTAATTCTGCCAGACGGTCGCGCCCGACTTGCGCGGCTCGAGCTTTGAAATCCATCGTTGCAGCGTATGCAAAATCTGTTCGAATCCGATCTTCGCCAACTTCCGTGTTTCGGCTCGTTCGGCCGCTTTGTCGGCGCTACCGGACGCACGTTGCAGGCGTGCCTGCAAGAACACATGCGTCAGGATGTTCCAGGAAAAACGCGATCGCCAGGGGAGAATGTTGCCAAGTTCCTCAGCCGAGATACCTTCCATCGCACCGCGATACCAGGCGTTATGCGGAACGCCGAGGACCGATCGCAATAGTAAGGGGTTGACGAATTGTTCGCAGAATTGTCGGTGCCCGGCCCAGAACTCACCTTCGTCGTACATGCGCAGCGACAGACTGTCGATGAAGACGGGTTTCGCACCACGGAATTGCACGTTAAAGGCGGTTGCGTCCGACAAGGTCACGTTCTTCTGCAGCGCTTTTTGGTGCAATTCAAGATGCGCCAGTGCCGCGGTCTTCAGCGCCTCGAATGACCATTCGTAGGGATAGGAGACGTATGGAATCCGAGGGTGTTCTATTACCAGGCTTGCATCAGCGGCACTCTCGCCGAGCAGCTTTTTGTCGACCCGATCTTCGCCAATCAGCAGGCCCGCGCCCACGAGTTCGTCAACGAGCCCGGTCGCGCGGACAGCTTCGAAATCAGTAATTCCCGCCGGCGTGACCGTACGAAATACACGATCACCTACATAGTAGATGCGCCCTTTGTTATCACGGAAAGAGCCGGGTTCAGAGGTCGCGGCTGCCACCTACGGACCACTCTGGGACTCGGACTCCGTATCGACAACCTCGCCGGTCTCTTCTTGTTTCACGGCAGATGAACCGACAAAGTTTGCGAGAAAAGCCTTGAAACTGTGCCAGTGGAAGCGCAGCACTCCCATCGCAACGGCGATTGATGCGAGCAGGCTCTGCAGCAAAATACTGCCCGTGCCCGGGTCCAGGTACGCATAGCTCGGCGTTGCGAATACAACGCATGCAAGTAACAGCCAAAATGTGTGTCGAACCGTAGCGCGCATTTTCAACCCTCGGAAGGCCGTGAACCAAGCCTCTCGGTCAGTATACTGAGTGTAGCGTTTAACATAGTCTGGCCCGTGGAAATAACAATGATGGAATTCACAGTATTGCCTTTCAGGTCGTATCCGGCATGGCGCGGGCCGCGCAGAATGGGCGGCCGTGCAGAAAAAGTGGTGGGCCCGCCAGGACTCGAACCTGGGACCAAGGGATTATGAGTCCCCTGCTCTAACCAACTGAGCTACAGGCCCTTTTTCCGTTGTGGCCTGACGACAGGCCTCTATAGGGAGCGCGATTTTAGCAGAAAAAAGCCGGGCATTGCCCGGCTTCTTCGCTAACGAGTATCGCGCCGAATCAGTCTTCGAGCAGGAAGCTCCTGAGTTGATCCGAACGAGTCGGATGCCGCAGCTTCCTGAGCGCCTTCGCTTCTATCTGACGGATGCGTTCGCGGGTGACGTCAAACTGCTTGCCGACTTCCTCAAGCGTATGGTCGGTATTCATATCGATTCCGAAGCGCATGCGCAGCACCTTGGCTTCGCGCGGCGTCAGGCCCGCAAGCACCGAATGCGTCGTTTCCTTGAGGCCTGAGGTCGTCGCAGAGTCGACGGGCGAATGCACGGTCTGGTCTTCGATGAAATCGCCGAGATGCGAATCTTCGTCGTCGCCAATGGGTGTTTCCATCGAGATCGGCTCTTTCGCTATCTTGAGTACCTTGCGAACCTTGTCCTCGGGCATTTCCATGCGCTCGGCCAGTTCGTCGGGCAACGGCTCGCGTCCCATCTCCTGCAACATCTGCCGCGAAATACGGTTCAGTTTGTTGATGGTCTCGATCATGTGAACCGGGATACGGATCGTGCGAGCCTGGTCAGCGATCGAGCGCGTAATAGCCTGGCGGATCCACCAGGTCGCATACGTCGAGAACTTGTAGCCGCGCCGGTATTCAAATTTGTCGACGGCTTTCATCAGGCCGATATTGCCTTCCTGGATAAGGTCAAGGAACTGCAGGCCACGGTTGGTGTACTTTTTCGCGATCGAGATAACGAGTCGCAGGTTCGCTTCCACCATTTCTTTTTTCGCGCGGCGGGCTTTCGCCTCACCGATCGACATCTGGCGGTTGATCTCCTTGATCTCGCTGATCTGGAGTCGGGTCACTTCCTCCACGGCAATCAGCTTGCGCTGGGCACGCGTGACGTCGTCTTTGAGTTTGGCAAGTATCGAGGAATGCTTGCGCTTGGCTCGAATGTGTTTTTCGATCCAGGCAAGATCCGTTTCGCTCTTCGGAAAGCTGGACAGAAAGTCTTTGCGCGGCATGCCGGCATCGCGAACGCAAAGTTGCATGACGAGGCGTTCCTGGCTGCGAATAATTGAGACCACATCACGGAGATTTCGGACCAGCGCGTCGAACAACTTCGGCGCGAGCTTCAATTCCATGATCTGGTCGGCCATGTCGGCGTGCGCCTTGACAGTCTTCTTGTCCTTCAGGCCATGCAGGCCGAGGTTTTTCATCGCGCGGTTGAAGTGGCGACGAATAACCCTGACGCGCGCTTTCACTTCATCGGGATCCGGGCCTGTATCTATGACTTCATCGTCATCGTCAGACTTCGGCGCCGGCGGCTTGATTTCGTCGGGCTCATTGGGGTCAATGAATCCCACGACAAAGTCCTGCATGCGAGTCTCGCCACCGATGACCCGATCGGCTACTTCAAGCAGCGCCTCGGCCGTGGGCGGGAAGTGCACCATATGGTATTTGACCTGGTTCAGGCCGTCCTCGATGCGCTTCGCGATCTCGATTTCGCCCTGACGAGTCAGCAGTTCGACGGTGCCCATCTCACGCATGTACATGCGGACAGGATCCGTCGTGCGGCCGAATTCCGCATCGACGCTCGCGAGTGCAGCTTCGGCTTCCTCGGCGGCATCATCATCGGTGGCTGTTGCGTCGGACAAGGTTATCGATTCGACGTCGGGCACTTTTTCGTGCACTGCAATGCCCATGTCGTTAATCATGTTAACGATGTCTTCGATCTGTTCCGGGTCGACGATGTCATTCGGCAAGTGATCATTGACCTCTGCGTAGGTCAGATACCCTTGCTCCTTGCCGCGGGCAATCAGTGCTTTGAGCTGTTTAGCCTGCTTGCTTCCGCCGACGGCTGCTTTTTTCTCTGTCAAGACAAGACCCCTACGGGCAAAAGATACAAACGATTAATAATACGCTCTCGAGAGAGCTCAATCCACAAATACTTCGCTAGTTTTCGACTTAATTCAGCGCCCTGAGTTCCGATTTCTCGTCGTCCGAGAGCCCGCTAACTCGCTGTTTTTCGATAAGAAAATCAATCCTCTCCTTGCGCCCGGCCAGTGCCAGCTGGTCCAGGCACTCGTGCAGCTCGGCAGCCGGGTCAAATTCCTCGTCGAGGGGTAGTGCCGCGGCGGCCAGTTTGCCGAGGTGGCGGCCCTGCTCGTCATGTCGCCAGCGTTCAAGTAACCCGGCCGTCGTTATATTGGGTTCAGAACGCACCGTTTCAATGAGCGCCCGTAATAAATCGGTGCCCGGCCGATTGACGCCCGCGAGCTTGTCGATTTCGAGATTTCGGCCAGCCTCGGGGTGGTTCAGGACAATAGTAATGGCATGCCGAACAACGGATGGTTTGCCCGCGCCAGGCGGCAGCCGCCGTTTCCTGTCGGCGCCGGCGAATCTGGACGTCGTGTCCCCGGCGTGCGCCGCTCCGCCCGCAATCATCTTCTCGAGTTTTGGCGCGGTCAGACCGACGGCTGCAGCGAGACTCTCGATCAACAGCTCGCGGTAAACCCCTGTCGGTATTTTGTTCACAAGGGGCCGTGCCAGTTCGGCCAATCTCGCTCGTCCATCGACGGTTTGCATGTCGACCTGGCTCGCGAGTTCCTCAATAAGAAACTCGGACAGGGCGACGCCGTTATCCAGGGCGTTAACGAATCCGTCAGCGCCATGCTCGTTAACGAAGGAGTCGGGATCGTGCCCATCGGGCAGAAATACGAAGCGTATCTGTCGACCCTCGCGAATTTGAGGCAGTGCGTTTTCCAGAGCTCGCCAGGCGGCGGCTTTGCCCGCGCGATCGCCATCGAAGCAGAAATGGACGTTCTCGGTCAGGCGGAACAGGTTATTCAGGTGTTCGCTCGTGGTCGCTGTGCCGAGTGTGGCGACTGCGAAGTCGATGCCATGCCGAGCCAACGCAACGACGTCCATGTAGCCTTCGACGACGACGAGCTGCTCGATCTGCCGCAAAGCCTGGCGGGCCTCGAACAATCCGTAAAGTTCGCGGCCCTTGTGGAAAAGCACGGTCTCGGGAGAATTCAGATACTTTGGCTCACCGTCACCCATGATGCGGCCGCCAAATCCTATCGTTCGGCCGCGTGTATCCCGAATCGGAAACATGATGCGAGCGCGGAAACGGTCGTAATGCTGGCCGTTGTCCTTGCGAATAATCAGGCCAGTGGCAAGCAGCCGTTCGGTGGCTTCCGCCGATTGTCCGAACTTGTCCAGCGCGTTGCTCCAGCCGTCCGGTGCGTAGCCAATGCCGAAGCGTTTTGCGGTTGCGCCGTCAATACCGCGATCTTTCAGATACGCAACGGCCGCGGGCGTGTCTTTCATCGTCGCCTGCCAGTGTTTGGCAACGGCATCCATCAGTGAAAACAGCTCATCATAACGACGGGCCGGCTTGTCGCTCTCGCTTCTCGGAACCTCGACGCCCATCGAGCTCGCGAGACTCTCGATGGCCTCGACAAAACTCATATGATCGAATTCCATCAGGAAGCCAATGGCTGTGCCATGAGCTCCGCAGCCAAAGCAATGATAGAAACCCTTGCCCGGGCTGACGGTGAACGACGGTGTCTTTTCATCGTGGAAGGGACAGCAGGCCTTGAACTCCCGGCCGGCCTTTTTCAATGGCACGCGGCGACCGACAACCTCGACGACATCTGCTCTCGCGATCAGATCATCAATGAAATCCTGAGGAATCAGTCCGGACATATTAGTACTAACGGCGACCAGGCAATGCCGGGTCTTGGTTGTTGTTACGAGGTCTGAACTCTCCGGTCAAAGGGCGTTAAGGCGTTCCTTGACTGTAGCGCTGACCGCACCCATGTCGGCGCGGCCTGCGGCCTTGGCTTTGATCTGACCCATGACCTTGCCCATGTCACGAATGCTCTCGGCCCCGCTCGCGCGAATGACCTCGTCGACCATGGCAGCCAGTTCATCGGCGGCAAGTTGCTTGGGGAGATAGGTGTCGATGACGGCGATTTCGTCGCGCTCTATTTTCGCGAGGTCCTCGCGCTTACCTTTCTCGAACTGCTCGATCGAGTCGCGACGTTGTTTGACCATTTTGGTCAGCACGGCGAGTACCGCTGCATCGTCCATTTCAATGCGCTTGTCGACTTCGATTTGTTTAATCGCTGCGAGCATGAGCCTCACCGTTTTAAGCCGGTCTTTATCACCGGCCTTCATGGCGACTTTCATGTCTTCTGTGATTTGGCCTTTGAGGGACATGGGCAGGAAAAGTAAGCAATTTGCTTCACGAATGCGAAGCTCAATTAGTTTTAGTAAAGACGCTTGCGCTTGGCTTCGTCACGAGAAATGCGCTTCAGGTGGCGCTTGACGGCGGCCGCTTTCTTGCGCTTGCGCTCCTGGGTGGGCTTCTCGTAGAACTCGCGACGACGAAGCTCGGTCAGGATTCCAGCCTTTTCACAGGCACGCTTGAAGCGCCGCAGGGCAGCGTCAAAATACTCGTTCTCTTTTACGCGAACACTTGGCATTGTTCAGGTATTCCGTCCAGACATAAATAAACCCGGCACAGGGCCGGGACTGAGCCGCATATCATAACGCCGGATTTCGCGGTTTGCAAAGGGTTTGGGGGCGAAATGCGGGGCCAGCGGAGGCCGCCGGACGGAGGGCCTGACGCGGGCACGGCCCGCTCCTACACGGTATCATCCGCCGCCTATGAATATTCTGGGAATCGAGACCAGCTGTGACGAGACCGGCGTGGCGTTGTATAGCACCGAACGCGGCCTGATCGCCGATGCGCTGCACAGCCAGGTTGACCTGCATGCGGTCTATGGCGGCGTGGTCCCCGAGATCGCGTCCCGTGATCATGTCCGCATGTTGCTGCCTCTGATCCGGCAGGTTCTCGGTGAGGCCGGCATCGAGAAACCCGATGCGATCGCTTATACGGCAGGGCCCGGCCTGGTCGGCGCACTGATGGTGGGCGGGGGCATGGCGAACGGGCTGGGCCTGGCCTGGGCCTGCCCCGTCATTCCCGTGCATCACATGGAAGGACACCTGCTGGCACCGATGCTCGAGGATGATCCGCCAGAGTTTCCTTTTCTGGCGCTGCTTGTGTCGGGGGGGCACACGATGCTCATCGCCGTGCATACGCTGGGCGACTACCGCTTGCTCGGAACCACGTTAGACGACGCGGTCGGGGAGGCATTCGACAAAACGGCGAAGCTCCTTGGCCTGGGATATCCCGGTGGGCCCGCGCTGGCGGCGCTGGCAGAACAGGGGGACGATAAGGCATTCGCTTTTCCACGACCTATGTTGCACAAGCCAGGCTTTGATTTCAGCTTCAGCGGCCTCAAGACGGCTGTCATGCTCGAAGTCCGAAAGGCTGAAGCCGCTGGCAAACTAAGGCGAGAAGATGTTGCGGCATCGTTTCAGCGCGCGGCTGTCGATACGCTGGTCGCACGAGCGATAAAGGCGGCCAATGCGCATCGACTCGAGCGGATCGTGGTCGCGGGCGGCGTCGGGTGCAAACAAGTTGCTGCGAAAGGAAATCGCGGAGCGTTTCGATGGCTCCGTTTTTTATCCTCGCATGGAGTTTTGTACGGACAACGGTGCGATGATTGCCATCGCCGGCGCGCTCCGTATAGCGGAGGCAACGCCTGCCGACGAAATAAAAGTGCGGTCACGTTGGTCAATAGCATCATTGGATG
>CAWJCA010000010.1:0-114791 GCA_963841165.1 uncultured Gammaproteobacteria bacterium | reverse complement strand
AGACCCGTGATAGGGCCCGATCAACCAATCAAAAATAAGAAAGGAAAATGCATGACTACCCGGATCAGAACAATCGTGTTATCGGTACTTGCCGCGCTGCTCATGAGCACGATCAGTTTTCATGCCGTCGCACAGGACGGAGCCTGCGACAGAAGCCCCGAAACCTTCAAATTGAAGATCAAAGTTAAGAACAACACGCCAACCAAAGTCGTAAAAGGCTTTTTTGGCCAGAACGCCGATACGCTTAACGTTTGCCGCGGGGACACCATCGAATGGAAATTCAACGCCAAGAAGTTTTTCATCGAGTTTCCCGGCAAGACGCCATTCGATGAGAAAAAGAAAAACTCGATGAACGGCAAAGTGACCACAACCGTCAGCCCCGACGCCGAACGTGGCGTTTCCTACAAATACGATGTTGGCATCGAGGGTGGTGGCGTACTGGATCCGATTATCATTGTTGAAAACTGATTTTGCTGACACGGCTCGCCATATCGAATCCGGTCGCGGTAATTGCCGCGATCCTGCTGGTGTTGCTGATGGGCACCATCGCCATGTTGAGCCTGCCCATCCAGATGATTCCCGATGTGCAGCGACCGTTTATCCAGATCAATACGGGCTGGCGTTCAGCAGCGCCCGAAGAGGTGGAGTCGGAGATCATCGAGCCACAGGAAGATGTCCTGCGTGGCGTGCCCGGTCTCGAAAAGATGGAATCTTCCGCGACTCGGGGTAACGCCAATATCAACCTGATGTTCTCGGTTGACACCAATCTGCAGCGCGCACTCATAGAAGTAATCAATCGCCTCAACCAGGTTCCGCGTTACCCGAACGACGTTACCGAACCAAGAATCTTCGCCGGACAGGACAGCTTCGGCGAACAGATCGCGTGGTTCTCACTGACGCGGGTTCCGGGCAATGAACGACCCATGGCGAGCTACGAGGACTTCGTTCGGGAGGTCGTGCAGGCACGCATAGAACGCGTGCCCGGCGTATCCAATTCCAACGCTTACGGCGGCCGTGCCAACGAAGTCCGGATTACGTTCGACCCGTACGAAGCGGCGGCGCTCGGCATCGACATCCCGACGCTTGCCGGGCAGACCGGCAATAATAACGATACGTCGGGCGGCTTTAGCGACGTCGGCCGGCGCAAGTACACGCTGCGCTATGCCGGCAAGTACGATCTGCCCGAGTTCGGCGACATGGTGCTCGACTGGCGCGGCGGCAACCCTGTGCGCCTGCGCGACATTGCGACGGTAGCAGTCACGATGCGCGATGAAGATGGCTTCATGATGGAGAACGGCCATGACTCCATGGCATTCGACACGCAGGTCGAACAAGGCGTCAACGTCCTTGATGTCATGCGCGATCTCAAAGCCGCGATCGAAGAATTGAAAGAAGGGCCGCTCGCCAGGGCGGGCCTGCAGATCCGGCAGGTCTATGATGAGTCGACTTACATCGAAGACTCGATTGCGATGCTGCGCACCAACCTGTTGCTCGGCATTGGGCTGGCAATCAGCATACTCTGGTGGTTCATGCGCCGTTTCCGTGCGACGTTTCTGGTCGCGCTCGCGATCCCGATATCACTGTTTACCTGTTTCGTCGTTATGCAGATTACGGGACGAACGCTGAACATGATCTCCCTCGCCGGGCTGGCATTCGCGACGGGAATGGTGCTCGACGCCGCCATCGTCGTTCTCGAGAACATCGTTCGGCTGAAGGAAAAAGGCGTCGGCTCTGAGGAGGCGGCAACCAAGGGCAGCCAGCAGGTCTGGGGCGCTTTGCTGGCGTCGACCGCGACGACCGTCGTCATCTTTCTGCCCATCATGTTTCTCAAGGATGTATCCGGGCAGCTGTTTGCCGACCTCGCACTCGTTATCTCGGTGGCGGTAATCGCTTCGCTGACCATCGCGGTATCGGTCATACCGACGGCTGCCGCGAAGTGGCTCGAGGGGGTTCGCCTGGAGGATCCGCACACGAACTGGTGGGAGCGGACCACGGAAACGATCATGCGCGTGACCGATCGCCGACGCGCGAGGCTAGCGTTGATTGCCGGAATCTTCCTCGGCGCGACAGCCCTTACCTGGCTCCTCGTGCCAGCAGCCGACTACCTGCCGGAAGGCAAGCAGGGCTGGGTATTTGCGTTTATCGACCGGCCGCCGGGCCAGAGCGTGTCGACCGCCCGAGAAGAGTTCGCGGCACCCGTTGTCGAACGGCTGCAGCCTTATCTCAAAGAAGATGCCGAGATCGCAATCGACAGTTACTTCATGGGCGTGTTCGGCTCATTCGCGTTCGCGGGCGCCAGCATGGTCGACCCGGACGACGCCGCCGCGTTCGTCGATACGTTGAATTCCGAGGTCCTCGCCGGCTTTCCGGACACGATGGCATTCGCCGATGAATGGGGCATCTTCGATCGGCTCGGCGGCGGCAGCTCTATCGAGCTGAATATTCAAAGTCGCGACATGGACGCAATGCTGACAGCTGCGCGCAACGGCATGGAGCTCGTCGGCCAGCACCTGCCAGGTGCGCGGGCGCGACCGATTCCGGGCGTCGACTTTGCCGAGCCCGAGCTGCGTTTCATACCGGACGAACGGCGCATCACCGAGGCCGGCTGGACACGGCGCGACCTGTCGACGGTCATGCGCGTCGCTCGGCGACGGCGTTTATGTCGGCGACTACTTTGACGGCGATCGTCGTATGGACATCGTGCTACGGTCTCCGGAATGGACAAGTCCCGAGCAGCTTGCCGCAACGCCGCTGGCGACACCGGCAGGTGGCATACAGTCGGTCGATCAGCTCGTTCGCATGCAGCGCACCGCCGGCCCGAACCAGGTGCGGCGCGTCGACCGTCGTCGCGCAGTCACACTTGCGATTACTCCACCGGACGATATCTCCCTCGAAGAGTCGATCGATATCCTGCGAACCAATGTCGAGCCGGCGCTCCTGCGAATGCTGCCCGAGGACGGCGAAATCAGCTATTACGGCAGCGCGGACGATCTCAACATTGCACTCGCCAGGATGTCCCGCAGTTTCGCGCTCGCAATCGTTGTGCTGTATCTCTTGATGAGCGGACTGTTTCGTTCGTTTGTCGACAGCCTGCTCGTGGTTGCTGCACTGCCGCTCGCAACCGTCGGCGGAGTGTCGCTGTTACGACTCATGAATCTGCCGATGGACCTGTTGACGATGATCGGCTTCATTACCTTGCTGGGCCTCGTCGTGAATAACGCGATTCTGCTCGTGCATCAAACACGGTCGGCCGAACGAGACGGCCTCGATCGGCGCAGCGCTGTTGAACAGGCGATACGTCGACGCCTGCGCCCCATATTGATGACCACACTGACCAGTATTTTCGGCATGCTGCCGCTGCTCCTGATCCCGGGCCCCGGCTCCGAGGTTTACCAGGGCCTTGCGGCCGTGATCGTCGGTGGCATGTCTGTCAGCGCCATTTTTACCCTGATTCTCCTGCCGAGCCTGTTGCGGCTGGGAGAAACGGCAACTGCGCCGGCGAATATTCTGACGCCTGCCGGGGCGACTCCGTGATGACGATCATCGACCGGTCCGTTGTGCTTTCGATGCTGGGGTTCGTACTCTGCGCAACGGCGCTCGCACAGAATATGCCCCCGGCCGTGGTGGTGGTTGCCGAAGCCGAATTGCAACAGCTGGCCCCCTCGGTCGATGTGCCGGGGACCATTGTCAGTCGCTTCGACTCGCGACTTGCGTCCGAGCTATCGGCAAAACTCGAGTGGATTGCCGAGGTAGGTACGGCCGTCAAGAAAGGCGACACGGTAGCGCGGCTCGAATCGCTGACCTTTGAGCTACTCGAGATGGAAGCACAGAGTCGCGTCAAGCGCGAGGAAGCACGCGTCGGCTTTCTGCAATCCGAGAAAAACCGCCTCGACAGACTTTCAGAGAAAAATTTGTCGGCAAAAAGTCAGCTCGACCAAACGATCGCCGACCTCGCCGTTGCCGAGAGCGACCATGCCATCGCGCGCGCGCAACTCGGACTTGCGAAGATTTCAGTGTACGTCACAAAAATACGTGCGCCGTTCGACGGCATCGTCACAGAGCGGCTGCGCAATATTGGCGAACGCCTGAACGTCGCCGATGTGGTCATTCGTATCGTCGATCCAAAATCACTGGAGGTTGTTGCCCGCGCGCCGCTGAATACCGTCAACTTTATCAGCGAAGGTGCTGTACTGCGGTTGCACAACGACTTTCGACAGGATCAGGGAACGGTGCGCACGATAGTGCCTTTCGGTAATCCACAGTCGCACATGTTCGAAGTACGGCTCGATGTCGACCCCGACATCTGGACCGTCGGTGAGAGTGTGCGCCTGTCGATGCCGACCTCAGGCGTCAAAGAAGTTCTGACTGTTCCCAGGGACGCGCTGGTACTGCGACGGGAAGGCGCATCCGTGTTCAAGGTAAATTCCGACATGTCCGTCGAACAGGTCAACGTAATCACCGGTCTCGGCGACGGCAGCAACGTTGAAGTGATCGGCCAGCTCAATCCCGGTGAACGTGTCGTTATCCGTGGTGCGGAACGTCTGAGCACCGGGATGCAGGTCACCATCAAGCAATAGTAGTGCTATTCGTTCTGACCGTTCAGAAGAACATCTGGAAGCGCACCGCACCGCCGCCGAAACCCTGAACGCTGACCTCATGGCTGACCGACAGGTCTATCTGCGCGTTTTCTGAAAAATTGTAACGCCAGCCGACGATAATCTTGTCCCGGTAATCGTCAAGTTGATAGTTCTCAGCCGGATCAGGCGCGCGAAACGCAATGTCCGGCTGGCCGAAAGCGTAGGCGAACGTGACACCACTGTTGGGCCACAGGTATTCATAGAATGCGCCACCAAGAACGTCCTTGCGGTCGTAGTCGTGTTCATTGAAGCCGCGCGACTCGGCTTTCAATTCGACGTAATGCAGGAGCAGGCGTAAGCGGTGCCGGTCACGGAAAACCCGCGCGTGCTCCACGGCGATATCCAGCTGCGTATTCTCATAATCGTAGTCGAAACCAGGCTGCCTGAATTGCCGGACTTCGTTGAAGTCCTGCCAGTCGACCCAGGCAGACCACGCCGTGCCGTCTTCACCTGATCGCGACATGCGCAGTTGTGCTTCATTCGCGCGCCGCTCGTGACGCGACACGTCGGGGGACGCAGCTCGCGTCAGCGAACACGCGCTCGAATCCGCTACCCACCTCGCCTTCGCTGTACAAAAACCAGTCGTTGGCCAAGCCCAGCCGAACAGCCCATTGCAGCGCGACCGAGTCCTGTTCCGTCTCTCCACCGAGATCGTTTTTCGTGCCGTAGTTCATGTCCTCGAGCAACACGCCTACGCGCACATACTGCTGACGCCCATCGCGATACAACGTGTAGCCGGCCGCGACGTCGATGAACTCCTTGTTGAACTCGGGGTTGACTGTCACGTAAACGGCCGAGGATTCGAATATTGATCGCTCGAATCCGAGCAACAACTGCTCTTTGCGGTTCGGCCGCTGCCGCAGCCCGTCCCGCCTGAAACTGCCCTGGAAGCGCCACTTGTCGTTAAGGGCCTCATTGATGTTGAGGTCGACGTCGGTCAGCAGCTTGTCCGACGTGACGCTGCCAGTATTGACGCGCAAAGCATTGTCGGCAATCTGGCGACGCTCCCAGTCAAATTGCCATTGCAGATCATAGGAATAGTTGACCAGTGCGTGTAAATACAGCATCTGGTCGCGGTACGGTTGCTCGAACTCCCAATCAGAATCCGGCAGCTGCGCCGTTGCGCTTGCGGACCAGGCAAACAGCAGGAAAAGTACGAATCTCAAGATTGTTACTCGATCTCGATAGGGCGGCGTGGCGCAGGACGCACACTATTTAACTATGGCAGGCGCCAACGAGTTTGTCAGCTAGGAATTATACTAGCAAACCGCCATGTCTTCGCGCACGCAGCAACTGCGTGGCATGAACTCCATGCTGGCTACATCGATCCGGTCAGGTTGAGGAAAACACCGTGATTATCGAAACTGAGATCCGTGAGATCGTCTGAGAAATCGGTGAAATTGTAGCCAACGCCGATCTTCAGATGGTCGCCGAGGTAGCGCGAGACAGCGACCAGCGCGCCGCTGCGACGCTCGCCCAAATCCGACATGTTGAGTAAACGCCCTTCCGCGAGAGCCTCCCAGTTCTTCCGGAACCTGTAATCACCACGTATTACATACAAGCTCGCATTATTGTCGAAGAATTCCGAATCTTCACGATCGAGGCTGACCTGACCGAGGCGATAGGCGTATTTGCCGCCGATAGAGATGCGCGGCGTAATATCGTAGCTGGCGTCAACCGCTGCGATATGGCTCTTCTGGATGAACTCCGCCGCGATATTTTGCAGGCTGATCTGGTCGGTTGTCGGTACGTTGTAGAAATACGTGTACTTGACCAGAGTATTGAATCGATCGTGAGTAATCGGTCGAAGCGCGTACCCGATAACAGCCTCGGTAAATCCGCCATCGTAAAACGTTCCCTGCGAACTCTCACTCTCTGAGTGATTCAGTTTACCCAACAAGCGTGACGCCGGATTGATTTGGTACTTGATATTATTCCTGAACAGCCAAGTCGTTCTCTCGGTACTGCTCAGATCGAGCTGCTCGGCATCGTCGTTACGATATTCAATGCCGCTGGACAACTGCAGCGCGTTAGTGCCGAAGGTCGCCTGGAAGCCGCCGGCCATACGCTGTGTCTCGGCGCCGGTCGTTACGTCCTGCAGCGTCCCGATATCGGTATTGATTCCGAGGCTCCATTTTTCTGATGGTGAAAAACTGATTCCGGTAGCGTGCGTCAGCCCGGTCATCGCGTCGTTATGCTGGTATCGCTCTTCGAGGAACACGCTCGCACTGTCGGCGAGGCGTGTCCTGATGCCACCGACCAGGTTACCTTCGCCACCGCGAGTGCCGCCCATGCCGTTATCGATGCGTTCGTTTTCGAGCGCATAGTTGAGATACATGCTCGTTCTGTCGGAATGAAGATAGTTCGTTCCGAGCCGGCCACCTTCGCCCAGATCGCCGTCAGATATTTCGGCATCAATGCGCAATTTTTCGGACAGCCGATACGATCCGCCGAGGCCGCCTCGGGCGTTCTCCTGGCGATCGCCCGTTACCGACAACGTGTCCTGAGTGAATGCATAAACATTCCACGTCGACTTCGAATCGTAACCCACCTGCAGTACCGCATCGGCCCGTTCACCTTGTTCCTGCGTCAACGGAACGATAATCGAATTCGAGATGCGCTCATCCTCGCGGTAACCGGCACTCAGCTGCCAGTTCTCGTTGATCTGGTAGCCCACGTTGAATTCTGTGGCGTGGGTCTCGATGCCTTGTTCCTGAATTCGACTGTCGAGCTTGGCGCCCAGTGAAAACTTCTCGGCAATCGGCAGGCTAAACGTGCCGCCGTAGTTTCTCGTATCGGTGAGTGCCGTCAGGCCCGGGGCGGAGTACCCGGCCCCGACTTCCTGCACGTAGGCGGTCAGGCGACCGTCAAAGAAGCTGACGAGATCGCCGAATCGAACGCTGAGATCGGCGCGCTCGGCTTCTGCCTGTGCGTTGACGAATGATGCCGGATCGTACGCGTTGAACTCGAAGCCGCCATCACTCGAGAACTGCGGCAGGGAAACCAGTCCTTCGCTCTCGGCCTGCTGCACTTTGAGCCACGACTCGGAAGCCAGCCGGAGCGTGAGATCAACGGCGTTCAGGCTGTTGTCGGCACCATCTTGCTCGTTGGTATTCGATGTGAGGCCGACTTTGACATGATCGCCAAGCCAGTAGTGCCCCTGTCCGCCAATCGCCATCGCATCGATGTCGTCGAAGCCTGGCGTGTACTCGTATCGCACAACCAGGTAAGCCTCGTCACCCGAGATCGCGCCGCTGCGCACGAGGAGATTATCGTTGGCTGTCGATGCAAGCGGTTCTGCGAGCGAGATACGACCTTGCAGATAGTCAATGTCGTAATCCATGACCGGCGTCAGGTTCACGACTCCGGTAACGAGCCCCGAGGCCTTGTCGCGCAGCTCGATGCGTACGCGCTCGGATCCGGCCAGAAGATCCTGACGCCGCAGGAAATAAAGGGAGCCGCCCGTGCCGCGGAACTCCTCGCGGCTCGGCACGGTGCCCGGCTCGGCCGCGAAAGCGTCTATTACGAAGTGCCTGTCGCCGAACTCGGTCGTTGTGTCTGCCTGGTAATGCACGTTCGCGCCGTACAGGCCACGATCGACCTGGGCCAGCTCGTTGTTCATGTATCCAATCTTGAAGTTGCCCCATTGACCATAGTTATCGTCCTGGCTCAGGCGGACAAAGAACTTGCCCATGGTCGGCGCCATATCCTCGACCGTGCCGTCATCGCCAAACGTCGGGTAGTAATAGTCGGGGTCGATACGACGGAACAGCGACTCCGGCGACTTATCCATGAAGTTGCTGAAGATGTCCTGCACCGGCCCTTCCCGGGTATCGGCGCTTGCCGTCAATTTCCAATGTTCGCCAAACTTGCCGTTCACGAAGAACGCCAGGCGTCCGTCGACATTGGAATCGTAGTCCCGGGCCGGGTTATCGCCCTGCAACAGGTCGATCGGGCCGCTCGCTTTGCCATCGGACAATGTGAGATCAGCCATGCCAACATAGAACCAGTCATTCGACCGGAATTCGAGGTCACGCAAGTAGAGTTCACCGCTGCCTTCCTGGTCGACCACGGCCACTTCGACGGTGTGTGCACCTTCCGGCAAGATTTCCTCGGTGACGAAATTACCATTGTCATCAACGGGCACGGGGCGTCCCGCGACCCAGACCTCGTGCTCATCCGGCACGCCGCTACCGCGCACGCTGACAGTGCCGCTACTGAGCCCGATATTCTGCACACTCAGGCCGTTTTCGCCGTAGGCCGCAAACAGTTCCGGGTCTGACTGGAACAACGACTCATCGTCGTCATCGTTGGGTCTATCTGCGTCATCGTGCACTACCCAGAGCGGCTGCGGGAGTGTTTCATCGAAATTACCGTCTTCACCGTAAGCCCGAAGTACATACGCGAGCTCCGACACCGGTGATCTGACCTGGCCGACCGGTGGCTCCCACTTGACGACACCGTCGACGCTGATGTCGATGACGTCCAGCGGTACCGACTCGATGGACTGTGCATTCTCGAAGACTCGCACTTCTGCTCGTTCGATGAAGTGCGAGTAGTTCGTGTACATCCGGAAATACACGGAAGACGCTTGCATGTCGATCAGGGACATGGACGGCACCAAAAGACCGGTATTAGTGACTTCTTTCCAGACTGCAATACGATCTGGTTTCGCGGCGACGCTGAGTCTCGGGGAAGAGCGCAGGTTGTCGAAACCAAATTGAATATCGGCATTCTCCAGCGCGACATCGGTGCATCGCTGGATGTCCGACGAACTTCTCTTTGGGTCATCGATCGGTTCACCATTGACGGTGATACGCATCAAGTTCAGGCCCAGCGGGTTTTGCGGACTCAACTCGCGCGTAAGCCGCGTGATATCCACGCCCTCGTAGTCGTCAAGGACCGCGAGTTCATCGTAGACGACCTGCACCGCCACATGTGACGTTTCACCCTGAACAAAACCGGCGTTGACGACGTCGTCCGAATGTACGTAGCCGCGCCCTTCGAACTCGCGTTGTCGAGCCTCGAGCTGCATGTCCCCGGCGATCAGCTCCATAGCACGTCGCGCACGGGAAGCCGACAGGCCAATGTCGTCCCCATAGACGGCCGCGGTCCGGCGTGCCAGGCGCTCATTGCGTGTGTAACCGACAAACCGGAGGCGCGGATTCGTCCTGTCCGCAACGTCTGCGAGCGCCCGTGCCAGGTCTGTGGTGTAACCCGCTGGCACGACGGGCCGACCCTCGACGAAATCGATGTCCGCGATACGGCCCCACGGCGGATCATATACCTTGGTTACCAATTCGGCGCCAGCCGACTCGGGGCAGAGCTGCGGTTCGTCGGGTAATTCCTGTAACGGGTCGTCGTACCAGAATTCGACCTCGACGCGACGATTCAAAGCCCGCCCGTTAGCCGTTTCGTTGGAACCCAGCGGCCTCTCCGAGCCACGCCCGTCACTTTCGATTATGGGCGTCGGGATGTTCAGCTTGTCCTGGACGGCCAATGCAACGCGTCGCGCCCGCGCTTTCGAGAGCCCCACGTGATCGCCGTAAATACGCTCCGTTCTTCCGCTCAGCGGAACATCATCCGTGAATCCGACAAATTTCACGACAACGTTCTGTTTGTCGCTGAGATTCTCGAAACCCTGTTTGATGCGCTCGATGAACACCTCGTTCACATCGATCGTTTCAGTCTCGTAATGCAGCGGCGCGATGAGATTCTGCACGCGCGCGCGCTGCGCATGCCCATCGACGTAACGCAGTTTGCAGACCGTTTCCATGCGGCATACTTTTACGCGTTGAATTTCGTGCGGAACGAGAAACTCTTCGAGCGCGACTTTTTCCCTGACCTCGTCATACCAGACTTCGACCTCGACGCGCCGGTTCAGCGAACGACCGTCATCGGTGAGATTCGAGGCGACCGGCCTCGTGTCACCGGCCCATTCGAAGGAAATCGCCTCTGGCGGCAACGTTAGCGACGTCTGAAAGTGCTCCGCCACCTGGCCGGCGCGCTCCCGCGACAAGCCTGCGTTGTCGCCATAGATCTTGACGAGTCTCGCAGACAAAGGTCGGTTGTCCGCATGACCGATTAGGTGCAGGCGAACGTTGATTCGATCCCGCATACGCTCGAGTATCCCGGCAAGAGAGCCGACCGTCGATTCGGGAATGTTCGCAACACCGGATTCGAATCGTATCGGCGGCACGAGATTGCTGAGCTTGACGGTCTCGAGTTCGTCGGCGAGCGTCTCGCGGACTTCGAGCGTGTCGCCCAGCTCGGTATCGACACGTTCCGGATCCTGTACCCACAGCATGAGTGGTTCATCATCCGTCAGATGCCGTTCGACCGCCTCGCCCATTGGCGTTTCATCGACTTTCTCAGCGTTCACCTGCAACGAGGCCAACGCCAGGCTCAGCACCAACAGGTAGCTTGGTTTCGACATGACGTTCACCGGCTCTCTTCCTTGCTCTTGACGGGCGGAGCACCGAGTCGCCAGAAGACTTCGGGTTCGATGACAAGTTCGTAACAACAGCTCAGTTCCTGCCAGGCGGCCATGATCTCGTCCTTGAGAATCTTCAGGCGCCCTTCGACGAGCGACTCGGCTTCAACGTCCGCGACATAGGAAAGTCGAAGTACTGCCGGGCTTTTCTGCAGTTCCTCCAGCACAAGGTCGATGCGCGGTCGCCACTGACTTCGCATCTCCAGCGTGCCTGGTTCGAACACGGCGTCCGCAATATCGAGGCCGACGACGCGATGAATCGACGCGCCGAAATTGATGCGCAACGCTTTACCGCGCGTCGCGCGCTGTACCTGTACCGGTCGGGTCGACATTCGGAAACCGCTCGGCAGCGTCCTGTCGTCGAGTTTCAAAACGAAGTTGCTGCCGCGACTCTCGTTCGGTGTGATCGCGCATGTGATGTGATAACGGCCGTGGCTGTCAGTCTTCGCAGCCAGTCCCCTCGCCGTCACCACGCGCACGCCTGGCAAGCCGACTTCGTCGGAGTCCTGGTAGCCATTGCGGTTGAAGTCGTCGAATACCTTGCCGGTTACATCGGTGCAGTCGAACGTCGGATCGGGCACCAGGCGCACGGTCGCCGAGGCTTCTTCGGACATCGCTGTTCCGGTCAGCGCGCTGACGGCCTGCGCCCTGTTGACAAACTTGCCTTCGGACACGCCGGCCCCGACAGCCAGCAGTAATTTAATCTCGTGGCGGCCATCCGAAGCGAGCGACAGGCCCGACCAAACCAGCTCGCGTCCAACAAGCGCGGGCTCTGTCTTGACGTCGTCGAAGCGAGCGGAGCCCTCAACGTATTTGAATCCGGCCGGGAAACGGTCGACGATACTCACGTCCTGCAATTCGACGCCGAAGGAATTACCGACGGTGATCACGTACGGCACCATCTGGCCGCGGGAGACGTTCAACAGGGGCGTGGTCTTGGTAATCGACACGGCGCCACTAAGTCTCGGATCCAGCGGAATGTGGTTGTTGAACAGCTGTGACGAACCTGGCGACTGGCTGTCGTCAAGCCTGAGGAAGAAATGATAAGCCGTGGCGGCGCTTCGGGCCGGTACGGATGGTGCTGGTGCGAATTCCGAAGCCTGTGCCTCGCAGGTTTGCGTCGTCGCGAGAACGGCATCGTTCGCCGAGCCCGGACAAGCAGGCACATCGAAGGGCAAGGTCGTCTGATCCGAGGTCGGTGGAATCAGCTCGGATACGCCGGACGTATAAGTGCTGTCTGGTGGCACGACCTGGATCAGGTAATTCGGGCCACCCAAACACGCGGGATCGGAAAAGTTGAGATCGAACTTGTAGTAGCCGTTCGGCACCGTGACCTGGTTCTGCTGATTCGGGTCATCGAAACAGCTGCCTGGCAACGGCACGCCGTTGCGAACATCCACCAGCGTAACCGTTGCGCCGGCGATCGGTGAGCGCGCGACCGAATCGTAGATCACGCCGTTCGGGTCAACGGGCATGTTCAGGGCCAGCAAGTTGCTGCCTTCCTGAACGTCGATGTCATCAATGCGCTGCTGGCCATCGGTGAAGTCCGAGTCGGTCTGACCGAGCAATGCGGTTCTTGTGCCGGCTCCTGGCGCGCTGAATTGCAATGAATAGGTTTCGCCGGCCAGGTAGTTCGGCTGTACGCCAGCCATCACGTAGTTGCCGTCCACGTCAGTCAGCATCGAACGTACCGGCTGGTCGTTGAGAAACAGCTCGACCGTCCAGCCTTCGAGCGGACGTTCGAAGCCGCCGGGCGTGTTGTCGTGATCAGCGTCATGCCAGACGTTGCCGCTCAACATGCCGGCCCCCGGCCTCGCACCTACGTCGATCGAAACGCTCGCGTCCAGCGATTGCAATGGGTCATTCCAATACACGCGGGCCGTATTTGTAATGGTCGTACCGTCAACGAGATTCGGATCGATGATCGCCCTGAAGCGCAGCGTGATCGTTTCACCCGGATTCAATGGCCCGTACTCGGTGAAATAGTCTGCGGTGATCGTTGTCGTCGCCGGGTCGTAAACGACACCGTCCAGCAGACCGTTCATCGTCGCGGACTGATCGACGTACGCGAGGTAGCCCGGATTCACTTCGTCTAGGTTGTCGGTGATCTGGACGTAGTAAGCCGGTACCAAAGACACGTTTCGGACGGTGACGGCGTATTCGAGCGTCGCTCCCGGCAATGCAGCACCGCCACCGACGACCGACAATTCCTTGATGATGGACAAGGCCTGCGCGTCGCCGACGACAACAACCGTCGGCTCGGGTCCCGTCGCTGGGTTACCGTCGCCGTCCGTCAGCAGATTGGGTCGCTCGGCTGAGTAGACCGTTGCCTGGTTGATGATCTGCGTGCCGGTCGGAACCGCGGCATTGACCTGCATATCGAACTGCACGACAGCCGATTGCCCCGGGCTGAGCGTCCCTTCGCCTGCGCCCGGCAGCGGCGGCGTCAGGTCCGTGGAGCTCACGGGTATGCCCGATATCAGCGGGAATACACCACCGTCGGGCTGCCCAACCGGCAGACTGTTCAGGGTTACCGAATCGGCGACGTAGGTAACGTCGTTCGGCACGACGTCGATGAGTTCGACAGCGGTCGCCGGGACGTTGCCATTGTTATAAATCGTGATCGTGTAACGCAGCACGTCACCGGGGTCGACGATTCCGGGCGTGCCCATGTCGACCTGCAAAGCAGCAGACTTGGGCGCAAACAGCAACGGGTAATTGCCGACGACATCCTGCGTCGGGTCGTCCGCAATCGGCGTACGCGGGTCGTCCGACGGTATATCCGCAACACCCTGATCGACCGCACTGACAAATGCCTGGTTGGATATGATCGTACCGTCCGGTACGTCCGGATATACGACGACGTCGAAGACGATCGTCGCCACGTTATCCGCAACACCCGCGTTCATGGCGCCCGGCGTCGTGTCCTGCGGAGCATTGATCAGTATGCCGTCGATCAACGGCGATGTGCCGTTGGCACCGTCCGGAACCGCAATACCGTTCAGTGTCGTGCTACCAGCAACATACGTCGTGTTTGCGGGTACCAGGTCGACGATTTCGACGCTGGTCGCGTTGTCTGTGCCAGTATTCTGCACGGTAATCGTGTAGCGCAGCGTCTCGCCGGCCAGCAGCACATTCGGATTGCCCGTGATGTAGGTCGAGATCTTGTCCACGTCGAAATAGGGTGCGGACTGGATTTGGATCTGAGTCGGGTCGTCGTCGCCATCGACGTTGGGATCCGCCGCGCCATTGACGTTCGGGTCGTCACTGACGGCGGCCGAAAAGTCGTCGAACATGATCTCGGACTGGTTGTAGACGAATGTGTCGTTCGCGATGACGGGCGCGAGCTGGACCTCGAACTCGACCAGGACACTTTCGCCCAGCCCGCCGATGCTCAGGTTGCGTACGTCGAGCAATCCGGTACCGGCCGCACCGCCGTTCGCGTCCGTGTTGCCGGCATCCGCGCCTGCCGGAAGCGTTACGACATTCAGCGTGCCCGGCTGGAACAACGGGTTCGCATTGAGACTGTCGAGTTCGTCGACGATCGAGAAATCGCTAACGGCGACGTCGCTCAGGTTCTCGACGTAGAGCCGGTAGCGCAGCGTTTCGCCCGGCGTCGCGACGGTGCCCGGGTCCTCTCCCGTTGTCACGTTTATGACCGTCTTCTCGAACCGAAGCACCGGCAGGTCGACGATGACGCTGTGCGCGTCCTCGTGGTCCCCGACGCCCACGGTACCGTCGGTCAACGTGCGGCTGTACATGGTCGAGGCGTCGGCATTGAACCACTCGGTTGCGCCGGCGACGTTCGTCAGCGTGACGCCATCCTGGGAATCGGTGTCGAGCTGCGTGCGATACGCGATCATCAGACGCTCACCCACACCGATCACCGAGGCGGCGGTCAGCGTGTTAAACGTGAGCTCACACGCGGCGCCGTTGTAGGCGAGCGAGTAGTCCACCCCCTGGACCAGGGGACCTTTTCCAGGTACCGGTGTGATGCCATCTGCCGCGAACACGCGCGCGCTCTGAACCTCTGGCGTCGTGTCGCACATCCCGCCGGTCGGGCCGTCGGGCAGCCGGTCGATGAGCGTCGCATTGTACGCGTCGGCCTCGCTCTCGTTCTGCACGCCGATGACGAAATCGCCCCACTCCGCCACACGCATCGTTGCCGGGCCGGTCTTCGTGACCGTGAGTCCCGGCGGCAACGTAAATTCCCCGACCAGGCCTGAGCTGTTGACGGTGTCGCCTTCTTCCGTGATGAATTCGTCGACGGCACTACCGTTGTCCAGAAAGCTCATCTCCAGCGTGTAATCCACGCCACCGACGTTAAACGTCGTGGGGTCGGCCGAGGCGACGATCGTCACACGATCCGTGCACCCGTCCCCGGGTGGTGTCGGATAGGGACACGGGTCCAGGTTGTTCGGGGTTTCGTCGTGGTTTAACGTGAAGGTGAAGGTCAACGGACCGGTTGGCACGCCGTCCACGGCAAGCACGAGCACCACATCGAGCTCAGCCGAAACCAGGGAAGGGTCGCCGACCGCGAAATTCCGATGTTGAAACGTCCCGAGAGAAAAGTACGGGATGGGCCCCGGCAACGTGAACGGCGGCGGAAGCGTTGCGATGAAGTCATAGCCGCTTTGCGGGCCCGTCGTCGTGCCCCAGCTGATGCTCGAGATCGGGTTGCCGTTCGTGATGACGGGATCGCCCGGCTGGCTTCCGGGAACGTTGTCCACCGGGTCACGCCAGGATCCAACAACGGATACGAACGTGATCTCGGCCGCTAACGCGCTCCCGGTTGGAAGCAATGCGGCACACAGCAACAGTACTAACGAGAACAGCCGGATACGGCTGAGCCTCATAAACGTATCTGCGCCGCGCAATCCTCGCGCGTTCTTGTCAAGAATGACCATGGTCAGTCAATAACTTCCCTGTGCGCGCACGTCACCGTTGCGGACGACCGGATCCTTGATCGTTTACGAGCGGTCCCGCTGCCGTAGGGCTCGGTCGCCCTTTAGGCCGGTGACTTTGCGTCACCACCTTTCGGTGGTTTTGCCTTTATCCGAAGAGAAACTATGTCTTAAAGGGTCCGTCTAAAAGGTGAGCTGGATCACAGCTTCGATACCGCGCTCCGCCGCGGATTCTTATGTCAAGTAATGAATGACGTCAGGCTGAAGGAAGAAAGTCGATCGGGTAGATAATCGTCATTGCAACGATGTCTTCCTTGTAGCCGAAATCGAAGGTCTGTACGCGCTGGACGACCTGTTGCGCCAGGGTTGGCGCATCCATGTCGGACGACTGTAGCTGGCACAGCGACACCGAGCCGTCGGGCTCGATTGTCAGTCGCAGCACCAGTTGCCCGCGCAGCGTCGGATCCTTGCGGAGCTCGCGATTGTAAAGCCGGTACAGCGCTGCTTTATATCGATCGAATACGATTTGTATCTCTTCGTCCGTACGTCCAGCGAACGCGCCGCCGCCGCTTACGGGCCGTCCCGATCCAGTGCCGCCACCGCCAATCGAACTTGCGACGCGGCCTACTTCAACGCCGCCGATACCCTGGCCGCCGCCGCCGACATCCCGGCTGATGCTGGCGAGATTGATGCCACCGCTCGAGCCTGGCGCCGATGTCGTCACCATTGACCGGCTCGGTCGGCCTACGGAATTCTCGCCGGCGCTGCTGATACTGGCCTGAGACCCGAGCTGAGCTGTCGGCCTCAGGCTTGCGCGGCTGGCAAAGCTGTCACGAAATGCCAGGATACCTTTCGTCTTGACCTGTTCCCTCGTATCCGGCTGCACGGCATCTGCAACAACGGCTTCCGGTGTCTTTTCGGGCGGCTGTTCGTCCGCAAGCTCTGGCTCGGGTTCAGGTATTTCTTGTTCCGGGATGATTGGTACTTCGACCGGCGGTGGCGGTGTGGCCCGCTCCTGGCGAACGAGTTTCGCAACGCGCTCGGGCAATTTGTCGACTGTAGTACGTTCCACGATCGGCAATGCGATCGTGCCTATCAACAATGCAATCGCGAGCGACGCCGCCAGCGATGTGCCGAGCGACTTCTGAAAGCGTCGGTCTTCCTCACAACCACGGGTCCAGGGCATGACCTGTGTTCGAATTGGCAGTTCGTCGGGCTCGCGCTCAATCAGCCATTCATTCTTCTTTCTTTCCTGTTGTTCCAGCACATCACGCAGATCGTAATGCAGATAGTCTAGAACGTCGTTTTGCTCATTGATCTGGCCAATAATCGTCGCGCGCCGCTCTTCGACGCTGGCGATCTCTGCCTTGAATTCGTCTATCTGTCGGTGCGCGTTCTGAAGATGCTCGTCCGGATTGTTCGGTCCGCTTGGGGTGTGCCAAAACAGGTGCGTGGCACCGAGATCTTCCAGTTCTTCAAGCGTTGCGACAAAGCTTGGACAGGACTTCGTATTGGTGATTCCTTTGCGCCAGCTCTTCGAGCTCCAACATCGATCGCGCGAAGATCGCGCTCGAGATCGCCGAGGACGCTTTCCGACCGTTCGACCTCAGCCCCGTAGCGACTCTTGTTCTTCAGAATATTCTGAGCTCACGATGTCACCCTCATCCCTTAGGTGCTAGCGCGCCGCGACTTGCGATTCTTTCTGGATAACGGCCAGAGAGACGTTTTCGTAGCCCTCGCCCGTGCAAGCGGACATGATCTTTCTGATCACGATGAACGGCACCGACTTGTCTGCCAATATCGTAATCTCCTGGCTGCCTGCCACGGCTCAAAGTACTCGGCCCGACAATATTGTCTCTCAGTTCCGCAAGGCGCGTCGTTATTGGTTCAACCGTCGACAATTCACCCTCCAGGATATCTGCAACGTGTGCAACGATTCTGCCTTGCACGAGCACATCCTCCGGGCTAACGAAAATCACGACTGTCTCACGTGGCTTGGTTTCGACCCGCGCTTCCGGCAAGGTCATGTTCTTCGGCGTTTCCATCACTTCGACGGAACCCGAATTCACCAGCAAGAAGAACACAAGAATCGTGAACACATCCATTAGTGACGTCAGATTCATTTTTGTGATTTTCAAGCGATTTCGCGACATACGCTTGATTCTGCGTGTGTTCCTCACGGCGCATCTCCCACGGAAATGTCCGCGAACAGCGCGAATAGTTCATACTGCTCTGTACCATCGATCGGATCTTCACCTTCGAGCGGTTCGTCCTTTTCGACAGGCAATTCAACGCTCCTGACGACATCCATCACCTGAATCAGGTAATCGTAAGGAATGCGCGCCTCCATCAGCACCGATGCTTCGTCGTGATCGGGATACTCCTGCTTGAGTTCAATCATAAAATCAGAAAGTGTCTGCAGATCAAACTCGTCGTCCTTCTTCGGTATCGACGCGATTATGGACTTGCCGTTGCTAATTTCGATACCCGGCTCTCTGACAATGACTTCAAGCCGGAAGCCTTGCTCGGCCGTCGTCGCACCACCCGCGGTGCTTGGCAAATCGAGTTCGATAATGGTCATTCTCGAGAACACCGCCGTAATCAGCAGAAACGGAATGAGTACCACCATAAGATTCAGAAACGTGGTTACGTCGAGCTCGTACTCGTCTTTGCTGCGACGCTTGTAGTGATGCCGCCTGGCCATATCGGCTAGGCCTCTACCGGCCGCATCGCCCTTTTGGTGAACACATTCAACGCTTTGACCGTGGCCATTTCGAGACTGTCGATGATCTGCCCGGTCTTGCTCGTCAGTACTACGTGTGTAACGAGCAGTGGTATCGCTACCATCAGTCCGAACGCTGTCGTGTTCATGGCCACCGAAATGCTCGCAGACAGCAGATCCGCTTTTTCAGCGGGGTTTGCGTTTGCGACGGCTGTAAATGCCTGGATCAGGCCCATGATGGTACCCAGCAGGCCGAGCAAGGTAGCGATGCTGGAAGCTAGCCCGACGTAAGGCGTCCGTTTCTCGAGGCGCGGCACGATTTCCATCATGCTCTCCTCCATCGCAATCTCTATGTCTTCACGGCGCTGGACGGCGCCCTGCAATGACAAGCCCATATTCAACACTTGCGAAATCGTGGATTCGTCCTTGCTGGTCATGTCGCGCGCTGCGTCGAACTCGCCGTTCGCGAGTAACGGCTGCACTTTGTCCCAGACGACCTGATTCTTGTTTGTAACCAGTGTCAGCGTTACATAACGTTCGACGGCGACGGCAACGCCGACGGCAAACACCAACAATATCGGATACATGAATGCACCACCCGATGTGAAGAAAGCTACAATCGAATAGAAAAAGTCCATTTCCAAATCCTCATTTAACAGAATGTCCAGAGTTGGTCTCGGAACGAGACAAAGCATAGGCATAGATCACAGCATTGAATGTGACGCAGCGCACGTTAGGCTTTAATACCCGCCGGCAAGTTGCAGTCTTATGACCTGCCTCACACGATCACTCGCCCGATCGGATCTCGTAGAAGCTCAGCTCGCGCAGGAAGACCTCTTTATCCACGGGCCTCGCGCGATCGTCGAGTGTGTCGGACAAGCTGATATCGTCACCAAGCTCGGATGATTTCCAGGGGATGATGACGAGCGACTTGGGCGCTTCCTCGTTGCCGAGGATAGACATGCCGGACATCGTCTTTGGCTTCTCGATGCCGTCGCCTTTGGCTTCGGCCGCCGGCGTCTCCTCTTTGGGCTCGTCCTTCGACTCCTCAGCGAACGAAGGGAAACTTATGAGCAGCAGCGCCGCAGCGATCATTAGTGATTTCATCGTCATTACTCCGCCTGGCCCATGCGTTGACGTATGTCTGCCATCCACATCGTGGCTTCTTTGTCACTGGGGACGGTCGCCATATACGCTTCGTAGTTCTGCAGAGCACAGTTCAGATCCGCGAGATACAAATCGCACAGAATGGCCAGATTGCGCCTGGCGAAATGGTAACCGGGGTACACGGCCAGCGCGGCCTGGTAACTCTGCCGCGCCTGCACGAAGTGACCAGTCTTGCGATACACGATACCCAACTCAGTGTGCGCAATCGGATGATTCGGGTTCGACTCCAGCGCCTGCAGCAATTCGGTTTCGGCAGCTTCGAGGTTACCGCTGCGATGATAAGCGATGCCGAGATCAATGCGCGGCGCACTCAATTGTGGCGCTGCTTCAACAACAGCTTCAAGCAATTGAATGCCCTGCTCGAGCTGCCCCTGCTCGAGATAGGTCAGCGCTTCATCATAGTCGAGCCGCACATCGCCGTTTATCCTGGCCTCTTCAGTGATTGTAAATCCGACTTCCTGCTGGATTTCAATCCGCGCCGGAGTACGCGACGACTCGGTCGTCGCGCAACCGGAAATTACGACTGACGATAGCAACAATAGTGCGCCACAGCGGGAAATTAAGGCATTCCAATTACTATACGATGCGTTCATGATGGCTCCATCGACGCTAGTTGTGACCGATTTCCAGTTCACCGGACATCTGCGCCGTCGCTTCCGGAGAGGCCGGCGCGTCCGCCGAGTCCGGCATATCGCCGTCCTGCGGCGCTTCCATTCCGGGCTGCGGAGCTATAGGCATACGGTACGCATACATGTCGATTGACCCCAGGAAACCGCCGCTGATCTCATTCTTGGCGTAGCGTCCGGGCATCAGGACTGCGAGCTTATCGAGGCTCTTCTGCACCCATGGATTGAAGATGCCGCCGGCCATCAGCTCAAAGTTCTCCTCGTGTACTTCGATTGCCCGTTCCTCGAAGGGATACGCCTCTTCTTCAATGACCATTTCGTAGTCGATCTTTTCCGCGTCACTGAGTCCCGACGGCCGTTCGGAGTCCAGGAGCGCCGCGCTGAACTCAAAGTAGATTTCGGCGATATAAAATGTCGCGGCTGCCGTCACTTCGGCGACTTCATAAGCAACGAGACTTTCGAATGCAGCCATCGATGAATCCATGCGGCGTTGCTTCTCAGCGAGGCTTTCTTCGAACGGTTGTGTGAGTTTTAGACTCGCGAACTGCTGATAGCTCAGTTCTGCCAGAACCAAGGCAGCGCGCGCAGCAAGATACCTGCTACGGTCTGTCCGCTCTTCCCCGGCATCGCGATCGACGGTGACAATCTCAGTCAATTTCTCGTGGTAGCGCTCATAATCGAGCTCGGCTTTGAAAATCTCGGCGAGTCGCGAACGAGTTTCCATTGCTATGTCCAGAGGCCGCGGATACTCGGCGACATACTGCTCGTACACGCGTATCGCGTCGTTGACAACATTAACTTCGTCGTAAAGTTCTGCCGCAATCAGGAGCGCTTCTCGCGCAAGTTCCGGGTCCGTTGATTCCGCGGCGATTCTCTCGTGCTCGGCGGCCGATCGTGCCGTCTGGCCGTCCTCGCGGTAGATGAATGCCAATTGTTTGGTCGCCTCGCTGCCCAGTTCATGTTCGGGATGCGTTGCCCGGAAGTCTTCCAGTACATCGGACGCTTGCGCCCAGTCCTGGAGCTTCATTAGCGCTGCCGCCGCGTCGTATTCAGCCGACGTACGTATGTTCGAACTTGGCGCTACATCCTTGATCCTCAGGAAGTGACCCGCTGCCATACGATAGTCCTCGAGAAGATTGGCTTGCTCACCCTGCTTGTAGATTGCCGCAGCCAGCCCTTCGACAACCGCGGCTCGCGTTTCATCGTCGGCGGATGTCAGCGCAAGCACGTTCATGTAGGCCTGCTCTGCATCCTGGTACTCGGCCAGATCGATCGAGGAGTGTGCAGTGACCGCCCAGGCCGAGCGAATCAACGACGAATCCGTGGCCGGATAACGCTCAATGAGGGTTTGCGCCGACTGTATCGCGAGATTGAAATCCTCCATTTCATAGAGGTCATCCGCGGCTTTGCCCAGTACAACAGGTGCTTGTTCGTGCTCCTGGAAAGTATCAGCAAACCTGAGGGAACTCGTTACCGTCGATTTCCTGACCTCCACGCGCCTGGCACCGGTTGCTGCCTCGAGATTCTGGCGATGCGCAAAGATCGCAGCATAACCGGCGGCCGAAGCCTGCTCATGCTCACCGTATTCGTAAGCTGTGCGTTCGTACTCTATTGCCGACTCGCCATAGTCCTGGTTCTCCAGCAGCAGGTCGGCGAGCTGGTAATTGATTTTCGGCGATTCGGCGTCCGTCGGAAACGAATATAGAAACTGGCGGTACCAACGCTGCGCTTCGCTGAAGCTCGCCGGCTTATCATCGATAAAACTCTCGTCCTGGTAGATTGCATGGTAGTGACCTGCCAGGTCCGTCAGATTGGTCTTGAGAAAGCCGACCACCTCTGTCGAGTTGTCGACATCAAGGTGATTCCAATACTCAGCATCCAGCGCGTACATCGAAGCAAACTCTTTTTTGGACTCAACCACCAGCAGCGGGAAACCGGCTTCGCCGTAAATTTCGACGACGCGCATGCTGAAATGTGGTGAAACCTTGTGAAAGGGATGCAATTTGATAAAGGACTTGTAGATTGATGCCGCGTCGTCGTATCTAAGCTTGGTGAAATAGAATTCGCCCAGGTTGCCGTAGATTTTATCGGCATAGCTGCGCTGGCCAGTACCCGAGAAGTACTCATCAACAACTTCAGGGCCACCCAGGTTGGAGAAGCTCAGGCTGATTACACGAAACGTATCCGCTACTCGATGTTCGTCGTTTTCCTCGTAATCCTCATCGAAGTCGTAGCCAATCGACTGCCGGTAATCGAGCATCGCCACATAGTTATGCAATGCCTCTTCGTAGAATTCCTGCTTGTACAAGGTCCATCCCAACTTGTACAAGGCAAGCTCGTAATAGGACGATGTAGAGCCCATCTTGATGATCGACCCGTAAGCATCTTCTGCATCGCGATACTTCTTCCTGACGAAGAAATATTCGCCGCGCCGAAAATAGACTTCGTCGACGTATTTCGAGTATGGGTATTGGGCGACCAGCCGGTCCATGACCGCCATCGCTTCGTCAGGCTGGCCGATTTCGTCGTAGGCGCGCGACATCTGGTAGAGCACCTTGTCATTGCGCTCGTAATCGGGATAGGTCTCGAGAATCTTTTGGTACGTCTTTATCGCTTCCCGCGGCCCCGCTGGTACCGGCTCGCTGCCGCCGACGGGCAACTCGGCGTCGAATTCCGTTGTCTGCGACAGCAGCTGCTGACGCTGGGTTGCCCTCTTTTCGAATTCCTGCTCGGATTCGGAGTCCTCGATAGGACCTAATGTTTGCCGCGCGGCCGAATCAGGTTCGAGTGCCGTCGCTTTGTCCGGCGCCTCCATCTCGACCAGTTCGCCGCTGCCAAGGACTCCGTATGCCTGCTCAATCTGCAAGTCGGCAAGGCGCCGCATCGCCTCCGGTGTTCGCGCGCTCTCTGAAGTTTCTTCCAGGTAGCGGCGGTAGCTCTCCGCCGCGCGATCGAGGCTGTCATCCAGGTACACTTCGTCGACATCGGCTTGCACGCTTTGCAGTTCGGCGAGTGTGCCAGGATCGCTGGTCGTAGCGCAGGCAGTAATGCCAATGCAGGTAGACACCAGTATGGCTGCATGCCGTTTCATTGTTGTTCACCAATCTTGGCTTGCGCCTGGGTCGCACGGTCGTAGCTGTCGGCCAGCGCAAAGCGGGCCTTGTCACCGTAGTTTTCGAGATGGCTGCGGCGTGCCTGTAACTCTTCGATCGCAACGACTTCGAGCTGATGACCCTGGCGCGCCATGAGCAAGTCGACCTTCTTGATAGAGTTGCTAACGTTCGCGCGCAGGCGGCGGATTGGTGTCTCATAGCCAACGTAGCTGTGCGTCGCGGCCTGCCGTGCCCGCACATATTGGTCGTATTGTGCTCCCACGACGGCCATCGCTTCGTCGAGGCCGCGCAGATTGCGGTCGAATTCGGTAAACCGTTCGTGATACTCGGTCTCCAGCGTCCAGGTCAGCAGTCCCTTGAGGCGTTTGATTCGCGTCGTCAGGGACTCGCTAACCGTCGCCGAGTCCGGACTTTGCGACTGCGTCTCGATCTGTTCGAGGCGCTTGAGGACGGCCTGCTCGCCACGCGTTGCCAGGAACTCGGGACGAGGCGTTGTGAGCAAGTCATCGCGCCGTCGCACCAGCATCTTGTGTTGCTCGACACGCAGCCGCATCCTGGAATCCAGCTCGCGAAATTGCGTATCAACGTCGGGGAGCAGCGGCTCATAATGGTCGTGGCGAATTGCCACCATGTCATCAAACGAGTCGAAACTGGACTGCCATGCGACGAGCTTACTGCGCAGATCGGCGAGGTCCAGAAAATTTTGTAGGCCCGTCTGGAAATCGTGTGATGCCAGCAGTTCCGTCAGGTAATACGTTTCCGGTGTCTCTGGCAGTGACCGCAGCCGGATGACCCAGTCCTTGTCCTTACGAATTTCCTCGCGAACCAATGCCTCGAGAAACTTGCCCGCCCTGATGCTTTCGATCGACGTGTTCAGTTTGTCGACTTCGGCGCTGAAGGAATCCAGTGCCTGGCCGTAATGCACGGCCGCGCGGCCGTGAATATTCAGTTTGCCGTAGGCATAGGGCAACGCCAACATTGCTTCCTGGGTTGCCCGATCCGTCACCTCGCGCTGGGCGAGAATGCTCCAGGGAACCACGGCTCTTTCCGCCTTTTCGATGGACAGGTTTGCCCAACCGGAGCTAAGCAGCGCCTGATTGGAAAACGGTCCGTCGAGGCGCACGCGGTTCAGGAACGGAATCGCTTTCTCGTACTCGCCGGTTTCAAGCAGCATCGTGCCGAGCACAAGATTGGATTTATCCCGAATTGCTAGCTCGGCAGGATCACTGGTTGCTATTTGTCCGGCGCGCTCCAACTGCTGCAGCGCCGCTTGTCGTTGTCCGTCCTGAAGATAAGCGATGCCCAGATTGTACGCCGCGAAGCCGCCATAGCCGTCAGAGTCCTGTAGGCGTTTGAGCACATCGACGGAGTCGGCCGGCTTGCCCTGGGCCAGGTAGATGTTTGCGCGAAGGAATTCGATGTCGTCGCGGATCGATTCGGGAACGTTGCCGTCGATACGCTCGAGCGCACGCATCGCGTCCTCCATCTGGCCCTTCTGGAAGTGAATCCGGGCGAGTCTGTAAGCCGCATCATTACGGACGAGTTCATCGACATCACCCTCGAGCACGGCCCTGATAGCGCGGCCTGCGCGATGGTGCATTCTGTACCGAAGTTCGAAGTCACCCAGCGAGAATTCGGCGTCGTTGATGTGGAAATAGAGCGTGTCGAGCTCGGGTTCGTCGAGATCGTCGTACTGCTTGACCTCGGTATCCATACGCTCCAGCGCTGCGAAAAAATCGCCCTGGTGTGCATAGTAGAGCGCCTCGCCGAAGTACAAATCCTTCAGTTCGTCGCTTCGGCTTGGACTCGTTGCCAGGCAGGCAAACAGCAGGAGCCCGGTCAATGAGATCGGTGCCCGAAACATGGTCTACCAGTCTCCGACCTGGATTCCGCTGTTTCCGGACTGCGGCCGGGATAGAGTGACTCCGAGGGCTTTCGGCTTGACGCCCTTGGCAATGACAAAATTGTCGGACGCGTTAAAATCGGTGCCATTTTTCAGCTTACCGATCATCGTGACACCGAGCTGATGGTCGCCGCTGGGAATGTTGCCGGTGTAGACGCGTTGTACGCCGCCTTTTTGGAGCGCCTCGAGTTCGTTGAAACTATAAATATGGTGTGTTGCCAATTCGCCGTTGATCTCGATCTTTACCGCGTCGAGTCGAAACTGCTCGTTTTCGGCCATGGAAACAAAGACGGCAATCTGTGTGCCCGACGGATAAAGCAATCGTTCTTCAAGATTACTTAGCTCCGACGCAATATTGAGCACATCGGATTTTATTTCCTGGACCTGCCCGTCCAGGCTTCGCGTATTGTCGCCGGATATGTCCTGCGCACTGCCCGAGCTTATCGGACCGCAGACCAGCAGTACCATCACTAAGGTGCGAATGAGTCTAGACATCTCCAATATCCTTATTGGTTTACATAATCCATATGCTGCTGCCAGGAACATGCGGATTAACGGCAATAACGCAGTCAAGCGACAGTGTTGAGCAATTCATTTGCTTTATCTGTGAACTGCACCTCAAATCGGTGCCGTACGAAGTTCTCATTCGGCCGATCAGAATGCGAATTGGCTCACGGTCACGACGTCTGCGCCGGAACTCGCCGAGCAGCTCCAATACCGTCCGGCGCAAATTCAGCGCAGCCTCGACAAACTCAGCAAGAACAAGTTGCTGGATGACGTCATTGGCTCAACCGATGGTTTCGAAAATTACCTGCTGAGTCAGTCAGGCAGCCATTATGTGGCGATGTTGCGTCGTAATAGCAGCAATTTATAAACCTCGATTGAGGGTCGGAGCTCGTTTATCATCACTGCACTGTTGCCGTGATGAAGGACGCAAATTGACAGACGGAAATTACCCACATCTGCTGGCGCCGCTGGACCTCGGCTTCACGACGCTGAAAAATCGCGTGCTCATGGGCTCCATGCACACCGGGCTCGAGGACGGCAACAAGCACGAGCGCCTGGCCGTTTATTTTGCCGAGCGCGCACGCGGCGAAGTCGGCCTGATCGTTACGGGCGGCTACGCGCCGAACCGTGCGGGCTGGGTGAAGCCGTTCGCGGGCAAGATGACGACGCGCGGCGAGGCCGCCAAGCATCGCCGGATTACGGATGCGGTGCACGCCGAGGACGGCAAGATCGCGATGCAAATACTGCACGCCGGGCGTTACGCCTACCATCCGCTGGCCGTAGCCCCCTCGCGCATACGTTCGCCCATCACGCCATTCACGCCGCGGGAGCTGTCAACTTCGGGCGTGGAGAAACAGATAAAGGCATTTGTCCGCTGTGCTCAACTGGCGCGCGAGGCCGGCTACGACGGCGTCGAGATCATGGGTTCGGAAGGCTACTTCATCAACGAGTTCCTGGTCACACACACAAACCAGCGCACGGACCAGTGGGGCGGCGACTATTCACAGCGCATGCGCCTGCCCATCGAGATCGTTTCACGAACCCGGGAAGCGGTTGGCAGCGATTTCATCATCATCTACCGGCTATCCATGATCGACCTGATTCCCGACGGCAACACCTGGGAAGAAACTGTGGCACTGGCGAAGGCAATCGAGGGCGCCGGCGCGACGATCATCAACACGGGGATCGGCTGGCACGAAGCACGAGTCCCCACGATCGCCACCTCGGTGCCGCGAGGCGCGTTTACCTGGGTGACGAAAAAGATGAAGCGCGAAGTGAGCATTCCGCTGATTACATCCAATCGCATTAATATGCCGGCGGTAGCCGAGCAAATACTGTCGGAGGGTTGCGCCGACATGGTATCGCTGGCGCGGCCCATGCTGGCTGATTCGGAATTCGTTAAGAAAGCGCGCGACGGGCGCGCCGACGAGATCAATGTGTGCATCGCCTGCAACCAGGCCTGTCTCGATCACACCTTCTCCAATAAAATGAGTAGCTGTCTCGTAAACCCCCGGGCTTGTCACGAGACGGAACTGAACTACGTCGCAACGAAAACTCGTCGGCGCTTTGCGGTTGTGGGCTCCGGGCCTGCGGGCCTCTCTTCCGCCCTGGTCTTGGCCGAGCGTGGCCACGAAGTCGATTTGTACGAAGCGGCGCCAGAGATCGGCGGTCAACTCAACATGGCCAAAGTGATTCCGGGCAAGGAAGAATTCCATGAGATGTTGCGTTATTTCAAGCGACAACTCGAACTGAAGGGCGTGCGGGTACACCTGAATACACGGGTCGGAGCTGACGACCTGAATACCGAAGGCTATGACGGCGTAATCATCGCCACCGGTGTCGTGCCGCGGGATCCGAAGATCGAAGGACAGGACCATCCAAAGGTATTGAGCTACATCGATGTGCTTCGCAAGCAGGTACCCGTCGGCAAGCGCGTGGCAATAATCGGCGCCGGCGGTATCGGCTTCGACGTCGCGGAATTTCTTCTGCACGATGGCCATTCTCCGACCATGAATCTCGATGAGTGGCTTGCCGAGTGGGGCGTTGTCGATCCAGCCAAAGCACGCGGCGGTATTGCGCTCGAGCGATCAAAGCCGGAGTCATCGCGCCGCGAGTTGACGCTGCTGCAGCGCAAGGCCGGCAAGCACGGCGCTAATCTCGGCAAGACCACCGGTTGGATTCATCGGGCGACGCTAAAGATGAACGACGTCCGCATGATCGGTAACGTCAACTACGAACGCATCGGCGATGAAGGTCTCTTGATCACCTATGGCGAGAAGCACGAGGATCCAACCTGGATCGACGTTGACAACATCATCCTGTGTGCAGGACAACTGCCGCTACGAGAGCTCAAAGAACCACTGGCGTCTGCCGGTATTACCACGCACGTAATCGGCGGTGCCGACGTGGCGACCGAGCTCGATGCCAAGCGCGCGATCGATCAGGGCAGCCGACTCGCCGCACAGCTTTGACCTCATACTTCTAAACTATATGACCGAAATCAGGGAGAACCGATGCCGCAGGTAAGTGCCAACGACATCACCATCGAATACGAGTCTTTCGGCGAAACCTCAAACCCCGTGATATTGCTCATCATGGGGCTCGGCATGCAGCTGATCGCCTGGCCGGAACAATTCTGCGTTGAGCTTGCGTCCAGGGGCTATCGGGTCATCCGCTATGACAATCGCGATACCGGATTCTCGACAAAATTCGAGGGCGTGAAGGCGCCGAGCGTCGCGTCGCTGATTTTTCGCAGCATGCTGCGACTGCCGATTCGCGTTCCCTACACGCTGCGAGACATGGCCGATGACGCGGCGGGCCTGCTCGATGCACTGGACGTGGAGTCAGCGCACATCGTCGGCGCTTCCATGGGTGGCATGATCGCGCAGAATCTTGCGGCAAGTCATCCGCGACGAGTTCGTTCGTTAACCTCCGTCATGTCCACGAGCGGCCATCGGTCCCTGCCAGGCGCTGATCCGCTGGTGACCCGGCATGTTTTCCGGACGCGGCCGACCGGCAACGATCGTGAAGCCGTCATCGCTCACAATATGCGCACGGTCGAACTCCTCGGCAGCCCCGCCTACCCCGTCGATGCAGAAACACGGCGCGAGATGGTGTCGATCAGCTTCGACCGCTGCTACTTTCCGTCCGGCTTTTCCCGCCACGTCGCTGCGATCGTCAAGGATGGCGATCGTCGCAGTCGACTTGGCACGATCACGGCGCCGACCCTGGTAATACACGGCCGGGAAGATCCGTTGGTGCCACTCGCGGGTGGTATCGACACGGCGAATCACATTCCGGGAGCCCAGCTCGAGATCATCGACGGCATGGGGCATAACTTCCCGGTGGAGCTGTGGCCACAGATCATCGGCCTGATCGCCAACCACTCGAGGCAATCAGAATGATAATGAACGGACAAGGTGAACAAGCGTGCGAATGTCTTTTTCGGTAGCCCTCCTCCTTCTTGCAGCAATCCCCGCTATGGCACAAACAACTAACGCCGCCACTCTGACCGAGATCGAGAGCCGTATCGAATCGATCCTCAGCCAAATGACGCTGGAAGAAAAAGTGGACCTTATTGCCGGGGTCGACTTCATGTACTTGCGAGGCGTGCCGCGTCTCGGCGTACCACGCCTTGCCATGGCCGATGGGCCGATGGGTGTTCGTAACGACGGTCCGGCAACGGCTTTCGGCGGCGGCATCGCGCTGGCTGCCACCTGGAACACCGAGCTCGCCGAGCAGATCGGCAGAGAATTCGGCCGCGATGCGCGTGCCAAGGGCAAGCATTTCCTGCTGGCGCCAGGCGTCAATATTTACCGCGCACCGATGGCAGCGAGAAACTTCGAGTACTTCGGTGAAGACCCGTTCCTCGCCTCGCGCCTGGCCGTCAGTTTTATCAATGGTGTACAGAGCCAGGGCGTGAGTGCCACGGTGAAACATTTTGCAGCCAACAACTCGGAGTTCGACCGCAACCATACGGATTCAATCGTTGATGAGCGCACGCTGCGCGAGATTTACCTGCCGGCTTTCGAAGCGGCCGTCAAGGAAGCGAACGTCGGCGCGATCATGGACGGCTACAACCTGACCAACGGCGCCTACATGTCGCAGCATGCCTATCTCAACAACGAAGTCGCGAAAAAAGAGTGGGGCTTCCGCGGCGTGATCATGTCGGACTGGATCTCAACCTACGATGCCATCGGCGCGGCCAACGGCGGACTGGACATCGAGATGCCCTCGGGCAGCCAGTTCAACCGCGAAAAGTTGCTGCCAGCCATCGAGGCGGGCAAGGTCAGCGTTGCCACGATCGACGACAAAGTGCGCCGTCAGCTGCGCGTCGCGATGACGTTCGGCTGGTTTGATCGGGATCAACTTGACCCCTCGATTCCGCGGCCGAACCCGGACGGAGCAGCGGCAGCTCTGCAAGGCGCGCGCGAGGGCCTGGTGCTGCTCAAGAACGACGGTGCATTGCTGCCGCTCGACGGCGAGCACGTCAAGACTATCCTTGTCGTCGGACCCAATGCCCACCCGGCCGTAACGGGAGGAGGCGGCAGCTCGATGGTGGAGCCTTTTAAAGCGACCAGCATTCTGGACGGCATCGTTGCGGCCGCGGGTAACAATACCGAGGTGCTGTACGACCGTGGTTTGCCATCCCTGTCCGAGATGATCAGCGCCACACAATTCTCGACGGCAGCGACCGGCGGCGAGCCGGGAATGCACGCCGAGTACTTTGCATCGGAAGACCTTTCGGGGAAACCCATGCTGACGCGCATAGAACCGCGCGTCGAAATCGGCCTGAACGACGGGACGCCGCAATTTCCGGAAGGAACGCGATCGGAGCGCTGGACAGGTTATTACAACGTGCCGGAAAAAGGCACTTACGACATTTTCGTTGCTGCGGCTGGCGACCTTGGCGGCTTGTATCGGCTGTTCCTTGACGACGAGCCCGTTATCGACAGCTGGAACCTGAATAAGGCCATGGTCGACTACGTGACCCTTGCGCTCGACGCCGGTCCACATAAAGTCATGCTGGAACATCACGGTCGACAAAAGTGGCCGGGTGAACGTCTGCAGCTCGGTTTCTCCAGGCACGGTGATCGTGTTGAAGCGACGGCCAACGCACTGGCCGCCAAGGCCGACGTCGTCGTGATCGCGGCCGGCTTCGATGGCTCGTCCGAGTCCGAGGGCAGTGACCGTACGTTCCGGTTGCCGCCCGGGCAGGACGAGCTGATCCAGCTCATGTCGGCAGCAAACAAGCGCACGGTAGTAGTAATGACCTCGGGCGGCGCCGTTGATATGAACGCCTGGATCGACGAGGTGCCGGCACTGCTGCAGGCATGGTTCCCGGGTCAGGAAGGCGGCACCGCCGTCGCCGAGATTCTCTTTGGCGCGGTAAATCCGTCGGGCCGCCTGCCGGCCACCTTCGAGAAGCGTTGGCAGGACAACCCGGCGCATGATCACTACTACCCCGAACCCGGCACGCAAAAGATCCTTTATAAGGAGGGTATCTTCGTCGGCTACCGCGGCTTCGAGAAGAACGGCGTAGCCCCGCTGTTCCCGTTCGGCCACGGCCTCTCTTACACAACTTTTGAATACAGCAATCTCGCCGTGTCGCCCCAGGAGTCAGACGACGGCAACGTGCAGGTCAGCTTCAATTTGACGAACACCGGCCGCCGCGCGGGCGCCGAGGTGGCGCAGGTTTATGTCGCCGACACGCACAGTGGCGTGCCGAGGCCGTTGAAAGAGCTAAAGGGCTTCGCCAAAGTCAATTTGAAACCGGGCGAGACACGGCGCGTTACGATTGAGCTCGATCGCCGCTCGTTCTCGTATTACGACGTCGACGCAAAAGACTGGCACGCCGCACCCGGCACTTTTGAAATACTAGTCGGCCGATCAAGTGCGGCGATCGAGCTGCGCGGCAAGCTGACGCTCACGAATTAGCTGATTTTCAATTAGCCTATGTGCGTGGCGCCGGCCAGTCAGGCGGCGGGCTTGTCTACCGGAATACGATCCTTGTTCTTCGCGAGCCAGTTGTCGAAGGTCATCAGCTCGGGATTGAGCGACCGCGACACGTCGAGACTGCGGGCACCGCAGAAGTAATCGTTAAAGTCTCGCTTGAACTGGTACATGTTGCCTAGATCTTCGGCGCCCGGAAAACCAAGCGCGCGGTATACGTCGGGTTCGATCGGGCTGTATCGCACCGGCTCGCCAAACGCCTTGCTTAGCGAAGCCGCCATCTGCTCGCCCGTCAGGTGCTGGCCCGCGATGCCGAGCGTCTTGCCGACAAACTCCGTACCGCGCCGGAAAATGCCCAGCGCACATTTGCCGATGTCGGCCGACGCAATGCCCGACAGCGGCCTGTCAGCCATGGCCAGCACGAACTCCAGCGTGCCATCAGCACCGCGTTTCGGCTCCATGCCAAAAGAAATCAGGTTATCCCAGTAGAAAGACGTCAGCAGGAATGTCGTCGGTACACCCCGGTCGCTGAACTCGTGATTCGCTTCGCCCTTGGCGTCGAAATGCGGCACCTTGTAGTTATCCATGAGTGTCGGCATGCGATCGTCGCTCAACGGCACCCATTTGCGCGTGTCCTCCAGCGTTGACCAGATGACGTGTTCGAGGCCCGCGTCGCTGGCAGCCTCTGCCAGGTTTTTCGCTTGCGCCAGCTCCTTTTGCGGCGAAAAGTGTTCCCAGAAATTGGTGACGCAAAATGCGCCGTAGGCACCTTTTAATGCTTTCTTCAGGCTGTCGAGATCATCAAGGTCGGCCTGCGCCACTTCTGCGCCGCGCGCGGCAAGCTCTTGTGCCTTGTCGGAGTTCGCGTTGCGCGTCAGCGCCCGCGCCTGAAACTGCTGCTGCGGATCATCCAGGATTGCACGCAGCAATCCCCCGCCCTGTGCGCCCGTCGCGCCGACGACGACGATAATTTTTTTCTTGTTCGACATCGATCTCTCCTCAACGTGGTTTGCCCTGCAGCCGGCTCGTATTGCGGCGATGCATACTTTTACCGATCCAACTTTGCTGTGCAAGGGATTTTCCATCACAATCAGGGGGCTTCGTCACCGGATAATCAACATGCTGAAATCCAAACTCCCCGCGTCATTGGCATTCCTTGTATTTGTGCTGCTTCTCGGCTGCTCGCCCTCCGACCGCGACCAGGCCGCGGCCCCGGTTGCCGCAGAACAAGAGGCCGAACTGCGAACGGCGGCGGTGGCGATGCCGGATACCTACGGTGCGGGCGTTGCCGAACAAATCCTGAGAGCCGGTGGTAATGCGGTGGACGCGGGTATTGCCGCCGGGCTGGCGCTCGCAGTGACCTACCCGGAAGCCGGCAACATTGGCGGCGGCGGCTTCATGCTGATCCACATGAACGGCGAAGATGCTTTTATCGACTATCGCGAGAAGGCGCCAGCCGCTGCGGACCGTGACATGTACCTCGACGTAGACGGCAACGTCATCGAGGGCCTGAGTATTGTCGGTCACCTGGCGGTCGGCGTGCCGGGCACCGTTGCCGGTTTCTGGGAAGCGCACCGGCGTTTCGGCACCCTGCCCTGGCGCGACCTCGTCATGCCAGCCGTGAAAATTGCCGAGGAAGGCTTTGTCGTGCCGGTAAAACTCGGCGGCGGCATGCTCACTAGACTCGAGCGCTACGAAGGCAAGACCAACTTCGGCGACTACTTCGGCAGCATGACAGAGCGGCGAGCTGCACAAACAGCCTGAGCTCGCGGCGACGCTGCAGCGTATTGCCGACAACGGTGCCGACGGGTTTTACAAGGGAAAAACGGCTGAACTGATCGTTGCCGAAATGAAGCGCGGCAATGGACTGATCACGATGCAGGACCTCGCAGACTACAACGCTGTCTGGCGCGAACCGGTTGAGGCCGACTGGCGCGGATACCGCATTTTGTCGGCGCCGCTGCCGAGTTCGGGTGGTTTTGGGCTGGTCCAGCTACTCAAGATCCGTGACTACATCGACCATCACTTCAAAGGCGTGACGCACAACTCGGCCCAGTACGTGCACCTTGTGGCCGAGATTGAAAAACGTGTGTTTGCCGATCGCGCGCAGTATCTCGGTGACCCGGATTTCGTCGACTCGCGTATCGACGAGCTCTTGAATGACGATTACATCCGCAGCCGCGCGCAGGAAGTCAATCCGGACGCGATCTCGATGGATGTCGGCGCCGGAACCGGGCTCGAGGAGCATGACACAACGCACTACTCCATCCTGGACCAATGGGGCAACGCCGTTTCCAACACCTATACGCTCAACCTCGGCTTCGGCAGCGGCGTCGTCGTCACAGGCGCCGGCTTTCTGCTGAACGACGAGATGGATGACTTCAGCATCAAAGCCGGTGTGCCGAATGCTTTCGGCGTTGTTGGCAGCGAGGCGAATGAAATTGAGCCCGGCAAACGAATGCTGTCGTCGATGACGCCGACCATATTGTTACGTGACGGCAAGGTGGCGATGGTTGTCGGCACGCCGGGCGGATCGACTATTTTTACGTCGGTGTTCCAGTCTATTTTGAACGTGCTCGATTTCGGCATGTCGCCGCTCGAGGCGACCGGTGCCGCACGTTTCCACCATCAGCTGTTGCCGCCCGACCTGATCCTCATGCAGCGGGATTCACCGCTGCCGGAAGAAACGCTTTCGGTACTGGGAGATCGCGGCTACAAAACCAGGAACATATACAATTACGGCGACATCCAGATGATCTACGACGACGGTGACACCGTGCAGGCCGCGTCGGATCCGCGCAACCGTGGCGAATCCCGCGTGATCGAAATGGCTACGGAAGCCGCGACCGACCAATAGACGACTAGGCCGCGGCGTCTTCTTTCATGAATGCCCGGACGTGCGGCTCGGCTTCGCTGATGACGCGTTGCACCGACGGGCGCGACGCCAGGCGACCCCAATAAGCGCTGATGTTCTTGTAGCCATCGAATGGTGCTGCCCGCTGCGCATAAAATAGTGCCGGCGTTGCGGCGCAGTCGGACATGCTGAATTTCTCGCCATTTGCGTAAGGCTGTTCGCCTAACTCCTGTTCCATGAAACCGTACATGGTGTCGATCCGGAATTTCGCGGTATCGATGCGTTCCTGGTCACGCTTGGACTCGGGTTTCATCGACTGGAACAGCAATGTGCTCACGGATTCGTTCAGGTACAGATCGAACATGCGGTCCTTGAAGCGAATCTTGCGGCGCTGCTCGGCGTCGCCGAAAACAAGTTTTGGCTCCGCAATTTCGTCCAGGTACTCGATGATCGTGCTCGACTCCGGAATCAGGTGATCGTCGTCGACGATCAGCAGCGGCACTTTGCCCATCGGATACACCTCGCGATACTTTGCGCGTTCCTCGGGATCCATGAGCGCAATTACGTGCGGCTCGAAGTCGATACCCTTCTCATACATTGCCACGAGGACTTTCTGGCAGTAGCTCGAGATCGGGTGGTAATAGAATTTCATCATTGCTCTCCTGCACCGGGGCGCTGACGGCTATAACTTAACAATAGAACGTAAATCCGCGAGGTCAAGCAGAAACGGGTTAGTATTACCTTAATAAAAACAAAAACCGGGGATTCAATTCATGAGCGGCTCTCTTGTTCTCTCGAACAACTCGCGCGTGCGCTACGCGACGGGTTCGTTCATGTACTTCGCGCAGGGCATTCCACAGGGTCTCCTTGGCATCGCCATTCCAGCCTGGCTTGCCAGCGAAGGCGCCTCGGCGTCGGACATTGCATCGTATCTCGCCGTCATTGTGCTGCCCTGGGCATTCAAGCTGGTGACGGGCCCGTTGATGGACCGCTACGAATTTTTGCCGATGGGCCGGCGCCGGCCATGGGTGATGGGTGCACAGCTCGGTCTGTCGCTCTCGCTGCTTGCCCTCATGCTGGTGGAGCAACCGGCCGAACAGATTGGCCTGTTGATGCTGATCGGTTTACTCGTCAACAGTTTTGCGGCGACCCAGGATGTGGCCGTCGACGGTATGTCGATCGACTTGACGCCCGTCCGGGAGCAAGGCCGCCTCAACGCGTTCATGAGCTTTGGCAAGGCCATCGGCTGGAGCGTGACGGCTGCGGTATCCGGTGTACTCCTTACTACATTGGGCTTGCAGGCCACCGCTATAGTGGCGGCGTCCGTTTCCGGTGCCGCCCTGCTCGCGGTCATTTTCGTTCTTGAACGCGAGGGCGAGCGCACTCTCCCATGGACGGCAGGCAACGCTGCAATCGTGCCCCGCGCCGAAACCTCTTTCGTTGCGGTGTTCCGTAGTCTCAATAAAGTAATCTGGATACGCAGCAGCCTGATCGTCATGGCGATCATGTTTTTCGACGGCCTGATCTACGGCTACGGCCAGGCACTGATGCCGATTGCTGCCGTGAACCTGTTTGGCTACACGACGGCCGAATGGTCGCAGCTGGTTGCGGTAATGGGATTGTTCGGCGCGGTCATTGCGCTCGGAATCGGCCCTGCGATCGATCGCGCGGGCGCGAAGCGCATGCTGATCTTTACGGTCGCGCTGGTCGGAATTCACGCATTCACACTCGCCCAGACGCAGCAACTATGGCAGGACACCCTGTATGTGCGTGTCATGCTGTCGATCTACGTAATGATGCTGCCGATCGTGATGGTTTCGGTGATCGCACTGGCAATGGCAATCTGTTCCAGCACCATTTCCGCGACACAGTTTGCGATCTACATGTCGGTTGCCAACCTCGGACATGCGATCGGATCAAAAGTCTATGGAATGGTCGCGGAGAAATCGAGCTACGTACAGTCCTATACGATGCTCAGCGTGCTGGTTGCCGCGATGATAGTTGTGCTTTTGTTTCACCGCCATCGCATAGCGGATGACGAGGACAGTAGCGGCAAAAAACCCAAACGACGATACACGATCGGAATCGCCGGCGCGGAAGGCGGTTCCTTTTGGTCGGGTGCGATGCGTTGCCCGAAATGCCGATCCGACATGGAACAGATCGTCTACGAAGGCACCGAAATCGATCGTTGCACTACCTGTAAAGGTCTCTGGTTCGATGCCGGAGAAATTGAGGCAGTGCGCGGCAAGGAAGCAGCGGCCGCTATCGATACAGGCAGCGCCGCTACGGGAAGACAAAGCAATACGCTGGATCGCTACCAGTGTCCGCGCTGCAGCGGCGCGATGGTTCGAGTGGTCGATGCGCGACAACCGCACATCTGGTTCGAAACCTGCAGTTCCTGCCAGGGCTCGTTTCTCGATGCAGGCGAGCTGCGCGATCTTGCCACCGTGTCTATTTCGGACTTCTTCAAGGACCTGGTGGCGCCGGAGCGAAGTTGAGCAACTAAACGGCGGATATAATATGGCAGGCAAATTAGACTCGGACGCCGCTTTGGCGACACCATTTTGCAAGCCGCGGAGCGGCTGCTTAGATGACGATTCGATAACCATGGCATGCTAGACTTCGCGAGATTGCCGGGCAAACAGGCCGTTTGAAATGCACAAGCTTATCCACGAATTGCGCCGTCGCGAAGTGTTCCGTACCGCGGGTTTCTACGTTGGCGGCGTCTGGATTGCGATCGAAGCTGCAAGCGTCTTGCTACCAGCTTTCGACGCACCTGGCTGGGTGCTGCGTGCTCTGATCATCGTTGCCGCAATCGGTTTTCCGGTCACCATTGCTCTTGCCTGGGTTTATGACATATCCGACAAGGGTATTGTCGTGCAGGCCGATGCAACGGATACCGTCGTTTTGCCTTTCGGCGGCCGCAAAACGGATTTCGCGGTCATCGGCGTGCTCACCGTCGCGCTGGCTTTCTCGCTGTACCTTAATATTACCGGTGGCCCAAGAATTGTCGTCGAACCTGAAACTGTATCACTCCTGATAGCCGACTTCGACAACCAGACTGGCGATCCACTGTTCGATGATTCGCTCGAGCAGGCCCTCAACATCGGCCTTGAAGGCGCCTCGTTTATCACCGCGTACAGACGACCGTCGGCGGCGACGTTGCTTGAGCAGTTGAAGCCAGGAAGCAAGCTTGATGAGGCGGGTGCGCGACTGATTGCGATTCGTGAGGGAATCAAGCTGGTCGTGGCCGGGTCGGTCGTTCCCGATGGCGACGGATACAAGCTGTCGGCCCGCATGATCAATCCGGAGGACGGTACCGTAATTGCCGACTCCAAGGTGGACGCAAAAGGCAAACTGGAAGTACTCGCGGCCGTGAGCACCCTGGCAGACGATATCCGCGAAGAGCTCGGCGACGAGTCGGTCGACGATTCTGATCGTCCGCTTGGCGAGACATTCACGGCCGCGTCGTTGGAGGCCGTCAAAAACTACACCGAAGCGCAAAATCTTGCAGCAGCCGCACGCTACGACGAAGCCATACCTTTCTATGAGCAGGCGATCGCTGCCGACGGCAGTTTCGGTCGCGCGTATTCGGGCTGGGCTTTGGCCCTCTTTTACCTTGGCCGGGTAGACCAGGCCACGGCGCTGTGGGAACGAGCGCTGGTGGAAATGGACACGATGACCGAGCGCGAACGCTATCGAACGCTCGGACTTTATTACGTTGCCGTGGCGGGTGACTATCCAAAGGCTATTGAAAGTTACCAAACGCTTGTCGACAAATATCCAGCCGACAACACGGGTCACAACAACCTTGCAATCGCGTATTACTTCATGCTGGATTTTGAAAAATCGATGGAATCCGCAGCCAAGGGCCTCGCGATTTATCCGACAAACAAGACCGTGAAATCCAACTACGCCCTGTTTGCCATGCTGGCGGGCGACTTTGACACTGCTGTAAAAAATGCGGAAGAACTTCTGGCGGAAGATGCAGGCCTGTGGAAAGCCTGGATGCCTATCGCGATGGCGCGGCTTGCGAGCGCTGATATCGCCGGCGCCGAACAAGCGTATGACAGCATGGCGAAGTCCAGTGATCGTGGCGCGCCGTTTGCGAACCTCGGCCTTGCAGACATTGCATTATTCAATGGTGATTATGCCAAGGCCGTTGAGTTGCTCGAAGTGGGCGTCAGCGGCGACAGTCTCAGCGGCAACAAGCGACTCCTCGGACGAAAATACATCGCGCTAGCCGAAGCACGCAGCGGGCTCGGCGATGCGGAAGGTGCTCGTGAAGCGATACGGAACGGTCTGGTAGCGCATCAGGGAAATGGTCAGCTGGTACCGGCGGCGTTGATCAGCCTGGAGCTGGGCGATACGGAGTATGCTGCAAATATTGCCGACGAACTCAGCCAGGAGCTACAGCCGAGCGCCCGATCATTTTCGCGGGTTATTACTGGAGCCATTGCGACCCAGGAAGGTCGCCACGCCGACGCCGTGGATGCGCTGCGTTCCGGCATTGAGCTTCTCGACTCCTGGTTACTGCGATTTTACCTGGGCCGCGCCTATTTTGAGGCAGGGCGTTATGTCGAGGCGCGTGATGAATTTGAGATCTGCCTCTCGCGCCGCGGCGAAGCCACCGCCATGTTCCAGGAAGACGACGAACCGACCTGGCGCTACATGGCCCAGCTCGATGCATGGTTGACAAAGTCCAGAGAGAAGTTGGGCATGGGCACCAGCATGCATTAATGCGCGTCACGCGGCGCGGGCATCGAATAAGAAAAACGGCCCCATCTGGGGCCGTTTTTATTTTGTCACGTATGACCTTGGCTACCTTAGTCTAACGCATGCCCAGGCGCCGTCGACGTCGCCACCCGGCGGGTCAATCGACACCTTGTGCCAGCCGAGGGCGTTCGGCGTCTGCCAGCTGAACTGCCAGGTATCGCTGCTTTCTGAATAGCGGAAGTCGCTTTGGCCGCTATCGGCGTCGACCAGGAAACTGGAACCGTCAGTTGAGACTGGCGTCAGAGTCTCGCAAGAACTGTCAGTCGCTTTCTCCCAGATTACGCCGACCATGAATGCCGAGCTGTCGATCGGCAACCCGGTACCCGGGTAGATGTACTGCCAGTCGAGCGGAATGGTGCTGCCCGCACGCGCACGGCCCTTCGGCAGAATCAGATTGACGTCGTAGAGGTACCGCACCCTGATAGTGAAGGTCGCGGTGTCTGCGGGATTGGTACCGTCAGTCGCGTTACACGTAACGGGCGTGTCACCCCAGGTAAAGTCGCTTCCCGAATCAGGTACACACTCAGCCACAGTACCGGGGGCCCCGGCATCAAGAACGGTGACACCAAAAGTAACGGCAGCCGGTGATGTCGCGGTCGTAATCAAGAGCGGCGAAGCGGGTACGGTAATGACCGGCGCAATCGTATCCTGCACAACTACCGTGCGACTTTGCGTTACGGCTGATCTTCCTTGGTTATCGCTCACATCGTAGTAGATTGTGTAGGTACCTACCGTAGACGCGTCGACCGAACCACTTATGACGATGGAATCTGTCAGGTCACCATCAACGTTATCGGACGCTGTCGCACCCTGCTCGACATAAGCATCGACGCCGGCTTCCAGTGTCAGTGACGCCGGGCCGATCAGAGTAATCGTCGGATCGGTTTCATCGATAACATCAATGACGTAGAACGCCGACGCGGAATTACCGGTGGCATCCGTGGCGGTGCACGTAATTGGGTTCTCACCAAATGGCAGCGGTCCGCTCGGTAAACACACCACTGTCGGACCCGGGTCGACACCATCGGTAGCGCTAATTCCCGAATAATCCGGTGTCGCTGTTCCTGTCGGTCCGGCCGCTACGAAGATCGTCCCCGTGGGCACGCCATTCAGTGACGGCGCGGTGGTATCTACAATTGTGATATCGAATGTGCTGGCTGCGCTTTCCAGCCCGGCATCATCGGTCGCAGTGCAACTAACCGCGGTCGTGCCAAGCGCAAAGACTGATCCTGACGACGGTACACAAGTCGCCTCAACCGAGCCGTCGACGGCGTCATCCGCGAACAGTGGGGCCCAAGAAACAGTCGCTCCATCGGGGCCAGTCGCTTCTACGCTGCTGAAGTCATCTGGCGGGACACCGGGTGCAGCGGGTGACGTGACGTCAAGTACGGTGACCGTGAAATCGAATGTCGTTGGGAGACTGATTGAATCATCCGCGGAACAACTGACAAGCGTGTCCCCGACCGGGAAATCGTAGGTAAAAGTCGCCGTAATCTGGTCGCCGTCAAGCGCGAGCGGACCATCCAAATCAAGGGGAATGCCAGCAATCGAACAACTGATTACGAGGTCTGGATTGGCATCCGTAACACTAACCGGCCATGTCACACTGATCGAACTATCGTTAGCCGCGAGTTCAAACGGGTAAGGTGAATCCGGATCAAAGCCGGTCGGCGGGCTTACCGGGTTGATAACCGGCGGGGTGTTATCCGTAATGGTGACCACGAAGGAGTCAGTGCTGCTGTTGCTGAATGCATCGGTCGCTGAACAATTGACGGTCGTGTCACCGATGTCGAAGGCAGATCCCGACGTGGGCGTACAAACGAGAGGTACGACACCCGCTACAATATCGGTCGCCGTGTCAGCCCAGCTTTGCGGTGTGCCATCTGTAGACGTCGCCTCGGCGCTTAGGTCCGGAAGCGCAGGCAAGGCCGGCGGTGTCGTATCCTGAACTGTCACAGTACGTGAAACCACGGTCGGCGGATTAATGCCATCGTCGGCGATATACGTGACAGTGTAGGTGCCAACGATGTTCGGATCGACCGTGTCGCCGCCGACCACAACTGTTGTCAACGGATTACCCGCTTCTACCAGAATGAATCCTGGGTCGGCGTAAGTATCGATCCCGGCTTCCAGTGTGAAGTCAACCTCACCGTCGGCGTTAGGGTTCAAAGTGATCACCGGAGCGAACGTATCGACAACGTTGACGGTGCGGGTCACCGGCGTAGCTGGATTGCCCGCGGAGTCGGATACGTTATACACCACCCAGTAGTCCGCAACGGTGCTCGAATCAACCGGTCCTGGGAATGTTTCTAATTCAACCGACGATGAAATATCGCCGTCGATATTGTCGATGGCCGTTGCGCCCAGTTCTACGTAGGTTTCGATGCCGGCCTCGACCGTGGTCGGGTTATCGCCGTTGATCGTTAATGTGGGCGGAACCGTATCCTGGAAAAGGATTCTCTCGTTGTCATCCCTAAGGCTGTCTGCGCAGGTGTAACCAGCGGGACTGCTGTCAACCACGCAATTCGACGATTGCGCGGACGCCGTAAACCCGCTGACGCGAACGTTTCTCAGCTGTGCAGGAGTACCAACGACTCGCAGTGTGAAGAACACGGTTTCTCCCGGCGCCGCAATCGCGGTGACTTCACCCTCGAAAGGTGTCTCTATTTCCGCAACTTTGAGATCATTGTCGGGATTCGGAGCGATTGACTGCACTCTCGAGTCAAGCTGCACACGATCCTCGCAATCCACTCGCGTGGGGGTGGCGTTTGCCGTCCAGGCAATCAACTTCGTGCCGAGAATATCTTGTTGAATCGGCTCTCCGTTTTCATCAAGTATGGGTTCTCCGTCGGCGTCCAAGGCGGCGGGTGCGTTGATCTGAATGTCAGCATTAATAGATGTTGTTACGTTGCCATTGTTCGTTATCGGGTACGTATAGTCATCGTAAGTGATGGTGGCTTCAGGATTCTCTTCGATTGTTGCGTTAAGCAGGTTGGCATTGAGTAAATTCGCGTTCAGGAGGTTCGCGTTCAAGAGGTCTGCATTCAACAGGTTCGCATTCAGCAGGTTCGCATTCAGCAAATTCGCGTTCAGCAGATTCGCGTTCAATAGATTCGCATTCAGCAGATTCGCATTCAGCAAATTAGCGTTGAGCAGGTTCGCGTTCAGCAGGTTCGCGTTCAGCAGATTCGCGTTCAGCAGCGCGGCGTTCAACAGCGCAGCATTGAGTAATGCCGCGTTGATCGTCTCGCCCGCGTCATCGACCGCGAAATTAATGATATCCGCCGTAATAGGGTCACCTATATAACCCGGGCAGAGGCTGGGATAGTTCGGTTCCGGGTCGTCACAGGTCGGATCAGTCGATCCACCTTCCTCAGCCAGCGCAACCAGTGTCGGATTCAGCAGGTTGGCATTCAGAAGATCGGCGTTCAACAGCGCGGCGTTCAGTAGCGCCGCGTTCACACCGTCAGCAAGTTCGGTCGCTGAAACGCCGACATTCAATAACGCGGCATTCAATAGAGCCGCATTCAGTAACGCGGCAGCTTCCGGAGTCAGTTCCTTCAACTCCAGGTTGTGCAGCTCATTCTCGTCGACGTCGCACGGAATAGGATTTCCATCATCGTCTAACTCATCCTGCAAGAAACCGCCGACACAATTTTCGGGATCAGAAAAAGTGGCGGTATCGCCCAACACAATGGTTGCAACCACGTCTCCGCCCTGTAACGCCTCAACCTTAACGGAGCTTGTCTGAAACGGATCGACAAATACCGTACGCGCCTCTGTGGAGCGAGCTCGTACAGTGAACGTATCGGGAGGCGACGGTGGTTCCCTGTCTTGCTGTGTTTGCTGCCGGAATGACGCAGCGCCTGGCGGGTCGATGCGCAGCACGTACTCTAGATCGTCGTCGCTCGAATTCGTCAGGGATACGGGGAACGTTCGCTTCAAACCGGACAGCGGCTTGCTCGGCGTTGGCGCGAACAGGCGTTCACGGTCATTGATCAGCGAACCGTATATATTGGAATCGCGTGTTCTTTCGTTCTCTGCTCCGGGTACACAAGCAACAATGTTGTCGCTGCCGTCCAGGCCCTCGGCCGTCTTCGTTGTGTCTCGCGGCGGCCCGGTCGTTGGCGCTGGCCGGCTGTCAGCCAGCATCTCGCCCGCTGCCTCTTCTTCATCAAGATCAGTCACAACTCCTGCGGGCTCGAATCCATAGGTCGACGGGTCCGTAAGTGCGACTACCTCTCCTACAACATCTCGGTTGTCAGCCCAGGCGGCAAAAAAGTCTTCGCCGCCCAGCTCCGTCGGGCGCAGTGACGCATTGCTTTCAAACTTACCTTCGACGCTGCTCGGCCTGAATAGGCGGGCGGCCATCGCGATGTAGTCTCCAAGAAACGAAGCTTGCCCCTGGCCGAACAGTTTCTTGTTACCCAAATTAGCCTCGGTATCGAAAGAGAAGAGATTGCCGAATTCGTCTTCCGCCAGTTGGGCACTGTATTGGGAAATACGAATCGGCGGCGGAATGTCCAGACCTCCACTCGTCAGGGTGACGCTGGTCGTATACACGTCGACGGCGCGTTGTACGAACAATGCGCCTCCTACATCGTAATCAGTCACGAACGGCCACAGTGTGCCCGCACCGCCGAAAATTTCCCGCCGCGTGTCGTACCAGGCCACCTGGATCTTACCGTTCGCGCCGAAGGCGGTCGGCATGAACTGGAAGCTTCCCGGAGCCGGCGGGCCGCTAGGTTCGTCGAGTGTGATAGGCAAATCCGTACCGGGTTGCCCCTGCCAAGTCTGGCCAGCGTCGGTCGAGTACTTCATAACTATCCGGGGCCTGCCGAGCACATTGCAGGAACCGTCCGGGTTCCTCTTTCGCTCAGAATAGAAGGCAAAAACATTGTCGCCATCGTTGGCAACCCACGGGAAGTCGTTCGTGCGGAACGCGACGAAAGGACCGTCAGGTGCCGGACCGCCCAAATCGAATGTCTCTCCCGCAAGAGTCGGCTGATCAAACGCGCAGATGTCGGCCAGCACCTCGGCCTTGGTGGCCTTCTTTCCGTTGTTGGTGATCACCGAAAACATGATCGAGTTCAGGTCATTGTTATCGCCGAGCCGGCGCCAGACGGCGATTACCTTGTTGTCGACCGCGGTCAGCGAGATTCCTGAAACCTGGTTCTGGTCTTCGGAGAGCTTCGATGTCTGGTTTTTCCACGTGCGACCCCAGTCAGCGGAGGTATTCAGCAGTACCTTGAAACTGTTCGAACCCGTAAGAACGGCGTAGGCGACGTACAGTGTTCCTGTCGGAAAATACCGGGTGATGACGCCGTCCTCCCCGAGGTCCGTATTCTCCATTTCGGTAACTAGTTGGATCGTGCCCTGCTGGTTGGGCGGGTCGAGAACGGGCAGAATGTCCGGCTTGTCAATAAAACGACCCGACGTGCCGGTATCGGCAAACCAGGTGATACTGCTCGGCTCGTTATGATCCGCATCTTCCTTGTTCACCTCGAGCCAATGCTGGATGCCGAGCACGCCAACGTTGGTGTCGCGGAAACCGGCGATGAAGTTGAGAATGACCATGCCGGGATTACCAATGCCAGGAATCGCTGCGGCACGCGGGTCGGCGGCGAACGCCGCCGGAATTAATTCGGCGTCGAGGTCGCCCGGATGGCCGGGCATAATCCGGCTTCGCCATGTGGCGCCAGCATCGCAGCTTTGAGAAACGCCCAGCCAGGAATCCCCAATAGGCGAGCCTAATGGGAAATCAACGCCGCGATAGTCGTTGTACGCACAGAAGATGCAGGCCGAGTCACCCGAACGAATTGCGCAGGACGGCTCGTTCTGCTGCCGATAGCCGATATCCGGAATATCGGCAGGGTCAGGTGTCATGCCGATCAGGTTAACGTTACTGGTGGGGTCGCCCTGGGCGAGGGCGGGTCCGGAAAGAAGCAGCGAACCGAGCAAGAAAACAATTACGACATTGATACCACGTGCACTCATTATTCCACCCTTCGACTCACCCATACCCGATACTTCGCTCTTTTCGTTGGCTGCTGACCATCCGCACCGATATGTGCGATGGCACCCGTTTTTCTTGTTTCTTATTCGGTTTGATGCAGAGCGCTGTTTAGTAGTTCACTCATAATTGGCGGAGTGCACCTGCGCAATAGGACGGGGCTGTTACAGCGTTGCCGACACCGGCAACCGAACGCATGCCCCCCGATCCAACTGCTTTCTTCCAACATACACGCTCTTCAAATCTTATTACCGCGCCGGTCATGCTTGACGCGGTTTGTGAAGCGTCACCCGAGTATATCTCCAAGCCCTTCATTTAGCTGCATACACAGGATCGGCATTTTGCGGATTATGTCAAAAAGACCGGCCGCCCATCAATTCGCCGTTGCCTACAACAACACGGGAGGTTTTGAAATAATATGCTTATCTATCAGGAGCTTGGGTTACTGACTGGAAGGCAACCTGTTCGGGCAGAAGCAGCGAGGCCTGCAGGAGTAGGCGGGCAGGTAATCGCAGCCGAAGAATCTATGGCGTGGCGCAGTCGCGGTCGGTCTCGACACCCGACTCCCCGTATTCCCGAACCGCCGCTGCAATGCTCTCACAGGTCAGGGCATCATTGCCGAGGACTCGCAGTATTTCAAGATCGCCGAGCGAGAGGACGCCGCGCAGACTGGCTATACCTGTGTCGTTGAGATTCAAGCGCTGCAGTCTTTAATACTCCGCGTTATGTCAATGTCTGCAATCCGCGACGGTTGCGGTCCAGAGCCGCAGTGATACATTAGATTTTGTACCAAAAAAATACGTGATCGATATATCAATAACAGCAAGTCTCGCGAAGGGTTTACAACTCAAGTCAGGAGGAAATAATGAGCGTCTCAATTCGTTTGCATCGCGGCAGGATGCCGGCACTGTTGCTGGCAACGGCTCTCGTCGTGGGTGCTTGCGGTGGGGGTGCATCGACGAGCGATACGCCGACGTCCCAGAATCCGCCCGCCGTAGCAACAACAGGTACCGTCGGTCTGCTCTTTACCGATAAGGCCACTGACGAGTTCAGCGAGATCAAGTTCCATGTCATCGAAGCCGTACTGATCGGCGGCGAAAGCCTCGACGGGCAGCATGTGCTGTTCACCGGCGGCGAGTCGATGGACAAGTCGATCGACCTGCTCAAACTCGAGAACTTCAGCGAGCCGATCATCTTCGGTGAAGTACCTGCGGGTGTTTACACCAAGCTCCGCCTTTACATCGACAACCTGGAACTGGTCCCGATGGATGGTGGATCGTCAATCTTCCCGTCGCTGCCGGCGAACGGGAAGATCGACCTGCTCGACCCGAGCGGCATCCCCGTGCTGCCGGGCCGCACGCTGCTCATCGAACTCGACATGGAAGCAAACAAGGCTTTCAAGATCACGAGAGCCGGCAACAGCATGCGCGTGAACTTCCGGCCCGTCGTCAAGACCAGATTCTACAACGGTGACATCGAGGGCGGCCTCCCATACAAGCTCGCACGCATCGAGGGCACCGTTGCGGAAGTCTATACGGACCCGGCAGGCAGTTTTCGACTCTGCGATCTCGAGACACCGGACAGCTGCATCGACGTAAACACGAACAGCGACACCAGCATTTTCGACAATATGGGCGCAGATACCGATCTCAGCACACTGATGGAAACGAACGAGGTCGTCGTAATCGGTCGTTACATGTACGACTCGGCTGCCGACAATGGCCGCATCGACCCCGAACTGTTTGCGTTTATCATCGAGATTGGCGGTAACGCAGCACAAATCCGGGGCAGCGTAGTCAGCGCGCCGGATGCCGGCCAGTTCCTGTTCGTAGCTGACGACGGCACCGACTATTCTGTCGAGCTGCAGACTGGTACCAAATTCTTCGACATGAACATGGTGCCACCGGCCGAAGTCGACGGCGGTTCGATTACCGTCGGCACCGATATCGAGATCGAGGGTGTCGCGACAGCGGGTACGCCTGACGTCATCCGTGCCGCACTCGTGTTGATCACGAACGAGGATGATGAGGAACTCGGCGGCACCATCGCCGCGGGCACGCTCGTCGCCGACGCGGATCCGTCGACGGGCGGCACGTTCGATCTGACGCTGGCCGATTCGAGCACGACGCCGGTCTGCGTCGTCGACGGCGCGGACATCCTGTTTGTCGACACGGCCGCCTCCGCGGTAACGACAGGTGCCTTCTCTGACCTCGCTGATAACATGGCGGTCGAGTTATTCGGCTCCACAGGCGCAGCCTGCTTCGAAGCCGGAGAGGTGCTCGTCGATGGCCCGCCGCCAGCACCGTAACAACTCCCGGTGTTCGGGAAGGCCGCGGCGCGATGCGCCGCGGCCTTTTTTTTGAGAAAGGTGTCTGAGAAAGGAACGAGAAATGTCGAGAAAGGTGTCTGAGAAAGGTGTCAGATTTATTTTTGGAGAAAGGTGTCAGATTTATTTTTGTAACGTTTTTGGGGGTCTGCCCTGGGCCCTTGTAGAAATACGCCGTCCTGTCCGCTCTGCGAATTGTTTTTGAAATTCCGCTGAGCCGGTTACCCGATTTCTCTGGATTGAAGAGGCATGTCTGGTAAGAGAAGCCGCGGATACCGGGCCATGGTTTGCTATCGGATCAGCTTCAGGGACGCTCATTCTGGTCGCCAATGGTCTTCCTGGCACCCAACAAAACGACAGAATCACACAACAAATAGATCTGACACCTTTATGGACACCTTTATGAATAGATCTGACACCTTTATGCAATAATTGGATCCGACCCCTTGCATGGCTCTTTGGCTGTCGGGCGCGGCAACGCGTTACCGCAACCTGTTCGCTATCCCGTTCAGCGTTTCCGCTAATGCCGCCCGCCGTTTCATCGTGGTGGCGTCGCCGCTCCCCTTTTTCACGTCTTTTGCCAGCGATTTCAGCTTGGCGGCCAGGCTTTTGTCGCGCGCGCCTTTTTGCAGCTGCGAGTCGGCGCGGCTCCAGCGCCGTGCGTACGTCGGCCACAAACGTTGCTGACAACGCCTTGCTGCGCTCGAGCTGATCAACATAAGCCCGGGCCACGACCGGCTCGTCTGGCCAGTCGACGCGGAACTGTTGCTGCGGATTGAACACGCCGCCCTGATTGGCCACAGCTGCGGCCGCGATTTCGTTTGCCGACAAGTGTTCGCTCGGTAACAGAGCGAGCACGTCCAGTCCGCGCACGATCTCGGTGCCGTAGATCCGGCCGCCGTACCAATACGCCGACCAGAAACCGCCGGTCACCAGGTCCTCGGCATCGATCGGACCGCGGTCGAAGTAAGCGATCTCGACCGGCTTGGCTGAGTCGGTGAAATCGATCACCGAAATACCGCCCTGGTACCAGGCTTGAACGAAAATATCGCGACCAGGCACGGGAATGATTGAGCCGTTGTGCGCGACGCAGTTTTCCTGCTCGACCTGCGGTGCCGGCATCTTGAAATAGCTGCGAAACTCGAGCTGTCCGTCGACGATGTCGTAGATGGCATTCGCGCCCCACGTCAGCGGGTCGTAAGCGCGGCAGCGCGGTCGTGTACCGCCGCCCCACTCGTCAGTGAACAGCACCTTGGTGCCGTCGTTGTTGAACGTCGCCGAGTGCCAGTAGGCAAAGCCCGTGTCGACGACCTCGTCGATGCGCTGCGGATTCAGCGGGTCGGAAATATCGAACACGATGCCGTTGCCCGAGCATGCGCCGGCGGCAATCTTGCTTTCCGGAAACACGGTAATGTCGTGGCAGTGATCGGTCCGATTGGTTTCCTGCGTTTCGTCGCCGTGATCGCCACCTTTCCACAGGCCGGCCAGGATGCCTTCGTCGGGATCGGCGAACACGGCGGGGCTGTCGACGATGCGCGCCCTGGCTGGCTCGTCGACCGGGATCTCGATGACGTCGATGCGAAACAGCGCCGTTCGTTTGTCACCCGGCGACTCGTCGATACAGCCGGCCATCTCCTCCTCGTCGCGTACGGACGAGGTGCCGGAGTTGTAGACGATGATCTTGCCGTCCTCGCCCGGACCCGAGACAACCGAATGCGTGTGCGAACCGCGACAGGTCTGAACCGCGCCCACCTGCACCGGCCTTGTCAGGTCGCTGATGTCGAAGATGCGAATACCGCGGAAGCGATCGGTACTGACGTCCTCAATGACGCCTTCGAGCCCGCAATCGAGGCGCGCGCGGGTCTCTTGCACCGACATAATCAGCAGGTCACCGACGATAGATACGTCGCCTTGCCCACCCGGGCAAACCACAGAGCTCAAGAGCTTCGGCTGCTCGTCTTCGAGTAGTCGATAAATGTTGAAGCCGTGGTAACTGCCGGCCACCAATACGTCGCCGGCAAAGGCCATGTCGGTGTTGGAGAAACTCAGCAGGGGCGCGCGCGGTTCGTCTTCGTCTTCCTCCTCGTCTGCATCCTCGCCGTCTTTGGCCGGCGTGTCGGCTTTTTCCTTGTCTTTGTCCGCCTGCAAGCGCTTTGGCGGCAGCTCGGCCGGGTTGCGCGGATCAACGAAGCCCGCGGATTTCGGCAGCGAAGCAACGAGCTCGAGGTTTAGCAATGCCTGGCCCGCGTCATTGAGGCCGGCCTTCAATCCTGCGCGCGGGTCTGATGAAAGCCCGACCAGCAGAGCATTCATGCGCTCGATCTCGGTGGTCTGATCGTTGGTGATGTCGTTCGTGAACTCGAACAGCACCGGGTCGTACGCCGAACCCGGCTGTTCGAGCAGCTCCTCGACCATCTTCACGGCGCCATCGTGATGGGTAATCATCAAGGTCAGGAACAGCCGGTCGAAAGCCGTGCCTTCGGACGCGGCGAGCTCCGCCATCTGTTCGGGTGTCGCCATGCCGGCCATCGTGTGGTGCGTGTGCATCGCGTCGTGTGCGGTCGGGTCCGGTACGCGCTCGCCGCGCTCGCGCAACCACTGTTGCATGAACCCGATCTCGTCGCCCTGCGAGGCGTTGATGCGCCCGGCCACGTCGATCAGCTCCGGCCGGTTGGTGCGATCGGCCACCAGTGCGGCCATCTGCAGGGCCTGGTGATGGTGCGGGATCATGTCGCGCATGAACTGTGCGTCGGCCGGCGAGTAACTCGTATTGGCAATCTTGATCGCCTCTTCGGCGCTGAGCTCACTCGACGGGTCACCCGGCGGGCCTGGCTGAATGATGGGTGCCTGGGCTATGGCGATCGTTGATTGGCCAAACAGGATTACGCCAAGGGACGCGCACCGAAGCACTCGAACCAGGGTATTAATGGATGCGGTCAATGGATTCACTCCTACTAGTTATGTTTTGTTATCAAGAATGTCAGCTATTCGAATCCGCTGCCTCTAGATAGCAGAAGTTCTCCAGCTGAAAACGTCGCCGCATTTTCTCCGGCAACTTCAACTTACCCAGCGTTATAGCCCCCAGGAAATCCTGGTCATAGGCAAGACCCGCCCTGTGCTCACCAAAGTCGACGCTGCGCGGATCCACGTAGGTTCCGAATAACCCGGTCCCACAGCGTTATGAAGTTTCCATAGTTGCACTCGAGATCCGCCTGTGTGGTGCAACCAGTGTTCCTGCGGCGTCGCAATACCAAGAGGACGCAGCATATCGTGCAGCCACCAGTGTCGCCTAAGGAAAGCGGAGTGAGTAATACCGAGAATGCTCGTTTGCACGATTACGATCGAGTACAGCACGGGCATCAGGTTCCAGCCGTTGTGGCCGGAAAGTCCTAACGCGAGTTGCACCGAAAATATCGTGATTACCATCGTCGGGAAAACGACGATGACCGCAAACGGGCGGACGGAAAGACCGGGCATATAGACGGACACGTCAGTCGTCAGGTGGTGATTCTCGTGAGAAAACCACATGGGCCGGCTGTGGCTGACGAATCGATGAAACAAATAGTCACCGAGTCCCGCAAAGTAGAAACTCGCGATCCCGACAAGCACGATGACCCACATATCGAGACCCGCACCGGTGCCCCGCCCCAGCGCTTCATCGATGAACGCCTGGGACGTGACCAGTACTTGCTCCGCATTCGGAACCAATGCCAGGCCACCGAACTGCATCCCTCCGTACACGATTATCGTGCCCACAAGGAACAACAGCGCGGCCGGTCTTAGCCTCTGGGTTCGGGTATGCCGGGTCCGGTAACGCTCCCCGAGGTCCAGCGCGAGCAGCAACAGCTGCCCGACCACAAGTACAAACAGGTACGCCTGTTTGTCCAAACTCAGGCGGCAGATCCGGCTGACTTACTCGCCGCGCGGAATAACCACAGGAGGGCAGCCGCCATCAGCAGGAAGAACACGGCATTGCCGATGTTGCGCCCGCTTTCGATGCTCAGGGCTGTCGCGATCTGTTCCTGGGATACCAGTCGCTGCAAACCTCGCAACGTGAATAACACGACGAAGCCATAGACGATCGAGCGATGACCCAGCGGATCGCGTGCAGCGGCCCCTGCCATTACGCCCAGCGCGAGCATGAATGCGCCAATAGGCTTGACGAGATACAGCAGTTCCGGAGTCCAGTTAACCTGTGCTCCGTAATATCCTGCCATGACCTGGGGGAATGCCGGCGAGATGTTGAGTCCGAGCCCGACGATGACATGAAAGGCGCATATGAACCACAGGAAAGCCTGCAGCACGCCCGTTATTTTGGAATTCATGGCGTCCTCCTCGAAACCTGATTATGCGCCCTTTTCGCGCTCGATGACATCGACGTAGGTCTTCAGTCCCGACTCGCCGTGGCGGTGTTTATGCGCCAGCAGGTAAAGCCCGACGGGCACGACGATCATTGACAGGCCGCCCAGTATCGCGATCGACCAGTACAGCGCCAGGCTGTGCTCCGGCATTAGCAGGTTTTCTGCCGTTTTCACGAAGCCGCCGTAACAGCCGCCCATGCTGCCGAAAAAGATGGGCGCATAGTCGGTCACGGCTTCTTCCGCCGTCGCGCCTTCGGCGGCTCGCTTCGTATAGATGGAAATGAAGCCGGACTTGATGGCGTAGGTCTCGTACCACCAGTTCCAGAAGCCGAAGACCGACGCCCCGAGAAACATCGCTGTCAGCACGCTTAAGAATCCCGTGTGATCAACCGGAACCATGCGCAGGCAGATATAAAAGAACAGTGCCGATGCCGTCGCGATGACAAAACCGTGGTGTGGCCGCACGCCGCCAATGGTGGGTCGCGTGTTCATGCGCCAGAGCTTCAGTTTCAGGACGCCGACCAGGACGAACACGTAGTACGAAACGACGGGCACGAACATGACCAGCAACGTGACGTCATGCCTGTGTTCAAAGCGCTCCCACCACAACCAGTAAGCAAGCGGAAAAAACAGCAGCGGCGCCACAAACTGGTAGATGTTGTAGAAGCTCCTCATTGTCAGCTCGCCTTGCGCTCCGGCATTACACTGTCGTGGTGATTACCGAAAAACATACCGTGCTTCGTTAAGGTTTCATGAGCATATAGCTTGTTGTAGACCAGGTAGGTGCCAAGCCGGTACGGCGAGTTCAGATGAGTCCGAAAGTCCCATATCCGTTTCAGTATGGATTTGGGCGAGTTCCAGCGATCGCGACATTGCCACACGGCCTCGGTCAGTTCATCGGGCGTCATGTTTTTCGGTATGAACGCGGCGTGGTTGAAGCGGTAGTCGGGATGCAGCCACCATTTACCGTCCCACAAAAGCCGCCCCTCCGCTTTGAGACGATCGTAAAGCGGCGTACTCGGGTACGGCATCAGGATATTGAAGGCTGCGAAACAGAACCTGTTTTCCTCGGCAAAGTGAAACGTCGCGTCAATGGACTCGACCGTATCGTTGTCGTGACCCAATGTGAACGCGGCCCAGGTCTGCAGGTGGTGTTTTCTCAGGATTTCAACCTGTCTCGCGTAAAGGTCCCAACCCTTGAACTTCTTGCTCAGGTTGGAGGCCTTGCGCATGCCACGGATGCTCGCCGGCTGCACAGACTCGAAACCGATAACAAACCCCTGGCAACCGCTCGCTTCAATGAGCTCCATGAGTTCGGGGTCCTCGGTCATATCGATCGAGCCCTGCGATACCCAGCGAATCTTCAGCGGTATCAGTGCACGCATCAGCTGTTTCGCAGCCTCATGGTCCGAGACCAGGTTGTCGTCGACAAAAAAGATGAGCTTCCGATCCTGGCCATTGATCTCGGCAATCACGTCCTCTACCGGTCGCACAACCTGGGTACGTTTGAAAAACGTTGTGATGGCAGCAAAAATCGCAGGCAAAGCGACAGCCCCTGCCGTATTGCACGAGGCTTATAGGCAAGTAGCCTTTGCCTTTGAACAGGTCGCGGCGTGGTTGCACGCCACCCGGTTGAGGATAATCCGTTCCTCCGCGGTAAATGCGCTGCAAGCTGACCGTTGCGGGCATCGTTAACGACTGTTGGCCAGATCGTCTCGGCATCGTCGGTCACGATCGCATCGGCGTGTTCGAGGCATTCATCAGGCACGAGCGTCGGTTGGAACCCGCCCATAACCACGGGCACGCCGCGCTTGCGGTATTCGGCCGCGATCTCGTATGAACGGCGTGCGTTGTAGAGTTCGACGGTTATCGCGGCGAGATCCGTCGGTTCGTCAAACGGAATGTCTTCCATGCGATCGTCGTAAAGCACGCATTCGACGTCGGCGGGCGTGTACGCGGCTACGACCCCGAGCGTCAGAGGCTCCATGCGGCCTTCGTCGATGTATGGCCCGTTCGCGAGGCGGCCGATATTCGGGCGAAGAAACGTAACTTTCACGCCGCACGCTCCGTGAGGCGATCCTCCGGCGCCGACCCCAGATGTCGGCTCTGCTTGCTGTAAATCTCGCGCCTCGAGATCAGGTTTGCCAACATGTATATAGCCGGCCCGGTACGGCGAACGAAAGTTCGAATGAGAATCAAACAGGCGATACATGATCGACTTCGCTTGGTTGAATTTTCTGCGCGCCGCGAAACAGCCTTCCGTCAGCTGCGTGGGCGTCATGTTTTTCGGCAACATCGTCGCATCGCCGTAACTGAAGTCGTCGTCCAGCCACCAACGTTCATGCAACAGGCGGCCTTCCCGCTGCATACGCTCGAACAGCGGCGCGCCCGGCGTCGGCGTCAGCGGATTGAAATTGGCCAGCATGAACTTGTTGCGCGTCGCAAATTCGACGGACCTGTCAAATGACTCGACCGTGTCGTTGTCGCAGCCGAAGACGAACGTGCCGTACAACATGATTCCCGCCTGCCGAAAAACATCGACGGCATCGTCATACGATTGCCACTTGACGTTCCAGCCCTTCTTGATTTCCCTGAGGCTCTCGGGGTCGAGTGACTCGAAGCCAATCAATGCGCTGATGCAACCACTTCGTGCCATCAACCTGACAAGGTCTGCATCTCGCGCTATGTCGATGGACACCTGGCACGACCAGGTGACGTTCAACGGTATGAGCGCTTCGAATAACTCACGCGCCTTTTCTGCATTGACGAACAGGTTGTCATCGACGATGAATATATGGTGCCGACCGGAACGCCGGATGTCCTCGACAACGTCATCGACAGGCCGTTGCCTCAAATTGTTGCCGTAAAAAGCGCGTATCGAGCAAAAAGAACAGTTGAACTTGCAGCCGCGGCCGTATTGCACGAGTCCCATCGGTGCGTACTTCTTGCCCTTCGAAGATCGAGCGGTCCGGCATCTGGCCGGCAAGATCAGGAAATTCGGGGCTTTCATAGATGGGCTGCAGCGAAGCGGATTCTGCGTCGCAGAGCACCTGCGCCCAAACACCCTCAGCATCGCCTTTCACGATCGCGTCAGCATGCTGCAGCGTTTCTTCGGGCAGGAACGTCGGGTGATAACCGCCCATCACGACGGGAATACCCATGAGTCGATATCGATCCGCAATCTGGTAGGCGCGACGCGCCGTGTAGGTTTCGACCGTCAGCGCCACGAGATCGGTGGGTTCGTCGAACGGAATCGGCTCCAGGCGCTCGTCATAAAAGCGCACATCGTGCTTGTCCGAGGTCAGCGATTTCAGGATTGCAAAACACAGCGGTTCCATCGCATCAGACGAACGATCGTCGTACATGTTCGGTCGAATGAAAGTGATTCTCACTGTTCTTCCGCTGCTATACTGAAGCGACTGTACCAATACTAACAGGTATCAGTGGAATGCTTAGAATTGCTTTGCTGTCGCCGAAAGGACCGCTGTACCGTCATCGTGGCGGTATCTTCAAAAAGTCCCTGCGTTATCCCCCGCTAACGCTACCGACGCTCGCCGCGCTCGTACCTGAAGACGTCGAACACGAACTGCAGATGTTTGACGAAGGCATCGAGGACATACCCGAGGATCTCGATGTCGACCTTGTCGGCATCACCGTCATTACGGGTAATGCCAAACGCTCTTACGAACTCGCAAAAAACTTTCGCGCACGCGGCGTCACGGTCGTACTTGGCGGCCCTCATGTCACGCTCGTGCCGGACGATGCGGCGCCACATGCCGACGCCATCGTCGTCGGCTACGCCGAGGACACGTGGCCTGAATTGTTGCGCGATGTCGTCAGCGGCGCTATCAAAGCGCGTTACGATCAGTCTCCCGACCTGAGTCTTGCCGGCCGGCCGCGTCCGAAGCGGGATTTGATCAACGCCGGGCGCTACGCAAAGACCCACGTGTTCGAGGCGACCCGGGGATGCGTGCATCGCTGCGATTTTTGCGTCGTGCCGTTCGCCTGGGGGCGAAAGCCGTATCAGAAACCGGTTGCGGAAGTCGTCGACGAAATTCGTTCGACGGGCGCGAAACGCGCCATATTCATCGATCTGAACCTGGTGGCCGACCCTGCGTATGCCGCAGAGCTGTTCGAGGCAATGATCCCCTTGGGAATCAAGTGGGGCGGCCTCGCCACGAGCCTCCTGGCACGCGATGAGCAACTGCTGGACTTGTGTGCACGCAGCGGCTGCATGGGTTTGCTCGTCGGCTTCGAATCGATATCCCATTCGGCGCTCAAGGACATTCACAAGGGCTTCAATACGCCCGACAACTATGCGGAATGGATACGGCGTTTCCATGAACACGGCATAGCGATCAACGGTACTTTCGTATTCGGCCTCGACGGCGATACGACCGATGTTTTCGAAGAAACGAAGCAGTTCGTCATCGACACCGGCATCGACCTGCCGCGCTTCGCGATTTTGACGCCGTTCCCGGGCACAGCGCTGCACGAACGCCTCGACGGCGAAGGACGCGTGTTTACCAAGGACTGGGAGCTTTACGACGGCCAGCACGTCGTATTCCAGCCGAAACAGATGTCCGTTAAAGAGCTCGAACAAGGCAGCGCGAAAGTCTGGCGCGACGTTTACAGCTATGGATCGATCGCACGACGCATGCGATACACGCCGATTTCCAAGCTGCTCTATCTCGGCGCCAACTTCGGCTATCGCTTTTATGCCAATCGCCTGGACCAGTTTTACACCTGTGACTGGCGACTGCTGAATCCGGACCCTCCCCGTTTACGTGCGCAGAAGAGCCTGTGAACACGGTTGCAAAAAATTTTCGGCTGACGCTTATCCATCCTTGCGTCGGTCGTTGGGCGGGCGACAGGAATTACATCCGTAGCTGGCAAATGGAGCCGCTCGCACCGGCCGTGCTGGCGGGACTGACGCCCGAAAACGTCGATGTCCGTTTCTACGACGACAGGCTGGAAGACATTCCGTTTGACGAGGCCACCGACCTCGTAGCGATCAGCATTGAAACCTACACCGCGAGACGCGCGTACCAGATAGCAACCGAGTACCGGCAACGCGGCGTCGCGGTCGTGCTGGGCGGCTTCCACGCGACGCTTTGTCCCGATGAAGCGTCGCTGTATGCCGATGCCGTGATCATCGGTGAGGCTGAAGGGCAATGGCAGGCCGTCCTCGACGACGCGCGTCACGACACGCTGCAACAGTTCTATCGACAGCCACAGCGGCCCGACCTTGCTCTGACGCGCCTCGATCGCGGTATCTTCGAAGGCAAACGCTATCTGCCGATCACGCTTATCGAAGCCGGCCGTGGCTGCCATTTCCGTTGCGAATTCTGCGCCGTGCAAAGTTATTTCAATGCGACTCAGACGCGGCGCCCGGTCGAACATATCCTCGACGAAGTGCAGCGCACACGAAAACGCGGCAGCTTCTACTTCTTCGTTGACGACAACATCACGTCGAACTTCGATGAAGCAAAGGAACTGTACCGCCAGCTGGCAAAGCACAAGATTCGCTGGGTGTCACAGGCCAGCATCAACGCCGCGCACGACGAGGAGTTTCTTGACCTGATTTCAAGGAGTGGCTGCGAAGGCTTGCTGATTGGCTTCGAGAGTCTCGAACGCGAAACGCTGCGCTTAATGAAGAAGAAATTCAACACGATGGGTGGCGGCTACGACGTCGCGCTCGCAAACCTGCGCAAATACAATATCCGCCTCTATGCCACTTTTGTATTCGGCTACGACCGCGACACAGCGGAGACCTTCGAACATACGGTCGAGTTCGCCAACAAGCACAAGTTCTACATGGCTGCGTTCAATCACCTGACGCCGTTTCCCGGCACGCCGCTGTACCAACGGCTCAAGGACAACGGCCAGCTGCTTTACGATGCCTGGTGGATGGACCCGACCTACTCTTACAACAAGATCCCGTTCAAGCCGGCGTTACTCGAGCCCGAAGAACTGCAGCAACTCTGCATCGATGCCCGTGCCGAGTTTTACTCGGTACCCAACATGCTGCGACGATTCGCGGATCCTGTTAACCGCTCGAACTTCTTCATGGCCCGCCATTTCCCGCTGATCAACTTCATGATGCGCCGCGAAGTGTATCAGCGTAACGACCTGCCGCTTGGTGATGAGGGGTGGTCCGGTCAGCTGACGCCATTGCACGGACACGTTTGACGAAACTGTGAGCAAGACGTCCGAACTCAAGTTCCTGCTGGCTGATGCAGAGAACGAGCCGGAACTCAGAGCGCTGCTCAGGGACAATCCGCTGCACGGCAACATCCAGGTCGCCCTCGAGCGCGAGCCAAACGCGTTTCACGCCGCCGCAATCTCAGGCGACAAGTACGAGTTGATCATGGGTTACGGCGACAACGGCCGCACGTTCCTCGGCGCGGGCGCACGCTTCGAGCTGGACGCCTGGATCAACGGCACGGTGCGGCGCCTCGGCTATCTCGGCGAATTTCGCATCCACGGTGGCCTCAAACAGCGCCGTCACCTGCTGCTGCACTCTTACAGGGCATTGCGGCGCTTCCACGACGCCGGCAGTACGCCGTTCTACCTGACCACCATCATCGCGGACAACACGACGACGCGCCGGCTGCTCGAACGGAAGCTGGCTGACATGCCCACTTACGAGCCCCTCGAAACCATGATCACGTTCACGATACCGGCACGCCTCGCCGCGAGACGCTCCACGAAAAAAGTCGAGCGTGGCCACGATTACGCCGAAATAGCCGGTTTGCTTGCGCGGCAGGGTCGAAAGCACCAGTTTCACCCGGCCTGGACCGAGGACACGCTGAGGTCGCCGGACCGATGCAGGGACCTTGAGCTGGAGGATTTTTTTGTCTATCGCAAAGGAGACGAGCTTGCCGGCTGCCTCGCACTGTGGGACCAGCGTTCGTTCAAGCAGACCGTTGTTTCCGGCTACGCGAAGCGGCTCGCCCGGGCCCGGCCGTTCTTCAACCTCGTTGCGCCACTCATGGGTCGGCCACGCCTGCCCGCACCCGGAGCGCGCCTCGAGAGTGCGTTTCTCTCGCATGTGGCCGTCGCGCCGGATGATGACGAAGCGCTGGTCGCACTCATCTCGGCCGCGAGCCGTCAGGCACTGCGACGTGGCATCGACTACGTCATGATCGCGTTTGCCGAGAGAAACCCGCTGGCCACAGTCGTACGGAAGCGGTTTCCCTGCCACAGTTACGTCAGCATGATTTATGTGGTTTATTGGGAAGACGGCGCGGCGGCCGCGGCCGAACTTGACGGCCGCATGCCACACCCGGAGATGGCGATTCTGTGAAAGGTACGGTCGTAAAGCGGAGCGACGTTGGCGAAGACACGCGACGCTCGATGTATGAGCTGTTTTCAACCCAGTTCGAGCAGGTGTCGTATGAACAATTCATCAGCGACCTCGAAGAAAAAAACTGGGTATTGCTGCTGCGTCGCGACGACGATTCGCTGGGCGGTTTCTCTTGCATGCATTTCTACGACGTCACGATCGATGGTAAAGACCTGACCGTTGTCTACTCGGGCGACACGGTCGTCAGCAACGACACCTGGGGTGACTCGGCGTTGAGTTATTACTGGATGGGCGCTATCGACTACCTGCGGCGCCTGCACAAGAAAGAACGCGTGTACTGGTTCCTGCTCGTCTCGGGCTATCGCACCTATCGCTTCCTGCCCGTCTACAGCGACTATTACTTCCCACGCTACGACCGCCCCACGCCGGCCGATGTCCAGTCAATCATGCACGCGGTGGCGCGCGATCGCTTCGGCGACCGCTACGATCCGGAGACAGGCATCGTGCATCTCGAAGCTCCGCCCGTATTAAGGGAAGAGTATCGCGGCATACCGGAAAACCGGCTGGCCGACCCGCACATTGCGTTTTTCGCCGAACGCAATCCGGAGCATGAACAGGGTGACGAACTCGTGTGTTTCTCGGTCCTGAGCGAGGACAGGTTGACGCGCCTCGGGCGCAGGATGTGGGCCCGCGGCCGCAAGCTCTATCCTGAACTCGTCGAGTCGTGAACGCGGGCGCTGTCGTTCGCCAACGTCAGCTGGCTGGCTGCCAGCATTCCCGAGTGGCGTCGTTTTCGTCGCGCCGCATCCAACGTCGAGGCCGTGCAACGCCGTCTTTTGAACACGTACCTTTCTCGCAACGCGGCAACGGAGTTCGGCCGGGCTCACGATTTCTCTCGGCTGAGTTCGTGGGAAGACTACAGTGCGCGGGTCCCGATCGGGACTTACGACGATTTCCAGCCCTGGATCGAGCGCATAGCACACGGGGAAGACAACGTTCTGACGTCCGAAAAAGTCGACATGCTCGAGCCGTCGAGTGGTTCGTCGGGACCCGAGAAATGGGTGCCCTATACCAGGACGTTGCAGGCCGAGTATCGCAGGGCCGTTGCCGCCTGGATGGCGCAGAACTTCATCGAATCGCCCGGGCTACTGGGCGGCCGCGCTTACTGGAGCCTGACGCCGCAGCCGCCAAAGCAGGAACGCGCCCAGACCCGGGTACCGGTTGGTTTTGACGACGACAGCGCCTACCTCGGCGGCCTGGCGCAACGACTTGTCAACCTGACGCTCGTGACGCGGCCCGAGCTCAAGAAGATCTGTGACATGGAGAGCTTCCGGCGAGTCACGCTGCTGCTGCTGCTCCGCTGCCCGGACCTCAGGCTTGTATCGGTATGGCACCCGTCTTACCTGCTGCTGTTGCTCGCGCACCTTCGCCGCCATTGGTCGAGCCTGCTCGAGGACCTGCATGCCGGGCTCGAACTTTCGGAACCCCAATTGCAGATCAGCGCGGACCCTGCCCGGGCCCGCGAACTCGATCGCCTGGGACCCGATGACCCCAGCGCCATCTGGCCATCATTGCGCTTGATCAGTTGCTGGGGCGACGCCCACGCTGCAGGACCCCTCGAGGATATTCGCTCTTCTTTCCCGCGCGTCGCCGTACAACCGAAAGGACTTGTCGCGACCGAAGCTTTCGCAACACTGCCTTTTGGCGGGCACCGGCCGCTGGCCATACGCAGTCACTTTTTCGAGTTTATGGACGAGCACGACGTCGTGCATCCGAGCTGGTCTTTGCAGCAAGGCGAACAGCTATTCAATCGTCGTCACGACAGGCGGCGGACTCTACCGCTACCGCTTGCAGGACCGCGTCGAAGTTACCGGCTTCTTGCGTGATGTTCCCAGTCTTTGTTTCATGGGCAAAGAAGACAACATCTCGGACCATTTCGGAGAGAAACTGGACGAGACTTTTGTCGCGAAATGCCTCGAGACAGTGTTCGACAAGTTCGACCTGGCTCCACTGTTCGCGATGCTTGCCATGGACATGCCGGGCAATCCACCGGGCTACTCGCTATACCTGCAGTGCAGGAGTACCGCGCCAAAAGAACTGGCCGATCAACTCGAACTCGAGCTTTGCCGCAACCCGCACTATGAACTTTGCGTGCGCCTGGGTCAGCTCCGGACTGTTCGCGTCGTCGAAGTCGCGGAGCGCGCATACGAGATTTACTCGCAGTCGCTAATCCAGCGCGGCATGCGGCTCGGCGACATCAAGCCAACGCCGCTCAGCCGTCTGTGCGACTGGTCGAAAACGTTTCCCTGAGGATGGCCGGCAGTACGACGAGATCCGTCGCCAGCGCCGCGATGACGATGACCGCGATAACGCCGCCAATCTGACGGCTCGGCAGGAAGCTGCCGAACACAAGTAGCGCAAAGCCGGCGGCCAGCAAAACGCTCGTAACGAAAACCGGGCGGCCGACTTCCATGATGGTCGTCCGAATCGCGTCGGGTGTTTGCTGACCCGCTCGGACTTCGCGATCAAACACGGTCATCATGTGCACCGTATCGTCCACGACGATGCCGAGGGCCACCGCGGCGATCATCACAGTCGCCGGGTTGAACGCAATGTCGGCAAGTGTCATTGCACCGAGGCCGACGATGATGGGCAACAGGTTTGGAACAACCGCCATCATCCCCAGCGGCAAGGATCTCAGCAGCAGGATCATCATCAGGGAAACGACCGCCAACGCGACCGAGAAACTGTAAAGCTGGCTGTCGATCATGTTGGTCTGCATGATCCCGGCCAGCACGGCTTGACCCGTGATCTGCACGCCCAGGTCGGAGTCAGCGAAATCGTCGCGCATATGCTCGCGAATTAAGGGTATCTCATCGACAATATCCTGCGCCGACGTCAGCGGGATACGCGCAAAGATTCTTGCGTTCCTGCGGTCCGCCGTTAGCCAGTGCGCGAGTTCGCCATCGCGCGCCATGCTCTCCAGCAGCGCATCCGTTACGACCGATGTTCTCGGCAGCGTGTAGCCGGCCTCGCCTGTTTCGCGCGCGATCCTGGCCACCTCCTTGACGAGATCGGCAACGGAGGTCGTGCCCACGACCGTTGTGTTCGCAACCAGCCACGCCTGGAACGCTTCGAGTTCTCGTAACGCGGCCGGCGTGCCGAGCTTTGCCTCTGGGGACGACACGAGAAATTCCAGTGACAGCCCGCCGCCGAACGATTCGTCGATACGCTCTGCGTCGACACGAATGGAATCGCCGTGCGGTATCCAGAGCATCGGGTCGAGGCCGACACCGACCCTTGACGCGAGCCAGAGAAACAGCGCGGCTGCAACCACTGCCGTCGCCAGGATCCTGCGTGGATACCTGCGACCGAAATCGAATATTGCATCGAGCAGCGGCATTACGAATTTGCTTATGAGCGCCGCACCACTTTTTTCGGAAACGGGCAGCAGTTGCAGCATGATCGGCAGGAACACGATGCTAACCACAAACGCGGCGAGCACACCGGCAGCAGCTATAACAGCAAACTGCTTGACGGGCACCAGGTCGCTGACCAGCAGCGACAGCAGGCCGGTCGCCGTCGTCAGGCTCGCGAAGAAACACGGTTTGAGAAGCCGCGTGAGGCTGCGCTTCACAGCCTCGTTAGCGGCTATCCCGCGTTCGAGGTTCCTGCGGTATCCCGAGATAATGTGAATCGAGTGCGCGACTCCGACGGCCAGAATCAACGGAATCAGGATGGCGGAGATCATCGACATATTCCAGCCGAGCAGGCCCATGAGGCCGAATGCCCAGGTCACGGCGATCGCCACGACCGTGAGTGGCAGCAGCGTCAGGGGCACCTTGCGGAAAACCACGTACATGATGACGATGATAAGAAAAATCATGAGCGGGAAGATCGTTGCCATGTCGTCGGCATTCCTGCCTTTTGCCGCCTCTCCAATCACCGGCCCACCCGTGATCGCGACACTGGCATCGAGGTTGCCCGTAGCGTCTCTGACGATCGCCCTGAGCCCGCTCACGAACTGGCTCTTCTGCCGGTCAGTTTTACCGGCTCGCGAGTAGTAAATCACGATGGCCGTCGCGCGGGCGTCTGCCGACAAGAGTGTCGCGCGCTGCAAAGGACTCGCGAGAACCCGCTCCCGAAAGCCGTCTGACTCGATGCCACCGAGACGGCGAACGATCGCGGAGTTCGTAATCGACTGCACGCGATCGACGAATTGCAGCTCGCCCGCCTGGTCGGAGATCTGCTGCACGGCGCGAAGTATCTTGCTATCGAATATGTCTTCGGCGAAAACTCCGACGACAACGATCTGATCCGCACCGAAAATATCGGTGAACGTGTTGTAGGTGGCGAGGCTGGGGTCTGATTCGATGAACCAGGATTCGATCGAACTATCGAAATTGACGCGGCTCGCTGCGGCGGCTGAGAGCCCCGTCAGGACGATGATGACAACCAGTATCATCCAGCGCTGGTTGAGCAGCCATTGAATGAATCTTTCTGACATCGGTCGTCCGCTTAGTCGAGCCTGGCCGCGTTAAGCATACGCCGAAAAAGGTGTCAGAGAGCCTTTCTCACTCGGGATAAAAAAGGATCAGCACCGATTCTTTAGGTCGGCGCTGACCCTGCTGGTTCAGAACGTCCAGCCGACGGACAGCATGATGCTGTTGACATCGTGTTCTACGCTGAACGGATCGGTCGGGTCGTCAAAGTCTTCGCCGAGGCCCAGGTCGAAGTTAAGCATTGTGTACTCAAGACCGACATAAAGCGTGTCGCTGAACCTGTATTGACCACCGACGCCGTAATACAGGTCTGAGCCACTGTCGCTATATTTGTCCACGACACCGGGAAAGTCGCTATCGGTCAGGGCGGCATCAAAGTCCCACGACGACAGTCCGAGGCGGCCGACCAGTGAGAAACCACCTTCCAGCGGTATCATGCCCTTGACGCCGACATTGATCTGCCGCGTTTCGAACTCGGTGCCGATGGTCGCATCGAACTCGTCAGTGAATGACTTCTCGGCTTCGCCGGATTCCTGGTAGGCGAGCTCAACGCCAAAATAATCGTTGAACTGGTATACACCCCTGACGCCGTAAGACATCGAGTTGTCCGAGAGCTTGATCGAGTCAACGGAATCGCTGATCGACAGTTCCTGGTCGGCACTGCCTAGCAAAAACTCGGCCGAAAAACCGTTGTCCGCGACCGCCGGTAAGGCAGTTGTCGCGAAAGCGACTGCTAAAACTACTGGAAAACCAATTTTCATGAGATTCCCCTTTTCAAAACCTGCGCATGTCGCAGGCTCCTGTTTGCCCGGCGGCTATTCGCTCCCCGGGGCTCCTTGCCGCACCATGCGACAAGCCAGCTTTTGGCTGTTGGGCGGATTAGAGCAGTGAGCATCTAACAAATCCAGATGAATTTTGTTGTCTTTTTAATAAGAAAAATTTATTAAAAACAAGGCCCGGGGAAGGGGCCCAAATGGGGGACGCAGCTTGATTTTCAGGCAGCTTCTTATGGCTCGATGGTTTGGTTCCAATGCAGCGCGTTGTATTTTTCCAGAACGCGAATGACTTCATCGAGGGGTATTGCCGTCAACGTTCCGCGACGGCTGCTTATGGACGTTGCCCGGAAGATCGCATTGTAGACAGCTTCCTCCGTGGCCTCGGCCGTTGCCGCAAACAGCGGCGACATTGACGCGTTGACGAGCGCTGGCGCATCGACCGGGGCGGCGCTTTCCCTGGGCCGGCGAACCTTTTCATGGGTGGAAAATGCGATGACGTAATCGCCGGAGCCGTTGTGGGCGAACGAACCGGTTCTCGCCAGACCCATCATCGCGCGCTGTGCGAGGCGGTCGAGACTCCGCGCATTCAGCGGGGCGTCCGTCGCTATAACCATCATTATCGATCCGTCTTCCCTGTCGTCACTTGCGGCGTCGCCGGCAAGCTCATCACGGTACGCATACTGGCCGAGCTCGCGCCCGACCGGCGCACCGTTGATCGACAATGTGCCGCCGAAGTTCGTCTGCACCAATGCGCCGATGGTGTAGCCGCCGAGCGATTCCGGAAGTACACGGGAACTGGTGCCAATGCCGCCCTTCCAGCCAAATGCCTGCGTACCGGTGCCGGCACCGACGCTGCCTTCAGCAACAGGACCCGCGCTGGCACTATTGAGTGCCGCGAAAACCTCGTCGCGACCGATAGCATCGGACCACATGTTGTTGACAATCGAGTCGTTTGTTTCCCCGACAATCGGGTTCACCGTGTGTTCACCCATGCCCGGTTGCATGTACATCCATTCCTTCAGCGCATCGGCAGCGCGCCAGACACACAGCGTGCATGTGAGCAGCAGCGGCGTTTCGATCTCACCAAATTCGCGAACCTGTGTCTCACCGATGAGCTTGCCGTAGCCATTGCCCACGTGAATCCAGGCCGGCACCGGATGCGTATAGAGATTTCCGGATGCGGGAATGATGGCCGTCACGCCCGAACGAATATCATCGCCGCGAATCACGGTTGCGTGACCAACCCGGACACCATCGACGTCGGTGATTGCATTCAGAGGACCCGTCGGAAACGTGCCAACCACGAGGCCGACATCCCGGGCCCTCGGCCGTAAATCGGAAGTGTCATCCGTTGCCGCTGTCCCAATCGTTGCAATCAGGCACAGAAGTAACAACAATCGAGCGATTAACGGCGTACTCATGGCGTCTCCCGGAATGCTGCACAGCTTATGCGATGAGGATGTCACATGAGGGGCATGGTGTGAATGCGATTCGCAATTCGATCGTCAATTTGCCGCTGTCACCGACGCTGAAGGCAAATCAGGCCGGTGTCGCTGCGCGCGCCAGCGGCACTCGCGTGCTACAGATGGGCTTTGGTCAGTCGCCGTTTCCGGTACATCCTGCGCTCGCCCGGGCGCTTGCAGACAATGCGGCGCACAATGCGTACGACCACGTTGCCGGGCTCGCCGAATTGCGCGAGTCCGCATTGCGCTATTTCGCTGATCGTAGTGGTGTGGATAGCAGCCAGTTTGACGTGGTCGTCGGGCCAGGCAGCAAGCTGATTCTTTTCGCGCTGCAGATGGCCATTGGCGGCGACATTATCGTGCCGGTACCGTCCTGGGTCAGCTACGCGCCGCAGGCTGCGATGCTGGGTGACCAGGTTGTTAGTGTACCGGCCTCGCTCACGCCGGCTGGCTACCACCTCGAACCCGATTCTCTAATGACGGCGATACGCGACGCGCGCTCGCGCGGCTGCAACCCGACCAAACTGATACTAAACTCGCCGAACAACCCGACAGGGCTTTGCATACCGCCGGCGCACTACCCGGCATTGATCGACGTTTGCGATCGGGAAGGCATCTTTATTATCAGCGACGAGATCTACTCGCTCGTCGCATTCGACGGCAATCTTAAAAGTATCGCCAGCATGCACCCTGCCGGATCTGCCGTAACGACCGGCCTGTCGAAATACCTGTCGCTCGGCGGCTGGCGCGTGGGCTTCGGACTGATTCCGAAAGGCTACGCGGGACTATTCGACGCGGTGTGCGCGATCGCGAGTGAAACGTGGTCGGGCGTATCGGGCCCGGTTCAGCGGGCAGCGTTGCTTGCAGTGGCTGGAGACGCGGACATTGAGGCACATGTGAATCTTTGCACGCGCATTCACGGCGCAGTGGCGCGCAGCGTTGCGGCACGTCTTGCCGAAGGCGGCATCCGTTGCCTCGAGCCGCAGGGCGCATTTTACCTGTGGCCGGATTTCGAACCGATGCGCGAGCGCCTCGCGCAACGCGGCATAACTACCTCCGAGTCACTATCCGACTCGCTGTTGGCCGACCGCGGTGTATTGAGCTTACCCGGCACGGCTTTCGGAGCGCCGCCGGAAGTACTTGCCTTGCGTCTGTCGGTTTGTGACTACGACGGCGCTGCCGCGCTGGAAATGTGCAAGCAACACAACGATCCGGCAAATCTGATTCAAGCGTTCGCGCCGCGCGTCGATGAAGCCGCCAGGGCTATTGTTGCATTTGCACAGGAATAGCTTGTCGACAAGCTCGCGCGACAACTTTCTTCAGCTTAGCTTCAGCTTGGCTCAAGTTTAATGACGTGACACAAAGGCCATTGCGGTTTTTCTTCGTAAGGAGATTGTTATGTCACGTTATATTCACACAATTCCGGGACTGATCCTGGCTACATTCCTGTTACCGTCACTGGCGAACGCCGACACCGGACTTTTTGTCGGCGCGAGCGTCGGTTCATCGCATCTCGAAGACGATTTTAGTAATTTCAACATCGACACTGACGCAACCGCGTACCGTTTCGTCGGAGGCTTTCAATTTACTGACTACTTCGGGATAGAAGCGGGCTATCAAAACTTCGGTGACTTTTCGGAAACCATCGATCTCGGCCAGGTGTTGTCGCGAACCGAGATCACGGCGGACGGATGGACACTCGGCGGGACCCTTGGATTACCGTTGAGTGATCAGATCTCCCTGTACGGGCGCGCCGGCGTGTTCTTCTGGGATGCCGACGTCGAAGTGGACGGATTTTCGATCGACGTGCCGGAGGATGAAAATACATACTACGGCGGTGGCGCAAAAATCGATGTTACACGGAACCTCTCGCTGCTTGGCGACTGGACGCGCTACGAACTCGACACTATTGACAGCGACGTGATCTCGATCGGATTTCAATACAACTTCGGCCGATAAAGAAATCAATTCACCGACGCGACTTCCGAGCGCAGGTCTTGCAGAAAACGTTTGACGGTCGCAGCATGCTCAGGGCCCATGCGTAGCAGAAGTTTCTGTCCACTGGACAGCGCTTCAAGCCGGGAGTCGGCGAACTCGTACAGAACGTGTGGCCGAACCAGCTTAATCGGCCCGTCGGGTTGCGGCGGCGTTGCGAGCAGGTGATCGATAACCTGCACGACACGATCGTTGAAGTAGCCGTCAGGGTAGCCCAGGCGTTCATACGATCGCTGAAAGAGGGGATAGAAGCGGCGATAGGTATCGACGATGGCATCGATGTCGGCTGACGCAATGTTCATGACCAGAGTGATCGTATCGTTGGTAATTGTCAGGACTGAGGTAGATCGGCCCGTCGCTCCCGGCTACATCGACACGAAACCTGTCCGGCAATCGTCCCGCGGGTCGGATTTTTTCAGCGACGCGATCTCGAGGCAGATTGTCGATCGTTGCGACAAACTTGTCGATAATGGCTTCTTTGACGAGCAATGCTTCGATATTGACGCCAAAGATATCGACGAGCGCCGACAGAAAATAACTGTCACTGTCGTCCAGCGACGGCAACGGTATCAGGTCCCTTTGCGGCGACTCCTCTGTTTCGGGTGGCGTCACCGGATACCTTGGGACGTCATTGACTGATGGCTTCGTCGATCGCCGGCTCAGGTGGCTCACGACCGGCTGCTCCGGCTGCGGCAGGAGTTCGCCCCTGAAATACCAGGCGGCGCCCACGACAGCCACTACAACCAGAACTGCCAGCCCCAAATTAACGTCCGGATCACGCATTGTATCTATTGTCTCCCAGTAGTGGCCTGACACCAAACCGGGGTCGAACCGAGTTCTTTGAAAAACCGCGGTTCGACCCCGGTTATCGGTTACGCTGTCCGAATAAGCCCGTATTGACAGTCTCTTGCGGACGTGTCCGAATCCGTATACGAGGGCGCGTCACTGCGCGCCCGTCAGAACCAAGAAGAACTGACGATAGTTGAAACAACCAAAAAGGTGGACCGAAATGAACTCGCGATGCGGATTGATCTGCGGTGGGCTTGCGATGTTCGCGAGCATAGTTGCCGTGCCGGCTGTAGCAGCCGAATTTGAGTTGGGAGCATTCGAGGGCAGCTTCAATTCCCAGATCTCCCTGGGTGCCAGCTGGCGCATGTCAGAGATCGAGCCACGACTGGTCACGTCGGGCAATGCGCCGGGCTTCGGTATGGCTTCGACGAGTACCGCCGACGACGGTGACCTCAATTTCAAAGACGGCGACATCTATTCGTTGATCCTGAAAGGCGTTCACGACCTCGAGCTGCGTAATGGCGATTTCGGCGTGTTCGTGCGTGCCAAGTACTGGTACGACCAGGAACTCGAGAATGGCTCACGCCCGCACGGCAATTCGGCCAACGCCTATACGCCCAACACCGAGCTCGCGATGAGCGGCTTCGACGATTTCGCGCAGGGCTCCGGCATCGAGCTCCTGGACGCGTTTATTTACAACACGTTTTACGTTGGCGAAAACAGGGCTCCGCTGGATGTTCGCCTGGGTCGCCAGGTGATTAGCTGGGGCGAGAGCACTTTCATCCAAAACGGCGTCAACTCAGTCAATCCCATCGACGTGTCTGCATTCCGGCGCCCGGGCGCTGAGATCAAGGAAGGCCTGCTGCCCGTTGCCATGCTAACGATCGCTGCCGGCGTAACCGACGCACTGAGCATTGAGGCGTTTTACCAGCTCAAATGGGAAAAGACGGTCATAGACGGCTGCGGAACCTATTTTTCGGCCGCGGATTTTGCCGCCACGGGCTGTAACATCGTGACGCTGCAGGCTGCGCCCCCCTTCAGCGATCAATTCAGCATGGCAAACGGCGTGTTCATCATGCGTCAGCCCGATATCGAGCCGGACGACAGCGGCCAGTATGGCGTGGCAATGCGCTACTTCGCCGAGAAGCTTGCCGGCTCCGAGTTCGGTGTTTACTACATGAACTACCACAGCCGCATTCCGTACGTGAGTGGCTTTACCTCGGCGAACGAATCGCTCGGCGGCCCGCCGGGAACACCCTTTATTCCGGGCAATCCGCTTGGTGGCAACCCGCAGTATTTCGCCGGATTCCCAGAGGATATCGAGCTCTATGGCGTGAGCGTCGCGACCAATTTCGCGGGCTTCGCAATTTCGGGTGAGGTCAGCTATCGACCCGATTTCCCGGTACAGCTCAATTCGACTGAACTCCTTCAGGGAGCCCTTGCCGAGGGACGAGCACCCTGGTCGACCGCGCTGCCCAGGATCATCGCGGCAGGACCAGGGGCAGCTGCCAGCGGCTATGATCTCTTGCCCGTGACACAGGCGCAGGTCACGTTCATTCGCTTCTTTGACCAGGTCCTTGGGGCCAGCCGTCTGTCATTCGCAGCCGAGATCGGCGCCAACTGGGTCGGCAGTCTGCCGCAGCAGTCAGTGCAGCGCTATGGTCGTTCGTCGAGCTACGGCATGGGTTATTTCGAACCGATCCCGCTGGCAGCGCTGGGGATTCCTGTTCCGGGTGAATTCATCACCTGTGCAGAAGGTAATGCGCTCCTCGGTGTCGCGCCCTCAGACATAAACATCAACTCGTCCAACTGCACGACCGATGGCTATGTGACCGACTCGTCCTGGGGCTACCGCATACGCGCGGGCCTCACGTACAACGACGCGTTCGCCGGCATCAACCTGACGCCCAGTTTCGCGTGGTCGCACGACGTTGACGGTTACTCGCCCAACTCGAACTTCAATGAAGGCGCGAAAGCCCTGACGCTCGGCCTCGAAGCCGAATATCTCAATCGGTATACTGGTTCGCTGGCATACACGACATTCTCGGGCGGCGACTACAACACTATCGAAGACCGCGATTTCCTGTCCCTGTCTATGGCAGTCAGTTTCTGAATCGAATACCAGGAGCAACAACATCATGAAAACACTCGTAAAAATCACAGTCCTGGCTGCGCTTGGCCTTTTCGCGCAGAACGCATTCGCGGAACTCACAGCGGAACAGGCTGCAAGCCTCGGCGGCGACAAATTGACGCCAATAGGCGCAGAACGTGCCGGCAACGCGGCAGGCACTATTCCGGCATGGACCGGTGGCCTGACAAAAATGCCTGCAGGCTATGTCGCAGGTGAACCGCTGGTTGACCCGTTTCCGAACGAGAAGCCGCTATTCACAATAACAGCGCAAAACTTCGAACAATATAAAGACAATCTGTCGGCAGGACAGATTGCGCTGCTGAAGCGTTATCCCGACACGTTCCGCATGCCGGTATACACAACGCATCGCACCGCAGCTTACCCGGCCGAAATATACGAAGCCATTAAGAAAGATGCGATTACGGCTGTGACCACCGACGGCGGTAACGGCCTCGCGAATGTCGACGCGTACTGCCCGTTTCCGATCCCGAAATCCGGCATTGAAGTTGTCTGGAATCACGTCCTTCGTTATCGCGGCGGCAGCGTGAAACGTAGCTATACGCAGATTCCCGTGCAATCAAGCGGCGCATTCAGCCCGGTTGTGTTTGAGGACCAACTCACCTTCGCACAGTATCTTGAAGGTGCGCCGCCCAATCGCTTGTTTTACTACAAGCAGGCCATCAAAGCGCCGGCCCGTCTCGAGGGTGATGTCTTATTGGTTCATGAAAACATCAACCAGGTGGTCGACCCGCGCGACGCGTGGGTATATAACGCCGGTCAACGCCGTGTACGCCGCGCGCCGGATGTCGCGTACGACGGGCCCGGCAACGCCTCGGACGGCCTGCGTACCGCTGACGATCTCGATATGTACAACGGCGCCCCTGATCGCTATGAGTGGAAACTTGTCGGCAAGAAAGAACTCTATATCCCCTACAATGCCTTCAAGCTGGAGGACAAGAATCTCAAGTACAAAGACATCGTGCTTGAAGGACATATGAATCCTGACTACTTGCGCTATGAATTGCATCGTGTCTGGGTTGTTGAAGCGACCTTGAAAGAAGGTCAGCGCCATATCTATGCCAAGCGAACTTTTTACGTCGATGAGGACACCTGGCAAATCAGCGTCGCCGACCTGTACGACGGTCGCGGCGAAATGTGGCGCGTCAAGGAAGCGCACAACAACATTCATTACCAGGTCAGCGTACCCTGGTATGCGGCTGAAACCTCTCATGACCTGATTTCCGGCCGGCACTTGCCGATCGGATTGGGCAATGAGCTGAAGGGTTACCAGTACAACTGGGACTACAAGGTCAACGAACGCGAATATACGCCTGCCGCATTGCGCAGGTCTGGCGTTCGGTAAAATAAACCGGGAATATAGGGTGGTGGGCTGTATCAGCCCACCACCCTACGTATAACAATCAGGGGGCTTCAGCAATGGCGCGCACCAGTAACTCAATAAAGACACGCGCGAGACTCAGGATTGCGGCAATCTCGGTCCTGGTTTTCGGGTCATCAGTACTGGTGCAAAGCAACGCGACGAACTACGTGCTGTTGCCATCGATAAAGACTGACGTCTCGCAAGAATCCCTGATGCTAGATGCGACGACGAGCGGCGAGCGCACTCTGATCGTTGGTGAGCAGGGACATATCCTTTATTCCGACGACAACGGCTCGAACTGGACGCATGCTGATGTACCCGTGTCGCTCGCGATCACTGCCGTCACTTTTGCCGGTCCGGGCAAGGCCTGGGCCACGGCACACGATGGCGTTTTATTGCAGTCGACGGACAACGGTGCAAGCTGGCAGGTAAAACTGACAGGCATCGACGTCGCACGCTTGTCCGTGGGTGCGGCTGAGGAACGGGTCAAATTGCTCGAAGCCGCGCTGGAACAGGCGACGCCGGAAACCCGGGAAGATCTCGAGTGGGCGCTTGACGATGCGACGTTCGCTGTCGATGACGCAATGGCGGCGATAGAAGAAGGCGTTACGACGCCGCTCCTGAACGTGTGGTTTGCAAACGAGAACGACGGATACGCCATGGGTGCCTATGGCGTCTTCCTGCATACGTCGGACGGCGGATCAACGTGGGGCCTGGATTCAAACCGGTTGGACAACCCGGACAAGTATCACCTGTACGACATGACGCGCAGTTCAGCAGGAACGTTGTTGTTGGCCGGCGAGGCCGGCACCGTGTTGCGCTCCCGAGATGATGGTGAGACGTTCGAACCTGTCACGACGTCGTACACAGGTTCGTTTTTCGGCGCCGTTGCCGCCAATGACGGAAGCCTCCTTGTGTACGGTTTAAGAGGCAATGTTTTTCGCTCGACCGACGACGGTGACAGCTGGTCCGCGATCGATACCGGCGATCAGCGGACTCTTCTGGGTGGCGTGAAGCGTGCTGATGGCACGATCGTGCTGGTTGGGTCAGCAGGTGCTGTGCTCATAAGCGCAGACCACGGTCGTAGTTTCAAGACTATCCCGACAACCGGAAACAAAGTTTATAGCGGCGTTACTGAGATCGTCGATGGAGGTCTTCTGCTGGTCGGGTTCGGTGGCGTTTCCTTTGTCGACAGTACCGCAGCGTCAGGGGCGTCGTCATGAGTGAAGCACTGAAGAATCAGACCGGGTTAGCCGATCACGAACTGCCACCCCTGGCAGAGCGCATTCTGTTTGAAAACAGAATTCCCGTCATCATCATCTTCGCTCTATTGACCGCATTCTTCGCCATGCAGGCTCTGAAGCTCGAGCCGGACGCCAGTTTCGAGAAGATGATTCCGACGTCGCATCCCTATATCCAGAATTATCTGGACAACAAGGCAGATCTTTCAAGTCTTAGTAATTCGATTCGCATCATCGTCGCAACGACGGAAGGCGACATATTCGACGCCAAGTATCAGGAAGTTCTGCAAAAAATAAACGATGAGGTCTTCTATATTCCAGGCGTTGATCGATCGGGCTTGCAGTCGATCTGGACACCCAACGTACGCTGGAATGAGGTTACTGAAGAAGGCTTTCGCGGCGGCGCAGTAATACCGAACGGATACGATGGCTCGGAGCGATCACTCAATCAGCTTCGCGATAATATTCTGCGTTCGGGCCAGGTCGGCCGACTGGTTGCCAATAACTTCCAATCCACAGCGATCATTGCACCGCTCACGGATATCAATCCGGAGACGGGCGAACGGCTCGATTACCGCGATTTCTCGCAAAGTCTTGAGAAGCTGGTTCGCGACAAGTACCAGACCGACACCATCAAAATCCACATTACGGGTTTCGCCAAAGTGGTCGGTGACCTGATCGATGGCGCGACGTTAGTCGCACTGTTTTTCGGTGTCGCGCTCGTCACGACGCTTGTGCTGCTGGCGCTGTACTCACGATGCATACACGCGACGCTTGTTCCCGTAACCTGTTCAACGGTTGCCGTGATCTGGCAGCTCGGCCTGCTGCACACGCTCGGCTTCGGCCTGGACCCCTACTCCATGCTCGTGCCGTTTCTCGTGTTCGCGATTGGCATAAGCCATGGTGTTCAGATCATCAACAACATCGCGGTACGGTTCTTCTTCGGTGCAGGCTCCCTGTGGTCGGCAAGACGGGCATTTCGCACCCTTTATATCCCGGGGCTTGTCGCCCTGGTGAGCGACGGCATCGGATTCCTGACGTTGATGGTTATCAAGATACCGGTCATCCAGGAGCTGGCGATGACGGCCAGCATCGGCGTTGCAGTATTGATATTCACTAACCTGGTGCTGATGCCGGTATTGATGTCCTACACCGGCCTGTCCAATCCATGCCTGCGATACTTGCAGCGGAAGCAGAAAAAGCCGTCGAAACTCTGGCCGTTCATCGCGAATTTCGCGAAGCCGCCGTTTGCACCCGCAGTAATTGTTGTCGCCATCGGATTATTCGGCGTCGGGATCTATGGCAGCAAGGATCTCCGGATTGGCGATCTGGATGCCGGCGCTCCGGAACTTCGCGCCGACTCCCGCTACAACCGTGACAACGCGTTCCTGACTGAGAACTTCTCGACCAGCACCGACGTATTCGTCGCAATGATCCAGACGCCACCACAGCAATGTGGCGAGTACGCCACCGTGGCAGCGGTCGACCGATTCCAGGAAGTCATGAAGGATACGCCGGGCGTCCAGTCCGTGGTCTCGCTTGTCAATATATCCAAGCGCGCCATCATGGCGATGAACGAGGGGAATCCGAAGTGGCATACCCTGAGTCGCAACCGGTACATCCTGAACAACTCGCTGCAGCAGGTGCCCAGTAACCTGATGAACACCGATTGCAGTATGGCACCGATTCTTATATTCCTGAATGATCACAAGGCCGAAACCCTGAGCGAAGTCATTCGTGTTGCCGAGGCATTTGCCGAGGAATACAACAGCGAAGACTTTGATATGGAACTCGCCGCCGGCGACACCGGTTACATCAGGTTCGTTCTCGCCGCCGGCAATGCCGGTATCGAATCGGTAACCAACATCGTGATCCGCAAAGCGCAATACCAGATGCTCGCACTCGTATACGGCGTCGTCAGCTTCCTGGTATTCCTTACGTTCCGCTCATGGCGCGCCGTTGTCTGCATCATCGTGCCTCTCGCTTTGACGTCCGTACTCGGACAGGCGTTGATGGCTCTCCTCGGCATCGGCGTGAAAGTGGCGACGCTGCCTGTCATAGCCCTGGGCGTCGGGATCGGTGTCGACTATGGCATCTATATCTACAGCAAGATGCAGACCTACATGAAGCGCGGATTGTCAGTGTATGAAGCGTACTCGAAGACGCTGACCACAACAGGAATGGCCGTCGCATTCACCGGGTTCACGCTGGCGGTCGGTGTCGGTACCTGGATTTTCTCTGCCATCAAGTTCCAGGCGGACATGGGCCTGATGCTGACATTCATGTTCCTGTGGAACATGCTTGGCGCGTTGCTGCTGTTACCTGCAATAGCGCACTACCTGATCAAGCCTGTGGCGGCTGCACAGACGTGAGCCTCGAAAAGGCGAATTAAACGAAACCTCGCGTTCGAGCCGATGGTCTGTGCTCAGGGAATGATGCGGCTTCCCATAAGCCCGAGGAACAGCTTGCTTGGCGTAAGCTGCGGCAGCAGCAGCTGCCGCGTGGCCATCGCGGCCCGGCCCACGACATCCGCCGAATACCGGAGCGGTTCTTTCGGCGACTCAAGGCGCGCCATAGTGGCCTGGTACACACCTTCCTTGGCAGCGGCCAGCAGCGGGCTGGCAACGACGCTTTCGCCGGCAACCAGCCAGGTCGTGATGTCGCCGAAGGAAATCAGCATTGGCATGGGTGCCGCTCGGAATCGTCTCAGTCGTCGATCCCTGAGCAGGCGACTGATGTTATCGCCCGCGACCTCACCCATGTCCATCGCATAGTAGGCCTGCTTGCGAACCGGCTCGGGCAGGGCTGCGCAATCGCCCGCAATGAAGATATTGTCCGCGTAGCGGCTCCTGAGCGTGTCGTCCACGGGCAACCACTCATCGCCAGTGTCGTTGAGTCCGGTGTCACGCAGAAAATCGGGTAGCGTCATACCAGCAGACCAGATACACAGATCCGCGGTCAGTTTCTTGCCGCTGCCAAGCGTCACGCTTCGCGCGTCCACGTGCGTGACAGCGGCAGTCCGTGTGCAGCGTCACCGGATAAGGAGTGAAGCGCAGCTCGGCATCGCTGGCCAGGCCCTTGGGTTGCTGTTCGAGGATGCGCGACTCGAGCTCAACGACATGAATATTGAACTCGTCGCCTTGCGCGCGTCGGCGCAGGATTTCTCCCAGCGCTTCCACCCCCGACACGCCGCCACCGACGATTACGACCGAGGCCCGGCGCTGGCGTGCGGCGAGCTTGTCGAGCCGGCTCGCGATACGCACGGCGTCGTCGACGAGACGAAATCCCAGGGCGTGTTTGTCAGCACCTTCGATACCGAACGTTGTCCTCTGGCTGCCGGCGGCGATCAGGCAGGCGTCATACGGCAACACCAGCCCGCCCTCGGTAGTCACCGAGTTGCTGTCGCGGTCGATCCGAGCCACGACATCGTGCACAAAGGTGTGACCGTAACGGCTAACGCACTCCGCGCGCGGCAACACAACGCCCTCGCGGTTTTTCACGCCCGACAATATTTCGTGGATATTGGGCGTCCATTCGAAGTCGGCGCGCGCATCGACCACGGTCACGTCGTAATCGCAGGGCAGGCGTGACGCGGCAACAAGGCCGGCGAAGTTGCCGCCGATAATGACGACGCGTGGTCTGGATGGAGACATGGCTGGCTAACCTGGAATGGGTAATTCTATTAACGAGGCGCGCGAGTATAGCTAGGTATTGGCCCTGCCACTAGGTCTCGACTAAAGGCCGTGACAACGCCGAGATGGGACTGTTTACCTGGACTGAGGAACGTATCCACCAGCCAAGACCAGTAGCCCCGCCATGATCGCCATGTTCTTGATGAAGTTTTGCATCTCGTGAGCCCTTTGCAGGCCCTGCTCCATCGCCCAAAAATTATGCATGACCAGGCTAATAACCAGGACAAGTCCCGCCAGCACGAACGATACCTGCTGTTGGCGATAGCCGATCACAAGGCACGAACCTCCGGCGACCTGGAGAATGATCGTCAGCGTCAGGAAAAAAGGAATGAAAATCATCCCGTGCGCCGCCATGTACTCAACGGTCCCGCCGAAGTTCAGGATTTTCATCATGCCGGGAATGATGAAGTAAAGGCCTAACAATATACGTCCGGAAAGGTACAAGGCTTTCGTCATGTTTCCCATGTCTACTCCGTTCGGCGCGAATTCCTGGCGGGAATTAATGATTAGTATGAACCCCCCAGTCTCGCGCGATGCCATTGACATAAGTTTCGCGGTCACAACAGCGTATTGCCTTTCGCAGTACTTTGATGCCGAAAAATGTGAGGCATTTCACATTTCCTAATGTTAATGCCGTCACAGTTCTGCATTTACGGTAGAAATCCAATCCAGCGCTGGTAGCAGCAAGAAAGTCTTTCTGGCGCCAGGAAATAGTGGACTTGGATCGTTCTCTGCACGCATTTTTCGGCTGGCCGAATGGCCAATTGCTGCTGATTAGGGCCAATCCTCTCCAGTCCGATGTATGCAAGCGAAGCAAGAAATGAAAAATGACTGCGAATTCGGTTGGCCAGAACAGGGCGACGCCAGCCTGACCAAACGGCGGCTGCATGAGTTCTGATATGGCTACTCGGACAGAGGACATCCAGTCGACACATCAGTGGCAACACGATCCTTTCGGTCGCAATGTATCTCAATGGGCGGGGATTCTGCGCGAACATCGGGGTGCCGCGGGTTTCGGTCTGGCAGCGAGCCTGTTGCTGCTCGGCTGGCTTTTTCGCAATCAACACTCACTGACAGCAGAACGTGGGCTTGGCTATATGCTCGGCATCGTGTCGGTGTGCTGCATGCTGATCCTGCTACTGTACCCGCTGCGCAAACGGTATCGAGTCCTGAAATTTATTGGGCCCCTGCCGAAGTGGTTTCGCAATCACATGATTCTCGGCGTTTCAGCTCCGATCATCGCGCTATACCACTGCAATTTTCAAACTGGTTCTCTCAACAGCCGGATCGCACTTTTCTCGGCACTTGCGGTTGCCGGCAGCGGCCTGGTCGGCCGGTTTATTTACTCGCGAATTCATCACGGTTTATACGGCCGTAAAGCGAACCTTAAGGAGCTGCTGGCGCAGGTCAAGTTAACGTCTCCGGGTATCGGCACACTTGGCACGTTCATACCGGAACTAACCAGCCGTATGTCGCAATTCGACCGAGAAGTTCTGGTGCCACCCAAGGGGATTTTCGATTGCATTAAGCTGCCTTTTATTCTCGCAATCAAAACCCTCATCCACTATATCCGCCTGACGAGATTCACCCGTGTATCACTTGCGTTCTGTGCAGATCGTTCTCCTGTCGTCGCTCAACACAAACACAAACTCGAAAAAACTGTTCGGCTGTACATACGCAATCATCTGCGTCATGTGCGACGCGTTGCGGAGTTTGTCGCTTACGACCGCTTATTCGCTCTCTGGCACAAGATTCATTTGCCATTTTTCGTGCTGTTGTTGATCTCGGTAATCGTTCACATTGCCGTCGTTCATTTGTACTAATGGAGAATCGATTTGCGTATTTCCTCTGCCTGGCCACTTGCACCTTGCTTGTCCTGCCCTACGTGCTTGGGCAGCAATCGGCGCGGGCCTCAGAAATTGAAAAATGGTTAATCATGCCGGGCCCCGTCGTCGCCGGCCACGCAGATGTCGAAGCCGAATGCAGTTCCTGCCACGCACCGCTGTCGGACCAACCGCAGGGCAAACTTTGCGTCGTTTGTCATACAGAAATTGGCGACGACGTCGCGCAGAAATCCGGATTCCACGGCCGGCTTCCGGAATCGCAGCGACTCAACTGCGAAAGTTGCCATACCGATCATGAAGGTCGCGACATGAAAATTGTTGACCTTGACGAGGAGGACTTCGACCACATGTTGACGGATTTCGCATTGCACGGAGCGCACTCGATCATTCCATGCAGTGACTGCCACGCGGCTGGCTCCATACATCGAGAAGCGCCGTCAGCATGTATTGAGTGCCATCGGTTGGACGATGTACATAAGGGACAGTTGGGGGACGACTGCGCAGCATGCCACAGCGATGCCAGCTGGCATGACACGACATTCGATCACGGCCGCACTCGCTTTCCTCTCGTCGGCGGGCACATGGGCGTTACCTGCAACGCCTGCCATATGAAGGACGACTTTTCCGAGGTTGGACGTACCTGCGTTGCCTGCCATCAGCCTGATGACGTTCATAAAGGGCGAAACGGCAGCCAGTGTGCGGATTGTCACAGTACGGCAACCTGGAAGGATCCTACTTTCAATCACTTTATGATCACCGGTTTTGGGTTGATCGGTGGTCATAAAGGCGTCGCTTGCGACGCCTGTCACCGCACAGCGGATTTTAGCGACCGCGGCAACAGCAGCTGTAGCTCCTGCCATAGTCGGGACGACGTTCACAAAGGCCGTTTCGGTAACGACTGCGGCAGCTGCCACGGAGTTTTCGACTGGGGTACCGTACGCTTCGACCACAAACGACAAGCGGGCTTCGTCCTGCCGGCAGGTCACGATAGGCTGGCGTGCACCGCGTGCCATAAGAGCAATCTCGATGCGGCTCTACCGACCGCCTGCGGCAGCTGCCATGCCGACGATGATGTGCACCTTGGTCAAGTCGGGAATCAGTGCGAATCCTGTCATGTCGCTACGAGTTGGGTTGCACAACTCTGGTTCGACCATGACATCACGAGCTTCCCCCTGGTCGGCGCGCACGCCGACGTCGCCTGTGAGCAGTGTCACGAAACTGCGGCGTTTCATAATGCTGATAACAACTGCGGATCCTGCCACGCCGGTGATGATCTGCATCGCGGTGCACTCGGCAATGAATGTGACAGCTGCCATAACCCGGCCAGTTGGCGAGCGTGGCAATTCAATCACGATGTTCAGACGAGCTTCCCGTTGACAGGCTCACATAGCGAGCTCGCATGCAATGCGTGTCATACGGAAAAGACGGTATCTGGCGGCGCGGTTCGAGATGACTGTAATTCCTGCCATCGACGTGACGATCCGCACTTTGGTCGTTTCGGCAACAACTGCGAGGCGTGTCACACAACCTCGTCGTTCACACAGATTGAGGGTATGTGAATGGGCCCATCGTCCACACGCAAGTTTCTCGTGATGACTGTGTCGATTGTCGTTGCCGGCGTGTCGCTGTTGTCGACGTTCTCCACCGACTCCGTGGCGAAGACTCAATTCGACCACTTTACGACAGGATTTCGCCTGGAGGGCGCGCACCGCTTTGCGGAATGCGAAACATGCCATAGCGACGGCAACTTTGCCGGCACGCCAACACGCTGCGGAGAATGCCACGCCCAGGCCAGCCGCACGCGCGCAACCTGGCGCCCGCCCACACACCTTCCGACGACGGACAGCTGCGACTCGTGCCACCGACCGAACGCCTGGGCGCCTGTAATCAGGTTCGATCACCTCGAGGTTTTTGGCACCTGTTCGTCATGCCACAACAACGTGATCGTCGCAGGCCAGCACCCACAGCATATTGCGACTACGACTGAATGCGACGACTGCCATAACACGAGGACGTGGCGCTAATGGTCCAACACCGACAATGTGCGGCGCGACAGCGAATTGCTGCGACCTGGGCTTTGCTCACGCTTCTTGGCTCAGGTGACGCCAGTGCGCGAGCGTTCGACGAGATACGCATTTCTCAGATCGGCACTGAATCCACGATTGAAATTGAGCTGGAGTGTGAAATGCGCTACGCCGAACATTCCCCGGCACGAGGTGGCGTCGAGTTACGAATTCAGCTTTCCCTGGGACAAGACTGTCACAATGCACTGCGAGGATTGCCGAACGAGTTGCGTCGGCCGACCGGCGCGCGAATGGCGAAGCTCGCCGAGATCGAGTTCGACAAACCCGCGCGAAACCTCGCAACCGTTACCCTGCGTTTCCTCTCGCCGGTTGCATTCCGGATCAAACAGACGGCGAACCCCTATTTGCTTACGGTAGTCGTGGATAGCAGAGCATCGGTCAATGCACCGACGTCACCGCCGCCTCCGCCGCAGTCAATCGAGAGCCCCACAACACGGCCTCCGACCACGATCCGCGAGCCCGGCCGACAAGTCCGGTCGCCGCCGTCGCCCGGCGGTGACCTTTTCGTCATCCGTGTCGCGGTGCTGACTGAACTTGAAGAAGTCAACTATACGGCTCTGGAGCCGTTTCGGTCCAAGGTCGTGTACACCAACGAGATCACAGTCGGCGATCGTCGTTGGGCGGAGCTTCGTGTCGGCTTTTTCGATACGGAACCGGAGGCCCAACAGGCGCTGACGCAACTCGGTCTGAGTTTCGATACGGCCTGGATAACTGTCGCTAACGCGCAGGAGCAGGCCGACGCACGTACACATTTGTTTAGCTGGCCGGATACGGAGCAGCTTAAGGCCGATGCCACCTCTAGAATATCGAGCGTTGCAGTGAATCAGTCAGCGACAACGATACCCGCAGAACGTGCGACCGCGATGATGGAGGAAGCGCGAGTAGCATTGTTGCGTCGTGATCCTGCAACGAGCATCGAGCTCTACACGAAACTCCTGGAAGCGCCCGGAGGGACTTATCGTCGTGAAGCCCGGGAATTCCTCGGCGTGGCGCTGGAGAAAAATGATCAATCCGCCCATGCCATCGCCGCGTATTCGGCCTACCTCGATGAATTTCCCAACGGGCCAGATGCTCGGCGGGTACAACAGCGGCTCGCCGCGCTCTCTGTGCCCGTGCAACGCGGTACTGCAAAGAGCTCCGCAGCAGAGACAGCACGAGACTCCTCCGGCTGGGAAGTTTACGGTGACGTATCGCAGTTTTATCTTCGTGGCGTCGATCTTTCCCAGGACGACGAACCCGAGTTCATCGCACAGTCGGCACTGTTGTCACAGGCGCAGATCATAGCGAGGCATCAAGGTCAGAGATTCGATTTCGTTGGACGCGGAAACCTCAGTTACCTGTACGACCTTGTCGAAAATGGCTCAGGCGACCAGGCGCTTGTTTCCTACGCATATGTAGACATCACCGACACGAACACTGAGTTCAACGCACGTGTTGGACGACAGACACAACATACAGGCGGCGTGCTTGGCCGTTTCGACGGCGCACACGCAAGTTATCGCGTTCGGCCAAACCTGGCCGTAAACATGACCGCCGGTTTTCCGGTCGATTCGGCGCGCTTCCTCGCAGATTCAGAACATTATTTTTACGGCGCCAGTTTAGACCTGGATAACGTCCTCGGCGCGTGGGATTTCAGCATCTTTACGAACCTTCAATCCGTTGACGGTATTTCGGATCGCGAGGCTCTCGGCGCCGAAACGCGATATCACAGCACACGTCTGAACCTGGTCGGCCTGCTCGACTATGACGCCTCCTACAACATCATCAATACCGCGCTCGCGACCGGCAGTTGGCGCATCAACAATCGCCTGTCGCTTTACGGTCGGGTGCGGGGAGGCGTTGCTCCATTCCTGACGACACGAAACGCCATCATCGGGCAACCAGTCAATACGGTTCGAGAGCTGTTTCCCAGCTACACAGAGGGGCAGATACGTCGTCTTGCGCGCAATCGTACGGCCGACGAACGTGCGGCGTCGGCTGGCCTGTCTGTAGCACTAACATCCCGCTTGCAGCTGAAAGGGGACTTTTCCTATTTCGAGTACAACGGCTCAGTTACCTCCGGTGGTGTGCAGGCGTTCCCGGATTCCGGGCCACAATACAGTTACGGTGGACAGTTGATCGGTTCGGGATTCGTCAAGGCCGGCCATGTCTTCGTTGTCGGCTACCGGCATGATGAGCAGCAGTCCGTCGATGCCGATACGTTCTGGCTCGACATGCGCTATCCGGTCGGAGAGCGACTGCGTATTCAGTCGCGCCTCAATGTCTCGCGCCGAATCGCCAACCAAAATCCTGCCGGGGACATCGATCATTGGATTGCCGATCCCGTGTTGCGTGTGTTGTACAAATGGAAGCGCAGATACCGAGTCGAGCTCGAAATTGGCGGAAGATGGTCGAATCGCGAATATCCTGTCGCACTTGCGCCACCATTAACGCCCGATAATGTCGATGAATCGTCGAGTTATTACCTGCAACTCGGCTATACCCTGGATTTCTGATGTCTTGCCTCCGAAACATCTTTCGGATAGCGGTTTGTGCCGTGCTGTTGGCGGGCTGCACGACACAAACATCGAGCGTCTCAAGGCTTGATTCGAGTGGGCTCACTGTCGTCACGCTAACTGACGCGATCGTGTTTGCGAGGCCGGATCGCACTCTTGCAGCAGGAGCTCGAGACTACGCATACATCGGGCCTATCGAAATTAACCGCATGGGAGATCGTCAGTACTATCTCTGGATTGCTCTTGCGAGCACAGTTGACCGGGACCTGGCCGGACTCGACCCGATGGATGCCGTTGCACTTGTGCTGGTCGTCGACGAAAGCCCGATGGTACTGCCGCTTATCGAATGGGAAACGACCCTCGACGCCCCGCCGTACGTCTCAACGACGCCGATTTACGCGACGCTCGCAGCACATACATCGCTTGATCAAATCAATCGCATTGCCAGCGCCAACGCGGTTGAACTGCTTTTGCTCGTTGGCGCTGGGGACACTGCCCGCTATCAGCACTGGCAAGGAGAATGGGCAACATTTTCCAGGTTCGCGCGCAGTGATTAGCCGTCGACACAAAGCCGTCGGTAAACGGCGACAGGCACAGATCAACAACTTGTACAAGAGCAGCGTTCGGCAATTTGCGCATTGGTCGCGAAATCGCGTGAAACTGTGTCGTCGTTCACAGCCATAAATGTGAAGCAGTTCACAATAACTGCGCAACTCGTTCCCATTATGTAGAAGCGCTCGCAGAACTGAGCCCGACGACGAATACATTTCACACACGGTTTTTCGACAACATCACGAAGAGGAATTAGGCCGATGAGAGTTGCCAGACTTCGATACACAGAGCAAAGATCCTTTGCGGTATTTAGCATTCTCATCGTGCTGTTCTGTTTCGTAACGACATCCTCGGCTCTCGCAGGACCACGTGAGCAGGCGAAAAGACTGCACGACAGACTTGCGGGCGTGCCCCCGGCACCAGCGGTGCTGGATTCGATGACCACAAAGATTGAGAGTGGCGACGCGCTGGGCGCAGCGTACGAAGCCATGGACAACCCGGCCTTTTACAACACGACGGTGCGTGAGCTGGCGGCGCCCTGGACGAATCGTGACCGTTCGGTATACGTCGACCTCAATGACACGATCGCTACCGTGGTCGGCATCATTCGGGATGACCTGCCGTTTGACCAGGTTCTTCACGAAGACATCATCTACATCGGCTCTAACAACGCGACCGCGGTTCCCTACTCGCACACCGACAACGATCATTACCTTGACCTGCAGCTCAATCGCGTCGATCTCAGCGATGCCACAAATCTCGTTCAACAGCGTCAATCCGAGTTGCCTGCGACGGTGCTCGGTGCGGACCAGGCCGCCGGCATCATGACGACGCGAGCTTTTGCCGAGGCGTTTCTTGTTGCCGGTACGAATCGGGCTGCGGTGCGATTTGCAGCACTGAATCACCTTTGCATGGACATGGAGGACTTTCGCGACCTGACTGCTCATCCGGATCGCATTCGCCAGGACGTTACGCGATCACCTGGTGGTGACAGCAACATTTTCCTGACCGATTGCCTGACGTGCCACACCGGCCTGGACGGACTTGCTGGCGGTCTTGCCTACTACGACTTCGACGAGGATCTGCAACAGCTCGTTTATACGGATGGAGCCGTGCAGCCGAAATTTGTCAAAGATGCAGGTACGTTTCCGTTTGGTTTTGCTACCAGTAACGACTCATGGATCAACTATTGGCGCACTGGCCCCAACGCGTTCGTCGGCTGGAATGCGCCCGGAGATGGCTCCGGCAGCGGCGCGAAAAGCCTGGGCCTGGAACTGGCACAAACCCGGCAGTTTGCGAAATGCCAGGTAGATAACGTTTTCGAGAAAGTCTGCTATCGAGCGCCGAATGGTTCTGCGGACTTGCAGGCAGTTGAGAACATCGCGACAACTTTCGAAGCAAACAACCGAAGCATGAAGCGTGTTTTTGCCGAAACAGCCATGTACTGCATGGGCGACTAACGTTGCATTCGCGAGTAATTGGCCGCTGCGTGTAAAGCAACCGATTGGACAGGAGAGGGATTGTGATCCTAGGAAATATTCAAATGCATGGCGTACGCAGCCGGATGCAGATTGGGACGCTGACAAAATTAGCAGGCGTGGTCGCAATCGCGTTCACACTTTCGGCATGCGAGGTCAATGAGGAGTCCGTCGCTGCCGGCGCCCCGGCTCCGAACCCTGCGCCGCCTGGCACCCCGCCACCGACTGGTACCCCTCCGCCGACCACTACGACTGACCAGGAAAAGTTTGAGGCGACGTTGTATCCACTACTAGTAGCGCAGGAAAATTTCTGTGCCGGCTGCCACGGCGTATCACAGGACCCATTGTTCGCGACTGCCGACGTTACGGTTGCCTATAACGCGATTACAACGCAGCAGAAGGTCAATCTGAGCAGTCCGGATCTTTCCCGAGTCTATGTCCGGCCGAAGGACGAGCGCCACAACTGCGGTGGCGACGCGGTCTGCGATCGAATCGCCGCCGACTTCCTCGCGGCGATTCAAGCCTGGGCGGACCTGATCACCGCGGGCACGCCACCGCCCACCGGTGGCGGTGCACCCGTGCTCAGCGCGATGTCGACTTTTGCGGACGCTACCGAGGGCGGCCTGGCGCGCGTCGACGACGCCGCGATCGCAATGTTCACTTTCTCGGAAGGAGCCGGCGATATCACGTTGGACAGCAGCGGCGTCGGCGCGCCCATTACGCTTCAGATCAGCGGCATGGAATGGGAAGACGGCGGCGGTCTGCGGAACGTGACCGGCAAAGCGCAGGCCAGTGAGACAGACAGCCGCAAACTGTTCGACATGATTGCACCGGTTAACGCGTACTCCGTCGAGGCATGGATACTTCCTGACAACAATGCCCAGGACGGACCGGCCCGTATCGTCAGCTACTCCCAGGACACTGCAACGCGTAATTTCACATTGGGCCAAAACGCCATTTACTACCAGCTGCGCAACCGCAGTGCGGCCACCGGCATCAACGGCACTCCTGCTCTCGAGGCACTCGATCCCCAGGTAGATACCGTGCTGACCCACGTCGTTACGACATTCGACGGTGACACGGGACGCAAGGTCTACATCAATGGACAACTCAGTATCGAAGAAAACGTCGCCGGCGACACTCTGGACTGGCAGGACAACCAGCTGCTGGTTCTCGGCAATGAAGTAACTGACGACCGCCCCTGGGCCGGCGTCCTGAAACTTGTTGCCATCCACAACAAGGCATCTGTCGGACGTCGAAGTACGACAAAACTTTGATGCAGGTACGGGGAACATCGTCACCATGCGTTTTGATGTGTCGAGCATCGTCGGCCAGGCCGCTTACGTTGAAATGCAGGCTGCGCAACTCGACGCAGCCGGCTATTTGTTCGCAAGGCCTGTCTTCGTAAGCGACGCGACAGGTGTTGCGATCAAGAACATTCGCATTGTCGTCAACGACACTGTGCCGGTTGCCGCGCAGCCCTTCCGCCGTATCGATACGACGGTGTTGCAGACAGGCACCGAGCTCTCGCCACTCGGTGCTGTGGTTCCCGTGCAGCTCGGTGCGGAAAACGATCAGTTCCGCCTTGAGTTTGAAGTGCTCGGCAACATGCTTGGCCTGGCGGAGGTCACACCGCCATCCGCGCCACCTCCGCCTGCGCCGGATATTGTCGATTCGGAATATGGCCTGCGCACGTCGTCACAGTTGAACGATGCGATGTCGAGCGTCACGAGAATCGACCCGAACACGAACACCGTGCTCGCAACTTACACCGATGTGCAAGGCTCACTACCGACAACTTCCGACCCGTTGACGTTCGCGCCGGCACAGCAACTTGCGATTCAGCGGCTTGCCGTCAGCTACTGCGGTGCCGTTGTCGGTGACACAAATAACTGCAACGACCTGTTTGGCAACTGTGCGATCGACGGCAACGCAAAAGACCAGGTCGCGACGGCACTATACGACCGCTTTATTGGCGACGACATCGCCAGTCAACCAGACAGGGCCACGGTGACGACCGAGATTGTACAAATGATCGATGACCTCGGCTGTGCCAACGGATGCAACGGTGCCGAGGGTGAGACCGTACTGCAATCCGCCTGTGCGGCGGTTCTGTCGAGTGCCGTCATAACGGTTAATTAAATTCGAGCAAGGAAATAGCAATGGGTAAGTACATAGAGCAATTTCGGCGCGCGGAGGCAGCGCGCTGTCGCCTCGAAAAACAAATCGAGGAATCCTGCAAAAAGACCGGGCATGCCCGTCCCCATTCGCGTCGGGAGTTCCTGAACCGCGGCCTGATTGGCGGCGTTGCCACGGTGTTTTTGCCCAGTATCGCGACACTCCTGAGTGAAGCCGTACATGCGCAGACGGCAGCCTGCGTAATTGACAACAACGCCATGCTGGGCGCAGGAAAGATACCGTTTCTTGCGATCGATCAGGGCGGAGGCGCCAACATCGCCGGGTCCAATATCATGGTTGGCGGTGCCGGTGGTCAGGAGGACTTTCTCGACGACAGTGGCTACGCAAAACTCGGTCTGCCATCGGCCATCGTTCCCGGCACTGTCGGAGTAAATCGAGACTTCGGCGTGGCAATGCATCCAGACAGCGCCCTGCTACGCGGCATGTTGAGCAAGACCAATGCCGCGACTCGCGCGAACACAAATGGCTGCGTTATCCCGGCACGCTCCGAAAACGACACCGGCAATAATCCGCACAATCCGATCTACGGCATCGCTCGCGCCGGTTCTTCGGGTGAGTTCACGGCTACGATTGGTACTGACAACTCGACGTCCGGCGGCAGGTCACGGGCACCGGACTCAATGATCGTGCCCGATTTTCGCCCGACAAGAGTCCGATCCGCGAACGACGCCATCGGTCTGATCGGCGGCGTAACCGACGACAATTTCCCGAACGATCGGGTCGCCGCTGCTTCGTCTGCGTTGAGCGCATTGAAGCTCGGCAAGATCACGGAGCAACAGGCCACTAAGGAGCTGTTGCAATGCGGTTATGACAAAGCAGCCGCTACCTACAACACGGTTGTAACTCCTCAAGATCTCGATCCAAACGCTGATGCCAACCTGCAAAGTATTTTTCCGAACGGTGAACTCAACAGTGGTGATTTCCGCAAGGCGGCTGCTGCGATGAAGGTCGTGGTCAACGGTTACGCAGGCGCCGGTACGATTGAATACGGCGGCCGCGATTATCATCAGGATCCGCGACCTGAAACCGACAACAAGGACTTCATCATCGGCCAGGTGATCGGTGCCGCGTTGGAATATGCGGCGTTATCAAATAAGCCGCTGATGATCTATGGTTTCAGCGACGGTGCTGTTTCTGCCGATACGAATCGACCAGAGGACGACGGCAACGGTACCACCAAGTTCCGCTGGCGCTCCGACAGCTCCCAAAAGGCGGCGAGCTTCATACTGGTGTACAGCCCTGTCGCTCAGCCTGTGCTGCGCAACGGTGCTGCATCACAGCAACTTGGCTATTTCCGCGCCAGCGGCGACGTCGAAACGTCGTCGAGCCCGTTCGCCAACAGCGTTGAGACGCTGGCGGAGATGGTGGTACTCAACTATCTCGGCTTGCACGGCGAACAGGCGATGTTTGGCCAGGTGCTCGACAATCCCGGTTTGGGAACGGGCGCCGCCGTCGATCCTTACATCGCTTTTGATCCAATTGTCTAAAGGCGAATGGTCCAGGGGGGCGACGATAACAAACCAGGATATGGGAGATGCCGTTGGATCAAATTGCAGGGGTCGCGCGCGATGCGGCGCGGACAGAAGGCATTACCGGCATTCCGTCGAATGCGGGTCTTCTCGCTCGCCTGTGTTGCCCGCGGTGTAACTCGAATGCTGCACTTGCCCTGCAACCGCACGGTGCGCTGACCTGTCAGACTTGCACAGCGGATTATCCTGTATTCGCTAATGGTGACGCACGCATACCCTGGCTTTTCTCGAACCCCGACACTGCGAAGCTGGATTGGAGTGCCCGCTACAGGGGTTTCCTGAAAGCCAATGCAGACGAACACAATCGCCTGAACAGGGCGCTGGCCGATGCGCGATACCTGTCGGCAACCCGGCAGCGCATTGAAAGTACTTTGAGTGCGCATCAAGAACACCGCAATCAGATTGCGGCACTGCTTGCGCCTGTCGGGCTGGATGCCGAAGACCTGGTACCTGCCATGACCCGCGTCCTGCAAGACAAGCTGCCGAGAAACCAGGGCCTCACGAGTTACGCGAACAACGTATTCCGGGACTGGGCCTGGAACAACGGTGAGAATGACGCAATTTTCGAAGCCCTCGAAAAGGTGATGCGCGCCGATCAACGCGATGCAATCGGCTCAGTGCTGACTCTTGGCTCTGGCGCATGCCGGATTCCATACGACCTTCACCGCAAGTACGCACCAACACTGTCAGTCGCATTGGACTTCAACCCCCTGTTATTGCTCATCGGCAGTCGGGTCATCCGGGGGTGCCCCGTGCCACTCTATGAATTTCCGATCGCGCCACTTGACGACGCGGCTGCCGGCGTATTGCAACACTGCAGCGCACCTGCTGCGTTTTGCGATGATGCCGACAGTAAGTTTGAATTTGTGCTTGGCGACGCCACGAATCCACCGTTTGCACGTCAAAGTTTCGACACCGTAGTAACGCCATGGCTGATCGATATTCTGTCGCAGGATCTGCGCGCCTTTATCCCGCAGGTGAATCGGCTCCTGCCGAAAGACGGAATCTGGCTAAATACCGGGTCGCTGGCCTTTATCGACGACGATCCGTGTCGTTGTTACAGCGAAGCCGAGGTCATCGAGATCGTGGAAAATTGCGGATTCGAATTATTGGCTTTAGACCACAGAACCGTGCCATACCTGCAGTCCCCGCATAGCGCCCACGGCAGGGTTGAAAGAATCGTAAGTTTTGCCGCAAAAAAACGAATTGATGTGGAACCGGCAGCGCCTGTTCCGTTTTTGCCCGACTGGATACTCGACACGGCACGACCCGTTCCATCAACAACAGAAACGATTCTGACGTCTTCAAGCTACTTGCTAACAGCCCAGGTGCTGGCCGCAGTCGATGGTAAACGCTCAATCGACGCAATCGGCAAACTCGTCGCCAGGGAATATCACCTGAGCATCGAGGAATGTGTTGAAGCTATCAGGCGCATCCTGATGGACGTCAGTTGGAAGCGGCCTGACTAACTGAATTGAAATGGTGGCCAGCGGCGGACCAGACTCGCTCCGCTGCACGTAACAAGTTGTATCCCCCGAGTCTAATCATCACAGCCCGCCCCGTTAATCACGTATATTCACAAATGTCATGAGTGAATTAAAACGTATCGAATCGGGCAACTTCGCCATCGCGCGCAAGACGGACGGCAATCCGGAAGGCAAAGGCGCAAACGGGTTCCTACTCGACTGGTATAAGAGTGAGCCGAGGGGTGTCGTCGCGAAGCCACGGCGTCAGCTACTGGCCGAGTTTTTTACGTCCATGCTTGTCCTGTCCGCGACGTTCAAGTTTCGTCCGGCGGTTGGCGGGGCCAATTACCTATACTGGATCAACGGCCAATGGTGCTTGAGCCTCATCGCACCTTACGAGTGGTCACAGGAAAGACGCGCTGGTTTTGCCGGGACCTGTGTACTGCAACGCGACATGACCTGGACGATTGCTCCGTCCGACCTGCTGGCCGAAGACAACGCCGGTGTCCGACGCGATTGGCCGATTCTATGACGCCTTCGCCGAGACGCTGGATACCGACCTTACGCTCGAAGAGATACTGCCGTTTTACGTTCGTAAGGCTCCTTACTACCAGCGGCTTTATGCCAGCGCCCTGAGCCGCTCCATGCGTGCCGCAGTGACACTTGGTGATCAGGCTGCAACCAGTTGCCGGCAGTGGCACATGCTGCTTCCCCAACAGAAAAACGCACTATTGGCTTACAGGGGCTAAGCGAGATGCCGGCCAACGTGATATCTTTTTCGCTGATTTTCGGATTACTGCTGATGACTCTTCCCGGCACGCCACTCAACGCTTCGGGTTCCGACCCCAACGGAGAACTCCTGCTTACCGACTTCACTACGAGCAGTTCCGACCTGGGCTGGTATGTAGTAAACGATAACGTCATGGGAGGTCGAAGCGAGGGCGATTTCGAACAAGAACAAGGGGAGCTGAGATTCGCAGGCCGCACCAACACGAATGGTGGCGGCTTCAGCTCGATTCGTACAAAACCCATGCAGCTGGATTTGTCGAATCACGCGGGGATCCAATTACACGTGAAGGGCGATGGCCGCCGCTACACCTGGCGATTGACAAGCGACGCGCGCTGGCGTGGCAGGCAGGTCAGCTACTGGGCTGATTTCGAAACTCGCAGCGGCACCTGGAGTGTGGTCAACATTCCCTTCTCGAGCTTCATTCCACAGTACCGGGGATATCAGCTTGATGGGCCCGCGCTCGATCCCGGACAGATCAGGGGCATGGGCCTGATGATCTACGACAATCAGGACGGTCCTTTTGAATTGCAGCTGGCCAGCGTACACGCCTATTCGGCAGAGGAAGAATCCTGACTGCCAGCGACACAACCAGGAGTAGCCACTATGGCTGAGCGCAGTAACACACAGATTTTGGTCGCAATCGCGATCGCCATCGCATTAGGTGCACTCATATCATGGGCAGGCAGCGACGGCGGCGACCGTGTCGGCGCTTTACCGGTATTTGCGCTGTGCGGTGCCCTGGCGTTCGCAGTCAACTGGCTCGCCTTCATCCCCTCGGCGCTGACACAGACCGAGCGTTACTACGACCTTACCGGTGGCATCACCTACATCACCGTGACGGTGATCGCCGTGCTCCTTTCCGGAGAACTCGACCTGCGTACGACGCTGGTGGCCGCTATGGTTCTGTTCTGGTCTCTGCGGCTGGCGACGTTCCTGTTCCGGCGCATCTCGCGCGACGGCAAAGACAGCCGCTTCGACAACATCAAGAACCGGCCAGGCCGATTCTTCATGGCCTGGACCCTACAGGGCCTGTGGGTGTTGCTGACTGCGGCGGCAGCGCTCGCCGTTATTACCGGCGGCGTGCGCGAGCCGCTTGGGGTTATCGGCATCACCGGAATTATTATCTGGTCGATCGGCATACTCATCGAGATAGTCGCAGACCGGCAGAAGTCGAAATTCAGAGGCGATCCGGAAAACAAGGGCAAGTTCATCAATGTCGGCCTGTGGGCCTGGTCGCGCCACCCCAATTATTTCGGCGAGATCGTCCTGTGGACGGGCATGGCAATCGTGGCGATGCCGGTGCTGCAGGGCTGGCAGTGGGCCACGCTGATCTCGCCGGTGTTTGTGACGTTTCTGCTGACCAGGGTCAGCGGCATCCCGCTACTGGAAGAAAAGGCCGACACGCGTTGGGGCGGCCAGGACGATTACGAGTTATATAAGCGCAGCACGCCGGTGCTGATCCCGAAGCCGCCGGCCACGGGCGCTGAGTCTTAGAAAAAGAGGAGCTACTCGATGCCAGTCGAAATCAAGGTGCTGGGTTTTGCCGCACTGCTGCAGTTTGTCCAGTTCGTACTCATGGCTGTTCCCGTCAATCTGCAGCTGGGCCCGAAGTACACGGGAGGTAACCGTGATGAGGAAAAACGCGCTGCCGGTGTGGCTGGTCGACTCAAGCGAGCAATGGATAATCACTTCGAAGGCCTGATCCTGTTCACGATCGCCGTCGTCGTCGTCATTTTAGGTGATGCGAGCTCATCGGTCACAGAGACCTGTGCGTGGACCTATCTCGCGGCACGCGTTCTCTACATACCCGCCTATGCATCCGGCATCTTTCTCGTTCGCTCACTGATCTGGTCGGTCGGCTTCGTCGCAACCTTCGTGATGCTTTGGGTGACGCTTTTCTAGCGCTGCCACTTACCCGAGGAACTTCCGATCAAAGCCGTCGCGCTTACACACTTTGACAAAGTTTAGACGATATCGCGCGATAATCACGGTGTCTGACGGACGGCCAATCGGGCAGCCACATAATCCCTTTCATACGTCGTAATTTCGTGACTGTTTTTCCATGGATCGCTGAAGTACAGCGAGTACGCTAACTTGTGATCGGTAACCCGGAGCTCCAAGCCATGGTCTTCAAGGTGTTTTTTCCAATTCAGGAACTCCCTACCAGTCGCGCCAAACGCAATCACATTAGTGGTTTCCGGGTTCTCTGATTCGAACAAAGCGAGGTGGATCGTTCCTTCCGGATTTTCAATGGTCAGGGGGCCGTTCTTAACCGCCCAGCCCATAAGCGCATCAACGCGCTTGAATCCGAGCATTGACTGATACCACTCCTCGGCCTTGCTCCAACTCCCTACATTGACGTGAAGGTGATCGACATCCTTCAATTTCGGTGCCATTGGCTTTTACCTCGTTGCTCCTGCGTTCTGAATACCTGCCTTCCGGTAAGAGCGGTCGTTTGTTGCCAATAACGAGACTTTAAGTTTGCAGCAGCCAATTCTCGGCATCAGTTTCGTCTTGGAATGCTTTGACCTGATAGTAACGATTCACAGCCACCGTTTCCGAGAACAGATTGCTCTCGAATCTTTCTCTGTGCGTGTATACGAGCGCGACTTTGACGTTACGGTCCCAGCCGAAGGCCTCCGGATCGCTGGCCACCTCAAATGCCGCCATCGTCGGCATGGAGCCAGGGATATCGAAGACCGCGAGAACGCGAGTTTGCTCATGCTCGCGACAATCATCGGCCGCTTGCGCCCACAACTTACTCGCCTCGTCCGCTTCTTTGCCTGGAGTCCAATTTCCGGACACATCCATTCGCAGATAGTCTTGATTCTGACTGAACACACAGCTGCACGCCATCGACGGTCCTCCATGCGGCACAAGTCCGCTTTGAGTCAGTAGCAGTCGTTCAGTAGTTTATCATCTGGCCGTCTGATCATGGCCAATAGCCGACATTTGTGTACCGTCGATCTACAGCAAGATTCGAGCTATTCAGTCTCCGCCAGGAATCGTACGATCTCTCCGCTAACTTCGCCCATTGCCGCTGCGGTCGCATCAAGCTGCGCGCGCAGCCGCGTTTCGCGAAAGTTAGTGTCGGCTTGATTCTCTATAACGTCGAATGAGTGAGACGCGACGGACGTAAAAGGCACTAGCCCGGTGCGAGTATCCAGCATTACCGCTTCCACACCACAGTACGCACGAGATTTATCGGCAGCGAATAGCCGATATCTCTCAAAGCTCTGGCAAAAGCTGCGATAGACAATCAGCAAGTCTGCTTGGTATCTTGCGGCCGCCTCCCGGAGATGTGGAACAGTTCTGTTCTTCGGTACAAGGATAGACGGCAAATATGATGCGTCGTAGACTTTTGGAGAGGCTCTGATTCTGTCAAGAACTTCAACCTGCATTTTCTCAGACGCCAGAGAAAGCTCCTCCGACCAAGTTGACCAGATTTCGCGGCCGAATGGCATCAATGCAACTCGACTCAATGCTGGAGGTTCATACTTATAGTTCAGAATGGTTCGGATTGCATCATCGGATAGAATCGTGGCGTCACCCGAAAATAGCGAACTGTCGCTTTCAGAAGAGTTTTGCATGCTGTAGTAGGCATCCGGTCGGGACATGGTCGAGACCGGTGTTGTACATGCCGCAAGATAAAGTAGCACGAAAGCCAGAAGCAATTTTCGCATAACGTATTTCCCTCAAAGTCATCCGAGAAAAAACCCGATCACTCCACCCGCCGAACCAACCAGTACGGCGGTAATAAACGGATCCAGCAGTAAGGAGACATTGCCGAATCGGCTGCAACTGAAAATGTCTCTTAGAACTTTTTTTGTTTCCTGAGCCAAAGAAATTGCATGACGTAACCCACCAGGAAGATAACAAGAAATGCCAAATAGAATTTCTTCAACATGGGATCGTGGGGGTCAGTTAGTACCGGATCCCCTACTGGCAGTCGAAGTAGCCCATCAGTTATCGCGGGAATCATGTGGAACAACAAGGTTCCCGAAAAACAAAGAGCTTGAAAGTAGTCCGCTATCTCTGCAAATACCTGTATTTTGGTGACGACAAAACCGCCAACCAACGCCAATAGGGTGAGAACAGCAAGACCGTGGGCAGGCCCAAATCCGCCATGTTTGTATATCATCAGGGCGGTCACCGCCGCGATAAGCGTACAGATCAAATAGAGTTGACCCGTTTTTTGCTCTGGAGTAATCACCTTGTAAACCGCCAAAGTGTAAAAACCCGCAATCAGAGCAATAATGGCAACAATCGTGTGGATCCAGCCAAGTAAGGTAACTTCGGGCATAGGCTGATCTTCTTCTTGTCAACTATGGTTGCAGTATAGGCGATCCCATCCAACGTGGACAAACTCTGCCCCTGCAGGCAGGCCTTAGTTGACATCAGCTCGAATGTAGTCCGATTTGGTTAGAAATTGTGATGCGCTTCACGCACTTTCGCGAACACCGTGTCTATAGTTGGGAATATGTAAACTGTCTGTAAATAGAGACGGGTGCCAGCATGGATGACAAGACGGAAAAAGACGACAACCCAATACCGCTTTCAGAATCGAGCGTTTCGCATAAGCTCGCCGAGATTCAGAAACGCTGCTCGGATTTATTGCGGGATTCGGCAAGCTCAGACGATTTGACGCTTGAAGAACCAGCACTCGTGGGTGACGTCTTCGATCCTTACAATCGCGTCTAGAGTTCCTCTTCTCCGCGGCCTTCCGCTTCCCTCGCTTCCTCAGAAATAAAGTCAACAATTACGTCTGCTTATGGCCGTTAGTCTCGTTCCCGGCGGGCCCAGAAAGTTTGTCTGCCGGTTACCCCGTAGTTGATGAAGTAGGCGCCGAGGGCTACGCCAATAAACGCTTGGACGAGCCATGAGCCGCTCGACCCGTTAGCAAAGATCAGTACGCCAACTGCAAGAAGAAACGTCCCTAGAACGAATCCGAGCCATCGAAAAAGTCGCGATGCGCCAACGGCAGCAAATGAATCTCGCACACGTTGAGTTTGGGGTAGCCACCTTGCAGGGTCTGGTCCTATCCAATATCGGCTGTTATCTCCATACGGCTCCCACGCAACAAATTTCTCGCCGTCGACCTCGAACTCGCAAAACTCTTCTTCTCTAAACCAAGAAAACAGTTTAGGTTTTCTAATGAGGTTCGCGCCGGGAATGGACTGAACAACGCGACAAATGCCACGGCGGTCAGTCTCCAAAACCGAGACCTCAAACGCGAAAAGACGTCCCCCTTCGTCGAGCAAGTCGTATGTCTTCATGCTATGTGTGACAGTCCGGTTTGGGTCAGTAGCAGTCGCTCAACAGTTTATCACCTGGGCGGCTGCTTACGGCCAGTAGCGGCCGTTCAGTATGCGGGTCAGTTAGCGTACGCACACCACTCTTTGCCCTGCATCTTCTTGCCACTTGTCTTGAAGGAGTCTGGCACCGGATTGACTCGCAGACTTTCTTTAAAAAGGGCGCCGGCCCGGCCCGGCAATGTATGCATTCGGACGGTAAGTACTTTTTCGGGCAGGGCAAAGATAGTAACCGTGGAATACTCATCGTTGTGCGTTTCGATCTTGGCACAGGCGGCATCTTCCTCACCCGTGAGCCGGGTAAGGATGTCGTTGAGCATCATCAGTACCTCTATAGGTTCGGCTCCTTCGGGTATGAACCAGTTGCGAGAGGCTTTGTAAACAATGCCGTCTTTAAACGTAACATCTCCATCCGCCCCCGGGGGCACGCCATCCCCCACACTACAGTAGTCAAAAATAGGGTCTATTGGGTTTTCTTCCGCGCAGTAGACGCTGGGGAAAGCGGTCCTTATGTCCGCTTCGGGCATGCCGCGAACAATCTTGACGCCAAGTATTTCTACCGATGGTTCCTGAGGCTTGTCTGTTGTCTCGTCGCTCGCCGCTGACAATGAAATGAGAACGCCTGCGAGTATTGCGATAGCTTTCATTCGCGTTTCCTCCGAACTGGATTCCAACCGTCTGCTTTGGGTCAGTAGCAGCCTGTCACTAATTTACCAGCCTAGCGGCCGCTAACGGCCAGAACCAGCCGTATCTGCATATCTGAATAATGGAGTAATATTAGGTGAACCAGCGAATTTCAACGACGACTTCAGGGGGACAACATGGGTGATCTCGGATTCTGGCCGCTAGTACATTTGGCTCTTTGGGTGTACGCGGCTGTGCAAATATTAGGCAGCTCCGCCGATACCACGAAGAAAGTTATCTGGATTCTTGTTGTGGCCCTGTTTCCGCTTGTTGGACTGATCGTATGGTTCTTCATCGGCCCGGGAACACCGAAGAAATAATCTTCCGGCCGAAAAACTCGGCCGTGATTTGGCGTGCGGGCGAAGACTATTCGATCAGAATGGCCGCGACATTCCAGCGTTAGCAGAGATGGCACCTGCCTATAGACTCGAATTCCTCAGGGTGTCCAGACTGGCTCGATGACCATTTGCTAATCGCGTCTGCTCGAGCACGACGGCACGATATTGCTCGGCTTCGAAATCCCTGGCATTGGCTCACGACTCATTCGCCGATGCGGCCCCTCTCGTTCTTCTTCGCTTTCTTCGCAGCCTTTTTCTCTTTAGGCGTCATTGCCGGCTGCTTCTTGGTCTCTTTGTTGCTCTTCTGTTCTTTACTCATGATTTTTTGCCCTCTTTTGAATGGACCTGGCATACGGCGATTGAAATGCCGCAGTCATTACCGCATCTATAGTACGCCAGTACATTCATGATTGTTCCATCGGATTTCAACACGGCATTGCGAATCCAGCCAATGGCTGTCAGAGCGGTGCCGGGGCTGCGAGACCGGAGCCTTGTTTTGGCTCGTCAACTCACTCCTTATTTTCTATTTTCTTAACTCTTCGCGGACCAGGTCAGCCAATTGCTGCCGGCCAAAACTGGGTAACGGCCGGCCATTGACAAAGTATCCCGGCGTCGCACTGACTTTCAGAAGTATGGCGTCCTTCTTGTCCTGTTCGATGCGCAACAGTACTTCCATCGCATTCATGTCGGCCATCAGCTGCTCCATATTCAAGCCCACCCCCGCAATGGCTGGCCCGATTCTGTCGGGCAGGACAGTATGGTGCTGTGTCCACTGACGTTGCGATGCCAGCAGAGCTTCCAGGGTCTGCCAGTACTTGTCTTGTTTTCGGCTCGCTTCCAGGACTCTAACCGCGTAGTCAGCGCCGGTATGGAATGCGATATGGCGAATCGACAGACGGATCTCGCCCGGCGCCTCAGCCATCCACTGTTTGACCATTGGATAGAACAGGGCACAGGTTTCGCACGCCGGGTCGAGAAACTCGACGATATGAACCTTGGCACCCGGGTCGCCAAGAGCTGGCGAATGTTCGCTCGCCAGGGCTGCCTGGCGCGCCGTGACCTCAGCTTGCAAAGACTGAGTGTCGTCACTTTCGTACAGGAACGTCGCTGCCACGAGGGCAAGCACCAGCACTACGAAGGCAGCTGCGATGAGACTCGTTCGACTGTAGCGGTTCTTTCTGCTCATAGAGATTCCTGTTCTTCTAACCTTCGATTCTGAGGTTTGCTAGCGTTGGCTTTCGGGCGGCAAGGGGCGGGTCAGGATATATATGGCCGCAGCGCTCAAGACGACAATCTGACAGGCGATGAGCCATAACGCTGCACCAAACAGCCAGGTGATCACCAGTGTCATCAAGATAACGATGATCGCGATCCGTTTCACTTTGCGGTCAATGCTTCCGTCTCGGTGCCAGTTGTCGATCAACGGACCGAAGGACCGGTGCTCTCGCAACCAGCGATTCAGCCGCGCCGAGGAACGGGCGAACGCGAAGGCGGCGATCAGCAAGAACGGCGTCGTCGGCAACAACGGCAATACGACACCGACGGCGCCTATGGCGACCGACGTCAGGCCGGCCAGCAGCCAAAACAATTTAATTCCAGTAGCCACGCTGGCACTCTCCCCTTCCAACAGTCTGCGAATCAAGAAGTCGGCCCGTCGTGCCCGTGAGTAACGAGGCGATGGTTCAGCTGTCTGCCGCATCCAGGGCGGATTCGGCGATCTGCAGTTTCTGCCATACCTTTCCTGTAAGTCCCGAGCATAACGTTTCGACATCACTCACAGCTTCCAGCACAGCACCGTCATTGAACCGCTGGATATACAGAGCAGCAATCTTGCTGGTAACCGAAAGCATTTCGCTGCAATAGTCAAGATAGCGAATCAATTCCGGAAGCGTTAGCCCCATGTCCGGGGACGATTCGGTGTCAACCAGATGATGCCGGAAACGTGCGGGGTCCTTGGTCAGCTGATGCATATCGATAACGTGAGCGATCGATCGCAGCTCATGTATCGCCCGAACTGCCTGGGCACGCTTGATACGCGTTTCAAGACTGACGAGAAAAAAGATGCCCAGACCGATCAGCACAAACTCGTTGGTACCCGCTTCAAGAGCGCCCACGATATCGACGATGTTGGCTTTGGATATCTCAGACATCTTTGGCAGAACAGCCCATATCGTCGATAAGACGATACCCAATATGGCGGCGATCAGTGCGCCGACGGCAATTCGCACCGAGTATAACGGGCGCGCAATTTTCGGTGCCGCGTGTTGCGCCTTGACGCCAAGTTCCACGAGCGCTTCCGATATCTTGTACAAGCCCGACGCCGGAAACCGCTCGTGGACGCGTTTCGACAACGTTTCTGCGGTTTCCGCAATCTTGCGCGCACTCAGAATCTTTTCGGGCATGGAATCTTGGCTGGCCTCGTGCAGACTATCAATCGCGAATGATAGCAGCTGCTAGCGAACAGCTTTCGACAGAAGAGCGTCAACCTCTTTCGCGCAAGATAACCAGTCCGCCACAGGATCACCGTTCTGGAAATTGCGCTTTTCTGCACGATAGTACGCCGCCTTTGCGATCATCTCGTCGCGTGATTCTGCAGAGACTTTGACAGCTTTTTTCCGGGAGCCCTGGGGGCGCCTGGCTGTTTTCTTGGCGGCTTTCTTGGCAACCTTCTTGGCGACCTTCTTGGCGGCCTTCTTGGCGGCCTTCTTGGCGGCCTTCTTGGCGGCCTTCTTACTGGCTTTCCTGGGTGATTTTTTCGAACGGCTATTTGCAGGCATTGTGTGGCTCCTCCGGGCATTCATGAGCCCTGAATCAGATTCTTGTGATGTTGCAAATAACGCAGAGCAATGTCTATGTCAACATCTTGACGTCTGATAGTCACACTACTGAAATCACCCAGGCCTGACACCTGTCAATCAGAACGGTGAAAAATCGGCCGGAACGGCGACCAGTGTGGCGAATTGTCAGGTCGCGTTCATATCCACCTGCGCACAGCCGCCATGTAGTCGGCGAAGCTGGATCCAAACTTTTCCAGCAGTGCCCGCTCCTCGGGCTTGATTTGGAATCGCGTCATGTATGCAATGAATGCTGGAACCAGTAGCAGCGCAGCGAGATTTGCCAGGTAAATTGCCCACCCCAATAGTACGAGCACAGCGCCCAAGTACATCGGATTCCTGGTGACACGGTAGATGCCTGCAGTAACGATTGTCGCTGCCGTCTCCGGTTTCATTGGATTCACCGTGGTGTCGTGCCGTCTGAAAGCGGACACACCAGCGCCTGCGATTCCGCCACCAATAAGCGCAAACGCGAAAGCGATGATTGATGTACCTGGCAAAACAAACGAGGCTGCCGAAAAGACAGTTGAAGCAGCCCACATGACGACGGCGAATACCACGACAAGTGCGGCCGGGGGAACCTTCAGTTCGAATACTTGCATAGAGCGAAATTGTAGCCTAACTGGCAATATTGCGGTCGTCCGGTATCATGCCCGAGCCGCAACGGATCGAGGGATACCGAGCGGCGACTTGGGCTTAAAATTGAGACTATTATGAGAGCGAATCAAACACTGCTTGCGTTTTGCCTGTGGCTTTTGGCGGGATTAGCGTCCGCCCAGACGACCGGGAAGGCGCTCGACATTAACCTGAATAGCGACTCGGTCCGTGCGGGGTTTACCTGGCGACTCGGCGATCCAAACTACCTTGCGAACCTGGGCTGGCTCTACAACCAGGACAAGGGAGACGTTGTTCACGCGAGTTTCCACCTTGTGGATGCCGCGAGCGGAACCGGAACAGCATTGCAGGCCGGTTTGGGAGTGCGGCTGGTCCACACTCGCACCGATCCGAGCACGTTTAGCGGAACGGCGCTGGCGCTCGGAGGCTTTGCGCGATATACGCTGCCGAATGCCGATCGCTTTAACGTCGGCGGTTACGGGTACTATGCGCCCGACGTCTCCTCGTTCGGTGACCAGAGCGAGTACTATGAGATTGGCGCGCGTGCCGGCTACAGCGTTATTCGCGATGGCGATGTTTATCTCGGTGTGCGGCGTATCCAAGCCAAGTACAAAAGCATCGGCGGATTCAAGTTGGATTCCGGTTTGCACGTCGGTTTCGAGTTCCGTTTCAAGTAGCCCGGTCCGCGGCAAATTCTGGCCAGAAGCGAGCCGCTCGACGACCCTGGCGGCTAGGACTTTTCGTCCGATATCTCAGGGCGAGCATCGGTGCCATCCATAAGCGCAACGAGGCGCAGTATGGTAATCATGGCATCCAGTGCATCGAGCCGATTGGGTGGGGGCACGGTCAGAGTGAATTGCAACACACCGTGTTGAGCAGGACTAATCTCGACACCGTGCTCGTACTGCTCGAGCAGACCCCGAACCTGATCATTGTCAGTCAACGCCGTAGCGCAGATTCTCTTAATGCCTCGTTCAGCGGCGGCGGCAACGATGCGCTTAAGAAGCCGTCGACCAATGCCACGGCGTTGCCAAGAATCCAGGATGACAATGGCCAACTCGGCAGCCACCGGATCGTTGTCGGTACGCACGATTCGCACCACACCAACGCCTTTCGGGGCGCCATCCATACTCGTTACCGCAACGGCCACGATAGCGTAGTGATCCACGCCGTCGCATTCGGTGAAATAGCGAAGTTCTTTTTCACTCAAGCCACCCTTGGGGACCAAGAACCGCCGACGGCGAGACTCCACCGACAGCTGCCCGAAACCCTCGCTTAAAGCGGATTTGTCCGATGGCTGTATCGCGCGAAGGTCGACGCTTGTGCCATCATCGAGCAAGACACGTTCCTGGTACGACATTGAGTATTTCATCGGTATTACTTTTAGTTACCGTAGCCTTCAGGTAGCTGCATACCCAGGTTCCTTACCAGGAAAGCCCAGCGATCTGCGTTCTCTTTTCGGAAGTGGCGTATCAAGCGGTCAGATACAGGATCAGAATCGCATAGCCGGCGAACACGACTGATAGAAACTCAAACCATGCCGGCCTCAGTGCGATTAGCAGCATCAGACTGCCGCCAATTATTGGAAACAAAAACGAAAACAGCGGTGGATTACCGAACATCGTTATGTTGACGTGTGGTCCAATACAGAAATAGCCAAGCATTGACAGCGCCGATAATCGTCCAAATGAGCGACTGTGTGTCAGGAAGTCCAGCTCCGCATCATTGGAAAGATCGTAGTCCTCGGTCGGCAACGCGAGTTCGGCTGCGCCATAAACGAATATGGAACCAATCACCAGGACGAAGAAATCGATGATCGTCCATTCCGTAACCGAGCGCAGCTCCCAGCCGACCCACCAAAGCTGCAATATGAAGAGCATGACAACGGCGCTCCACAACGCGGTCGCCCAGTGAAAGGTCACGCGCTTGTGGGCGCGGATCAGTCCGGCCACAGAATTAAGCAGACGCGTGAGCGCCAGGCCCAGAATTACCGAGATAGCAATGAAAACGTATTCGTGCTGAGTCATGTAGCGAAGATGCCTGTGGTAATTCAAACGAAACTGTCCGCAGAAATTGAGCAAGACAATTGGGTCAGTCGCAGCCAGTCGGCAGTTTACCAGCCCAGCGGTTGCTTGCGGTCATAAACAGACGTTGATACGGCGATTAGACGCTGCGGAATGCAGGATGGTATCTAACTCTGCCGGTTTTCCCACGCAGGCCTTCGGGTTGCAATTCCATTGCCATGAAGACTTCCTCCGGCACCTCATACTCTGAGTCAATACCAAACTCGGACGAAGGCGAGAAGCCGAAGCGGGGGTAATATTCCGGGTGTCCGAGCACCACGACTGCAGTGACGTCTAGCTGCCTGCACTGGTCAAGACCTGCTTGAACAAGTGCCGAGCCAATTCCTTTCCTTTGATGTGCAGGCGCTACCGCCATAGGGGCAAGCCCCATTATTTTCAGGCGGCCGTGGTTCGACAACGAGACCGGCGAAAACATGATATGACCAATGACCTCACCATTGTCTTCAGCAACGAGCGAAATAATCGGTTGTGCTTGTTGTCGTAGAGTGTCAACCAATTCGGCTTCGGACGGCGTATCGAAGGCTGATTCGTTGAGCGCATGCACGGCGTCTCGATCACACTCCATTTCATCTCTAATCAGCATGTGACTCAATGATGTCTGGCGCTTGTTGCTGGATATGTTGAACGGCAGCTCTCGGCCAGAAGCAGTCGTCGCAGTATTTGTTGGCCACAAGCTTCCCGAGGTCCTCTGCGATCGCCAGGAAATCTTCATCGAGTTTCTCGAGTTGCTTTGTCTTCGTTTCCCAGATCTCGTCGTAAGTTTCGCCTTTCTTCCTGAGAAGTTTTGCTTTCTCCACGATATCGGCTGTTCTCAGTGCACCAACCACTTTCAGGCACTCAATCGTCTCGTCGATGAACTGACCGTCAGTATTTGCCAGATACTGCCCGCTAACTCAAATATATCGACCGCGATGGGCCCATACTCATCGCTCGATTGGTACCTTGAATCCAGGGAAGCCCTCCATTCATCACCTGAGCTTCGAGCAACGCGATGTAGTAGGTAGTCCTTTCAGCATCGCTGAGCCTCTCGATCTCGCTCTTATCGGATAACTTTTGAATGCTCATCCACAAGCTGTAGAACCACTCGTGCCAGGGGTACTGCTCTGCCCCGCTTGCATCGTCCTGCGCTCGGGATATGTTGATTGACGCCAGATCTTCTAACTCAAATATATCGACCGCGATGGGCCCATACTCATCGCTCGATTGGTATCTTGAATCCGGGGACGGCGCGTCGGATTCGACCAATAAGAAGCCCATAGTGGGTATTTTCTGAAGAATCTGAACGACTGCATCGGTGCCGTTGGCTACCAGCTCATCCAGCAGATATAACTCCAGGTCCGTGCGAGTATCCGGTCCCTCTTCGCCTTTGGCGATGCGCTCGAAGGCGCTCGCCACTTCCTTTTCGTTGAGTGCCATAACAAAATTTGCCAGTCCACGTTGCCAGGAGGGAATCTGCGAAGCGAAATACTACATTGTTCGATCCCGGTTATCCTTCGAAACACGTAGTGGGTAGACTTGCCTGCCTTGGTTAGTATTTGCGTCGCAGGAATTTATGCTGTCACTTCTCCGCAATTTCAAGCAGCAGACGATGGTCGAGTTGCTGCGGCTTGCCCTGCCCATGGTGGTATCACAGGGCACGTTTGCCGTGATGATTTTTACCGACCGATACTTCATGTCGCAAATCGATCCCGCTCACATGGCGGCGGCGCTGGGTGGCGGTGTGGCGTCGTTCTTCTCGTTTTGTTTCTTCATTGGACTGTTCTCATACGCAAACGCGCTGGCCGCACAGTACCTGGGCGCGGGCGAGCCGGAGAAATGCCCGAAAGTCGTCACCCAGGGCATGATCATGACGGTGATGAGCGCGCCGTTTCTGACACTGATTACGTTTCTGGTCGCCGGAATTTTCGAGGGCATGGGGCACGAGCCGGCGCAGGTCGAGCTGGAGCGTACCTACTACCTGATCCTGATGTCCGGTGTGCTCGTCACCCTGGCCAAGACCTGCGTCTCGTCATACTTTGCCGGCATCGGCCGGACCCACGTGGTCATGATCTGCGACGTATTCGGCCTGGTCATCAACATACCGCTCTGCTACGTGATGGTGTTCGGAAAACTGGGTTTTCCGGCAATGGGAATCGTCGGTGCCGGCGTCTCCACCGTCGTCGCTACGGTCCTTGCCTTCGTGCTTTTTGTCGCGTTCTACTTTCGCAAGGAGCACCGCGACACGTTCGGCGTGCGGCGCTCGTTTTCACTCGACGTAAAGATCCTGCGGCGCTTCTGGCGTCTCGGTTTTCCATCCGGACTGGAACTGTTCCTGAACGTGGCAGCATTCAACCTGTTTTTGCTGATGTTCCAGTCCTATGGCGTTGCCCAGGGCGCCGCGGCCGCCATCGTGTTCAACTGGGACATTCTTTCCTTCATTCCGATGATTGGGCTGAACGTCGGTGTCATCAGCCTGATCGGCCGGTTCGTCGGCGCGCGAGACATGACGCGTGTCAACGAGGTCATGACCGCCGCATTCGCTGTCGCTTTTGCCTATTCCGCGGTGCTCGCGGTCGTTTACAGCACGTTTCGATATCCGCTCGTCGAGGTGTTTGCTCCGCCGAGCGGTGATTTTACTGCCATTCGGGAACTGTCTGCGTTCATGATGATAGGCCTGTCCAGCTACGTGATGGCCGATGCGGTGATACTCGTGTCCGGCGGTATCCTGCGGGGCGCAGGGGACACGCGCTGGTTGATGGTCGCCTCGGTGTCCCTGCACTGGGCGATGCTCGTTGCTCAATTTTTCATCATTCGGGTGTTCGAACTGAGTCCGAAGGTGTCGTGGATGGCTTTTGTCGCACTGGTACTCGCCATCGCCCTGGTTTATGCGCTGCGCCTGAGAAGAGGACGCTGGCGTGACCCGGAAGTGCTCGAAATGGTAATGGCCGAATAGTCATGTTCTTGAAGATCTGGCTGTACAGAGAGTCAGGCGTATAGCACCAGCAATTAGTTGCCGTCTCGTATTTCTCGTCAGCAATGCAACTTCGAGTTTCACCGCGTTCAGTTGCTTTGGAGCTTTGCCAATACTCTCGAGAAATGGCAGCCAACGTGGATCAGCTGTGATATTGGTGAACTCAGGTGCAGATACCACTTCGGATAACCCTGGATCGTTATACCGTTTTGCCTTTTCCAGCCAATCGAAAGCGCTATCGACCTCACCGCGGAATGCAAACACGTAGGCAATGTTGTAAGGCCATTCCTCACCGTATTTTTCGATCAATTCGACCAATACCGCGTCTGATTGCGATTTATTGCCCAGTGCATGGTGAGTCATGGCCAGGCCGATTAGACGCCATGCTTCGGCCGGCTCCTGCTCCATCGCTGCCAACGCTGCGGCTGGTTCCTGGTTCGCCAATAGCGCTGCGCCTAAGAAGGATTGCAGCCCGACAGCATCCGGGGTCAGGCTCAGCGCTATCCGATACTCGGCGATGGCGTCAGCCGCGCGCCCGGCGCAAAAGTAGCCGAGAGCAAGATTGGCATGAACATCGGAGTTTATCGGGTCGCGGGCGGCGGCGAATTCCAGCAGGCTAATCGCATCGTCCAAACGAACGAGGTTTAGCAACAAGGTCGCGACAGCACGGACAATTTGCGGGTTTGTCGGGTCGAGTTCAAGGGCGCGCTCCAGATTCTGCGCCGCCCCCGCGAGATCATTATCATGAACCATTGCTATCCGTCCGAGGCTCGCGTGAGCCAGGGCAAAGTCCGGGTCGAGCATCAGCGCTTTATCAGCGGCGTCGCGGGCCAGTGCATAGCCCTCATTGATGTCGAGCAGAGCTCTGTTCGCGAGGGAAATGTAGTTCTCGGCGAGGCCGGCCCAGGCTGCCGCATAATCCGGCGCGATGGCCAGCGCTTGCTGGTACAAATCATTGGACTGCTCGTATGCCTCGGCGTTAGCTTGATGAGCAAGCTCTCTCGCCTGCAGATAGAGCGCGTAGGCTGTCGAATCGGTCTTTGACGACGTTGGAACCACGCCCAGCAATTTGATCTTTAGCTGCGCAACGACCGCAGCGGCTATCTCGTCCTGGATTAAAAAGATGTCGTCCAGTGTCCGTTCGTAGGTCTCTGCCCACAGGTGCGAACTGTCATGCGCGCGAATAAGCTTTGCAGTAACGCGCACCTTATTGTTGGCTTTACGCACGGAACCTGACAAAAGATGGTCGACTTTTAGTTTTCTCGAGACATCGGCGATGTCCGTATCCTCGCCCTTATACGAAAACGAAGACACGCGGGCAATAACACGTAATGAGGGGACCTTGGCCAACAGGTTCAGCAGTTCTTCAGACAACCCGTCCGAGAAATACTCCTGCTCCTTGTCAGAACTGATGTTGGCAAATGGCAGTACGGCGATCGATTTGTCACCGTAGAGCGCGACCAACGCCTCACTGTGACCCTCTTTGCGTGCCGCTTCGGCGATTGACGTTTCTCTTGATTCCGACAACACGAATTTATCGAACGCGAAGTAGCCCAAGGCAAGAGCAAGAACCAACATGATGATTCGGTCCAGTTTTTTCCCGGTCTGCGGAGCGATTGACTGGGACCGATCGATTTCGTCATCGCGCTTTAGACCCTCCGGCGTCAGTTCGAAGACCCAGGCAATGACAACCGCGGGTATAAAAAGAACAGACAGCACAATCACGACAATCCGTGCGGGCGTATCGTCAAAACCAAACAGCGGGAAAATCGTTTCAGCGACCTGAATGAGCAACCACGAAGCGACGATGTAGGCGGCGCGCTACACGAAGAACGTTTCGACGCTTGAGTTCATTAATAAACGACATTGGTTTTGCCACCCGGGGTTTTATCGCTCGGCAAGTGTCTGGCGCCGATCGTACGTATCGCTGTAACGAATAATACTCCGTGTTCCGAGTCTGTCACCGTTTTCGAATTCGCCAATTCGTGCTGTCACTTCAAACATCGCCTGACCGATTTGTTCCGCTCTCACAGCGGCACCGACGGGCGCAAAGAACCAGAACAGGAGGTCCTGCCCGATATGTGCTTCTTCGTCGGTCGGCCCGATGTAGTCCGGTCGATACGCAATCACCCGGAGATTCGTTCCTTCGGCAAACGCGAACAGGGTTCGCTCGGCGCGCACTTTTTCGCGTGCCCACATTGCGCTTGAGTCCTCTGAGATATCGCTGGAACTGATGTAATGAAACGAAATGTCGGCCTTGTCACTGACACTGGTCCAGTCCGCCAGGAAGCGCGCCGGAAAGTCGACATGTATCGTCCCGTAGGTTTTCTCGTCGACGCCGACGGAGCTAATTCCGATCGCCCAGTAAGCCGCATCTGCGTCCGCTATTTGCTCCCGAACTGCCGAGTAGTCGAGATAATTCATGTGAAGAGTCATCTGTACTTTCCCGGAAGCAACACCTTCCTCGATTCGAGGTGTTGCGCGCCGTGTAATGACATGAATTTTGCTGATATCGGGATTCGCGAGAGCGGCTTTCAAAATGCCGTCGCCTGCGGTTCCGCTGGCACCGAAGATCGCTATCGTCTCGTAGGTTGCTGTTGGTCCCTCGAATACCGCGATTGAGTCATCTTTCCACGCGAGCGTGACCGCCGCGGCGATGTACACCAACGCAAACAGAGCAAACGGTGTGAGGAGGATTGTTCTTACGCGGGGAAACTTCATGGACGGCGGAGTCTAACACCGCGACGGCAACGATTCAGTTGGCCGCCAGGCTTACACCTGCAAAGCATGCTCAATTAGCGGCTTGTAACGATCGGCGAAATTCTCCAGGGCAAGGCGTACCTTCGAAAGATGCGAGTCGTTCATGGGCAGTGACAGAAACAGGTCGCCACGACTACAGAGCAGCACGCCGTCGAGGAGCAACTCCATGTGCAGGAGCGGACGCAGGGAACGGCATCCAGTGGTGATGTCGGACGGTCTCTTCGTCGGTTCGCTCGAAAAGTGAATCGCGATCATGGAGCCCATTCCATTGGCATACATCGGCACGGCTTTCGACGCGAACATGTCGTTGAGGGAGAGCCGAAACGCCTCGGACCATTCGAAAAATTCCGCAGCACGCTGCGGCGTGTAAACCTTGCTCAACGCCGCGCATCCGGCGGCCATCGAACAAACGTTGTTGTTGAACGTGCCTGCGTGGGCGAGGCTACCATCCCGTCTCGGGTTGTAATGCGCCATGACCTCGGAACTGCCGCCAAACGCGCCCGTCGGAAGCCCCCCACCGATGAATTTGCCCAACGTCGTCAGATCGGGGTCGATACCCAGCATTCCCTGCGTCCCCGCCGGGCCGAGGCGGGCCGTTTTTACCTCATCGAAAATAAGCAGGGCACCAATCTCTTTGGTCATGCGCCGCAGCATTTGCAGGAATTTTCGATTGCCCTGGATATTTCCGCCGGCACCCAGGATCGGCTCAATAATCACGGCAGCAAGTTCTTCGCCTTCGCTGCGGATGAGTTCGGCGGTGCCCTCGATGTCGTTGTAGTCCGCAAGCACGAATTCGAACGGAATGTTAAGTGCACAACGGCCGCCGAGAAACTTTATCACTCCGCCGTGGTAGGCATCATTGAAGGCCAGTAGTTTGTTGCGACCGGTTACGACTCGCGCCGTGGTCAATGCCATGATATTGGCTTCAGTGCCTGAATTACAAAACCTGACCTGCTCAAGAGACGGGTAGCGCTCGCACAACAATTCTGCCAGTTCTCGTTCGTAAGCGGTTGGCGCGCCCATGGCAACACCGTTGTCGAGGGCTTCGTGTATCGCTGCCTTGATGATTTCATCCGAATGACCGAACAGGGCGGCGGAATACTCACCCACCATGTCGACGTAGCGATGACCGTCGAGGTCCGTTAGCTCAGCCCCGTCCCCTCGGACCATCGTCAGCGGGAAAGGCTCATAATGAAGAACTGATCGCGTGTTGCCGCCGGGTAGATAACGCGCTGCGCTTGCGTCCGCGGCCTGACTCAAGGGGTTCGCGGACGCGTAGCGTGAGCGAGCGTCTTCAATTGCGTGATTGAGTTGTTCCATTTTTTCTTGCCTACGCTAGTGACTCGAGGACTAAGGCGATGCCCTGGCCAACGCCGATGCACATCGTACACAGTGCCAGCTTGCCGCCACCTTGTTGAAGTTGATCCAGGGCTGTTATCGCAAGCCGCGCGCCGCTCATTCCGAGCGGGTGGCCCAGTGCGATGGCGCCACCGCGCGTATTGATTCTCGGGTCGTTATCGGCCAGCCCCAGCTGCCTGGTGCACGCGAGTGCCTGGGCCGAGAAGGCTTCGTTGATCTCGAGGACATCAAAGTCATCCAGGCTCATGCCCAGACGATTCAGTAACTTGTTGGTTGCCGGAACCGGCCCGATGCCCATGGTCCGTGGTGGCACGCCGGCAACAGCCATGCCCAGAACACGTGCCCGGGGTTCGAGGTTGTGGCGTTTGGCGCCGGCTTCCGATGCCAGCAGCAGGGCTGCTGCGCCATCGTTGATACCGGAGGCGTTGCCTGCCGTGACGGTGCCGCCGGGAAACAGCGGTTTCAGCTGTGCGAGTTTTGACAATGAGGTTTCGCGTGGATGCTCATCCGTATCGATTCGCAAAGGGTCCTTCTTGCGCTGTGGAACACTGACCGGGGTAATCTCCCGCGCAAGGCGGCCATCCTGTTGAGCGGCGGCCGCTTTCTGCTGGCTCCACAGCGCGAACTGGTCCTGGTCCTCGCGGCTGATCGATAGCTCCTTGGCGAGGTTCTCCGCCGTCTGCGGCATGGCATCCGTGCCGTACTGCGCTTCCATTTGCTTGTTGACGAACCGCCACCCCATGGTGGTGTCGTACATTTTCGGCGTGCGTCCGAAAGCAGTTTCGGCTTTGCCGATGACGAACGGCGAGCGCGACATGCTCTCGACGCCGCCGGCGATCATCAAATCGCCCTCACCCGACCTTATCGCGTTTGCACAACTGCCTACGGCGTTTAGTCCCGAACCGCACAATCGATTGATCGTGCAGGCCGGCACGTCCTGCGGCAGGCCGGCCAACAGGCTACTCATGCGTGCAACGTTGCGATTGTCTTCACCGGCCTGGTTCGCGCAACCGAGCATCACGTCATCGACGGCGGCCCAGTCGATACCCGGATTGCGTTCGATCAGCGCAGCAATCGGTATCGCACCGAGGTCGTCGGTTCGAACTGAGGAGAGGCTCCCGCCGTAACGTCCAACGGGCGTCCGAATGCCATCAATCAGGAATACGTCGGTCATTTTTTCTGTCCTTAACTTCGCGCGGCTAGTTCGGCGGCAGTATCGGCGCACCGGTTTTCTGTTGCACCTCTTCGAATGTGACGCCGGGTGCCAACTCGGCCACCCGGAACCCGTCCGGCGTGACGTCAACTACCGCGAGGTCGGTGAAGATACGAGATACGACTCCCGGCCCTGTCAGTGGGTAGCTGCACGCCTCGACCAGCTTTGGTTCGCCGGTCTTGGTTGTGTGCTGGGTAATCACGTAAATGCGTTTCACACCCTGCACCAGGTCCATCGCGCCGCCGACCGCCGGAATGGCGCCCGGCGCACCGGTAGACCAGTTCGCAATATCGCCGTTTGCCGCGACCTGCATGGTGCCGAGCACGCAGACATCGATATGTCCGCCACGAATCATGCTGAAGCTGTCGGCGTGGTGAAAATAGGCAGCACCGGGCAACGCCGTAACGTATTTCTTACCGGCATTCATCAGGTCGAGGTCGCGGTCAGCTTCCTCGGGGGGCGGCCCCATGCCAAGCATCCCGTTCTCGGTGTGATAAATGAACTCGCGGCCTTCGGGTACAAACCGCGTGACCAGTTCCGGAATGCCTATTCCTAAATTGACGTAAGAGCCGTCGGGTATGTCCTGGGCGGCTCTTGCCGCCATTTGTTCTCGCGTCCAACCAGTGCTGCTGCTCATGGGTAAGGGTAACTCCTTCCCTCGGCAATGAGGGTGTCCTCATGCACAGGATCGGGAACTTCGACAATGCGGTTGACAAAAATGCCAGGCGTAATGACATGCTCGGGATCGATACCGCCCCGTGCCACGAGTTTTTTCGTCTGGACAATAGTCGTTGTCGCCGCCATGCACATTAGCGGGCAGAAGTTGCGGCCGGTCTTGTTGAAAGTAAGGTTGCCCAGCGGATCGGCGACCTCGCTTTTTATCAACGCAATATCGGCCTTGAGCCACGGTTCCATAACGTAGGCACGACCATTGAAATCCCGTTGCTCTTTGCCTTCAGCCAGGATCGTGCCAACGGTTGTTGGCGTGTAGAAGGCCGGTATTCCCGCGCCGGCAGCACGGATGCGTTCTGCGAGTGTGCCCTGCGGCACGATCTCGAGCTCAATTTTGCCTTCCCTGTAAAGCGCCGGGAACACTTTGGACTGGCTCGATCTCGGAAAGGAACAGATCATCTTGCTGACCTGGCCGTTGCCAATCAGGGCAGCGAGCCCCACCTCGCCGTTGCCGGTATTGTTGTTAATCACGGTAAGGCCGGTTGCGCCATGATCGATCAATGCGTGAATCAGTTCGACCGGGCTGCCCGAGGCGCCGAATCCACCAATCATCACAGTAGCCCCGTCCGGTATATCGGCTACTGCAGCTGCGACCGATGGGTATTTCTTGTCAATCACGTGTTACTACTCCTGCCGTATAACGAAGGCCTACAGGAACACCTCTGTTTCCTCCCAGAGTGCCTCGATGCGGTCGATACGATTCGTCGCGTCGTCATGAAGGTCTCTTGCAACCCGCGCAACGAGCAACTCGCACATCGCTACAACGGGCACCGAACTATCAAACGGACCGATAGCGGGCACTTCGATCTGAACCCAGGTATCGGCCAACTCGACCAGGGGTGATAACGGACTATCGGTGATCACCACAACAGTAACTCCGGCGTCGGCGAAGACGCGTGCGGCGGTTGCGACTTGCTTTCTGTACCGGAAGAAGTCGAACACCACGGCCGCATCTCGCGGTCCCGCATCGCTCAGGTCGATACCAAATGAGTGTTCCTCGAGGGCACGTACGCCTGGCCGCACCATGGACAGGCCACTATGCAACGCGTGAGCACCGGCCTGCGAGGTTTCTCCCGACAGAATCCATACTTTCTCGGCACGTGCCACGGGTGCGGCGAGTTCCGCCAATCGATCGCCATCCAGCGCATCAAACACAAATGAAATGGCGTCGTTAATCGCAACGCGTGCCGGTACCGCCGTTTCGCCGTCGCTTCTGATCCGATCGCTCGGGCGTGACAGGCGATGGGACAGGTCCCGGCGGACGTGTTGTTGCAGCTCCGTGTAGCCTTCGAAACCGAGCTTGGTGGCGAAGCGGACAATGGACGGGCGGCTCGTGCCCACTCGGCCAGCCAGGTCCGAAACCGTCCCGAAAGCCAGCAGGGTCGGCTCGGCGAGCACAGCCTCGGCGACGCGGCGCTCCGTGGGGGTCAGCTCGCTGCTGACCGCGGCGACCAGGTCCAGGGTGGACGTTGCTGGGGTCCGTTTGTTCATACCGTTACATTAGCACAATTCTATAGTTCAATGTGTTACATTAGTGGGCATTGGCAGCATGAGATTGAGGTGTGACGTGGCGACAGCAGGCAGATACGTACCAACAGACAGGGAAAAAGCTTTCCAGAGCACCATCGAGAATCCGAAATACGAGCGGGACATCATCATCGGCCTGAAACCGTTCTTCGAGGACAAGGCGCCTGATGCCATCAAGGGGTTCTACTCCAAGGATGAACTCTCGGCATTGCTGGAACTCAAGGGGACGGAGCGCGATGTAGAAAATCGCATGCCGGTGAAGATGACCCGCCACTTTTACGAGATGGCGCAAAACAGCATACCGCTGCAAAAC
>CAWJCA010000009.1:0-26226 GCA_963841165.1 uncultured Gammaproteobacteria bacterium | reverse complement strand
AGAATATCTTCATGTGGGGCCACTCGATGGGGGGTGAAGTGACCTTGCGCAGCTTGCTGGCGACCGACCGTATAAAGGGTGCATCGATGTGGTCGAGTATCGGCGGCGATATCTGGGACCAGTCTTATTATTATTCGCGCTACGAAAACGTCCTGACGCCAGACGGCAGTGACGTTCCAAAAACCGTGATTGAAGATCTGCGAAAGGATGTCGCGGGACTTGACAGAAATTTCGACACGGCCGGCGTCGAGCCGTTGCACAAACTGGACTATTTGCGGACGCCGATAATTATTCATCATTCGATCGGTGATCGTGGTGCCGCCTATAAATGGTCGGAGCGGCTCGCAAAGGAGCTATATTTGCGGGGGCTGTCGTATGAGTTTTATTCCTATCCGGGCAGCGATCACTTTTTTCAGGGGGACATGCAGCAGCAGGCTGTCCAGCGCGACGCTGACTTCTTTCGTGCGCTTCGTCTTGAGCGCACCGATATGTGAATCAGAGAACGCCGAATTTCTTCATCGCTACGGTCATCATTGCCACAGCCAAAAAGACAAACAACACACCGATAGCGCGCTCCATTGAGCGCTGTGACACCAGACCTTGCAGTCGCGGACCGATCTGGCCACCGATCAGCACGCCCGGGATCTCGTAACAAATCAGGTTCCAGGGTACGGCACCGATTCCACCGTCACGAATCAGTTGTGACACGAGTGTCGTGGTCGCAAGAAGAATCGTGACCATGACGATAGCAACCGATGTAGCAGCAGCGGTACCAACAGGAATGCCGCGTTTTGTAAGCCGGGAAATAATAACTTCACCGATGCCAACGGACACCATTCCGGTAAGAAAAGCACCGGCACCGGTCAGCACGAAATCCCGAGTCGGGATTTCCGGCCGATGATCCATAGAGTCATAGTTCGGTCGCGATACCGACTGTTGACGCATGAACAACATGCCGATCGAAAGAACAAACACGAGCATCGCATAAGCGGCAATCAGTAGTCCGTCGTGTACTCGGTGCGCGACGAGCGCGCCGAGTACGGCAACCGGCGCGGAGATTTTTATGAAGCGCATTGCGAGGTCGAAATCGATCATGCGGCGACGGTAGTAACCGACGAAGCCGGACATGAAGCCGAATGTCTGCGTAAGCAGTGCGGTGCTGACGGCCGCAAACGTCGAGGCGAGCACGTATTCCGGGCCGAGTAGAGGAAACAGCAGCACGAATATTGGCGTGAACAGCGCTGCCCCGCCGATGCCACTCAACATCGCGCAGGTGGCTACACCGATCGACACCGGGAACATGAACCAGTAAAGCGTGAAATCCACCGGCGTTCTTCAGAGTGTGCAACTTGCGGGCAACGAATCCGGGACATTCCACTTCGGGTTTCCAGCGGTCACGAAATCCTCGGGGTTCAGTGAGCTACCGTTATCTCCAAACCACTCAACCAGCAAATCGCGCGTGAGGGGCATGCCATCGCCAACCTCAAAGCCACCCTCGGGCATCACGGGTGTCAATATTCCATCGCCGCCCAACGCGAGATAGTCATTGACCATTACGGTCAGACGATCGCCGTCGCGGATTGTCGTCCCATCGTCGAGTTCCATGACGACGTCCATCTTGTCGTTTGTACATTCGACAAACACGCGCATCCCTGAAAAGCCCGCGCGACGTCCGTGATTGTGCGCCTGTTTTGCGATGACCCTGCGCAGTTGACGGCCCGTGAGTTGGAGTTCCACGACGCGGTTATCGAACGGAAACATCTCATAGACCGAACCGAACGTGAGCTCGCCTTCCGGCAGCGTGTTTCTGATGCCCCCGACAACATTGTGGATAGCGATATCGGCTCCCGTCGATTCGAGTATCGCGTCAGTCATCAGGTTCGCGAGGGGCGATTCGGTGCTGGGCGGGTGTTCGAATGCGGACTCGAGGTGAACACCCAGCTCCTGTTGCTTGGTGTCCTCGGCAAACTCTGCTGCGCGCGCTGCAATCTCCAGGACCTCGGAGTCTGGTTTGACTGTATGACCTTCGTACACCGCGTTCACAATTTCGCTTGCCGCGTCTCCAGGTGACGCGCATTCTCCGGTCGAGCGTACGACAGAGAGGCATGCCCAGTGCGGGGGGAATACGCTTCGTGAGACTAGCTCTCCGGTTTTTGCGTTGATATCGAAGTCGACCCGACTGAACGCGCGCGTGTTCGAATAACTGGACGTGATCGATATACCGTTGACGATATGTGCAATACCCCGGTGTACGTGCCCCGCGATTATGTGGTCAACCAGGCCTGTCGGAAGTGCGGCAGCTACGCGCATGATCTCGCCGGCCATGTTGCAGGAAGAGAGGTCGGTCGGGTCATCAAATGCCATGCAGCGACTTCCAGCGTGTGCCGTGACCACGACGATTGAAGCACCCTGTTCACGCAGCGCCTGTGCCTCTTTTGTAATGGTCTCGGCGAGTGGCGCGACACGCAGACCGACTACATTGGCGGCAATAGTCGTCTGCAACGCGCGTGAGGTAACTACGCCAATGATGCCGACCTTGATGCCGTTGACGTCGAGGATGACGGACGGGCGAACGTTTTCCCAATCGACAGGTCGGCCCGTTTCTTCATCGATCAGGTTTGCGGCAAGTACAGGAAAGGCAGCTTCGCTCGCTCGTCGTTTGAGCGCTCCGCGAGGGTCGTCCCCGACGTCCTCGGGGACGGCCTTGCTACCGACCGGACCGAAGTCAAATTCATGATTGCCAATTGCCGCGGCATCAAAACGGATGGCGTTGTACGCTTCGACGACGGCCGCGCCTTCGACCAGGTTGGATTCCAGCGTTCCCTGCCACATATCGCCGGCATCAATTACGAGGACGGCACCGCCATCCTCATTGCGTGCCGCGCGCAAGGCATTGACGAAAGCCGAAACCGCGACCAGCCCGCCGCGGTCCCCATCCGGCAACAACTGGCCGTGCACATCGTTCGTGCCGAAAATAGAAATCGTAAATTCGTCGCTTGGCGCGTCGCGTTGGGCTGCGCAAGAAGCTAGCGCTATCATGGCGATGAGCGCAATTACCAGTCGGTAGATCGCGGGCGATAGAGCGTTATGTGACGTCACACCGGGTTCCTGCAAGGGGGTCAGTCGGTGATTCTAACGTGTGCAGCGTTTGGCGCGAAATCGTAATCTCGTCGTTTCGTGATGTCGTATGATGTTGCACATGACGACAGAAGCGAAAACGCTGCAATACAGCGTCCTTGAAGAAGTCCTGCACGCGATTACACATGGCGTAGGCGCTTTGCTGAGTATTTTCGGCTTGTCGTGGATGCTGTATTTGTCCATCGCTGCAGCGGATCCCTGGCGTATCGTGGCCAGTTCCATATACGGCGCGAGCCTGATTACCTTGTTTCTTGCATCGACGATCTACCACGGCATGTATGCCTCGCGTCACCGCGAAATCTTCAAATTGCTGGATCACTGCGCGATCTACCTGCTGATCGCGGGCACCTATACACCTTTCCTGCTCGTTGCGATGCGCACGAATACCGGCTGGTGGCTGTTTGGCACGGTGTGGGCGCTGGCGACGGCAGGCATCATCAAGAAACTCTGGTTTCGTCACCGCTTTCCCAAAATCGCGCTCGCGAGCTACCTTGCCATGGGCTGGCTGATTGTCGTCGCCGCACCGCAAATGGCCAACGCCATCGGTGCGAACGGCATGGCCTGGCTGCTGGCGGGCGGCCTGTGCTACTCGATTGGCGCCATTTTTTACGCCGTAGACAAAATACCCTTCAACCACACCGTGTGGCACGTGATGGTGCTCGGCGGCGGCGTCTGCCATTTCCTGGGGGTCGTCTGGTACGTATTGCCGACGGGCATGCCCGCCTGAGACAGCTATTTTCCCTACGAATTCACACTTCAGAGTGTGAGTTGCCTCTATATTCATGGACTTACGTAGAATCCCGACTTGCTTGCGTGACTTGTATCACAGTAGAATTTTGATTCTGCCAGCATTATTGATGGACACAAGCCGAGTATTTAATTATGTGGTTGCCCGAACCTATCTATAAGTCACTGCCTACGCTTTACGCGTTCATGGGCGCTTGTTTCATCGTCGGCGTGTTCTACCTGGGTCTTGACGCACCCATGAGTCCGGTGTATCTCGCGATGGGCCTGGTTTCAATACTCGCCTCGATCACCGTGACAATCTGGCGCGTCAAGCACGCGCGCAAAACGCAAAGCACCGACACCGACAAATAGCCGACCGCCTGACCTGACTAGTCCTTGAGCTGGTACGTCCAGCGACCGTAGGCATAAAGCCCGGCGGCAGCCACCAGCCCCACCGAACCCATGATGTACCACGCAATGCCGACGTTGTTGGCGGCGTAGAGTTGCGTCGTCAACGCTTCTCCGGTCTGGCCCGAAACCTCAATGAGTTTTTGAAACGCCTCGCCGATCGGCACCGCGTCGATTTCGGTCTGCGACATTCCCTGATCAAGCAGCGAGTGGCGTGAAATCGTGTCCTTGGAACCCAGTTCGCCGTACAGGTACTGACCGAAAAAGCCCTCCAGCGACCAGCCAATGCCTAATGGCAGCTGGCTGAACCCCAGGTACATCGCTTTCTTTTGCTCCGGTGCAATGTTGCCGAGGTACTCCGAACTCTTGGGGCTCGAAAGCATTTCTCCCATCGAGAAGCAGACGATGGCCAGCACCATGATCCAGACGTAGTTGAAGCCGCCAACGATCAGCAGTGCCGCGGCGGCCAGGAACGTGCCCAGCGCCATGGAGTTGGTCGCTCGCATCAGCGCGCTCCAGCCAGCAACGATGAAGCAGAAAATCATGATCATCATGGCGTTGAGATTGACGAGACCCTCCGGCTGGATTCGCTGGCCGTCCTGCGTCATGCCAAGCAGGAATATCCAGACGCGATTTGACGTGCCGTCGGCGCCAAACAAATGCTGCACCATGACCGATGTGTCGACCCAGTCCCGGAAGTACAGCGGCGCAACATCCCAGAACGCCATCAGCATGAACCAGAACCCGGAAAACAGGACCATGTACCAGATCATGATCGGGCGCAGCAGTTCATGCAGGCTGTCTCGCCAAAGGCTGACTTCCTTGATCTTGCCCGACTTCACTTTGGCACGGTGCGCCAGTCGCTCTTCCTTGTCCTGTTCCTTGTAGGTCAGCAGCAGCAGGAAGTTGAGCGAGATGATGGCCGCACAGGCGTAGAAAACATGCGCCCACTCGAGCTGGCGCAGTTGCGCGGCGAGCAGCGGGCCGATAAAGCCACCGATATTTACGGTTTGATAGAACACGCCCCATGCCATGGAACTGTTCTCGCGACTCGTCGATTTGACGATCGTGGCCTGAATGCCGGGCTTGAAAATTCCGGTACCGAACGCGAGTGTCAGCGCGCCCGCCATGAATCCCCAGAACGTCGGGAACCAGGCCATGAGCAGGTAGCCAAGAATCTTGATGACGGTCGATGCGAAAATTGTCTCTTTGTAGCCCACCCGATCGGAAATGCCGCCGGTCAAGACAGGAACAAAAGACTGCATCAGCGCCCAGAACAGGAAGATGATGCCGACATCGGAGCCAACCAGGCCAAGACCGCCGTTGGACGCGGCGTCCGTGGCATAAAGGCTGGAGACCTGGCGTACGCCGTAGTAAGCGAGGCGCTCGACCATTTCCATGGCACCGCAAACCCAGAAGACATAGGAAAGACTGGCCAGTCGCGGCCCAGATGCCCAGTTGCTTGACGTCTTTAACCGTCGTGGTGTGCGTGCCTGAATCAGAGTTCGCCATCGATCTGCCTTAATTGTTAGTGGAATAGGTCGAAGATGTGACTGTACTTGAGTATAAACTCACGGCCGGCCGGGAGCGCTCCCATGCCTCGCTCGTCGACCTCGTTGTAGACGAGGTACAGACCGGAATTGGCAGAACGTAACCAGGAGAAGCGCAGGTTGGTACCGAGTGTGTCGTTGGTTTCGTTGTATTGACTCAGCAGCTGCAGCTGCATTTTCGTCGTGAACGAATACGACAGCCTGAGGCGCAGCAGGTTCGCCGTGAACTCACCACCCGGCACGGGCAGGTCGAAGTCGTTGTAGTTGAATGACAACTCGGATCGGAACTTCTCGCCAGACCGAAAATTTACGCCGGTGGATAGCGAGACACGATCACCGCCAAACTGTCCGCCGACAACGCTTCTGATATTGAAACTCAGCGGCCTGGATTTATTGCCGAAGTAGTTGAGGGCAATTTCCGCGTGATCGTAAGTGCCCGCGGGTATCGTAACGCCGTCGATAATGTCAAAAGCCTCAACGACGCCAGCGCGCGTGAAGTTGGTGCCGGTATGGATCTCCGCGCCGGTCTTGAACTCCCAGTGAGTGTCCAGATGCAGAAAGCCTGTCTCCTGGAAGCCGTCGAACTTCCAGAACCCGGTATAGGACGCGTGCGGTCGAATCTCCAGGAGTCCCCAGAGATCCTCCGGTCGCACTCGGCGCAGTGCGAACAGCCTGATTTTTCGATAGTCGCTGCGGGCGAGGAAACCGACTTCCGGGTTGAAATCCTCGCCGACTTCCGTGTAGGCCGCGCTCATCGACCACTCGGCGGAGCTCCATTCCGAAGACAGTGCAAACGCGTGATCTTTGCCGTTCAGCCCCGGCGTTTCTGTTTTCGCCACCCAGCTCTGCAGCAGCATGTTGTCACCGATACCCCAGCGGCCGTCGACCGCGTAGGTGCGATTGTAATCGTCTGCCGGAGCGACGAGATGACTGCCATCGCCGTCCCGATTGACGACGATCGCACCGACGGCGGATCGGTTGGCGAGTTCACGGCTGATCCTTGCGACGGCGAACTTATTGCCCGGAGCGATACCCCCTATTGCCTCCGTGCCCATGTACAGAAAGCCCAGATTGGTTCGCTCACCCAGTTTTCCGGAGAGGCGAGCGCCGCCTTCTACCGGTATGCGATCGCCATCGTCGCCAATGCCGATTCGGCGGCTGAAGAACATCTCGACTTCCTCGCCATTGCCGACACTGAACAGGCCCGCATTTTCGAGGAAAAACGGCCGCTTCTCGGGAAAGAACAGGTTGAAGCGATCGAGGTTGACCTGTTGCTCATCGGCTTCTACTTGCGCGAAGTCGGTGTTGTAGGTCAGGTCGAGCGTCAGGCTGGGCGTAATCGAGTACTTAATGTCGAAACCGAAGTCCGAGTCGTTCTCGGTTCCGTCAAGCTCACCGCCACGACGCGACTGGCCGAGTACATACGGCGTGATCTTGAAGTTGCGCTGCGGCGGTGGCTGGATGCCCTTAAGCGTGCCTGCCTCGGATACGCGATACAGATTGCGATTACGCTCGAGCGGCGCCCAGTACGAGATTTCGTTCTTGCGACGGACAATGCGCTGGAAGTTGATTCCCCAGTCTTGACGTTCGCCGGAACCGTATCGCAGCGTTCGAAACGGGATTTCGAATTCGGCGCTCCAGCCGAACGTGCCAATCTGCGCCTTCACCGACCAGGTGCCGTCCCAGTTGCGATTGAAGCCGCCGCCGCCGGAGCCAAAGTCGTCGGAACCTTCCTTGGTTACCTGGCCGTCGTACTCGATGCCTGCCGCGTTGGTCGCAAAGACGTAACCATTTTGCCGATCGAGAAGGCCGTCGATGATGATGAAAAATGCGTCTGTGTTATTGAGGTCCGAGTCGCGCCGACTGTCGCTTACGATGACTTCACTGGGTTCCTCATCGTAAGCGATGACACCGATGTGCAAGGCAGTGTCCGTGTAACCAACAAAGACTTCGGTTTTCTGTGTTGATGCCTGGCCTTCACTAGGCTGCACCTGCCAGAATTCGCTGGCTGGAACCACGTCGGACCAGGCATCGTCGCCGAGAACATTGCCGTCGGTCACGGGTGCAACATTGAGCCTGGTCGCGCGCAGCTCGGGTGGCTCAAGCGGACGATCGGCAGCCTCGCCAAGCGCGAGGTCAGGCGCTGAAAGGGCCATGAAACACAACAAGAGCTTATTCACGCTATCGGGCCGAGAACTGCGATACGGGTTAGAACTCCGAATGCACCAGGAACGCCATGAGGCCTGCCTTGCTGGCCATTCGATCATCCCAGAGTTCGAATGTCTCGCGTGTTGAAGAGTACTGCACCTGCAATTCTGTAGCGTCGGCTATCATGCGGAGCTGATCCAGGGTCACATCATAATAGGCCTCGGTGGCCCATCCAACGGGCTTTCGATAGACCGGCTCGGTTGCACCAATTGCTCGCGTGGAACCACCCGTCATCTTGAGCGTCACCGGTTTGCCGTCTGCGATTATGTCGATGGACTCAAAGCGATCCTGACGTCGATCAACCGCTGCACCATCCATCGTACTCCAGCTTGCCAGCCAAATGTAGTAGCGGTAGTCCCCACTACGGTTGACCTCGACCGGTCCGAGATAAACGTGTTCGTTGGCACGCGCAGTATCAGCGGAACGGGCGCGAATAAAGACCAAAGGAGACTGGTTATAGCTAATCGTGACGCTGGTCTTGGGGTCCAGCTTGCTCAGGACCAGTTCGGAGTTCGTTGAGCAAGCGCCAGTGAGCAGAACCGCGAGGGCCATGCTACCGGACAATAGTCGTGCCGGTGTCGAAAGACGTGGAATCCTGATTTTCATGAACATGCCTTTTATTATTTTTTTCCAATGTATCAGGACTCGAAGAGCATATCGACGCTACCGGGCATCAATTGTCGCCGGAATTCCTGGTATTCGTGTGGAGGCAAGGTGGGCTACCGAGTAGCATGCTCGGCATGCTCGAGGTCGATGCAACCTTCTATATCATAGTCGCGGGAAGTTTCCTGGCAGCCCTGTGTAATGCCGCATTCTCGGCTGGCGGTGCAATGATTGTGCTTGCGGTGACCAGCACCGTGCTGCCCGTTGCCGCGATTGTACCTATACACTCGACGCTGCTGATCGGTTCGACGTCGACAAGAGCAATTTTTTTCTGGCGCGACATCGACTGGAAGATCGCAAGACCGTTTCTGATCGGAAGTATCTTCGCCGTCGCCATGGGCTCCCGGCTATATGTCGAACTGCCGGAAACGATCATTGCGTCCGCGATCAGTATTGTCATGTTGATCGCTATCTGGCTTCCCGACATCAGTTGGCGGCCAAAGCTCAGGCACCCATGGGCGATAGTCGGCTTCATACACTCACTTTTTTCAACGTTGTTCGCCTATGGTGCTTTGCTGCACGCCGTCATCCTGCACACAAGTCTTCGCAGACAGCAGATTATTGGCACGATGGCCGCCTGCTTGACGGGCATGGGAATTTTCAAGATCGCGGGCTACGCGCTCAATGGATTTGACTACGCTCCTTATTTCAGGATCATCGTGTTTTCGGTTGCGGCTGCCTTTTTGGGCACGTGGGTCGGTAAGATGGTCGTAGATCGCATATCCGAGGAGTTGTTTCGAATAGCGTTCAGGGCGCTGGTCACCGTGACGGCCCTGCGCCTCCTTTACGTCGGGCTGGTCAGTTAATCATGCGCATGGTTGAATTCTTCGAAGAGAGAAAATTGAACGGTCAGCCGCTCGTTCTCGTAACGGTTTTCGAAACAGCCGGTTCTACTTACAGCAAGGCGGGCGCGCAGATGCTTATCGATGGCGATGGCCACTATTGCGGCATGTTGTCAGGAGGCTGCCTGGAGGGCGACCTCGTCGAACGCGCGCGATCTGTTATCGGCACGGGAAACTCGGAAACTGCAACCTACGACCTGAGTGCCGATGACGAGCTTTGGGGCCTCGGGGTGGGCTGCGATGGAACGATGCACGTACTGCTGCAGCGGCTGTCGCCTGAAACCGATTACGAGCCGTTTTCCGCCATCGCGAATATCCTCAGCGGCGATGAACCGGCCTCGCTGGCCATTGTTGTCGGCGCGGAAGCATCGTCGATTAATACGGGTGCTTCTGTACTCCTGCAGGACGGCCGCGAGCTTGCCTTTGGCATGAGCGATGCTGTCGCGCGTTCGATAGCGAACAGTGTCGACAACAAAAGACCGGCGAGTGACGCATCAAGTGGATACGCCGGACGGCAATTGCGTTGTGCTTTGCGCGCGCATCGAACCGCCGCCAGCGCTGCTTATCCTCGGCGCCGGCCTCGATTCGGAACCTGTCGTCAGGATTGCGTCGGAGCTTGGGTGGCGTTGCACGGTTATCGATCATCGGCCGGCGTACTTTGAAAGTCGCGCCTATCCAGATCCAACCAGGACTCTGTGTTGTCCGGTTGACGAGTTTAGTCAGCAGGTCGGGCTGGAACGTTTTGACCTTGCGATCGTCATGAGCCATCACCTGGCAAGTGACCGTGCGTACCTGCGGCAACTCGCGGCATCGAATATCGCTTACATCGGGCTGCTGGGTCCCGCCGGCCGGCGCGAACGCCTGATTAATGAACTGGCGGATGTGGCGGATGCGTTAAAAGGCCGTCTGCACGGTCCGGCAGGCATCGATCTGGGTGGGCGTGGACCTGGCCCGATCGCTCTTGCGATCGTGGCCGAGATGCAGCAGTTCTTAAACCAGCGCGGCTAAGTCCGCCGGCGTATCGATATCGGTAGCGGCCGGTTCAAACGGCACGGTCCTGAGCGCGAAGCGACTGTCACGGAACAGGGCGCGGGCGCCCCGGTCACCGCTCAGCGATTCCAGCGCTACGAATGCACCGCTCGGGAACAGCACGGGTGGCCCCTCTGCGCCGGAATAGGAGGAGGCCACGATTTCATTGTCGGCGCCGGACCAGGTGTCGATCAGGGTCCGAAGGTGCTCGGGAGTTATGAGCGGCTGGTCAGCCAGCAGCAGCAGGAGGGCGTCAGCGTGCCCGCGACAGGCACGCGCCGCCGTGGCGATGCTGCTGCCGAGCCCTTTGCCATAGTCTTCATTGACTGCGATAAAGCATGGCTCCGAATCGATGGCCGCAAGCACGGTGTCCGCGTCATGACCAATCACGGCCAGCACGCGGCTGTCGCAGACCCTGACTGCCGTATCTATGACCCGCCGCACGAGCGGCATGCCATCCAGCAAAACGGCTTGCTTGGTCGATCCGAATCGTGACGAGCTTCCGGCGGCGAGGACGGCGGTGAAAACTGTTGGCTCCGAATCTGGCATGATCATTATCGTGGGGGGCGAAAACGCAAAACTATCATTAAAAATCGTATATTCGTAGTTATACGCAGTGCTTCTTGGCCCTATACTCGATAGGGTAAACATGCATAACTGGAGGAAATTATCATGAGCCGCACAGTGCTTTGTGTCATCGAGTTCGACAACTATCCCAAGGTTGTCGTCGCACGCGCGGCGTGGATCGCAAAGCAAAATAACTGCGAGCTGGAGCTGTTGGTCAGTGACCCGGTACCCCGAATGTTGAGCGAAACATACATCTTCCTGTTGGAATCGGAAATGATTGCCGACAGTATCAGGAGCGCACAGGACGAGCAGATGGAAGCTCTTGTGGAGATTGCCGAAGCAGCCGGGGTCGTCGTGCATCAAACCATATCCAAAGCGCACTCGGTCGTGGACATGGTTCGGACCCGGGCAGCGAAAATTGACCCGCTATTTGTCGTCAAGGGGACGCACTTTCACAGTCCATCGGAGCGCGCGTCTCTTGGGCACGCGGACTGGCAGCTGATTCGAAAACTGAATGCGCCACTTTGGTTCGTCAAACCCGATGACTGGAAGGAGAAGCCCGTTATTGTTGCAGCCGTCGATCCAATGAACAGCCACGACAAGCCGGCAAGCCTCGATCGCAAAATCGTCAAGCTTGCACAGGGTATTGCCGCACATTGCGGTGGCAAGCTTCAGGTCCTGCACACCTACCAGCGACTTGATGCGATTGGCTCACGGGCCATGAAGCGCTTCAAACCCGTGAAGCTGCCAATTGACGAGATCGACAAGAAAATTCGAAACGAACACAAGCAAGCACTGGATTCGTTAGCGAAGAAATGTGGATTACCCGACGATGTAGTACATCAGTTGCCGGGGCGAGCCGACGAATTGCTGCCGGCTTTCGCGCGGTCGAAAGGGGCGAGTCTTGTCGTCATGGGCGCTTTGGCGCGGACCGGATTCAAGAAAAGAACCATCGGCAGCACGGCGGCGAGGGTGCTGGATCACCTGCCTTGCGACGTGCTCGTCGTTCACAACTGAGTCGTTCAGCCCTGGCTGTAAATCCGTTTCATCAGCGGTGCCATCTTGCGGGTCCCTACCATGCTCATGGTCGTTAACATCCCGGCCATCATGGCTCCGGTCACCCCACAGGTGAGAATGTCCTGACCCGTGAGCCACAGGCCCGGTATTTTGCTCTGCGGGCGCAGCCATTTCTGTTGCATGCGCTCCGGCGTGTGCGCGAGCCCATAAAGCTCGCCGTGGTGATAGCCACCGAACCAGTCCGTCGACAATGGGCTGGACACTTCAAAGTAGTCAACTTTGCCACGGATTTGCGGAACCTTGTCATACAAGTGCTCCATTAACCGTTCACCGAGTTTGGCTTTGAAAGTGTCGTAGTCTTCGCCGCGTTTGCCCCAGGTCTTGTCACACCATTTGCTAAACCACTCGTACGGCGCGGGCGCCACGATTTCGATTGTCGACGTACCAGGATGCCGGTTCAGGTAGTCAGGGTCTTTGGCCGACGGGAACGAGATATAGACGACCGGGAATGGCGCGTCCGGATTCTCGAGGAACGCATTGACCGCCGAGTCATAATCATTGCTCGGGTAGATCCAGAAGTTTGTCTTTGGCAGTCCGAGCTGCTCTGCAGTCTCAGTCAAGCCAATGTAGACACCCAGGTGAGCGAAGCTCGGTTCCACTTTCTCGAGCTTGGGTTTGTAACCGCTAATCTCGACGACGTCATTCGCGAGCAGGTGATTGAACGTATTGTCGATGCCTGCTGCTGAAATGACGCAATCGCAGTCGATGCGATGGCCGTCTTTCATTTCGACGCCGCAGACCCGGCCGTCTTCCACGAGGATTTGCTTGACGCGCGCGTAGGTGAACACTTCGCCGCCGGCATTCTGAATCCTGGGGATGATGCTGTCGGCTATTTTCCACGCGCCGCCAACCGGGTAGTAGCCGCCGTAGAGATAATGGCGGGCGATCATGGCGTGCACCATGAATGTCGACGACTTGGGCGGTAGTCCCATGTCGCCCCACTGTCCGCACAATACGGCGATCAGGTCTTTGTCGTCGGTTAATTCGCTGAGCACATCGTAGGTCTTGCGGAAAAATACATCCGGTGTCTTCCAGTTCAGGAACGGCTGGGCGAGAGACTGTTGCCACGGCTTCATTGCCCGGCCCATGCCGAACGCAGACAGCGCGCCGCCGCTGCTGGCGAGCAGTTTCATGTAGTCATCGATCGCCTGCTGCTCGTTCGGAAACTGCCGTAGCAGGTTGTCCCGGAACGCCTGTTTGCCCGCTTTGGCATTGAAGACCTTGTCACCGATATAAAAACGATCGTATTCGGCATCCATCGGTGCCCACTGCAGCTTGCCGTCCGACAGGAAGTCGAACATACGCTTGGTTTGGGTTTGTGTGCCGACATCGCCGATGTAATGGACGCCGACATCCCATTCGTAGCCGTTACGTTCGTAGGAGTGCGTGTAGCCGCCGGCCGTGTAATGCTGCTCGAGTACACAGACTTTCCAGCCGAGTTCGCTCAAGAGGGCGGCCGTCGTCAGCCCGCCCATCCCCGAGCCGATGACGATGGCATCGTATTCGGATGCGAGTCTGTTTGGCCGGTAGCGACGGCCAATACGAAGCGTGCTGGGTTTCACAGGTGCAAAGGAGGTCTGCTCCTCAGTAGCTGGCGTAGTAATTGACGAGTGCTTCGATACCGTCCGAATCCACCTGTTTCAGCTTTTCAGCCATAGCGTCCAACAGGTTTTCGCGCCGGCCATCCTGGTAGGACTTGAGCGCATAGCGCAAATATACGCTGCGTTGGCCGTGCAGCGGGATCCCGAGTGCGTCGGCAACTTCCGGATCATCAGGTGGTACGTGACACTGGGCTGCATAGCTTCGCATGTATCTTCTCGCCCCTGGCCGCTAGCTCGGGGTCGAAAGCTTCGTTCGAGGAATCGCGCGGTTGCGCGGCATAGTGCTCAGCCAGATTCGCAATGCGCTCGTCGCTCGTGTGCTTCACGGTCTCGCACATGAGCGGTTCGTAACGACATTGCCGGGCTCCATCCCGGTAGGCATAGATGGCTTCCTCGATATGCACGGCCGGCATGCCGGCGATAACCGGCGCGTCGAGGTTTTCTGCGGCCAGGCCGTCAGATCCATGGCAGTCGGCGCAGCCCGTGGTGTGGACCGGCCCCGCCTCGTCAGCGTAGCCCGGAAGCGCGCAGCACAACCACATCAGGGCCGTCACGCAAGTGCTTGATTTCCAATTATCCTGGTGTCGCATATCGTCCTCTCCGGGCATGCCGTAAGCGTAATTACTTACGCATTCGTTGAATCCCACGCTCCAACATTGGGAGCTTCCTTAGTATATTAGTGCCACGTGATATGCAATCTCGGAGTACACGTATGTGCCTCGCCGTGCCAATGAAAATAACAAAAATCGACGGCTTCCAGTGTACCTGTGAGGCTAAAGGTATCGAGCGTGAGGTCAGCTTGTTCATGCTGCAAGGCGAGACGCTAGCGCCGGGCGACCACATTCTCGTGCACGTAGGCTATGCCATCCAGAAAGTCTCCGAGCAGGATGCGGCCGATTCGTGGGCACTGTTCGACGAAATGCTGGCCGCCGGAATCTGATACGGCCGTCCCCAGACTGCAAGAGGATAATGCGATGTGCGATACCTGCGGCTGTAATGTAACCCCGGGCAATGAACACCTTGTCGCGGCCGGTGGTCACCTGGCGAAGACCTCGGCCGGCAACGAATCCGTTGAGGTGCTGAAAGGGCTGCTTGATGCTAACGATCACCAGGCGGCGCACAACCGGGAGCACTTCGAACGTCACAACGTTCTGGCCGTTAACCTCATGTCGTCTCCGGGCGCAGGCAAGACGGCATTGCTCGAGGCAAGCATTGAAGCGCTTGGCGGCGCGCTCAAAGTAGCCGTGGTCGAAGGCGATCTGGAAACGGAAAACGACGCAGAACGTATCAGAAAGAAAGGCGTTCCCGCAGTGCAAATCAGTACCGGCAGTGCCTGTCACCTTGACGCTCACATGGTGCATTCCGCGCTCCATGAGCTGGATCTCGATGGCATCGATGTCGTCTTTATCGAAAACGTCGGAAATTTAGTCTGCCCGGCGAGCTTTGACCTCGGGCAACACATGAATGTCACGTTGCTTTCTACGCCGGAAGGTCACGATAAACCGGCGAAGTACCCGGTCATGTTTCGCGCAGCGGACCTGGTGCTCATCACCAAAGCGGATTTGTTGCAGGTACTCGATGATTTCGATCCCGAGTACGCAACGTCGTGTCTGCGGCAGCTGGCGAGCCAGGCACCGGTGCTGGAAGTTTCTGCCCGATCCGGTTCCGGGGTGCCCGAATGGCTGGACTGGATCAGTGGCGAGCTCGCCAGGGTCAGGCGTGGGCCCGGCCTGGTTGAGAAGGCCAGTGGAGACACCGCGTGAAACAGAGCGCCGCGGAGCGGCTGAAATCGCTGCAGGAACTCGGCGTCGACAAACCGGTGCGCATCATGAATGTCTGCGGCGGTCACGAACGTTCAATTTCCACCGCGGGACTGCGGGCCGTGCTGCCCGACAATGTCGAGCTCGTTCCGGGACCCGGCTGTCCCGTATGCATTTGTCCCGAGGAAGATGTATACGAAGCGATTCAGCTCGCGCTGCACGAAGATATTACGCTGGTCGCGTTCGGCGACATGTTGCGTGTCCCGGTCAATGCACCGAAGCGTGAACCGCGCTCGCTGGAACAGGCGAAAGCCGCGGGCGCGGACATCCGCCCGATCGCTTCACCGATTGACGCCGTTCGCATGGCTAAAGAGGACCCTGCGCGACTGGTTGTATTTTTCGCCGCGGGCTTCGAGACCACGACAGCACCGGTCGCCGCCATGCTCGCGGAAGGCGTGCCCGACAATTTGCTGGTGCTATTGTCCGGTCGGCTAACGTGGCCCGCCGTCGCCTTGCTGCTGGATTCGGGAACGCCCGGCTTTGATGCGCTGATTGCGCCCGGACATGTCTCGACCGTCATGGGACCCGAGGAATGGGAATTCGTCGTCGACAAACACGACATTCCCGCCGCTGTCGCGGGCTTCACGCCCGAGTCCTTGCTCGCCGCGATGTACTCCGTATTGCGGCAACTAGGGTCTGATCGGCATTTCCTCGACAACTGTTACCCCGAGGTTGTGCGTCCCGGCGGTAACCTCGAGGCGCGCCGGCAGCTGCAACAGGTGATGGACGTGGTTGACGCGAACTGGCGCGGAATTGGCATTATTCCGAAGTCCGGATTCGCGCTGCGTGAAGAATATGCCGCTCATGATGCGCGCAAACGATTTCGTTCCTACGCCGATGAGTCGCGCAAGCGTGTCGGCGAGATGCCTCCGGGCTGTGATTGTGCCAAGGTCGTACTTGGCAAAATCTATCCCAATCAATGCCGGCTCTATGGTGCAGCGTGCACGCCGCGAAAACCGATCGGTCCGTGCATGGTGTCTGACGAAGGAGCCTGCAGGATCTGGTGGTCGGCAGGTTACCGCGACAATGAATGGGAGGGCAGGAAGAAGGGGAGCGCCGTTGGCTGATGTGGCGCAGCGGGCTGACGAGGACATTACCGCGGCGCGAATAACGCTTGCGGGCCACGTACAGGGTGTCGGATTTCGTCCGTTCGTTTACCGCCTCGCCAACGAGTGCGGTTTACTGGGATCGGTACAGAATCGGCTGGGCGAAGTCGAAGTCATAGCGATCGGTCGTGCATCGGACCTGGTGCAGTTTCGACGTGACGTCGTTGAAAGAGCGCCGCCATTATCAAGGCCCGCGGTCACGGGGTTTGAGTCGATTGATGTCCCGCCCGCCGATCATTTCGAGATAATCGAGAGTTCGGCGCGCGCAGATGCAAAAATTTTCGTGCCGCCCGACTATTTCATGTGCGACGACTGCCGGGACGAACTGCACGACCCGGGATAATCGTCGATTTCACTACCCGTTTATCAACTGTACGCAATGTGGGCCGCGCTACACGCTGATCGAATCGCTGCCTTACGACCGCGCAAATACGAGCATGGCCGGTTTTCCATTGTGCGCCGACTGTGATCGCGAATACCGTGACCCTTCGGATCGCCGCTTCCACGCGGAACCCGTTGCCTGCCCGAAGTGTGGACCGCAGCTCACCTTCGAGGTTGAGGGTAAGGCCGATATCGAAGACACGAACGATGCCCTCGCTGCGGCTGTTGATGCGATACGCAGTGGATCCATCGTCGCCGTCAAGGGAATCGGCGGCTACCACCTTATGTGTGATGCCTGCGATCCGGCGGCCGTCGGACGACTGCGCCAGCAGAAACAGCGTCCGGACAAACCGCTGGCCGTCATGTTTCCTGTCGAGGGAATCGATGGGCTCGATTTCTTGCGCCGTAACGTTACGTTGCAGGATGTCGAGGCAACGCTCGTTTCTGGTCCGGTTCGACCGATCGTGCTGGCGGCGCGAAAACCCGATTCAGCACTGGCGGACAATGTTGCGCCGGGACTGGCTGAGATCGGCGTGTTCCTGCCGTACAGCCCGTTGCACCAACTGTTGCTTGATGAATTCGGCGGCCCCGTTGTCGCGACATCCGGCAACATCAGCGGCGAGCCCGTGCTGACGGATAATGTCGAGGCGGCAACCCGACTCAGAAAAATCGCGGACGGTTTCCTGCAACATGATCGGCCTATTGTTCGACCGGCCGACGACCCGGTCTACCGGCGCATTGCGGGCCGGATGCGGCCGCTCAGGATCGGTCGCGGTTGCGCACCTCGGGAACTCGACCTGCCCTGGCCACAAGAGCAACCACTGCTCGCGGTTGGCGGTCACATGAAAGGGACGGTGGCATTGAGCTGGGATCGTCGCGTCGTCGTCTCGCCGCATATCGGTGAGATGGATAGCCCGCGCAGCCTGGCCGTGTTCGAGCAAGTCGCCGCCGATCTGCAATCACTCTACGGTATTCGTGCCGAGCGCATCGTCTGCGACGCGCACCCGGGTTACACCACGCATCGCTGGGCGTATCGCGGGTTGCATGGCCAAAGTGCGTTACCGGTCGAGCGCGTCTGGCATCACCAGGCGCATGCCAGTGCCGTTGCGGCTGAACTCGATCAACCGGGACAGTGGCTCATGTTCACCTGGGATGGCGTCGGTCTTGGCGAAGACGAAACGCTCTGGGGCGGCGAAGCGCTGCTCGGCAAGGCAGGCGATTGGCGGCGAGTTGCGAGCTTGCGGACGTTCAGACTTCCGGGTGGTGAACGAGCGGGGCGCGAGCCCTGGCGGAGCGCCGCCGCGCTGCATTGGGAATGTGATAGTGCGTGGCCGGATTGTCCCGATCCGGATGGCCTGGCCGAGGCGGCATGGCGAAATCACCTCAATTCCCCGCAAACCAGCGCCGCCGGACGGCTGTTCGACGCGGCTGCTGCGCTGATTTGCGATCTGCCCGTAACGAGTTTCGAAGCACAAGGGCCGATGGTCCTCGAGGCTTTGTGTCGCGCGCCGGCGCGTGCCATTGAGTTGCCAATCAACGAAGACGCGAACGGCTTGCTGCGCAGCGACTGGCAGCCGCTGTTAGGAGTCCTTACGGATCACAGCCTCGAGCGCGCCACGCGCGCCGAGATCTTTCACTCCAGCATTGCGAACGCGATTTTGCGGCAAGCGAGGTCCGTGCGTGAAAAACATACGATAGATCAAGTCGGACTGAGCGGCGGCGTTTTTCAAAACCGCGTGCTGACCGAGCAGGCGGTCGGACTGCTGCAACAAGCAGGTTTCGACGTTTACCTGCCCGAAAAATTGCCGTGCAACGATGCGGCGCTGAGTTTTGGGCAGGCTGCCGAAATCGCGGCACGCAACGCACGCCTGACGACAGGGAAAAGGGTAATGGAAGACGATCGCATCTCACTGGCTCACGGCAACGGCGGTCGTTTCATGCGCGAACTCATCGAGGAAGTGTTCGCGCGGCAGCTGGCCGGCAGCAAGCTCGACGTTCAGGCCGACGCCGTTGCTATCGAGCTGGGTGACGGTGAAGTCATGATCACTACCGATGGCTTTACGGTGCAGCCGCTCGAGTTTCCGGGTGGCGACATCGGTTCCCTGGCCGTGCACGGCACGACCAATGACCTCGCGGTTTCCGGCGCTCGGCCGATGTACCTGACACTCAATGCCTTTATCGAGGAAGGATTCGAAATTGCTCGCCTCGAACGCATCGTTGCGAGCCTCAACACGGCGGCTAACGAAGCCGGTGTCAAGATCAGTGCCGGCGATACCAAAGTGCTGCGGCGCGGCGAGGGCGGCGGCATCTACCTGGCAACCACAGGGGTCGGCATAAGGCTTCCGGGCGTACGGCCGGCGATGCGCCTGATTCGGGATGGTGACGTAATGATTGTCAGCGGCCCGGTTGGTGATCACGGCACGGCCGTCATGCTCGCGCGCGAGGAATTCGGTCTACGCGGCGACCTTATTTCCGACGCAGGCCCGGTCATGGCGCTGACGGAACCCTTGCTTGCACTCGACGGGCTGCGATTCATGCGTGATCCAACGCGTGGTGGCGTTGCCTCGATCGGCCACGAAATCGTCAAGGCGACTGGATTGGGCGTTCGTTTCGAAGCGACTATTCCCGTCCGCGAACCCGTACAGTCGGTCTGCGAAATGCTGGGCTACGACCCTTACTATCTTGCGTGCGAAGGCCGCGTGGTCGCGGTTATCGATCCCGGCCAGGTCGACGATGCGCTGGCGATATGGCGTCAAGTACCGACGGGCAAGGAGGCGGCCCGAATCGGACGCATCGTGGCCGATCAGCAACGCGTCATTCTCGAGACACCGCTCGGTGGCGAGCGTTTCCTGGAAGAACTCGAGGACGACCCGCTGCCGAGAATCTGTTAGCAGTGTTGTAAAGGCGCGCCGCCTCAGACGATTTCGACGAGCTCAATCGAAAAGGTCAGCGCTTGTCCTGACAAAGGGTGGTTGGCGTCCAGCGTAATCGTCTCTTTTTCGACTTCTACGACAACGAGATTCATGATCTGCCCGTCCGGGCTCTGGCTCTGCAATTGCATCCCGACGGCCGGCTCCATGTCCTCGGGCAGGGTGCTCTTCGGCACCTGCTGCACTAACTGCTCGTGCCGCTGACCGTAAGCATCCTCAGGAGGGATCGTGACGGTCTTGCTGTCGCCCACTGTCATGCCATCGACAGCGCTGTCGAAGCCTGGAATGACCTGGCCGCCACCGAGCGCAAACTCAAGGGGATCACGTCCGGCGGAACTGTCGAACTGGGTGCCATCGTCGAGCGTGCCGGTGTAGTGAATTCGAACGGTGTCGCCTGATTTTGCCTGGGTCATGTGCATTGCTCCGAAAAGTGACCGGCGACTATACCAGAAACGCTGTCTCCAACCTCCCGGAAAACCCGCTGACTGGGGTAACTACCTATTTGCAGCGGCGGCCTCTTCGGTAATCTTTACTAAGGGTATGCCTGCAGAAGGTGTTGCCATGAACGAATCTTCAGCAAAGAACAATATCGTCGAAATTGATACGACCGTGCCGGTCTGGGAGCAGTTCTTTACCGTCGCTCCGCTGGTACTGATCGGGACGACCGAGGCCGACGGCTCACTGGACCTGGCGCCGAAACACATGGTGACGCCGATGGGCTGGCAGAACTACTTCGGTTTTGTCTGCACGCCGCGCCACCACACTTGCGGCAATGTCGACCGTACGGGTGTATTTACGGTCAGCTATCCGAAGCCGTCGCAAGTACTCATTACCAGCCTCGCGGCATCGCCGCGCGGGGACGGCGGTGGCAAACCGATCGTCGACTATTTGAAGACGTTTCCAGCGAAACACATCGATGGTCGCTTTGTCGAAGACAGCTACCTGTTTTTCGAGTGCCGGCACTACAAAACGATCGATGGTTTCGGTGAGAACTGCCTGATAACCGGTGAGATCATCGCGGCGTATGCGGACGATGCTTTTCTGCGTCATTCTGAAGTCGACGATCAGGAAACGATTCACGACTCGCCCTTGTTTGCGTATCTCTCGCCCGGCCGTTTTGCAACGATCGACCGTTCGAACGCGTTTCCATTCCCGGAGTCAATGAAGAAGTAGTTTCGGTATGTGCGCAACAACCGCTGCCAGGGTTCTCGACTATGTCAAAGGGCAATCGTCCTCGTTAGCGGCCCTGGTCAAAGCACTCGTCGAAGCCGAATCGCCTTCGGCACAGCCCGAGATTCACGATGAAGTGCGCCGCGTCCTGAGGCTGGCACTCGCGGATGTTGGATACAACTCCCGGGAGACAGGTGTCCCGGAGAAGCCCAGGCATGTGTTCGCCGTGCCGGCGGACCGACCGAAAGGCAGACCGTCGCAGCTGTTGCTTGGCCATTTCGACACGGTATGGCCCATTGGTACGATTCAAAATCGCCCGTTCTCGATCGATGGCAACACGATTCACGGGCCGGGTTCCTTCGATATGAAGGGCGGGCTCGCACAGATCGTCCTGGCACTCGGCGCCATTCGTGATCTGGAACTCGAGGTGCCCGTTGTGCCTATTGTTTTCGTTAATGCCGACGAAGAAATTGGCAGCCGCACGTCAACACGCTATGTTCGCTGGCTGGCGCAACACGCCGATCGTGCCCTCGTCATGGAACCTGCGCTCGGGACCCGGGGCGATATCAAGACGGAGCGCAAAGGCATCGGCCGTTTCACGGTGACGGTCCACGGCAAGGCGGCGCACGCGGGTCTCGATCCTGAGAGCGGCGCCAGCGCGATACTCGAGCTGTCACATGTCATCCAGACCTTGTTCGCACTCAATGACGTTGAGCGCGGCATCACGGTAAATGTTGGCACCATCGACGGCGGTATTCAGCCGAATGTTGTCGCGCCGCACAGCAAAGCCGTTGTGGATGTTCGTGTGCCGACCGTAGCCGACGGCGAGGAGATCGAACGTGTCATTCATTCGATCAAGCCGACGACATCTGACGTGCGGCTCCACATTGAAGGCGCCATCGGCCGGCCGTCGATGGAGTCGACGCCGCGGAACCAGCGCTTGTGGACGCTTGCGAAGGAGGCAGGTACTGGAGCTTGGTCTCGATTTGCATTCGGCGCGTGCCGGCGGCGGCTCCGATGGCAATACGACGAGCCAGTACACGGCGACACTTGATGGCCTGGGACCGGTGGGCGACGGTGCCCATGCGATTCACGAACACTTTCTGATCGACAAGACACTCGAACGCGCCGCATTGTTGACAATGCTGCTGCTTTCACCGCCGATTCGGGATTAGCCGGAGGAGGTCGGAATGAGTACAAGAGTCTATGGATCGCTCGCACGAATCGCGAACTTCAGTAACAGCAACTTCGACGTGCAAGAGCGGCCTCGGTCGCAGTGGGCCACGGGCGACTATGTCGAAGGCGAGGTTGCCGGTACGCCGACCGAGTTCTATCACGTTGAGGATCGCAGCGGCCATATGGTCAAAGTCGAGCCGGGCGACTGGGTCGTCGGCGCGCTGGGTGATCGAGCTGCGACCCTTGAGGGTGCCGGTGGCTGGGCCGACATCACGGCCGACGGCTACATGCATGCGCTGACAAGTGCCGGACTCATGGGCTATTACACGTCCTTCTCGACGTTGTTTTCGGATCCGCTGTTGCTGAAATATCGCGGACACCTGTGTCGCAATGGCCGCAAAGTGTGTATGTCCGAATTCGCGATGCGAGCGGACAAGCATGAGTTTTCTGTTCCGACGGTGCTGGTGTTCGGCACTTCCATGTCGGCAGGTAAAACGACGACGGGTCGGCGCGTCTGCAAGGAACTCGACAGGGCCGGGCTGCATATCATCGGCACGAAGCTCACGGGGGCAGGCCGCTACCGCGACATCCTGAGTTACCTGAAGACCGGCGCCAGCGAGATCTACGACTTTGTTGACGGCGGGCTGCCGTCCACGGTCGTTCCTGAGCAGCAGTTTCGTGACGCTATTCGGCCGATTCTCAACCACGTGCACGACCGCAGGCCGGATTTTCTTCTCGTCGAAGCGGGCGCGTCACCGCTGGAGCCCTACAACGGGTCGGCGCTCATCGATGAACTCGGTGACAACATCGTGTGCGCGATACTCAGTGCGTCGGATCCGTATGCGGTCGTCGGCGTGCAACAGGCGTTCGGATTAAAACCGGACCTCGTGACCGGTCCGGCTACGACGACATCCGCCGCGGTGGAACTCGTAAAGAAACTGAGCGGATTGCCGGCAATCAACATCATTGATCCGGCCGCGAAACAAGCCTTCCGCACGTTTCTTTTTGACAAGCTCGGGCTAGACGAACCCTTAATCAGCCAGCGTGATGTCCCCGCCGCCGAAGCGGTAGCGGATACCTAGGCCCAACGCCCAAACGTCATAGTCGTACGCCTGTGCTCCGAGCGTCAGAACCGTCGGTATGGTTGCTGGAGAAACGAGCGTGTAGTCGTTGACCTTGAATCGCTCGTAACGCAGGTCCAGCGTTCCGTCGAGGCGCTCGGTCCACTGATACGAAGCTTCGATTCTTGCGGAATCCAGCGTCGATGTAAGGTCGGGCAGGCGGCTCTGGCCACCGCTCACGCTGAAGAGGTCGATAGTCGTTTCGCCGTCACTGCGGTTGTAGTCAAAACGAAGCTTGTACTTTCCTTCTGACGGCGACCAATGGAAACCCGCCCCGATGTGGTCGAAGTTGTCGTCGTGCCTGGCGCTCCAGTCCCAGACGTCGAACTGTTCGCTGCCCAGTTGCAGCGCATCGATATTCTCGTGACCGAACACGAGGTACAGGGACGAGCCGTCAGAGATCGCCCAGTTGACATCCACGGTCGCACGCACTTCTTCGCTGTCGGTGATGCCGAGCTGCGACTTGTTATAGCGATCGTCGGCGTACAGAACCGTGGTACCGAACGACACGGGCCAATCGACTGGCGTTATCGATGCAATCAGCTCGCCATAACTGCGATAGCGGTACGCGAGGTTGTACTTGCGCATCAGCGGATTCTGTCCAAGGCTGATTGCGACGGTTTCATCGTAGCGATCGATGTCGCGCTCAGTGGCACCGCCCTTGACTCGCAAATCGAGCCAGGCGAGCGGGCGCCAGCGAACCTGTCCCCATCCTGCATCGATAGTCTGTTCGGCGACCTCCTGAAAGTCGCGCTTGATTTCCTTGCGCTCGCCACCAGCGGAAACGCGGATGTCTCTCCAGACGACGAGTTCGCCGCTCAGCGTGATCGTTGAGCGCTCAAAACTGTAGGGAACGTTTTGTTCTACCTGGCCAAAGGCGACCAAGTCGGTGATGACGCGGGTCCAGTCGGATTGCAGCGTCTTGTTGTCGCGCTCGTCGAAGCGATAGGCAAACTTGACGCGTCCTTTCGGTAGCGGCCGGGATGTCACCGTGAACGCGTAGTTGGCTGTATCAACCTTGCCGTTGAGTGAGCTCTGCGGCAGCGCGCCGCCGCTGCCATCGATCGCATACGGCAACAGCGGCTCATTTTGCTCACCGCTGCCTGAAGCCAGCGTAAATGCGACCACCGTGTCCCACATCGTTGCCCGATACGCTCCCGACAGCGACACCTGCTGAAAGTCGTTGTCCGGCGCCATTGCCATTCGATACTGCCCGCTGCCGGGCGCGAACGTAAACGGCGTGTCCCATGTCAGCGAGGGGTTTTGATTCGTAAAATAGGAGCCGTAGTAAGCGAGCGTCAGGCTGGCGCGATTCGTGCCGTATTGAACGCCGGCGTCGATCTGGTCGGTCTCATAGTCGAGCCAGCGCGGCAAAAGAGCGGCCTGCGTAAAGCTCGAGCCACCCGTTATGTCGATGCCATCGCGATTCTGCCGACGGAAGTCCGCGAACACGCGAAAGTCCCTGGCAGGTATCCAGTCCGCACCGATGTCGATGATCTGGCGGTCACTGCCAATGATCTGTCTGCGCAGTGACGACGACAGCTGGCTCATATTCGACGTCGTGCCGGCCGGCACCCAGCCGGACGGCAATGTAATGGTGTCGGAAGACGACGGGTTAAACACGGTCCGTGTCGTGTCGAAGCGGCGGTAAGGCAGCTCGCGGTAGCCGACATGAAAACCGAATGTGCCCTGGCGTCCGCCGTCCAGTTCAAAAACACGCGAGTCTAACCCCAGGTCTTCGATCGTCCAGTCGAGCTGGTAGCCATCGCTGACGTAGCGTCCATGGCCGTCTACGTTGGCGTAGCCGCCTTTGTCGTCATAACCCGTCGCGTTGCCGAATCGAATCGCGCCATCCTCACCAACGTAGGTGGCGCCGGCGTCGACTTCAGCGCGGTATCCCTGGTCAAACGGGCAGGATTCGCATTTCCAGTCGCTGGTGTCGACCTGGGCAAGACTGATGGCCGGCGCCAGAAAAACCAGCGGCGCGATGAGGGTGCGGGAGAATAGTGTTGTTTGCTTGTGCATCGCTGCAAGCTCCTAGCGCATCAGCTTCGAGCCCGACGGGTGATTTGAACCATGCACCTGGTCGTGGCAGTTCAGGCAGGCCTGACCCAACAGGTATTGAGACGGCATGCCGCTCGGCAAGCCGCGTTCGTCCTGCGGCAGGCTCGGGTGACCGTCCTGGGAGTGGCAGCTCTGACACAGCGTCGGTGCTCGCATGCTCAGCATTCCCGGATAATTCGATCCGTGTGGATCGTGGCAGTTGCCGCAGTCCTCGGCCACCGGCGCGTGTTCCCAAAGGTAGGGGCCACGGGTTTCGGCGTGGCAGTCATAGCAGGTGTCGTTGGTCGTCGCCCTCGCGAGCAGGCGATCGGTCGTGTTGCCGTGCGTATTGTGGCAGCCGCTGCAGTCCATCTTTCCCTGGCGCACCGGGTGCGCGTACGGCTTCATGGATTGCGTGCGCTGCTGCTGGTGGCAGTCGAAACAAACCTCGGCCTGCGTCGCCGTGCTCAGTACCGGGTCGCGTTCGACGTGACGTGTCGTGGCAGTCGGCGCAGGCGACGGTGTTGTTGTCGTGTGCGCTGCCGTGCCAGGCGAAACCGGCATCGGTCAGGTGGCAGTCGATGCAGTAGGCGTTCTGCTCGGCAACCGGCGTGCCGGAGTCGGAGCCGAAACGCACCATCGGTGGCCGTTCCTGGCCGCGCCGTACGCG
>CAWJCA010000008.1:0-132108 GCA_963841165.1 uncultured Gammaproteobacteria bacterium | reverse complement strand
GCATCATCGAGGTACTCTCGCTTGCCATCGTAAACGTCATATTGGGAAACCGTGCGAAATGCCCCGTCCTCATCACGATAGACGGGCAGGTTTTGTTGCAACGAAATAAGCTGTTTTCTTGCGTAAATACAACTCTGTTCCCGGTCCAAACGCTCCTTTGCCTCTAGCTGCGCTGTAGCCGATCTTGCTTGTTTTTCTTCCGCGCGACGTTTTGCACTTGACTCCGCGTGTTCGAGCAGCTCTGAAACAGCTTGGTCCGCTTTTCCGGGTCTACTCGGCTCAACATGTACAACCGTACTTTCAGCGTCCTCAGGAGGCGAATCGCTGTAGTGGACCAGTCCTTCTTTATCGACCCACTTATACACTTGCGCCAATGCGGCAATGGAAACTATGGCTATGAGAAGGGCGACAAGTGGCAGTTTGCGTGGCAGGAAAGGCATAGAAGCTACACTATAAAGCTTGCTGTAGTTTGATCCAGAGCGGCATTTACATATCTTGTAGAGGAAGGGCCGGTTATTGGGGAACGTTGGCTTTGGGTCACAAGCCGTCATCGGTCCAGGTCGTTATCGATGCTGATCGATTAGAATCGGGTTTCCATCGGGGTCGGATAGCATTACGCTCGCTGGACCCGAAGTCGATTCGTCAGCTTCACTGCTGAGCGCAATCCCACGCCTTTTCAGGTCGCGCTGTATGTCACGCACATCGGTGAACGATTCGAGTTCGTTGCCGCTTTGGCCCCATCCCGGATTAAACGTCAGTATATTTTCTTTAAACATGTCCTGGAAAAGGCCAATTACGTGATCACCGTTTTTTAGTATCAGCCAGTTTTGTTTAGGATCGCCTCCTATCAATTCGAACCCGAGTTTCTCATAGAAGTCTCTTGATGCTGCAAGGTCTTTAACAGCAAGGCTCACTGAAAACGCCCCTAGTTCCATGTCACGCCCTCCAACTGAATCGAAAAAGCCCACGTGCGACCGGCCGCAATGGGTCATTTGCGGCCCTAAATGACAAGTTTATCGCAACGGCTGCTCTCAGGGGCATAGCGGACGATCTGGAACCAGATTTCCGATCAGCCAAACCCAATGTCTGCTCTGGAGCGTATAGCCGACGATTAGGAACCCGATTTCGGGTCAGCCAATAGTGCCTCTGCGTATAGACCGGAAAACATGGCCTAATCTTGAATGGGTGGGTCTGGATATCCCGCTACAATTGGTAGATATGAGTGTAGTATCTGGCGTGATGCGAGCCGGATGGAAGGTCGTCGATGCCCTGTCGTTGCGTGATTAGTCCCGATCAAGATCATCTCCGTATGGATGTGTCAGGAAACTGGACACAGGGAAACGAAGCCGATGAGGCAATCCAGTGCTGGGCGAAAGCAGCCGACGCCTGCCGTGAATATGGTCTAACTCGAGTCCTTGCTGTGTTCGATGTCCCCGGCACCATGCCGGCCTCGGCGGGTTTTGAAATAGCCAGCGATCCAGCGGCCTTTGGCTGGGAGTATCACTTCAAAGTCGCATTGGTATATACCCATAGGGAAAGATACGAAAGCAATCTTTTTGGGGAAATGGTAGCGCTCAATCGTTACTATACAGTCAAGGCATTCGAAAATGAGTCCAGCGCAAAGGCTTGGCTGCTTCGATCCTAATGCCTCATCATCAGCAACGAGACGGAGACGAGGACCCGTGGCTTTGCGTCCCTGACTTTGGTCAGGTTTGCCTTTATCGGATCAATGCTAGGAAGAGGCAGTCATCCCGTCATTGCTGGGATGTACTTAAATGGGAGTCTGGCAACGGAATATCAGGCGGAATGTCCGCTTTGGGTCAATAGCAGACCTTCAGTTTAGCTCAAAGGTGGTCATTGGAAAGGCTGGTTTTGGGTGCAAAGCAGACGTTGTCCGGCAACAAAGAATCAACAGGTTACGCGCCTTTCTGATTGCGAGACAGGTTCAAAAGCCGAGAATCGGTCGGATTCGTCAGCCGTCGCCGTACATTTGATCCGGCGTGAGGACGTCCGGAAATCGCTCTCTCAGCGCACAACGCGACTTGTAGCAAAGGTGGCAGTGATCGGCGTATCCGTCCTCATGGGCAAGATCATATTTGCGCACTATTTCCGCCGGGCCACCGGCAAGCAACGGCCCGACGATCGGGTGCTCGTCCGCGTCATAGTCGCGCATGATTTCTGTCAGCGGGCGCTTCAACAAATTGCCGATAGATATGCCCTGGCAAATATGCAGGTTGCCGAACGGGTCCACGTGAATGCGCTCTGGTTCTCGCAAATCCTCCCACGGACATTCCGTGAATTGTTCCCAGGGCTTTGCGTCGACCCGTGACGCGAGCAATTCCGCAGCGCGCCCCCTGTACAGGACTGCCGATTCGCCCGCGGGTAATCGACCGGCCGCGCCCGGCACATCGGCGGCCCCAGGCTCGGCTACGCTGATAAAGTCAACCGGCATGCCGAGCTGCTGTGCGGCCCGGCGGGCGGTCTCGGGAGGCTCGGGATCTTCGTCGCCACCGTGATAGGCATCGCTGCTTATTGAAAGATCGTCGACTAAACCGGCAATCGGCTTTAACCAGTTCGATGCGTCTGCATCGGTGGTTGCCCAGTAGGCGTTGGTAACAATCCCGACCTTGAAACCGGACTCTTTGGCCGAGCGAATACCGGCAACCAATACGTCGTAGTAAAGAAATGCTTCACCGCCCTCAAAGTAAATCCATTCGACCGTGCCGAGCGCTTTGGCCTGGCCAAGAATTTGTTCGATGGTGTCGAGTGTCATCGTGCCCGTTTGCGATGGCCCGCCCCACACAAAACAATGCTCGCATTGATAGTTGCACTCGTAGGTAAGCAGGAGATGCAGTCCGGACAACGGTTGTGCCCGGGTCTCTTTTACGTCGTTGCGTGCCATAGGAAACACTATAACTCAGTCGAGATCGCCAACGTCATTAAGGCGGTGCCATTCACGCTCGATGCGCCTTCCTAGAGCCAATCCCGCAGCTGGTGATAGAACACGCCCAGTGCAACAAGCTGGCTGTCGAAATCGGTGCGCGCCCGGCACGCGTATGGGTTTGATCTTTGCGAACAGGTCGAAACGCTCTGCGGTGCCGGCAATCACATCGGCAAGAATCTGACCGGCCAGGTGCGTGACGTTGACGCCGTGGCCCGAGTAGCCCTGCGCAAACAGAATATTGGGCGCCACCCTGCCGAACTGCGGCACACGATTCAACGGCACGCCGATGGTGCCACCCCAGGCATAGTCGATCTTCGTGTCGTTGTAGCTGTGGATAGATCTTCAGCATCCGCGGCCGGTGATTTTTTGTTATGAACGCAGGATCAGCGCCAAAGTAGTTTATGCGCCCGCCGAACAAGAGCCGTTTGTCGGCGCTCAGTCGGAAGTACTCCAGCACAAAATTCGGATCACAGACGGCAAGGTCGCGTGGATTTATCTGCTGGACTATCGCATCAGACAAAGGCTCGGTCGCCGTGATGAAACTGTTGACCGGAAAAAGAATGCCGCGCAGTTCGGGAAGCAGTGAATGGTAGGCGTTTCCCGCGATCACAACCCAGTCGGCAGAGACGCTGCCGTGTTCCGTGATGACCCTGGCTTTGGCGCCCTTTCTCTACGCCGAGTACCGGGCTTCCCTCATATATCGTTGCGCCATTCTCTACAGCCGCCCTCGCCTCGCCGATGCACAAATTGAGCGGATGCAGGTGACCGTTGCCCATGTTTAGCAGGGAGCCGATATAGGCATCGGTGCCGATAAGCTCAGCGGTTTCGCTGGCCGACAGAAGCCGGAATTCGTGCGGGAAGTCATGGCGTTGCAGGCGGTCGAACTCGGCGCGGAAAGCTGCAAGATGGCGCTTCTTGATGGCAACGTCGAGATAGCCTGCTTTCAAATCGCAGTCGATCCCGTAGCGGGCGACGCGCTCGCGGATAATTTCGTGGCCCGCCCAGCGCATTTCCCAGAGCATTTCTTCGACGTCGGCGCCATGAGTTGCGGCGATTCTTTCCTCGCCGGAAATACCGCCAATCATCTGCCCGCCGTTGCGGCCCGATGCGCCCCAACCGACTTTGCTGGCTTCGACAACGTGAACGTTGTAGCCACGCTCGGCCAGATGCAACGCCGTGGAAATGCCCGTGAATCCGGCACCAACGACGCAGACATCAGCGTGCTGCTCGCCAACGAGCGGCGGGTAGTCGGTGTTCTCATTTGCCGTTGCCGCGTAATAGGAACCGGTGTGTGGCTGAGAGCTGGTCATGGCCTATATCGTACAGCAGCAAAGCGAAAGCCGGCAGACTCGATTTCGGCTGAGCGCAAATGCCGTCGGGTGCTATGCTCCACGCAGGCAGAGGCAAGGAGGCTCCAGTGAGTCGTTACTTTGATGAACTGAAACGACGCAACGTGTTCCGCGTAGCGGCGGCCTGTGCCGTGGAATGAACATCGTATTTGACCTCGGTGGCGTCGTTTTCAACTGGCAACCCGATGCGATTGTTCGCCACGTCTTTGACGACCCGAAAACGCAGGCCCTTGTTCGCAAGGAAATTATCGACCATCCTGACTGGATTGAACTGGACCGGGGAACCCTCTCGCTGGACGCAGCCATCGTTCGCGGCACATCGCGCACCGGGCTGACGAACGAGCTCGTCGCGCGCCTGTTCAATGCCGTACCGCACTTTCTCACGCCTATCGAAGAGACAATCGACCTTGTTCGTGAGGTGAGCTCATCAGGTCACCCACTGTTTGTGCTATCGAACATGCACCTGGCAGGCGCCGACTTCCTGGAGACAACCTATGATATCTGGCCTCTGTTCGACGGGGTCGTTTTCTCTTCCCGCATTCAAAAGGTCAAACCTGAACCCGCGATCTACGAACATCTGCTCACCGAATACCAGCTGGAGCCAACAGAAACAGTCTTCATCGATGACTTAAGTGAAAACCTGGCGGCGGCATCGACCTTTGGCATTCGCACCATTCAGTTTATCGACCCTGGCCAGTGCAGGACTGACCTGGCGAACTTCAAATGCCTCTAGCATCATGGCATCGATTTCGCGAAACGATTAACTCACCGGGCAATTACGTTGATTCAGTGGCCAGCTCTGTGCCTGTCCCGGCGGAGGCGCGCGGCGGCACTCGCCGCGGCCTGGTCGTGAATGCCATAACGATCGCGCCTAACAGGCAGACACCACCCGCAATGATGAATGGGGTCATCCAGACTGCCGGCTGAGCGCTGCCTTGTGCAGCGTCCTTGAAATAGCCGGCCAACAGCGGTCCGGCGAGACCTGCGACGCCATAAGCCGTGAACATCCAGCCGTAATTGCTGCCGACGTTCTTGTTGCCGAAATAGTCCGCGGTGATGGCCGGGAACAACGCGAAACTGCCGCCATAATTGAAGCCGATCAGGGCGGCAACGACGATAAATCCGTAAACAAGGCCAAAGCTGATGAACACATGGTAAGTCATTAGCATGGTTACGCCCTGCAGGGCGGTCATCAACGTAATGGTCGTCTTGCGGCCGATTCTGTCGGAAATGCTGCCCCATGCAATACGGCCTACGCCGTTGAAGATAGCGTACCAGGCCATGGCCGTGCCTGTGATTGCACCGGCACCGGTGACGCCATGATGCTCGAGTGCGTCAATTCCAAACAGCTTGATGCAATAGATCACCATAAGCCCCGATATGCCCGCGAACATGAAGACAAACCAGAGCATATAAAACTGCGGCGTGCGCAGCATGTCGCGTGCCCGGAATTCCACCGCCCCCTCGTGGTCGTTGTTCTCGGTGACCGGAGGCGTCCAGCCTGCAGGGAGGTAGTCGTCGGGCGGATTGATCATGACCACGCTACCCAACAGCACGAGTGCGGCTAACGCGATACCGTAAATAACGAAGACGCTCTGCACGCCGGGCAGTCCAAATACGTTCGTGGTATTGAGCAGACCGCCGAACCAGGATCCCGCGAGCTTGACCCAAATGGTCGCACCGAATCCGAAGCCGGCGACGGCCAGACCGGTAATCAGACCCTTCTTGTCGGGAAACCACTTGACGCAAACCGAGATGGGTACAACGTAGGCAAGACCGATGCCGGCACCGCCGACGATTCCGATGCCCAGCAACTGTACCCAGAAGCTGTCGCCGTAGAGGCCACCCAACACATAGCCGGTGCCAAGCAGCAAACCACCGGCCACCGTCAGCAGACGCGGCCCGACACGAGGCAACACGCGCCCCGCCAGCACCATGACGATCGCGAAAGTGGCGAGTCCGGCAGAGAATACCCAGGCGGTCTGGCTCGCGCTGAAAGCATATGGGCCGGCCATGTCGGTCAGTCTCGCGGTGAAAACTGACCATGCATAAATTGCGCCCAGCGCGAGCTGAACGAGTATCGCGCCGACCACGATGAGCCAGCGGTTGCGTGCTGTCATGTCAGGTCCCAATGTGGCCACTGCCCTATGAAGAACATTCATGTGAGGGATGGCGCAATCTTACTCAACACAAGCACCAGCACAGGCCGGTCTTTCCACAAAACAGGTTGGTAGAAGCCACGATAGCAGTGTTGTTTTCATGGCCGGTCTTTTGCCTTGTAGCACTGCACCCGAGGGCAGCGTATACGTCCTAATACAAGTACGTCGCCGAGAATTGCAGGCGATTGAGCGTACCGTCATCGCCGCTCTCGTCTTTGCGCCGCGCCCAGATAAACTCCGTGCCCAGGCTCAATCGTCTGGTGGGCAGCCAGATAATGTCAGCGTGCGCGCTCTGATAGGATTCCGGAACCCCAAAGCCGCTGATCGAAGGATCGTTATCGGCGGCGGAGAACGACGCACCAAAGGACGAATACAGCTGCTCGTTCCAAACATGACGATATGCGGCTAACACGCCGTACTGGGTAGTCAAGTCGATCTTGTTGTTCGCATCCAGCGCACCTGCATTAAAACTGTTCAGGCCCATGTATCGACCTAGCCCGTTGCCATAGTTCACCTGCCAGCGAAGGTCGTCACGGTCACCTATCATGAATTTGCCGGCCAATCCGATCGCACCGCCAAGCTCGGTATCATCAAACTCCGCCTGGTCAATCTTCAATTGCCGGATTAACGCCGCGACGCTGAGATTTCCCCAATCGCCCCTCCAGTTACGTCGCACGACGAGATCCGGGAAGGTGCTGTCGTCGGCATCTACGCGAGATCCGCCGCCAAACGGAGTCAATGTCGTTTCGGCACTCTCCAATGAAACCGCCAAATCACCATTACGGGTTGGCATCGTGTAGCGAATCTGTGCCTGGCGGCCGAACGTCACGCCGACAGGACCCACAAAATCAAGGTATTCGGGAAGCGTCGAAGTATTCAGGAAATTGGTCCAGGTTTGTCCAACCGTCCAGCGGTCCCAGCTAAGCGAAGCATGCCGAATGCGAGGAGAAAAAGAATTGCTGACGCGCTTATTGCCTTGCTGCCCTAGAAGAAAATCGATCTCGAAATGCGTGGTGATGTCACCGCGTTCCGTCGGAGTGTAGGACTTCAGCCAGAAACGAGTTTCCTTGGCGTGGAAGTTGAGGCGCGGGTCGCGGGACTCACCGGACGTTGCGATCGTTTCGGGAATGAAAAGGTCTTCACCAACTCCGCGTGTCGGGGCCTTGCTGTAATCGCTCAGAAGCGCGTCCATTTTCACGTAGCCACCGACCTTGATCTCGGTCTCGTTGTACAGCGTGGGATGATCGGCGGGATTCGCCAAAGCCTCTTCGACTTGCTCCACGCTTGCACAGCCTGCCAGGGCCTCTTCTACGTCCTCGGTGCGGGCACACGATTGGTCGAGCTCCCGATAACGTTCTTCCAGCAGCGCCTCGAGCCTCTCCACCTTCGCTTCCAGCTCGCTGATACGTGCTTCGTGCGCAGCTGTATCGTCTGCAGCATTCACCGGCAAGGCGAGCGGTAAAAGCATGCCAAGAGTGGTGATGCCGATAAGCAGATGTCGGGCCCTCATTTTGAACGACTCCGTGGTAGCGAGAGCGCAATGTGCTTCACGCAGTTGCTCCGCCACAATCCGTAGTTTCATCAATCGATCGGCCTTGAGGGCCCGTTGATACGACTTCAGACGGACCTTACATATTGCGTCGGTACTCGCCGCCAACGTCGTAGAGTGCAGCCGATATCTGGCTCAGCGAATTCGACTTCACCGTTTCCATGAGCTCGGCGAATACGTTGCCCCGTTCGCGGGCAACGGACTGCAGGCGCTTGAGCGCGTCGGCACTTTCATCGGCATGATTCTTCTGGAAGGCGCGAACGTGCGTGATCTGGTCGTTTTTCTCGCTCTCGGATGAGCGAATCAACTCCTGCTCGTGTACTTCGTCCTCCTGCCCTTCTTTCGGCAGGAACGTATTGACGCCGATCAGCGGCAGCGAACCATCGTGCTTCTTGCCTTCGTAGTAGAGACTTTCTTCCTGGATTTTGCCGCGCTGGTACATCGTATCCATTGCGCCGAGCACACCGCCGCGCTCCGAGATTCGCTCGAACTCCTGGTACACGGCCTCTTCGACAAGGTCTGTCAGCTCGTTGATGATGAACGACCCTTGCCAGGGGTTCTCGCAGAAGTTGAGTCCCAATTCTCGTGAAATGATCAACTGGATCGCGACGGCACGACGTACGGAATGCTCGGTCGGTGTGGTTATCGCTTCGTCAAAAGCATTGGTGTGCAGGCTGTTGCAGTTGTCGAACAGTGCGTACAGCGCCTGCAGCGTTGTACGAATGTCGTTAAAGCTGATTTCCTGTGCATGCAGGCTGCGACCCGAAGTCTGCACGTGATACTTCAACATCTGCGAACGAGCAGTGGCGCCATAGCGCTCTTTCATCGCGCGCGCCCAGATCCTGCGTGCAACACGGCCAATAACCGAGTACTCGGGATCCATGCCGTTGGAGAAGAAGAAACTCAAGTTAGGCGCGAACTTGTCGATGTCCATGCCGCGTGCCAGGTAATACTCAACGATCGTGAAGCCGTTGGACAAGGTAAAGGCCAGCTGGCTGACCGGGTTCGCGCCGGCTTCGGCGATGTGATAGCCGCTGATCGAAATACTGTAGTAATTGCGAACGTTGTTCTCGATGAAGAACTGCTGCACGTCACCCATCATTTTCATCGCGAATTCGGTCGAGAAAATGCAGGTGTTCTGTGCCTGGTCTTCCTTGAGTATGTCCGCCTGTACGGTGCCTCGTACAGACGCCATCGTCTCTTTGCGAATTCGCGCATAGGTCTGTTCATCGACGACCAGCTCGCCGGAAATCCCGAGCAGCCCGAGACCGAGACCGTTGTTGCCTTCGGGCAATTCGCCTTGATAACGCGGCCGCTCTTTATTCTTGAAGTATTTGTCGATCTTTTTCTCGGCCGCATCCCAGCCACCGGTTTCACGCAGGTGTTTTTCGACCTGCTGATCGGTAGCCGTGTTCATGAAAAATGCCAGGATCATCGGCGCGGGACCATTGATCGTCATAGAGACTGATGTGGTCGGTGCACATAGATCAAAGCCGGAATACAACTTCTTCATGTCATCGACCGTGGCAATCGACACGCCGGAATTGCCGACTTTGCCGTAGATGTCGGGCCGCTCGTGAGGATCCTCGCCGTAAAGCGTTACCGAATCAAACGCTGTCGACAGGCGTGCCGCATCCTGCCCCAGCGACAGGTAGTGAAAACGCCGGTTGGTGCGCTCGGGCGTCCCCTCTCCCGCAAACATGCGCGTGGGATCTTCGCCAAGACGCCGGTACGGGTAGACGCCGCCCGTATAGGGATATCCACCCGGAAGATTCTCTTTGCTCAGGTACTTAAGCAACTCGCCCCAGTCCGAGAATTCCGGTGCCGCAATCTTCGGGATCTTCTGGTGGCTCAAGCTCTCGCGATAATTTTTACCCGTAATCTTGCGGCCGCGAACCGTGTAACTGTGTTTCTCAGACTGCACTCCCGCTTTTCGCTGCGGCCACTCCCGGAGGAGCTTGAGCGATTCCGCAGTGAGGTCGCCAATCGCTTCCTGGTACCGCTGCCGCAGCACCATGAGGCTCCTGTCATCGCCACCTGTCAGCGCTTCCGCCTTGTACGGTTCGAGCTCGGCGGGTAACTCCGAGTCTTCCAGCAATCTGAGCGACTCAAAGACGTGCTGGGCGCGGCTGGCCGTTTCCGCCTGGCTGTCGGCGCGATCGTTGATCGCCCGCCCCTGCTCGGCGATTTCGGCGAGATAGCGAATCCTCGCACCCGGAATCATCGCCATCGATCGCGGTTCGCGGACAGATGTATCGATCTCTGGCATCCACTTTGCCGGATCCAGTCCTGCTTTTTCCGCTGCACGGCGGCACAGTTCCGAAAACATCCAGGTGACACCGGGATCGTTGAACTGACTCGCGATCGTCGGGTAGACCGGCACGTCATCATCAGCAACGCTGAACGCAACGTGGTTGCGTTTCCATTGCTTGCGCACATCACGCAGCGCGTCCTCGGCACCCCGCTTGTCGTACTTGTTGAGGACGATCAGGTCCGCGAAGTCGATCATGTCGATCTTCTCGAGCTGGCTCGCGGCACCGTACTCGCTGGTCATGACGTACACGGAAAAATCGACCATGTCGACGATCTCACTGTCGCTTTGGCCGATACCGGCGGTCTCTACTATGACGAGGTCGAAGCCCAGCGACTTCAGAAAAAGAATGTGGTCGCCGAGCATCTCGCTCGTAGCCAGATGTTGTCGTCGCGTCGCTATCGATCGCATGTAGACGCGCTCTGAGCGCAAGGAATTCATGCGAATGCGATCTCCGAGCAAAGCGCCGCCCGTGCGGCGACGCGTGGGATCGACGGCGAGTACGGCGATACGCATGTCAGGGAAGCACGAGAGGAAACGATTGAGTATTTCGTCCGTGACGCTGCTCTTTCCCGCGCCGCCCGTGCCTGTAATGCCGATAACGGGTACCTGACCGGCTTGCATCTGCCATTCCTTTCGCAGCCGTGTTAGCTCGGTCTCATCGAAAATTCGTTCTTCGATCGCTGAAATGGTGGCGGCGATATCGACAGATGACTCCGGTTTCGGCGGGGCTGTGGTCGGCCGCCGCGACGTAACCGTGCGTTCGATCAGGTCCGCGATCATCGCCTCCAGACCCAGCTCCATACCGTCGTGCGGGTGGTAGATACGCTCGACGCCGTATTCCATGAGGGACTTGATCTCATCGGGCGTGATCGTACCGCCCCCTCCTCCGAACACCTTGATGTGACCGGCACCGAGTTCGCGCAAGCGATCGACCATGTACTGGAAGAACTCCATATGACCGCCCTGGTAGGAACTGATCGCGATGCCGTCCGCGTCTTCCTGGATCGCGGCACGGACGATATCGTCGACGCTGCGATTGTGGCCAAGGTGAATCACCTCAGCTCCCTGGGCCTGAATCAGGCGACGCATGATGTTGATCGCGGCATCATGGCCGTCAAAAAGCGAGGCGGCCGTTACGAAGCGTAAGGGTGCGGATTCACGTTTTCCGGAGACGCCCGGCAAGTCAGTGGCGGCAGTACTCATTCAGCAACTCCTGCGCGGAAACACAGCAGAACCGCCTGCCAAAAAGGCAGAAAGTTCTTAATAATCAACCAGTTTTGCTATTGAAAAAATTTTAATCTAGATTAAAATAGTCCAGAATGGCGTAAAACTCAAGTCAGCAGCCCGATCCCAGCAAAGGAACAACATGGCCCAGAAGGCGGAAGAGACGCGTTTTGAACTGCAAAAAGACCGCATGCTGCGGGCCGCCGCGCGGTGCTTTAACGAAAAAGGCTATAGCGGCTCGTCGCTCAAGGACGTCGCCGCAGTTCTCGGGCTGACCGACGCCGCCCTCTATTACTACGTCCGCAACAAGGAAGAACTGGTTTATCTTTGTTATGTGCGCGCAGCCGCAGTGGGTCAAGAAGCAATGGCGCGCGCCGTGAGTGAAGAACTCAGTGGCATGGACACCGTGCGACGGTACCTGCGATATCACATCGAGATCATGGTCGGTGACCGTGGTCCTGTTGCAATCATGAGTGAGATCCCGTCGCTCAAACCGGTACACAGGGACGAGGTGCTGGAGCTGTCACGACTACACAGCGCCCGGTTCGAGGAAATTCTGAAAGCCGGTATCGACGACGGCAGCATCGCGCCCTGCGACGTTCGTATGACCGGTAACGCAATCATGGGATCCATCAACTGGATTCCGAAGTGGTATCACGGAGACCCTGGCATGGGTCAATCCGTCGCCACAGAATTTCCCGAAATTCTCACTAAAGGCCTGCAGCCGGAATCCGCTTAGTCCGGAATGGACTCGATGCGTTGCTCGACAAGACGTTCGATTTCGCTGATATCAATGCGTGCGGGATCCGTTTCAAGGTCCGGAAAATCACCCAACTCCGCCAGCATCTTCAAGCTCTCCTCCAGTTGACGACGAATGCCGCCGTAATAATCAGCGCTTGAGCGCCTCTGACTGGGAGTTTTGGCATCAACGACGCTAATCGTAGCGCTTTCGGTTGCGATGCGAGAACCGGTCACAGCTCGCCGCTCAGGCAGATTGCGTTTTATTGCGGCAAGCAGGATGACCAGATCGTTGAATTCACGCCGCAACTGAAGGTAATGAGAATCGGAGCGATGCCGCTCCTCCGCTTGCAGATCGTGCTTTAGCTGGTCCCGAACGGCGACGAACTCAGGCGTACCTCGCTCAGCGGCAAGCCGATACCACGCGTATGCGACAACGGGATCCTCATCGGTTCCCATCCCCGTCAGGTGCATATAACCAACCATGTACTGTGCATACTTGTCGCCGATAGGCGCGAGTTCATTGCGATAGATAAAATAGGCACGATCGAAATCGCCGCGCTCGTACAGTTCGTCAACCTTGCGTTGCACCTTCACGGTGCGCGGATCGGCCAGATCCGTCGACAAGCCCGGAGTGACCGCTGTGCCTCTACAGGTGTGGTCAGCAGGGCGATCAACGCCAACAAGACAATATTTGAAAACTTGGTCATATTGCTGACCATGAGCCCCCGGAACCGATGAACAGTAGCTTTGAGTCCGTTCGCGCAGTCAAAGTTCCACTCACTATCATGATCTCTCGGCGACGCTCAATCCCTGAAATTCGGTGCCCGCTTTTCCAGGTTCGCGTGTACGGCCTCGACCTGATTGGGAGACCCCATAATCCCGAGCTGGAGCTTTGCTTCGAGCGCCAGCGACTCTGCCTCGGCCAAATGCCAGGCCTCGTTAACGAGCCGCTTTATGCCCCGGATCGCGTCGGGTGACCGGGTGGCACAGTCCTTTGCGAATTCCCTGGCCGCGGCAAGTGGATCCTCATGAATGCTCGTGACGATACCGTGTCGCAGGGCTTCGGTGGCGTCAAAAACCCGTGCCGACCACGCGAGCTCTTTTATTCGATCGGGCGGCATTACGCCACGCAACGTCGTACTGATTGCCATGTCTGGAATCAGTCCCCATTTGGTCTCCATGATCGAGAACCGGGTATCGGCGGCCGCGTACCGCAGATCCGCGCCGAGTGCGATCTGCAGCCCGCCGCCGAACGTAATGCCGTGCACTGCACAAATAACGGGCACCGGAAGTTCTCGCCAGGCATAGGCCGCGCGCTGAAAAAGGTTGCCATTCGATGATGCAACGGGCTCCATCAAGGTCTTATCGATTCGCACATTAGGATCGGTGAACGTCTCAACATCGATGCCCGCGCAGAAATTGTCACCAGCACCATGCAGGACGACGGCGCGCAATTTGCGCTCTTTGGCCAGGCTGTCGGCCGCCTCGCCCAGCGCTTCGAACATCTGCATGTCCAGCGCGTTGTATTTTTCAGGGCGATTGAGCATAACTTCGGCGACATGCCCTTCCATACTGATACTTACTCGGTCACTCAATTCAATTCTCCATGCGTCACACTGCCAGTGTGCACTTACCATTTCGCAAAACGACGCTGTCACGTTCCTTGACGGTACATCGAAACGAGACGATGTTGCCATCCTGCCACATGTCCGTGGTGATCGTGTCACCGGGCATGACCGGCGCCGAAAATCGGGCGTCGAATTCCTTGATCAGCGTGTAATCGTAGTCGCAGATAGTATTCAGAACCGCCTTGCAGGCAATGCCAAACGTGCATAGCCCATGCAGTATCGGCCGGTCAAAGCCAACCGCGGCCGCCGCTGTGGGATCGGCGTGCAGCGGATTTCGATCACCTGTCAGGCGGTATAGCAATGCCTGATCCTGCCGGGTTCCGATATCGCAGCTCAAGTCCGGCTCGCGCTTTGGCGCACGATGTGGCAGTGGTCCCTTGCCTGACGGGCCGCCAAATCCGCCATCGCCACGCGCCATAATCGTGCAGCCCAGCGTGAACAAAACGGTATCGTCGCTGGCGAGCCGGCCCTCAGCCTCAAGAAGGATCAATGCACCTCGGTTGGGTCCGCGGTCAAATGCGTCAACGACCCTCTTGTCGATCAAGAGGTCAGCAGCTGACGGCAGCGGCCTGTACAACTGCATTCGTTGTTCTGCATGCAATACCTGGCTGTAGTCCCAGCCGAGATCGGGGGGGAACATGTCTGGCACCAGGACCGTAGACAAAGTCGGCACGGTTTGTAGTAGTCCACCTTGTTCATAGACATAGGGCAGTTCTTTCTCGTTCAGCGGATCCGTGCCCATGCCGATGCCCAGTGCGTAGAGCATCGTCTCAGTGTCCGTGTACGTGAAAGGTATGTCGGAGATAGACTTCGACATGAGTTCGTCGTAGTTCAGTGCCATGAGTTGTCCATTCGGGCGCGACCTGGTCGCGCATTATCCCTGTCTTGCATATTCCCAACCCATGTCGGCAAGCGGCATGACTGCATTCACGGCCTGCGCTGCGTGAGCACTTGCCGCGGTCCCGTCCCTGACCCGTCCTGCAATGCCCTGCAGAATTGCGGCCAGGCGGAAAAAATTGAACGCCGAGTAGAAGTTTCGATTCGCAATTCCCGTGCGACCGGTGCGCCGACAATAGGCTTCAATATAGGCTTCTTCGCCGGGGATGCCGAGTTCGGCCAATGGCTTGCCAGCGAGACCTATTGAGCCAATACCAATTTCCGGCATTTGCCACGTCATAAGGTGATAGGTGAAATCAGCCAGAGGATGGCCAATTGTCGACAGCTCCCAATCGAGAACAGCAATCACCCTTGGTTCAGTCGAATGCACAATCATGTTGTCCAGGCGAAAATCGCCGTGAACGATGCTCGCCGAATCGTCTTCCGGGATATTTTCCGGCAACCATTCCATGAGTGCGTTCATCGCGTCGACGGTAGCCGTCTCCGATGCGCGATATTGGCCGGACCAGCGTGAAATCTGGCGCGCAAAATAATTGCCCGGTTTGCCAAAGTCCCCAAGACCGAGGGCCGCGTAATCATAATTGTGCAACGTCGCGATTGTCTCGTTCACGTTGTCATAGATCGCAGTGCGCTCCGCCTGCTCAAGCCCCGGCAGATCGAGATCCCAGAAAATGCGTCCCTCGACGAATTCCATGACGAAAAACGTTGTGCCGATAACCTCATCGTCCTCGCACAAAACCACAGGCCTCGGTACCGGAAAGCCAGTTGAATGCAATGCGCTGATGACGCGAAACTCCCGTTCCACGGCGTGTGCAGACTTGAGTAACTTGCCGGGCGGCTTGCGCCGCAACACGTAGCGACCCGACGCGGCGTCGAGCAAGTAGGTCGGGTTGGATTGCCCGCCCTTGAACTGACGAATTTCCAATGGGCCCCGGAAGCTCTCGACACGGGACGACAGGTAGTCGAGAAGCCGCTGCTCATCGAAACGATGCGCCTGACGTACATCACGCGTGCCCGTGTTTTGCTCAGACCGCCGGCTCATGTTCGACTACTCATGCGACCGCAGTGTACAGCTACATGCGGAAAATGCCGAACGGCTTCTCTTCGTCACGCGGACGATTCATGGCGGCCGACAGTGCCTGCGCGAGCACCGAGCGTGTATCCACCGGATCGATGACACCGTCATCCCACAGGCGAGCACTCGCGTAGTAAGGACTCCCCTGTGTCTCGTACTGCTGGCGGATCATCTCCTCATACTCGGCCTTGTCCTTTTCAGGCCACACTTCACCGCGTGCCTCCAGCCCTTCACTCTTGACGGTCGAAAGAACCAACGAGGCCTGTTCGCCACCCATGACGGAGATGCGGGCATTTGGCCACATCCACATCAGGCGGGGGCTGTAAGCTCGGCCGCACATGGCGTAATTACCGGCGCCGAACGAGCCGCCTATCACGACCGTGAATTTCGGCACGGTTGCCGTCGCCACGGCGTTGACCATCTTCGCTCCGTCTTTGGCGATACCGGCGTGTTCCACGCGCTTACCCACCATAAAACCAGTGATGTTCTGCAGGAAGACCAGCGGAATGCCGCGACGGTTACAAAGCTGAATGAAATGTGCGCCTTTTTGCGCCGATTCCGGAAAAAGGATTCCGTTGTTCGCCACGATGCCGACAGGAAAGCCGTCGATATGCGAAAAGCCGCAGACCAAGGTGGCGCCGTAGAGCTTCTTGAACTCCTGGAATTCCGATCCATCGACGACGCGCGCGATAACTTCGCGGATATCGTACGGAAATCGATACTCGCGCGACACGATGCCGTAAACGTCATCAGCCGGGTAGATGGGCTCCACGGATTCGCGTTTCGCAACGCTGATCTCGCGTTTCCAGTTCAGGTTTGCGACGATGTTACGCGCGATTTTCAGTGCGTGGCCGTCATCGTCGGCCAGATGGTCGGTAACCCCGGAAATGCGAGAATGCACACTGCCTCCACCGAGCGTTTCCGCATCGACGACTTCACCTGTCGCCGCCTTGACCAGCGGCGGCCCGCCAAGGAAAATTGTTCCCTGGTTACGCACAATGATCGACTCATCGCACATGGCCGGCACGTAAGCGCCGCCCGCCGTACACGAACCCATGACCACGGCAATCTGCGGAATGCCTTTTGCTGACAGCCTCGCCTGGTTGAAGAAAATGCGACCGAAATGATCACGATCGGGGAATACCTCATCCTGTCGTGGCAGGAAGGCGCCTCCCGAGTCCACGAGGTAAATACAGGGCAAGTGGTTTTGTTCCGCGATTTCCTGGGCGCGCAGGTGCTTCTTGACGGTTAGCGGATAGTAGGTGCCACCTTTGACCGTCGCGTCGTTGGCGACGACCATGCATGCGATACCGTGAATACGTCCGATACCCACGACGATACCGGCGGCCGGCACGTCGTCGCTGTACACCTGCCAGGCCGCCTGCCGGCCGACTTCCAGGAAATGGGAATCTTCGTCAAGTAATGTACGAATGCGATCACGTGGCAACAACTTGCCGCGCGCCAGGTGCCGTTCGCGCGAGCGCTCGGTCCCACCCTGCATCACATACTCATCGACTTCACGCAAGTTCTCGACCAGCGCAATGGCCGCCTCGGCGTTCTTCTTGAAATCATCCGAGGAACGATCGACCTTAGTCTTAATTACTGGCATGTAATCGGGTCCGCAGTGCTACTTTGTGGCATTGAACAACTCACGACCAATCAGCATGCGACGAATCTCGCTGGTACCTGCGCCAATTTCATACAATTTGGCATCTCGCCACAAACGGCCTGCCGCGTACTCATTGATATAGCCGTTGCCACCCAAGGCCTGAATCGCCTCACCGGCCATCCAGGTCGCCCGCTCGGCAGCCACGAGAATACATCCTGCAGCATCGAAGCGGCTAGTCCTGCCGCGATCACACGCCTCTGCCACCGCGTAAACGTAGGCGCGGCACGCATTCATTGCAGTGTACATGTCAGCAATCTTGCCCTGCATGAGCTGGAACTTGCCAATCGCCTTGCCAAACTGCTTACGATCGTGGATGTAGGGCAATACAAGGTCCATGCAGGCCGCCATAATGCCGAGCGGACCGCCGGCGAGGACAACGCGTTCATAGTCCAGACCGCTCATCAGAATTGCGGCCCCCTTGCCTTCTTCTGCCAGGCGATTGGTTTCGGGGATACGGCAATTTTCAAACAAGACTTCGCTCGTGTCCGAACCGCGCATGCCGAGCTTGTCGAGTTTCTGCGGTGTCGAAAATCCCGGTGTTCCCCGTTCAACGAGGAATGCGGTAAAGCCACGCTTGCCCGCATCCGGGTCGGTTTTTGCGTAGACGATCAGTACGTCTGCGCCGGGGGCGTTGGTGATCCACATTTTGGACCCGTTGAGGACATAGCTGTCTCCATCGCGTTTCGCCGTCGTGCGCATGCTCATGACGTCGGATCCGGCGCCCGATTCACTCATGGCCAATGCACCGAGGTATTCGCCGGACACCAGCTTGGGTAGCAAGGCTTCCTTCTGCTCCGCATTACCCCATCGTCGCAACTGGTTTACGCAGAGGTTGGAGTGGGCGCCATAAGACAAACCGACGGAAGCCGGATGCCCGACTGATTTCTTCCATCGCAATGACGTGTGCGAGGTAGCCAAGTTCCGAACCACCATAAGTTTCCTCGACCGTAATGCCGAGGAGCCCCAACGCGCCAAGCTCAGGCCACAGGTCCCGCGGAAACGCGTTCTTTTCGTCGATCTCTGCGGCACGCGGCGCGATATGATCGTTCGCAAAACTTCGTACGGTTTCGCGCAGCAAGTCCAGATCTTCACCGTGACCGAAATCGAACTCAAACATGGAGCAGACACCTCTTGCCCATTAGCCAAATGCCCTGTCTATTGTCCGCTCAACGCGCAGGTAACTGAATACCAATCGCGCGGTACCCGGAGCCTTATCTCAAAGCTCCGAAAGCTTGTCGATAAACAACGAGAAAAGTTCGTATTGGGACGTGATGCCGAGTTTCGAAAACAGGTTGCGCTTGTGCACCATTACGGTTCCCGGTGCGATTCCGAGTTCTCTCGCAATCGACTTCGAAGAATGGCCCCGTAACAGGAGCTGCGTTATCTGTCGTTCCCGTTGCGTCAGCGCCGCCTCGCCAAAATGTTCAAAGCACTGCGTCAGGCGCTGGTGCATGCTGAGGTCGCGTTCCTCATCCGAATGGCGCGCAGCCCAAGCGTTCCAGATTCTTTGCATGGCCGCTTTGACTACCGGTTCCATCAGGCGCAGGCGCGCCACATCGGATCGCGAGAAACGAGTTTCCCAGCGCCCGACAACGAGTACGAGTGTACTCTTCGTATCGGTGTCCAAAAGGAAGTCCATTTCGTCGGCAAGATGCGTTCGCTCGTAGTATTGACGAAAGTACTCGCTCGAGCGGAATCGATCAGGCGTTTCATCGCGACAACGGCACATGGCCGGTTTGGTCTTGCGCACGGCAAGTTGGTACAGGGGATCCAGCAGGTAGGGTCCCGCCAGGTAGCGATCCAGGTAATGTCGGGCACGCCTTGGTGTCATTGTGTGGTGCAAGACGTTCGGCGGTGCATCACGATAGAATGCGAGCAGGCACGTTGCATCGTTGTCGACGGCGACATCGAGTACTTTTGCCAACGCATTCGCGGTGCCCTGATCGTCACCGGTTTTGACTAGACCGGCTAACGCGGCGTGCCACTCAGGATTATCGAAAGGTCTGGTCAAACCGGCTCGCTCAAGGTTGAAACAAAGCGGCTGTAGCGCCGCTGGGATCTTTTATCACGCAAAATTGCCCGCCCGATAGTCCACGCGGCTCCACGATGACCTTGCCCCCATGCTTTTTGCATGCCGCAACGCTTGCCAGGACATCTTCGACGATGATGTAAATCAGCCATCCGCCTCGCAGCTCGGCGTTGCTGCCGCGCGCGTGGCAAATACCGGTCACAGCTTCGCCCGTCCCCGGCATCGCCATCGAATAATCTGAGTACTCACCCATGCTGACGTCTTCGCTAGTCCAACCGACGACTTCCTTGTAGAAATCGCGCATCCCGTCGGCGTCGTCGACAGTGATATCGATCCAGCCGATTTTGCCAACCTGGTTTTTGTCGGACATGCTTTAACTCCTATGGTGCTGCTCTTGTTGCGACGGAATCGAATCAAAAAGACGTGAGAAATGACGCAGCGTTGCCACCGATGGGCCCGGATCCTGACTGAGCGACTGTTAGATAATCCGCCCCGGTCGGGTAGTCTTCGGGCTGCGCATTGTAAACGCGACGCACGCGATTGCGGTGGTAGAGCTTGAGCTGCGACATGAACGGAATGACAAGGTCGGGGTTATTGCCGGTCATTTCAAAGTGCAGCTGGGGAAGCCGATACCAGGGCACATTCATATTTGCATGATGGGCATTGTGATAGCCGAAATTGAGTGTAAGCCAATTGAGTTTCGGAAATCGCAGGCTCAGCGGGTTGCTGAAGGTATGTCGCTGCTCCCATTCAAAGTCACCCTTGTGCGGTGGCTTCTCATAGTCGAATAGCGTCGTATTGTAAGGGTAGTCGTGCTGCACGCTGTCCATGAACCGCAGGACGTGCATCATGATCAAATAGGCGACAACATAGAGAATCGCGACCTTCGGCACAAACACTATGAGCGCGGCAAACACCCCGCCGCGAATGAGAATGACAGTCACGTTTCGGACGCGCTGCTTGCGACGCTGCGGAATGACGAAAGACGTGAGGACCATGACCGCATGCATGACCAGGTCATGCGCCGGGATATAAAGCCACTCCATGATCTGGACAATCCTGGTAACGACCGTGTGTTCTTCGAAAAACCGGTCATAGTCAAACCAGACTGCATCGTCATTATCAACATGATGGCGGAAATGCTTGTAGCGCATGTCCTCGTACGTGCCATAGGCAGAACCGCATAACCAGCTCATGAATCGGCCGAGCACCGCGTTATGGCGGCTATTCGCGAACACCAGGTTGTGACCGCATTCATGTATCAGGTATGCGGCGATGATCATCGCGTGCGCAAGCAATAGCGTTGCCAGGCAGTTGATCGCCCAGTGGCTGTCAAAAAGACCGGCAAATCCCAGGGCATAGGCAACGACGGCGTAGCCGGTTGCAGCACCATAGTACAGCAGCCCGTCCTGTTCCTTAAACAGCCGTGTTGTCCCGGTCATAACGCCCTGCCTGTTCATCCTGTTTATTTGTACACATGGGGAACGCCTGTTGCTAGCATACGCAACCTGGCCCGCCTGTCCTGGAGAACCTACGAATGAAGCTTGTCACGGCTATTGTAAAACCCTTTCGGCTCGATGACGTTCGCAATGCCCTGAGCGAAGTCGGCATACAAGGCATGACGGTGAGCGAGGTCAAGGGGTTCGGACGGCAGCGTGGTCACACCGAGCTGTACCGCGGGGCCGAGTATGTTGTTGATTTTCTTCCAAAAGCCAAGATCGAAGTCGCCGTTTCCGACGACATGGTTGAACGTGTCGTAGAGACCGTCGTGGAGGCTGCAAAAACCGGCAAAGTCGGCGACGGCAAGATCTTCGTGACGAACCTCGAGCAGGTTTGGCGCATTCGAACGGGCGAAACCGGGGACAGCGCTCTGTAGCTAACCCATCGCGAACTACGAGCCCAGGCTGTCTACCACCGCTCGACCCAGCATGAACCAAAGTGCAAACGCCCCTGCCGAATACAGGTAGAACCGTAACATCACGATGTTGGAGGTGCAGTGGACGAAGCTGTGCACGACTCGAAACGCAAAAAACAGCCATGCCGCGATCACGTAGCCTGTGTCAACAGCGCCTGTTACGTACACAAAAAGGCATAGTCCATAAAACAAGACCGGCAACTCAAACAGGTTCTTGAGATTATTTGCCGAATTGTTGACTGCTTCAGGCAACAGCTCCACGGCTTTATCGGGGGTCGTGTAAGCCTGCACGGGTACCCCGGCCTTTTTCATCGCCGGAATACGCTTTGCGTACATCACGAACCAGACAACTGCCGTGAGTAACATCGTGCCGAGCATCGGCTGCAGTATCAGATCTCTATTCATTATTGATCACTCCGCTGTCATACAAAACGCATTCAGCTTGTTGCCGTCCAGATCGCGGAAATAGCCGGCGTAGAAATTATTTCCGCGGGATCCCGGCGCGCCTTCGTCGGTGGCGCCCAGCTGCAGTGCCTTGGCATGCAAGGCATCGACTTTCTTGCTCGAGTCCATAGCGATTGCCACCATCACTCCGTTACCCACCGTCGCTGGTTTGCCATTGTAGGGACGGATGATTGACACGGCAGGCGTGCTCGGACTCGTCGCCCAGGCGATGAACGTGTCCCCTTCCATCAGGCGACCGGCTCCGATCGTCGCGAATAACTCATCATAGAATTTTGCCGCTTTATCAAACTTGTTGGTGCCGAGGGTTACATATCCAATCATTGTCCGCTCCTGGCTATCAGTTATTCTGCTATAGGCGATATCGCCTGCCGCCACCGCGCCAGCTTACGTGAGAACGGCATTGCCGCGTAGGCCGGACTCGTGGATGGCAAACTGGCCCGATGAATTGACTCGCACGCGACTCTTCCAGCCGCAAATTTTCCGAAAAGTGCTTCGGCTTTCCTGCCGTTGAATGCGATCAGCCGAATTTCGGGATGCGCGCTCAGAAATGTTTCGAAATCGTTTGCGCGCGCACTGTCGAGCCTGATGTTCGCGTCCATACTGCCCGGCCGCAACGAACTCTGTAAAACGTCCCAAAGCGCAATCCGGTTTTTCACCAGTTGCTCGCAACGATCAACATAGCCGCCATTGATCCCAAACAGCTCTTCCATGATCCGCCAAAACACGTTTTGCGGATGCGCGTAGTACTGCTGCTGTGCAATGGAGCGTTGACCGGGCAAGCTACCCAAAATCAGAATACGTGCGTCAGAACCCGCGATCGGGGGGAACCCTTCAGCCGGTTCCGATGCGGGATTTATCGCTGCCATTTGAGAATGCGCCGCGCGAGCATCTCCATGTCGCCTGAATGCCTGTTGCGCATTACGGGATCGTCGGCCGTAATATTCATCACACGCACAGTCTTGCGAACCAGCCGGCTTTTTTCATCAAAATCGAAATCGATGATATTCAGGCAACACATCGACTGATCCAGCAAGCCGAACGCCTCCAGGCCTACCCCGGTGGCCCATCCGAGGACCGCGGCATTGGTACCGCCGTGAGCAAACACGGCCAGGTTGTGCCACGATTCATCGGCAAGCAGAGACTCCATCGCGGCGCTGACGCGCGCATAGAAATCGTGGTAGCGCTCTCCGCCCAGGAATGTCGCATCCTCTTGCGGTGCCCGCCAGTGAGAGAAAGCGATATCGGAATAAATATCGTATCCGCCCGCCGTCTCTCCCTTTCAGCGGCCGGATTTCTTCAAGCTCTGCGAATACTCCCAGCTCAATATCGCGATCACCCAGGATCGTCTTGCCGGTCTGCCGCGTTCGTGGAAGGCCGGTGCAGAGTGCTTTATCGACGTGGATGCCCGCGAACAGTTCGGCCATTCCCGCCGCCTGTGCTCTGCCCCGCTCATTGAGATTGACTGAATCCGGATCGGCCACCCAGTTCCCGTTTTCATCAATGTAGTCGACAGCGCCATGCCGAAACAGGTACAGGCGACGCCGGCTTGCGCCGTCGATGGCGACTCGGCGGTTCGTTGCGTGATCGATACTCGGCATGGCTATATCGCTAGTAGCCGCGTTTGGGATCCACGACGTTCAGGAGTCGCTCCCCGGCGGCATAGCGCCTGAGATTTTCTCTGCAGCAAGACGAAGTGTCGCTCTCGTTCGCCGCCGCGGGATGCAACATGCGGAGTGATGATGACATTGTCAAATTGCCACAAGGGATGATCAGCCGGCAGAGGCTCCGGATCAGTCACATCGAGGCCGGCACCACCAATTTGCCCGTTTCGAATTGCGTCGGTCAAGGCGTCCGTATCCACAGTGGCGCCCCGACCGACGTTTACGAATAGAGCACCCTTCCTGGTCGCAGCGAAGAATTCGGCGTCGAGCAGGTTTCGGGTGGCGTCGGTCAGCGGCAGTGCATTCACGATGACGTCTGCCTGTCCCACGAGATCGAGAAGTTCGTCAGACAATCCAACATACTCTACGAAAGACGGACCATCCCGGCTGCTGTTGCGGGTTCCGATCACGCGCATGCCAAGCGCGGCAGCACGTTCTGCCACCTCAGTGCCGATTCCACCCAAACCGATTACGAGCATTGTTTTTCCTGAGACCGGAATCATTGCTGCCGACGCGCTCGGAACTCCTCATCCAGGCCCCGTGTTTCATGCCCTTCGCATACTCGGGAAGCCGCCGCGCCAGGGCGAGCATCATGGCAACGGCATGCTCGCCGATTACCGGGGCCGACATCTTTTGCATATTGGTCAGCACGACCTGGCCGCTGGCTACGGCCGGAACATCGACGCAATGTTCGGCTCCGGATGAAAAAATCTGAATCCAGACGGCACTTTTCGCAGCCGCCAGCAGACGCGCACTGCACAAGCCGATAATGGCATCGACATCGGTCGCCATCTCAATAGCCTCCGCCTCGGAATTGACGATACAAACTCGGCGTTCGGCACAGAGCGTCCTGAGTGCATCGACCTCGTCACCCACTCGGGAAATCATTAGTTTATGGGCGCCGTTCCAGTGCGGCAGATCGCGCATGGCGATCGGGCCCTCAACGATCCCGGCGTCACGTATGAGTTCATCAATCGATATTTCCGCCCACGATGTAGACGGCAGGAAGCAAAAATGCCAAGTCGTGACGACGCCTTCAAGACAGCGCTTTTCATATTGATCCCCATTTTACGCATTATCCCCAGGACCGACGAACAATCCCTCCGGCAAAGTGCTATCACCTGTTCCGCAGGCGTGGGACAACACGCTGCGAACGCAGGCGGCAGAGATGCCCCGCGATTGGCGTCGTACGAGCATGTTGGACCTGGCGTCGTTTACGCCGGGAAAAAGTCGATCGGCTTCGTGGTCGTAATTGCTTCGACGTCTCTGGCCTCGAAGCGGAAGAGCTTCACGCGCTGCACCAGTTTGCGCTCGAGATCCGGATCGCCGAGCTCGCTGGAGACGACCTCACACATCGTGACCTGTCCGTTCGGGGCGATAGTCAGCTTGAGTACCAGCTTGCCTTCGAGTGACGGATCCATGCGCAGCGCACGATTGTAAAGAGCGAAGATCGCACCTTTGTTCTTGTCAAACACGAGTTCGATTTCTTCGCGAGACCGCGAGGCTTTACCACTCGAACCCGAGCGTGAAGCGCTGCCGCCAGCTCTTGCCGATTCCGGCAACCGGGCTTGTGACCTTGGTCGTTGACCGTCCCGCAATACCAGTACCGCCCGTATTGCGACTCATGCTGGCAGTGTTGATTCCACCGTGATGCAGCGCCCGCCTTGGATGTGATCATCGAGCGTTCGTTGCGCACAGCCTCACCCACCGATGCCGTCAACGGACGGTCGTCGGCCATCTGTTCCACAAGGTCCATGTCAACGAGATCGGCAAGGTCTTCGGCAAAGGGCATCAATGCGGCTTGCGCCTGCTCACGGGCAACCTCTTCGCGATCAGGCAGCGGTTCAGGCTCTGGTTCGGGCTCAGGCTCAGCCTCGACAACCTTCTCAGGTTCCACTTCTTCGGGCTCGGGCTCCGGCTCCTCTTCCTTCGGTGGCGGTGGCGGTGGCGGAAGTGGTTTCTCTTCGAGCAGCAGCTGAGCGATGCGCGGCGGGATCTCTTCAACGTCGTACGGATCCGGCTCCGGAAGAGGAATAAACGGCCATAGCAGTCCGAGTACGGCACAAATCAGGAATATGATGCCGAGCAGGCGCCGGAACTTGCGTTCCTGGCCCTGGCCCGTCGTCCATGGCAGGTCATACTCTCTGTAAAACGGTAAATCCAATTCCGCGACTCCTGTCCGTCGTCCCTGCGCCCTAGCGCGCCGCCTGAATGTTGTCCAGCTTGTCTGAACTCTTCTGCAGCACCGCCAGCGAAATCCGTCCGTAATCCGATTCCGTGCAAGTCGCCATTACTTTTTTCAACAAACGGTATGGGATGTCTTTGTCCCCCATAATCGTGACTTCTCGTCCAGCAACTTCCGCTTGCGCGTCCCGGCGCAGGACTCGATCGTTCTGCGACAACAGCGCTTTGCGCAGTGCCGGTATGTCGTTGCCCTTGGTCGCCATAACATCTGCGACCTTCGCCACCGGCGTGCCCTGCACGATGATGTCCGTCTCGCCGATCAGGATGACTACGGTCTCCTTGGCTTTATCTTCGGCGATCGATTCCGGCAACTGCAGGTCCTTGGCGTTCGGCAGCGTCTCCACGTCTGACGAGTTGACGAGCAGAAAGAACACGAGGATCGTAAAAATATCCATGAGTGAAACGAGATTCAGCGCACCAGCACCTTTGTTGCGCTTGTGATGCTTCTCCATTCGTTTTGCGCGGGCTGACTTGACCATTGCCTATCCACCCCCAGTCATAACCGGCGCATCGCCGATTGAAATGTCGGGGAAAAGGTCGGAGCGTACGACCGAGTTATCCTCGATATCCTCCGCCACTCGCACCGTGTCCATCACCTGGACCAGCGTGTCATACGCAATATCCTGCTCGAGAAGGATCGATGCATCCGATTTCTTCGGATACCTTTTCTTGAGCTCGGAGAGCTTGGTTCTCAGCGCGTCGTAGTCATAGCCGTCGTCGCCGTTCGGGTAGACACCGAGCAGTCCCTGGTTACGATCGCCAACTTCGATCTTGCTTTTGCGTACGATGACTTCCAGTTGAAAGACCTGTTCCTGCGGGTCCACGGGCTCAGTAGAGGAGCCTGGCAGATTCAATTCGAGAATCGCCAATCGCGAGAACACCGCGGTAATCAGCAGGAACGGAACCAGAATCACCATCAGGTTCATGAATGCCGTAATGTTGAGTTCGGCCGTATCATTACGATGATGAGCACCGCCTCTTCTGCGGCTACGGATCATGACTTACGCTCCGGATGTCTTCAGCTGACGTTCGGTCACGGCATTGAGGAATTTGACACTCGCCATCTCGAGGCTGTCGACGAGACCGTTTGTCTTCGTCTGCAGCAGGGCATGTACGAGCAGCAACGGAATGGCAGCCATCAAACCAAAGGCCGTCGTATTCATCGCAACCGAGATACTGGCGGACAGCATGTCTGCCTTGTCTGCCGGATTTGCGTTCGATACGGCGGTAAAGGCGTTGATCAGGCCGATAATCGTGCCCAGAAGGCCAAGAAGCGTCGCCACGTTCGCCAGCGTCGCAATGTAATGCGTTCGCTTTTCCAACCTCGGCAAGACTTCCATCAGGCTTTCTTCCATCGCCTTCTCGATATCGTCACGACGACGCGCTGACTTAACGCGGTACAAGCCGTAAGTCAGAATCGAGCCAATGGCTGCCTTGGATTTTGAAGTGAGCGCAGCGGCTTCCTGGAAATTACCGGCCTTAAGGAAAGGCACGATCTTCTTCCACAAAGCACGATTGCTTGCGCCCGACATGGTCAGGTACATCCAGCGCTCGATCGCGATCGCAGCGCCGAATGCAAATACAAACAGGATTGGGTACATGAATGCACCGCCATCCTGAAAAAACCGCACGATAGTGCTCATTTGTCTGCTCCTCTAAAAACAGAATTGCCCGCGGCAAAAGCCGCTCTATAAAAGACAGTCGCGGCTAACAGCCACTCCTAATCTTGTTCATCTTCGCCATACAGGTCGCCGTAGTAATCGACCTGACGTATAAATTCTTCCCTGTCGATCGGTGCAAGCACCTCATCGAGCAGAGTGTTGACCGGCCTGCCCATCAAGTCGCCAGGATCCGATTTTTTCCACGGTACGATGTACAGCACCTTCGGCAATTCCTGGTTGCCCGTAATTTCAGTACGCCCGAGTTCAATCGAGTCCATCACCCGGTTGCCCGTCGTGCGTCGCGTGATGTCCTGTGTCTCGCGCGCCTCTTCCTGTTCCACCGACGAGGTATCGACTGCAGGCATCAACTCGTCGTCCTGCTCAGTTGTGTCCTGAGCAAAAGTGGCAAACGCTGCCAACAACATGGCGAGCATGAATCCGGCGCCGAATACCCTGGTTTTTCCAGTACCCATGTCCATCAATCCGCCACGTTTGCCGTTCGCTGGTTCGCCGCTACGCGACGTCTCAGATCCGCAATCCATTTCTCAACCTGCTTGTCTTCACCCACAAGCGCCTGGTAAGTCTCGAAATGCTGCAGTGCCACATCGAGGCGCTGCAGGTACAGCTCATTAAGGACCCCCAGGTTGTAGTGTGCCAAGGCATAGTCGGGGTTGACTGTGACGGCCTTCAAATAAGCGGCTTCTGCCTCGAGAAAATTGCCATTTCTGCGAAGTAGCATGCCCATCTGGTTCAAAGCCGCAGGATGACTGGGATTTATCGCCAATGCGGCGTCCAAAGCGGACCTTGCGGCCGCATTATTCTCATTATTGGCGTGAATGATGGCCAGGTTGACATGGGCACCCGGGTAATTCGGGTACTGCAGCAGGAACTCCTTGAATCGGAGCTCGGCGTCGACGAAATCGCCGGCTGCCATGGCCGAGGCTGCCTGCTCGTACAAGGTCCGCACCTGTGGCGGGATTGCCGATTCGGGCTGCGGACCTTCCGCAACTTCGCCCTGGCTGGACGCCGTCCTCGAATCCGGTGCTTTCGCCGAACCACCGCTCGCACAGCCCGCGAGCACCAGCAATGCCAGCAAGGCGATCGGCACCCGCCTGATATTAATACAGCGCTGTAACAACATCTTCGCTGCGCTCCTTTTTCGCGTATCGCGCCGGCATCAGGCCGGCCAGTCGTTCGAAACTCTGTCGCACCCATTCGTCGTAAACACCATCCGGGGCCCTGTCGGAATTTGCCTTGTACAGGTCGATCGCTTTTTCCTCGAACGGGAACGCCTGTTCTTCGAGGAGCAGCTCGTATTGCTCGAGTGCATCGACTTCGAGGTCGACCGGTCTGTCAGAATCCAGCAGATCCGAACTGAACTGTTCGTAGACCTCGCCGAGGCGAAAGGTCGCGGCCGTCGTCACTTCCGCAACCCCGTAGTCGGCTGCCCCGGTATAAGCCGTAATAACCTCTTCCATCAGCGATTTCTTGAGCTTGAGACTGTCGGCCAGTGGCTGCGTCAGTTTCACGACCGCAAATCGCTCGCGCACAGGATCGGCAAGCTCCAAAGTGGCTGTTGCCGCGAGGAAACGGGTGCGATCCGTGCGTTGTGCACCGGCTGTCGCGTCGACCTGAACGAGATCATTGAGTCTTGCCACACGTTCCTGTTCGTTACCGGTCTGCCGGGCAATCTCGAGCAAGCGATAACGCGCCTCGACGGACTCAGCCAGTGGGTTCGGGTAGCGCATGACGATGTCATTCAGAACTCGCTGCTCGCTGGAAATCGTACCGGACTGTTTGTAAAGATCGGATGCCTTCCAGAGCGCCTCGCGACGCACATCGTCGGTACTCGACTCGGCTCTCGCAATGCGCTCAAACTCGGCCGCGGCCTGGTCTGACTGGCCTGACTCGAGATAAGTGACGGCCAGTTTCTGCGTGACATCGTCAGCGAATTCGCTGTCCGGATAATCGCTGCGGAATCTTTCGAGTACGCCGGACGCACGATCCCAGGCCTGCAAATTGATCAGGGCGGCCGCGGCATCGTATTCGGCGGTAGCGCGAATATCGGAATCCGGAACCACCTGGCCGAGGCGAGTAAAGTGTGTAACCGCAGTCTCGAGATCGCCAGCGTCACGCGCCTTTTCGCCCTGCTTGTAGATCGATGAGGCGATGCGATCTTCAATTTGCTGGGCAGCCGTCGAATCATCAGCCGGCGTAAAGCTCCGCAAACTGTAGTACGCAGCTTCGGCGTCACTGAAATTCTGAAGATCAAACTGTGAATGGGCAATGACCGTCCACGCCGTGCGAGCGAGCTTCGGCTCCACCGGTGGTTGCTTGGCAACTACGGCCTGCCCTACTGCAATCGCGAGATCAAACTGATCCTGTGCAAACAAATCTTCCGCAACGGTCGTTAGTACTGCGCCTGATTCCGGGTGATCAGGATAGGTGTCAGCAAACTTCAAACCGCTGTCGAGGTACCTCTTGTGCCACTCGTCTTTTACGGCGCCAGCCAGCGATTTTTCATGCTCGCGATAAGAGAGAATTGCCGCATACCCGGCTTCAGCCGACTTATCATGATCAATATAGCCATAGGCCGTACGCTCGTACTCGACCGTCGCCGCCTCGTAGTCTTCGCTCTCGAACAGTATTTCGGCCAGCAGAAAGTTGGTGTTGGCGCTATCCGCCTCACCCGGGAAATACGCCAGGTACTTGCGATACCAGTTGGCGGCTTGCTGGTAGTCACTCTTCTTGCCATCGCGCTGCGCCTCGGCATGATAATACTGCGCCAGGTCGTTGAGGTTACTCTTCAGATACGCAGCAACCGCCTGGTTCTCCTCTGGCGGATTGCGAACCCAGAATTCCCCGTCCATGCCATAGCGTTCGACGAAGCCCTTCTTACCTTCAAGCACCAGGCTGGGGAAGCCGCCCTGCTTGTATGCCTCGATGACTTCGACCTGCAGTATCGGCGCCTTTGGATGAAACGGGTCCTGCTCTACAAATGCCTCATAGGTTTCAGCCGCGTCGACATAGCGTTCTTTTTCGAGGTACAGGTCGCCCAGGTTGCTGTAGATCACGTAACTGTATGCCGGGTTTTGACGTGCCTGGAGAAAGGCGTCAATGCTGTCAGCGCCTTCCATGTAAGAAAAGCTGATGCTCAGGACGCGGAACGTATCTTCGACAAGCTCGCGTTCGGCCCGCTTCAAACTGCTGAGTCGCTGCTCACCTTCACCTATGTCAACGCCTTTGACCTTACGGTCCAGCAATTCAAAAAACGGCTCAAGGCTGTCTTCGTGCCACGCCAACTTGAACTGGGACCAGCCGAGCTTGTACAGCGACTGTTCATAGAATCGGGATTCTTCGCCGTATTTCCTGACGTCCTGGTAAGCCGCTTCTGCGTCGTTGTATTGCTTGCGAAGAAACAGCATCTCACCGCGGCGGAACTGTACTTCGTCAATTAGCGCTGTATCCGGAAACTTCGTGACAAGCTCATTAAGAACGTCAAGCGCTTCGTCTGTCCGGCCACCAATCTCATAGGCACGCGCCAACTGGTACAGCACGGTGTCGTTGCGGCGGTAGTCCGGATAGGCCTCGAGCAACTGTTGATAGAGGCTGACAGCATTGTCATAGCCTGTTGAATCCAGTGATTCGATATTTTCCGCCAGCTGATCAGCCTCAGTGGCCTCAAGTTCCAGGTCGCCAAGGCGGCGCATGGCTTCGGCACGAAGCTCCGGATCATCCGACACAAGATCGAGAAACGCCCGATAATTGTCGCGTGCGAGATCGGAGCTATCGAGAATGACTTTTCCCGGACGAATTTTAACGGTCTTCTTCTCGAGGCTCTTTATCGTGTCTTTCTTCTTCACGCCCGCGTTGGCGGATGGCGCCGCAAACGCCAGGGCGAGGAGCAAGAACAGCAGGTAACGATGCATCTTCATTCCGATGCATCCCCGACTGTAGCCGCGATGTCGTAAATTGAGGCAAGGGCAAAACGCGCCTGAACAGTATAAATATCAAGCCTTTGCTTTTGTGCCTGAAGCTCGCCGACGGCGATCGACTGCAAGAACGCGCGCTGCTTCGATAGCGCGTCTTCCACTCTCATCTTCGTGCCTTCAATACGCGGCGCCAGACCGTAAACGCGACTACTGAGTTCATCGAAGCGAAGTGGTTCGAGGCGCATGGTCTCGTCAATTTGGCGTCGCGAACGCTGTGTCGCTACCAGGGCTTCGCCGGACTGGCGAAGGTTGCGACGAATTCGCCACAGACGATCGCCGAAGTCGCGTTCGAGGTTCCACTGCAATACACCTTTCAACAGGCGGATCTTGTCTCGTACTTCGTCAGCCTCGGGAATGTCGGCGCGCAAGGCCGGAGTGCTTTCGAGACCGGTAATTTCGCCCCACATCTCGAACTCGGATCGGGTCGCAAGCGCCAGCCAGTCATGGCTCTCTTCGATATTATTCAGCGTCGAATCGAATTCGAGCTTGCGACTTACCATGCCATCGAGATCGGCACGCGCCAGCGAATCCTGGACGCGCGGCAAACGGAATGCATAGGCTTCCTTGCGCGTCTCGAGCATGTTGCCGTATACATCGACGTTCATCTGCCACTCATCGAGGTTCCGATACAGGTAGCTCAGGTCCCGGTAATTCTTGAGACCTTCCTGGAACTCGTGTGTCGCGAGCAGGTGAAACAGGTACCGCCCTTCGAGACCCTCGGGCAATTCCTCGAGTCGCCAATACCAACCTGCACTGTCGAGCGGATCGTCCTCGACGAAATCATCGAAGAACTGGCCGGATTCGATGTGCTGAATCGTCCGGTCCAGACGATTGGTCTCTTCATAAAATGCCTCAATTGCATTGAGGTAATGGTCGGCGGCCTGGCTGATCGAGTCGAGTTTCGCCATGGCATAAGGTATGGCCAGCATGGATTCCTGGACCGCTGAATCGAGCAGGTTGCGGCTGCGCAACTCCATCCACGGCACCAACGCCCGCTGATAGTTGTCCATTTCAGCGTCGGCCCAGCCGACACCGAGCAGCGCTTTGTTTGAAAAAGGACCTTCCAGTCGAACGCGTTGCAGCGGTGCTTTCGCTGCTCGCGCCTGGCCGTCCTGCAACAGGGCATATCCGAGCGCGAGGTTCGCCTTGTCACGCAGGGATGTGAGTTCATCGTTGTAGGGGTTAAGATTACCCAGGTCGTCGAGCAGCCGTGCAGCTTCGTCAACACGGCCCAGGCGGACCAGCGCTACGCCGAGGTTGAACTTGGCATACCTCGCCCACTCGGTTTTCCCTTTCCAGTTTTGCAACTTGACGATAGCAGCATCGTAATTGCCCGCATCGATAAGAATCTGCGACTCGAGCATCAGTGCTTCGCGTTGCAGATTCTTCGGGAGCTCACGTTCGATATAGCTCAGTGCTTGCTGTGACTTGTCGAGGTAGCCGCGCTGGTACCAGATTTTGGCCAGGAAGAACCAGGTTCGATCGCGAATATCGGGGGCGACTTTGTTCGCCAAAAGGCGCTCGAAAATTTCGGCAGCCTCGAGGTGATGACCGTAGGAAAGATACATGCCACCGAGAAGTAACTCGCCTTCGTCGGCATGATCGTCGAGTTGCTGCTGTTCCTTTGCCGCGAGCAGGCGAACGATCGCCGGAAAATAGTCTTCCTGATAGAAGTAGAAAAGGACCTCGCCATAGTGCGGGTCCTGCACGACGATCGGGTCGCGACCATCGTCCGCTGCCTGAACGGCTTGCGTCGGCGCTTGTAGCGCCAACCACAAGCAGAGGCACCTAAGTAGTGAGCGACCTGGATGCAAAGATCACTCCCATTCCTTGATGACAAATTCCGGCTGCTGCTTTTTGACGCGGTCGGTGATTTCCAGCTCGAGATACTTGGCACCGATACCCTTGTCAAAGGTAATGGTTGCGCCGCGACGGTAGTCGCGAACGTGAGGACCTTTGCCCGTGAAGATTGCAATGAGTTCGTGATCGCCCGTTTTCAGGTTGGCCATGTGTACGCGATGCACGCCACCGCGAATCAGTGCATCCGCTTCGCGCGCCGTGTACAGGTAATTGGCAACTTCCTTGCCATCAATCTTGATATTTACTGAGTCGAGTTCGAAATACTCGCCAACATCCATGGAAATGAAGAACGCAACCTGCGAGTTGGCAGGAAACAACAGTTCTTCCTCGAGAAGGAACAGGTCTCGATTAAGGTCCAGAACTTCCTTCTTCAATGTCTGCACATCCTGATCAAGACTGCGGAACTGATCACGGGATTCTGACTCAGAGGCCTGCGCACTCATTGCCTCGGCCATTGCCGCGTCCGCATTCATCGGGGCTACGTCCTGTGCCGCCACAGAGATGCTGATTGCCAGCATCGCCATTGCCGCCAGGCTGATAAGTGTCTTGGTCACTGCGTTACTCTCTTAACAATGAGCGAATCTGATCCAGGTATTTTTCTTCGTACCCGGGCTTGTAGCCATGGTGCACATGACGAACCCTGCCCTCTCGGTCAACCAGAACCGTGACCGGCATTGCTTCCACTTCATACAATTTGCTGACTTCCTTTCGCGCATCGAACAGCACCGGAAAGCTGACGCCGAGCTCGTCGATCATTTTCATCGCACGCCTTGAGTCATCGTCGATATTCACGCCAAGCAGGTTGAATCCCACGCGTTGGTAGCGCGCATACAATTCGTCAAGCAAAGGCATTTCCTGACGGCACGGGCCGCACCAGGTTGCCCAGAAGTTGATCATCACGACGTCGCCGCGGTACTCCGAAAGCCTCAGGTTTGCGCCCGATGAACTCTTCAGCGCGAAATCCGGCGCGGGCTGCCCTTCCATGCCTGAGGATGCGAGGCTGCTTGCCGCGAAGACGCAGACCAAAAGAGCAAAAATCGAGTTTCTGATATTCATTCACCTATTCCTTGTTCGACGAATCCGGTTCCATCCGGTGATAAGTGCCGCCAGCCGCAGCTTTTCAATCCCGAATGGTGACAGGCGCAGCGGCTCCGGGCCGTGATAATGGTCACAAATGCCCGGATTTCCTAGACATAATGAAAGGCGATGCTCCCAGGCGCGCAGGCCGTGTAATCGTCCCAGATTACGTTAAATCGCTGCCAGCGCCCGAGTTCTTTTGGCCCGGTGTTTAAAGACAATGATAGGCGTATGAAGCTGAATTTAAAGTGAAAATACGTCGCCTTTCAGCGACATTCAGCGGTTTTTTTTTGCTAGTCGGAAACGTCCGGAATGGGCTTTTGCAGCCCGTCCGAATAATAAACTCGGCCTTCCGCATCGATGACGATGCTCTCGTAGTCCGGCAACGTGGCAATAAGCGTAAGACCGTCTTCGACACCGAGAACAAACACCGACGTCGACAAGGCGTCGGTAATAACCGCGTCGGGACCAAATACGGTCGCGCTGCGCACGCCACTCGCCGGTTCACCCGTCCGCGGCTGGATGATGTGATGGTAGCGAATTCCATCTTCGTCAAAATATCGTTCATAGTCGCCCGAGGTCGAGATGGCCTCGTCCGCCAGTGGCACGGAAATGGCCACCTGCCCGTCTTTCCTCGGGTCCCGGATGCCTACCATCCACGGCCGGCCGCGCCGGTCGCCGAGCAGGCGCGAATCGCCGCCCGCCGTGACAATGGCATTTTGCACGCCACGATAACGCAGAATATCGATGCCCCGCTCGACGACGTATCCTTTTGCGATACCGCCGAGATTGATGCGGATGCCCTGCTTCAGAAACGCCACTGTGCCCGCCGCCTTGTCCAACTGAACAAAACGGTAGTCGATATTCTCGCGCTCGGACTCGATCGTATTTGAATCCGGTCGGCGTTTGGACCGAAAGTCATAGTGCTGGCCCACGCTGTCGTACGTTATATCGAATGCGCCGAGCGTAAGTACCGATATGTCGAGTGATCGTTGGAGAAGTTGCAGCAACTCTTCTCCGGCCTGCACCGGGCCCTTTGCCGCCAGCCGATTGATTTTCGAGATTTCACTGTCATCTTTGTAGGTGCTCATTAGGCGATCGATGCGCGCCGCTTCGTCAAAAACCGCTTCGATCGCCTGCTGGCCTTTCTCGGCATCGTCGCTCCACAGATAGACGCTGACTTCGGTGCCCATCAACGCACGAGTATCACCGAGCCAGTCTGCCAGCGCCGCCGAGCCAGGCAGTATCAACAGAAGGGCTGCTAGTCTTAGCCCAAGCCGGGAGTTATGCTTGGTGTATTGACCCCGTAGTAAGGAGCCGGACAGTGACTTCATTCCTGATTTTCCTGGGCGTAATTGCCGCGATAGTGATCTGGGCGATCGGTATTTACAACCGACTCATCAACGAACGCAATCGCGTCAGAAACGCGTTCGCACAAATCGATGTACAGCTGACCCGGCGACATGACCTGATTCCTAATCTCGTGGAAGCCGTCAAGGGTTACATCAAACATGAGCGTGAAACCCTCGAAGCGGTCGTCAAAGCTCGTAATGCCGCCGTTTCCAGCCTTGACGCTGCAAAAGCGGACCCGGCCAACGCCGAAGCTATCAAAAAGCTCGGCGCTTCCGAAGGTGCCCTGGGCAGCGCGCTCAGCCGCCTGTTTGCTCTGTCTGAAGCTTATCCTGATCTCAAGGCGAATCAAAACATGATGCAGTTTCAGGAGGAGCTCGCCAGCACCGAAAACAAGGTGGCTTTTTCGCGCCAGGCGTTTAATGACGCGGTACTCGGCTACAACAATTCGGCTCAGAACTTCCCCAACAACATGATCGCGAATACCTTCAATTTCGAGCTGGCCAGTTTCCTCGAAATCGAATCCGAAGAAAAACGCGAAGTGCCGGACGTTTCATTCACCTGATCGTCTTAAGTGAACTTTTTTGACGCGCAGGACCGTGCACGCCAGACGTCGCGACGCCTGGTTGCGCGCCTATATCGTCGCACTCTGATCGCATCGTGCTCGCCGTGACGGCTTCCCTGGTTCGGCGTTGCGCTCTTCGAGTTTCTCGCAAGCGGGCTATGGATTACGCAACGCAGATTGGGCTTCGCAAGAAGGCCGACAGTTCATTTTGTCACCCAACACGCGTCGGTGCTCGTTGGCACCGCGATTCTACGACCCTGTTCATTCTCGGTGCCAGCCTGTTCAAAACGTCGCTGCTCTCCGCCGGCGGCGGCCGCGTCGCGACGGACATGGGTGGCACGCTAGTGCCTGCAGACGTTCAGGACCCGTTGCGCCGTCGCCTGCGTAACGTCGTGGAGGAAATGGCGATCGCGTCGGGGGTACCGGTTCCCGAAATCTATGTTCTCGAAGAAGAAAGCAGCATCAACGCGTTCGCGGCCGGCTTTACGCCCAGCGATGCCGCTGTCGCTGTCACCCGGGGCACGCTCGAATTACTCGACCGCGACGAACTGCAGGGCGTTATTGCGCACGAATTCAGCCACATCCTGAATGGTGACATGCGCCTTAACATACGCATGATGGGCGTGCTCTACGGCATTATGGTGCTGGGCCTGATCGGTCGTATGTTTGTTCGCGGCGGCCATCACACGAGTATCATCTCGAGTCGCCGAGACCGTGGAGCGCCCGTTGCGACTATCGATTGGCGCTCGGTTTGGTAATCATCGGCGGCATCGGCGTTTTCTTTGCTCGTATCATCAAGGCCGGCGTATCCCGACAACGCGAATTTCTCGCGGACGCCTCGGCCGTGCAGTTCACGCGACAAAGCGGCGGTATTGCGAACGCGTCTGAAGAAAATCGGCGGCTACAGCGCCGGCTCGCTGATCACATCGGCCGATCCGGAAGAAATCAGCCACATGCTGTTCGGCGACGGGTGCCAAATTCTAGCGGATTGTTCGCAACGCACCCGCCGCTCGTCCAGCGAATCCAGGCACTGGACCCGAGCTTCAAGGAAGCCGATTTCCCACGCGTCGATCCGCGCCAACGCAGAGCACGAGAAGCCATACGGATGGCATTCACAGCGGATTCGCAGATGATGTGACCACCGCCCTCGCGAGCGGTGGTGTCGCCGTTCTGCCGGATTCTATCGCCGAAACCGTGGGCCAACCGGAAAGCGAGCACATCGAATACGCACAACAACTTGCGGCAGTCGGTTCCGGAATCCCTGTATGCGGCTGCCCATTCCCCGGATTTTGCCTATCTCCTGACCATCGCATCTGATACTGCATCGGGACGGCAATACGCGTGGATCGTCAGCTGTCACTGGCAAAAGAGCAGCTCGGTGCCGAGCGCACGCGACTGCTGCGGCGTTACTACGACGAACTGGCCAGGACCGGAGCCGAGTATCGCCTGCCGCTGCTTGCGATCGCGTTTCCGGCGCTCAAACTACGGCCCACCCCAACAGCTTGGTTACCTGGTGTCGCTGGCCACAGCGCATGATCGAGATCGATGGTGAAATCGATTTCTACGAATATTGTTTCTACCGAATACTGATGAGCAACCTGGGTCTGGCCATCGATCCGTCCGGGCGCCGCACCGCGATTCGCGCGCGCAAGAAGGAACTGCGCTTAGCGAGCGATCGACCTGCTGCGAGTACTTGCCAACTCATGGAAATGAATCTGAGCGAACAGAGTAACGCAGCATTTCGGGCCGGTCGCGCGATGCTGGGCGCCTGGGCGCAGGACCATGATTATCAATCTGAGCAGCGCGTTACAGTCGCCGTGCTTGACCATAGCCTCGACGTGCTGCTCGGACTGAACAGCAAGGGCAAAGGAGACCTCTGTTGCGAGCGATCAGCGCCACGGCGGCGCACGATGCGCAGGCTATCGATCGGGGAAGCGGAGCTTATTCGTGCCGTTTGCGCGACACTCGACTACCCGTTGCCACCAATCCTCGTACGCCGGACGAGTGGCTGATCGGCTGGCAAACGATGCGCGTTCTTTGCGGACAGTTTTTGGCGTAATATAGAACTCCTGAGCGATTTACCTGTCGGACAACACCATGAATAGCCCACGCCTCCTCGCCATGCTGTCATTGCTGGCACTCATCGTCACATCCGCCAGCTACGGCGCTACGCGCGAAGAAAAACGCGTCGCCGACGCCGCCGATGTGCTCGATCAACTGCTGCGGATCCCCGAAAAAACGATTCCGCCAAACCTGCTTTCGCATGCCTACGCGGTCGCCGTCGTACCCAATGTCGTCAAAGCGGCATTTGGCCTTGGTGCGCGCCGCGGCAAGGGCATCATCGTCGTGCGTCAGGACGATAGTTCATGGAGCAACCCGGCCTTTATTACGTTGACGGGTGGCAGTGTCGGCTGGCAGATAGGGGCTCAATCGACCGACATCATCCTGGTGTTCAAGACGCGCAAAGGTGTCGACGGCATCGCAAACGGCAAGTTGACGCTCGGTGCCGACGCGTCCGTCGCAGCGGGACCCGTGGGCCGACATACTGCCGTTGCTACGGATATAATGTTCAAAGCTGAAGTCGTTTCCTATTCCCGCAGCCGAGGCCTGTTCGCCGGAATCGCGCTCGAAGGCGCGGGCGTTTCCATGGACCGCAAAGCAAATGCCGCGTTTTACAGTTCCAGCAACATGACGCCTGAGAAAATTTTCGTCAGTTCACCGAACATCGCGCCAGATGTCGCAAACACGTTCGTGCAGATATTGACTGCACAGACAAGCCGACTGCCAACGTCGCCCGGCATGCAGGCCGGCACGGCTCCAGCTGAAGAAGAAGGTTCGAACGTGCGCACTTTCGGTATGCCGGAAGCCGGCGAGCCGGACATTGACGAAACAGAGTACGACCCGAACTACTAGTTATCTGAGCGAATAGACTGTTGAACGACCTTATTGCCAGGGTCCAGCAACTCGCGGAGTTGATCGGTCCGAATGTGATTCTCCAGGCTGCGATCATCGCGGCGGTTTTCATTATCATCGGCAAGATCGCTGACTGGATAATCTCCGGAATAATTGGCCGGATTGCCAGCCGATCCTCGAACAACTTCGATGACGAGCTGGTAGAACTGATTCACCGGCCCGTGTTCCTGTCGTTCGTTCTGCTTGGCCTTGGACTTGCGACCCGCCGGCTCGGCATGCCCGATGTGCCTACGTTCATAACACTCGGTATTCTCAAGACCATCGCAATATTCGTTTGGTACAGCACGCTGAACAGCCTGCTGGCTCTGTTCGTAAAGACGTTCAGCCGCACCCATGACAGCAAGATCGTACAGACTGGCATGCTGTCTTTGCTACAGAACGTGATGAAAATAGTCCTGGTCGCGCTGACAGGTTACTTCATCTTCCTGGCGTGGAACATCAACGTAACAGCATGGCTCGCATCCGCCGGTATTGTTGGACTGGCACTCAGCTTTGCCGCCAAAGATACGCTTTCAAATCTTTTTGCCGGCGTTTCAATCATCATGGACGCACCGTACAAGACCGGGGATTTCATAATCCTGGAAACGGGCGAACGCGGTATTGTTACGAACATTGGATTGCGAAGCACACGAATACTGACGCGCGACGATGTGGAAATCACGGTCCCGAACGGAATCATCGGCAACGGCAAGATTATTAATGAGGCCGGCGGCCCTTCCGAGCAACATAGAATTCGCGTTGCCGTTGGTGTCGCGTATGGCAGTGACATCGATCAGGTTATCGACGTACTACAAGCAGTCGCGAGGGATAACGCAGATGTCGTCGCTGACCCGGAACCGCGCGTTCGTTTTCGCATGTTCGGCGATTCCAGCCTCAATTTTGAATTGCTTGGCTGGATTGCGCAGCCGATTGATCGTGGACGTGTCATACACGAGTTGAATTGCGCTGTTTATAAAGCGCTGAACGAAAATAATATCGTTATTCCGTTTCCACAACGGGACCTGCACGTGCGGACGATGCCGCCAGCAGAAAACTAGTCGCCGCCGTCTTCGTTGCGGCGACGCAATTCTTCGCGAATTGACTCGAGATCAGAGGCGGGTGGCTCGGGAGCAGACTCCACAACTGGCGCATTGCCGCCATCAGTCGCTGGCGGAGCCTCTGCGTTGGCATCGAGGGTATCCGGCTCCTCTGTGGCTTCAGGAACAACCGCGACCGGCACATTGCCTTCGGACAGTGGATCGTCCGCCGTCTCTGTGCCTGGAGGCGCAACACCAAACTGGGCCAGGTACTCTGCCTCCTCACGCTGTCGCTGTGCCTCGGCCGCGCGTCGGCGCGCTTCGCTGGCAGCTTCCTGTGTGCGACGTAAAGCACTCCTCTTTCTTTCGGACCTGGCTTCCAGCGCCGCTTCCTCGGCGGCTTCTTCCTTGGCCTGGACGCGCGCAACTGCCTGACGCGCGTTTATGCACTCTGCGTCATAGCGGGTCTTGGCGCGATCCTGACTACACCGGACCATCGCCGCCTCGAGCAATATTGGATTTTCGAGGAATTCGGTGACAGTCCGAGCTGGCAGCTCTTTCGAACAAGCAACCAGCATCGAGAATCCGCAAAGCAACAATGTCAGGTGCTTCGTCATAGGGCGTAACCCGTCCAAATTTGGCGTTCGGTAGAAAAATTTCGTACTTCCAGGGCGATAATAGCAAAATTGTCAAATTGCAGTGGCGGTGTCAGTTCGCACTTTTTTGCGCTGATTTCGCTTTTTTTCGCGCTATAGTGGCGCGGAGCTCATTACAGGGACGCGGACCATTGTCAGGATCGAGCCAATTCAGGCTCCTCGGCCAGCGGCGATTCGCCCCATTCTTCGCCACGCAGTTCCTCGGGGCCCTGAACGACAACATCTTTCGCAACGGCCTGGTCATCCTGATCACTTTCCAGGGCGTACTGGTCGCCGGAATGGACCACACGCAGCTCGCGAACGTGGCCGCCGGCCTGTTCATTCTGCCGTTCTTCCTGTTTTCAGCCACAGCAGGCCAGCTCGCCGACAAGTACGAAAAGTCGATGCTCATACGGCGCATCAAGATTCTCGAAATCTGCCTGATGACGCTTGCAGCGTTTGCCCTCGTTTCAAAAAGCTACTCGCTCCTGTTGCTGGTGTTGTTCCTCATGGGCTGCCAGTCAACGATGTTTGGCCCGGTCAAGTACGCGTACCTGCCGCAACAATTGGCCGATGATGAACTGGTCGGCGGCAACGCTCTCGTTGAGTCGGGAACGTATGTCGCGATTATCCTCGGCCTCATCGTTGGCGGTGTTGCTGTAGGAAATGAGATCGCCAACGGCCTGGGTATAAGCAAGCGAACCATGCTCGGCGCCTGTCTCGTCTTTGTCTCGTTTGCGGGTTACCTGACAAGTCGACAGGTGCCGATCACGCAGGCCGTCGATCCAATGCTGAAGATCAACTGGAACGCGTGGCGAGAAACCTGGCGCATCGTCAGATTCGCGCGCGAAGAACGCAGTGTCTTCCTGTCTATACTTGGTATTTCGTGGTTCTGGTTCTTTGGGTCGGCGATGACGATTCAGATTCCGGCGTACACGCTTGAAATTCTCAACGGTAACGAAGCGATAACGACGGCTCTGCTGGCTGCATTCGCGGTTGGCGTCGGCATCGGTTCATTATTGTGCGAACGAATGTCAGGGCATCGAATCGAACTCGGCCTGGTACCGTTCGGTTCCATCGGGCTCAGCCTGTTCGCGGTCGATCTGTATTTCGCGCAGCCCGATTCCCATAGTATCGCCGTGGCAACGATTGGTGAGTTCCTCGGCCGCAGCGGTAGCTGGCGTATATTGGCAGATCTCGCCCTGCTCGGCGCTTTCGGCGGCTTCTACAGTGTCCCTTTGTACGCGCTGATACAGAAACGATCCAAGCGCCAGCACTTGTCACGAATTATCGCGGCTAACAACATCATCAATTCACTGTTGATGGTTGGCGCGGCTGTTCTTTCAATTATTGTGCTGAAATCCGGGTTTTCGATTCCCGAACTATTCGTGATCATCGCCGCGCTGAATGCAGTGGTCGCGATTTACATATATTCCCTGCTGCCCGAGTTCCTGATGCGATTCCTCGCGTGGCTCGTGATCAACGTTCTCTACCGGATCAGGACAACCGGCCTCGAGAATATCCCGAACACGGGTCCGGTAGTCGTTGTCTGCAACCACGTCAGCTTCATGGATCCGATCATACTCGGCGGTTCGGTGCGCCGCCCGATGCGATTTGTCATGTGGTACAAGATCTTCGAAATACCATTATTGAAATTCCTGTTCAAAACCGCCAAGGCGATTCCTATTGCGTCCGCACGCGAGGACAGTCAGTTGATGGATGAAGCATTCGAAAAAGTCGATGCTGAGCTGGCGGCCGGAAATGTGGTCTGCATTTTTCCCGAAGGCGGGATTACAACCGACGGCGAGATCCAGCGTTTTCGACCGGGCATAGAGAAGATCATTCAACGACGCGCTGTCCCCGTGGTGCCGGCTGCGCTGGGACGGATGTGGGGCAGCTGGTTCAGTCGCCGGCAATCAGGTGGTCTCAGGAAGATTCCAGGTCGTTTGTTCGCTCGAGTTGCTATCTCGTTCGGCGAGCCTGTAGCACCGTCTGAAGTTACCGCGGCAAGACTGGAACTACTCGTCAGGACATTGCGCGGCGACATGAGATGAACGACATACCTGAATTGTCTGGAATCGAATCAGGTCTCCGGCACAACGATGTTGCCCTGCAGGCGTGGCTGCCATTCCTCGAGCAACTTGTTCTTGCTGCCAAACAGCCCGGGACTCGATGAGCCCCTGAAATTCAGTTCAAACAGCTCAACAAAACCATTGCGGACGGCTGGCAGGTACATGCGGTTACTTGCAGCATTGTTGCCCGCGACGATGCGTGCACCCCGAAACGTCTTGGGGACCAGGACGCTGTCCTGCCAGGTCAGGCCGGCCATCGATGAACTGGCCCGGTGCACCCAGCGCGAGGTGCGAAACAACGCGTGGCCGCCGCGGCTGCCAAAGGTGACTTCCCGAACGGCTGCCGGCAAACGCAAGGTTGCACCGGCGATGCGACCTTCGGCCAGGATGAACTGGCTTGCCAGGTTATTTGCGTCAACGAGGATCAAATGCTCGCCGTTCGGCGAAGCCTCAAGCCAGCGAATGGCCGCGTTGCCCTGCCAGAGGTTGGTCAGGTTCCAGTTGCCGTCGGGATCTCTGCGGATCAATCGTAAAGAACCGGTGTTTCCACCAATATAAAGCTGGTCGTCCTTCGCGAACGCAATGCCTGCGTGAGGCCCGCCGAGGTCGAACTCCGCAATCAGGTCACCGCTGCCAACGGAAAGCAGCCAGGCGCGATCGTCATTCAGAACCGCGAGCAGCGACGAGTCCGGCGAGAACACCATTCGAGTAACCGCAGCCCCGGCTATTTCGGCGGTGTAAGGCAACGGTTGCCCACTGTCGATCTCCCAGACCCGGATCGAATTATCCGAGGCTGCGCTCGCCACCAATGTCCCGCCGGCATTCAGGCTCAGCGCCCGAACATCAGCGTTGTGTCCGACAAAGCTAACGTCGTCACTGATTGCTTTCATGTCGGCGAGGCTGACACCTGCCGCAAGTACATGCACGTGACCGTCGGGGTCGCCTATAACGATACGACTTGCATCCGGCGTTGCAGCAAGAACGCGATCTGCGGACGGTTTCCAGACCTGATGCTCGGTAACTTCGACGATGGCACCACTATCAACCGCCACCGGGGCTCTCCAGATACGTACCGAGCTGTCCGGCGTACCCGTCATGAGAACCTGCTCGTCATCGCTGTAGGCAAGAAGATCCGATGAGAACGCGTCACTGCGGATGCCGATGGGCGGGCCGATGAGGCGTCCATCGTTGCTGCCATACATCTGGAACCCGATGTCCGGTCGTCCGGCAAGCACGCTGCTGCCCGAGGGCGAAAAGACGAGCTGCCAGCGCCCTGCCCCGAACTCTTCAAGCAGCGGACGTTGTGGTCGATCGATACTCCAGATTGAGACGCCGGCATCACCGTAAATTACGCCGAGCGCCGTTCCGCCAGCCCCCAGCTGAATCGAACTGGGTTGCGCCGGCAGATCAACCTGCGCGCGCAACACACCCGTCGAAATATCCCAAATGCGAACCGCCCGGTCGTAGTCCGCAACGGCGACCCGGTTACCCGTTGAATCAATGGCAACCAGCGAGGGCGCTCCGGCAACCGCGACCTGGGCCGCAATTGTGCCTTTGTCGAGAGACCAAAGTTCGAGCTTCGTCTCGATGTCACTGCGACGCGAAACGAACAGGTGAGTTCCGTCTCGCGTGAGAGCGGCATCAGAACTGGCTGACCCTACCGGAATGGACATGGCTCGATCTCCAGACGCCGTGTCCCAGAGGTTGATGCTGTCCTGCGTCGCCGTAACGAGACGCCGCGCCCCCGCATCGAGCCCGATAAGTACCTCGCTCTCGTTGACGGCAATCGCGCGTACCGGCTCGGCAAAAGCGAGGTCCCAGATACGCGCGCTGTCACTTTGCTTTGCGCGCGCAATCGCGTAACGACCGCTGCCGTCGAACCAGATGTTGTCCGTTTCGCGTTCGACCGGCTCAGGGATGTTCAGACCGCGTTGAAATTCCTCGATATTCCCCTGTGAGTTCAGAATCAGGTTCCAGCCAACGAACTGTCCGGCGATGCCCGGATTTTCATCGCGCACACTGATCGACCAGGTGCCCGAGAGAGACTCGCCGATCAGCGTGTGCAACTGTTGTGGTGCAATTCGAATGTCGTCACCGCTCGATGCCCGATCGATGCCGGTCTCCACCTCCACGGTACGGCCCGATGGTGCGATTATCTTGATGCGCAGATCGGACAAACGAGTATGGCTGATGTTCAGCGTCAGGCCGATTCGCCTGACGACGCCCTCACGATCCGTAACGACGCGACGCACCAGCGGAATAACCTCAAGCGCTGTGACCGACCAGTCTTCGCGTTGCTGCAGGCCCTGCGTCGCAAGAGACCATTGGGAAATTTTCGCGCCTTCGGCCGAAGTCAGTACCATGCTTCCCGTGTCGAACACCGTCCGGCTGCCGCTCAGCGCCGGCAGGCTGGCGATCAACAACGGGTAATCATCGCCTACCAGGTTTGCCGCGCGTTGCCGCCTTTGTGTCGTTGCCAGTACGAGCGACTGCAAGGCCGCAATCAGCGCATCGTCGCGCCGCTCGAGTCGTTTTGCCGCGAGTACCTTGCGATCCCAGAACTGTGCCTCGAGCTGCTCTCCCAATCTCCCTGCGTCAGGCAATTCTGCCACCAGGCTCGCGATACCATGGATTTCGCTTTCCTCTTCCGCGACAAACGCGCGCTGCGTCAGGAAGGTTTGATAGAGGCTGTCCGCGATGTCGGCGTGCCCTGGGAAGGATCGCAGGTTTCGGTAGGCGTTACCGGCCGTTTCCATGTCAACGGTCGGCGACGTCAAAACGTTCATGTACGGGCGCGGTAACCACTGTGTATACAAGAAAGGAATCAGGATCAAAAGGAAAAGCGACGCGACGACCATCGCGGGTACGCGCCAGCGTATCGGCAGGTTCTCGTTCGCCCACCGCGCCGTAAATACTCTTTCATACAGGCGATTGCGGATTCGCAGCCCACCGTCCTGATCAATCTCCAACAGGCCGACCGCCATTAGCCTGCGTTGCAACGGTGAGCCCAGATCTGCCGCAACTTCGACACCTTTGCGAATTTTGCCGTACAAGTTAAGCAGCGGTTCTTTACGCTTCTCGTCGTTCACAATCGCACGATGAATGTGGCTCATGTGCGGTTCACTGTGCAAAGCGGCGCGCCCCGCCAGCTGTTGAGTCGCAACCCGGTCGATATGGGCGACTACGTCACCGGACACGCTTTCCCGAACGATGGAGCGAGCGAGTTTCTGGCTGAGGTAGGGCTGGCCACCCGTCCAATAAAAAATACGGTCAAGCGCTGCTACCGCCTCTTCATGACCGAGATTCAGCTCGGTAGTGAACAAGTCGAGCTCTTCGCGCGAGAAGTCGCTCAGCAAGACCTGCTGTGTAACGTTGAACGGCGATAGCTCCGCTTCCTCTATCAGGCTGACAGGATCGCATTCGCCGAGCAGTACAAATGACAGCCTCGAAAAATCGGGATCCGTCGTTCGTGCGTTATGAGCCGCACGAATACTCGCAAGCAACTGATCAGCAGACGGAACTGCTTCGATGCATTGAATCTCGTCGACGAACACGATGATTCGCTCCGGCACGAACTGCAGAATGACCTCGGAATAGAAATCGACAAGTCGCTGACGGTTACTAAGTACCGATTTATCCTGCCACCAGGACTGCAGGTCGAAACGGATTCGGAGCTGCCGAAGCAACCTGTAGGCAACGTTGTAGTACCAACGTCCGGGATCACCGCCACCGTCACGCACACCGATCTGTGCGAGATCGAGTACGGCCACCTTGCAGCCATTATTCTCGAGCCGGGCCGCGGTCGCCGCAATGAGGCTTGACTTACCGCTGCGGTCCGGTGCGAGGACGTGCGCGTATCGCCCTGACACAAGCGTGTCGTAAAGAAGGTCGTCCGCCTTTCTGCGGATATAACCCGCACGCACGGCATGCAGCGGCGCCCCGACGCTGAAGAACTCGCCTGTCGAATCCAGCTCCTCGCGTCCGTCGCCCGACTCGTTTTCGTTGAAATCCCCGGCCATTGCTGGCTCCGTAACAGTGCGACATTCTATTTTGTGCATTTCACTGGCGTATCGCCAGTGTGAACTGCAGAAACCTGACGCTCGCCCCTGTATTCTTGCGTGTATGAGCCGTAAGCGCCTGCTAAAGAAGGACTTGTTCGGGGAGGTATGGCTACAGGAATCCGCCGCCGAATCCTCGATCCTGCGCGATACCCGGTCCGCGCGCTGGTGGGTCCGGTGGCTCGCCCGTTGGCTGCTGAAGCGCGAAGCGATGGCCCTGGCGGCGCTGGATGGCATTGAGGCGGTGCCAACCCTTATTCTCTGCAACGACGACCAGCTCACCCGCAGTTACATCGGCGGCACACCTATGCACCTGGGCACGCCACCAGGCAAGTCCTACTTCGTGAGCGCTGCCCGATTACTGCGACGCATGCACCGCGCCGACGTCGTGCACAATGACCTGGCCAAGGAGCCAAACCTGATTGTGCGGGATGATGGCAGCGCTGCCTTCATCGACTTTCAACTCGCATGGCAGTCGATGGGCAGGGGGCGCATTTTTCGGATTGCGGCGCGCGAGGATATTCGACACCTTCTGAAGCACAAGCGAACCTACTGCCCCGACGAACTCACAGAGCGCGAGCGCAGCATTCTCGACAATCCATCCGGCCTGTCGCGCGTGTGGATGGGGGTATTCAAGCCGGTCTATTTGTTCGTTACACGCAGGCTGTTCGGCTGGTCGGACCGCGAAGGCGCCGGCGACCGTGGACAACGAACCTGATGCCGAAGCGGTGACTTCCGGTATACTCGCGTTGCACCTGCCGTGAGCGGCTACCCAGGAACCTTATCGTGGACTTTTGCCACCAACACAACCTCGTCAATCCCGACATCGCCGGCCGCGAACGCAGCTTCGGTATTCGTGTAAGCCTGCCCGCGGGCGACACGCTCAGGAACGTCGTCGGGGATGACTGGGAAAAACTGCACTGGTATCCCACTGAAGCGGAACGCGACTCGGCTTTCGAAGAGATGGCGATCAGGCACGGCTATTACCGCAAGACTGACTCCCCCACCCAGGTGCTCGAAAAAATCTCTCGCTGATCAGCGGGGCGGCTCGCCGATAAACAAATAGACGTTACTTTGCCCTTGCTCGGCGAAACCGGCGGCAAGGTACACGGGCCCGATAAACGTGTCGATCCCGGCAAACAGGCTGCCATTGACGATCATCGAATCAAAGCCGATATCAGAACGCGATTGCCACACATTTCCAAGCTCGGCAGAGACGCCGAAGTAAATGGGTGTGTCGAAAATTCCGCCCGTCGTTTCGCCAACCCTGCGGTAGTAAACGAGTCTCGCCAGCGCCGCGTGTGGTCCGCTTATTTCGCCCCTTTCCAGGCCGGACAGCCTGAGGAATCCACCCAGTGGAAAAAAGTCCTGCACGGCGCTGTTGGACTCCAGCGTCGTCGCATAGGCCAGTCCAAGTTGCAGCGTGTCCTTGCCCCGGCTCCAGGATGAAGCGACTTCTCCGGCGACCGTGTCGAATTCGTTGTCAGCTCCAAGGCCTGGGCGAGACAGCGTCCATCGCAGGTCCGCTCGAACACCACGGCGCGGAAACTGCGCATTGTCCAACGTGTCGAATCGCAACGCGGCGAACGCGCCACCGCTATCGAATTCGACATTCGGCAGTCCCGGATCGCCAACTTTGACACGAGCCTCACCAAGGCCGCGAAAAGCACCGACACGAAACTCACCAAAGGTCCCCAGCTCCCGACCGAAGTCCAGGCCAGTCTCAGCTTCGGACACGCGCAGCCGGGCGATCCTCTCATCAGAAGAAAAGACGTTCAGGTTTGATTGCGCCAAGTTGAGGCGCGGTGCAAAAAACCAGCGAGAGTCGAAGCTCAATGGCTGGTAGAACTCCGAGAACAGCTCTGGATCCGTACCAAGCTGCAGATCGGTACGCCATTCGGCGCCCAGTCGGTTCAACCCCGCGCGTGTCATGCGTGCCTTGACGTTGAAACCTGTCGACCCTTCGAAATCGTCTTCCAACGACACGCCGAACTGAAGGAAATTGGGACCCCAGCTCTTCGTCGTTGCGCGATACTCGACGCCCACTCGACCGTCCTCTTCCACGAGACTGTAGCCGACCTGCTCATACAGCTGCAGCCCGTACAGCCTCCCGGCATTTGCCGCGAGCGCTTGTGGATCAATCAGATCGCCGGCTTTGACGCTGAGCCTCGACTCTAGGACGGCGGGCGACAACTTGCCCTCATGAACAACCCGGACGAACGCAAGCTCTTCGCCGGCTTTCTGTGGCGCAGCACGCCGTGCCTGGTATGCATCGTAAGTGGCCTGGTCAACCGCGAACGATCTCAGCTTTTGAGTCTGCGCTCGTGCCGCGATCGCGCCCGGTTCTATGGTCTCGACAATGTTGCCGAAATCCGAAGATCCGTAAACGCCAAGTTCCGGACGGATCAAGACATCGCGTTCTTCCAGGCGGTCGATTTGTCTGAGCGTTTCCTTGCGTATCAGGATCGTCAGCATCTGCTCGGAAATTGCCAGCGCGGAGCCCAGCTCCTCGCGCCCGTAGAGCGGAAACTCGACGTCGACGGCGATGATGACGTCGACATCCATCTGCTGCATGACTTCGACGGCCAGGTTCCCCATCAGGCCACCATCAACCAGCAATCTTCCATGAATACGCACGGGTGCGAATACGCCGGGTACAGACATACTCGCACGCATCGACCTGGCGAGATCGCCGCTGCCCATCACGTAAGCTTCGCCGCGTTCGATGTCCGAAGCGACGGCCCGGAAAGGTATCGGCAAGTCGTCGAAATCGCGAATATGCGAGGTAAGCATCGTGAGCTCCCGCAGCAACAGATCGAGTTTTTGTCCATGAATCACGCCTTTGGGCAGCACCAGGTCGGTACCACGGACGCCGAGTTCGAAGTCGATAGGGAACTGGGTATCATCCTGCTTGCGCCGAAAGCTCAGATACTCGCGGTCGGATTTGTCGGTCAGCGCTGCGGCCCAATCGAGCGAACCAACCAGATGTTCCAGTTCGTCGGCAGTCATGCCGCTCGCGTACAGCCCGCCAACGATTGCGCCCATGCTGGTGCCGGCGATGAAATCGACCGGTATCCGCAGGCGCTCCAGTTCCTGCAAGACGCCAATATGGGCTGCACCGCGGGCGCCACCACCGCCGAGCACGAGTCCGACACGCGGACGCTGCTTCTCCGCCTGTGCCTGCCCCTCGACAAGCTGAGCGTTTGCGCCGCTGGCTGCAACGACAAGCAGCGTCAGCAATGCGGCCAGCCGCCACCCGGAGTAAATTGTATTCGTCATGGAGAAGCTCATTTGGTTACAGACAGTCGTAGCAAGGCGATTATAATGATCACGAACAGCTGAGGGTGAAATGATCGGATTTAGACAGCCAGGGATGATGGCCGGCATGCTGCTCGCGTTAATCTGCCTTGCGCCTGCGAGCCCTCCGCGAGCTGATCCTTCAGCCGACCGCGGCCAGGATACAAGAATCGAAGAGCTCGTCGTCACGAGTCGCCGACGCGAGGAGCCGCTCGCGCGACACGCGGGCAACGTTGCGAACCTCGACTCCGAGAACATCGCCGCAATCGGACATCAACATATACACGAACTGATGACCCGCATTCCCGGCGTATGGCTCGCCCGTGCCAGTGGACAGGAACATTTGACCGCCATTCGTTCGCCGGTGCTGACGGGTGCCGGGTCCTGTGGCGATTTCCTGTTTCTCGAGGACGGAATTCCGATTCGCCCATCCGGTTTCTGCAACGTTAACCAGATGTTCGAACTACACACCGAGCAAGCCAGCAATATTGAAGTCATCCGGGGTCCCGGCAGTGCCTTGTACGGCTCCAACGCATTACATGGCATCGTGAATGTTGTGACAGCAGCGACCGGTGAACGACCGCCTGCCATGGTCGCGCTCGAGGCCGGCTCGAACGAGTTCCTGCGCTTTCGCACCGTGCTTTCGGGTGGTTCAAGCACTCCGTTGCTCGCGTCGCTGGTTTACGCCGACGACGGTGGCTTCCGCGATGACTCCGGTTACCGCCAGGGAAAAATTCAGCTCGCCGCAGACTGGGACCTTCCGACGGCCGAATTCACAACAGTCTTCAGTGCCACCGACCTCGATCAGGAGACCGCCGGATATATTCTCGGCGAGAGTGCTTACAAAGACCCGAGCCTCAATCGGGCTAACCTCAATCCCGAGGCCTTTCGCGACGCGTCCAGCCAGCGCCTGTATGGCATCTGGAAGAAGCCGGCGATCCTGTTCGACGTCGATGTCGAAGTCGACATCCGACCCTATCTGCGGCGTTCGGAAATGCGCTTCCTGCAGCATTTCTTGCCAGGCCAACCACTGGAAGAGAATGGCCATGTCAGTGCCGGTGCTATCACGGCGTTCGCTTTCGGCGCCGAAAAACGGCGGTTCATTGCTGGCCTGGACGTTGAATGGAGCGATCTGTTTCTCAAAGAGACGCAATCAGGTCCGACGACAGGCTCCGATTTTCTGCGCGAGACACGGCCTGAAGGGAAACACTATGACTTTGATGTTCAAAGTTTCGGTGTTGCACCCTACCTGCACGCAGACTTCACCCTCAGCGAACGCCTGACGCTCAGTGGCGGCCTGCGTCTCGAATACATGCACTACGAGTACGAAAACAAGATGCTCGTCGGCAACACCCGTGACGACGGTACCACCTGTGGATTTGGCGGATGCCTGTATTCCCGGCCTGCGAGTCGCAGTGACGCATTCACCAACATCGCACCAAAATTTTCATTTAATTACGCCGTCCGGGCTGACGTTTCGGTGTTTGGCGCTCTCGCACGTGGCTTCCGTGCCCCGCAGGCAACCGAACTTTACCGCCTGCAAAGCGGACAGCAGGTTGCCGACCTCGACTCCGAGCGTATCGACAGTCTCGAGATCGGAATGCGTTGGAGCACCGGGCGTTGGTCCGGCGACGCCGCCCTCTTCGCGATGCAAAAGCGCGAGAGCGTATTTCGCGACTCCGATGGATTCAATGTCAGCGGCGCTCGCAGCAAACATCGCGGCCTGGAATTTGCGATCGACTGGCAGTTGGCAGAGGCGCTGCGACTGGAAATAGACGCCAGCTTCGCTCGTCACACTTACGATTTCGATACGATTGCCGCGCGTGGCGAGACTTTTATTTCCGGCAATGATGTCGATAGCGCGCCGCACTGGCTTGGCGGCGCCGAATTGCTGTTTGAGCCCGGTAACAACGCCGCATTTGCACTGCAGTGGACGTCCATTGGCGACTACTATCTCGATGCCGAAAACCGCTTTAGCTACCCTGGTCACAGCCTGATGAATCTGCGTACGCGCATCGAATTGTCGCAGCGCTTGAGCGTCACTGCCCGCTTCAACAATATACTTGACGAACACGTTGCGGATCGTGCCGACTACGCGTTCGGGCAATACCGCTATTTTCCGGGTCGCGGCCGCGAGTTGTTTATCGAACTGCGTTACCTCCCGGGCCCTGTCCGGGAAGGACTTTAGGAAACGCGCAGAGACTCGCTGAAATCGACGAGTTCATCAAGCTGCCGCGACTTTTGATCAGCGTCCCATCCGAACGAATCCGCCGCAATATCGGCTATCGCCGTATACATCGGTCGACCCTGGTCGGCGTCGAGGCCAACCATCAGGCGGCGGAATACGATGTCCATCAGCGACTTCGCAAATTCTTCACGTATTGCGAAAACGACTTCGGCGGCCAACACCGTGTCGTTGATATCGATGGTTCGTGCCAGAGTCTCATCGGCTGCGCAGAGCTCGCAGATACCCGATGCGCGGCCGCCATAAATACTCAAGATCCGCTCGATGCCCGCCTCCGACAAAAGCTGCAGCCCTCGAAGCTGCTTTTCACCACGCTCGAGGCCGGACGCGCCTGGCAGCAAGGTATCGCGCGTGCGGCATCGGGGCAGCTTGCGGTGCTGAAGCCTGGCTATCCGATCGACCGTCTGCTCCGCAAGATGCCGATAGGTTGTCAGTTTGCCGCCAATTATCGAGATCAGCCCTTTAGCGACTTTTTTGTTGACCTTGATGATATGACGGCGAGTGATTGCTGACTCCGGACCCTTCTCCTGGAACGGCAGCGGTCTGATGCCCGCGTACGCATAATGAATATCGGCGACGGTCAGCTTCGCGTCGGGAAAAACGCGGTTGGTTTCGGCCAACAGGTAATCGACTTCCGCGGCACTCACGCGAACCCTGTCGAGGTCGTCGTCATATCGAATATCGGTCGTGCCGATCAGGTACTGATTGTTCCACGGAATAATAAAGAACGGCCTGCCGTCCGCTGCCGCCTCAACATAAAACGCATCATGCGGTGCGCCTTCAAACTTGCCCACAATGATATGACTGCCCTTGGTGCCGCCAACGTGCCGTTTGGCAGGTACAGGGGCGGTCTGTAACACGCGATCGACCCACGGCCCGGCCGCATTGACGACCGTCGTGACCGACACTTCGTGCACCGTTTTGTCTGTTCTATCGACATAGGTAACAGCGCTGATGACCCCGTCCGTCGCCTTGATCGCCGTGATCTCGCAGTGCGTGAGTACTTCGGCACCTGCTGATCTGGCCGAGAGCAGGTTTTCAAGGACCAGGCGCTCGGCAAACGCGACCTGTGCATCGTAATAACGGGCCGCTGCTTTCAGACCCTCTTTTCGCAGTCCGGGTTCCTGCTGCTCAATTTCATCACTGCCGAGCATTTCGTGATTGGGTACGGTCTTGCGAATCGACAACAGGTCGTAGGCCATCATGCCCAGGCGAATAAGCAGTGGCCCGCGCCGGGCTCCCTCGAATATCGGGAGGCAAATGCGCAGCGGCTTGACGAGGTGGGGCGCGTTGATGCGTAAGTAACGCCGCTCATGCAGAGACTCATACACCAAGGGTATCTCGCCATACTCGAGATAGCGCAAGCCACCGTGTATCAGTCGGCTCGATATCCAGGAGCAGCCCGTACACATGTCGTCCTTGTCGAAAACGGCGACGTTCAAGCCCCGCAGCGCTGCATCCCTGGCAATACCTGCGCCGTTGATGCCCGCGCCGATAATTACCACGTCAAAATGGCGCGAATCAGCTGGCATCAGGGCCGCACCTGGCCACTGCCGCGAACAATGTATTTGTAACTGGTCAACTGATCCGCACCCACGGGACCGCGGGCGTGAATCCGGCCGGTCGCAATACCGATCTCCGCGCCCATGCCGAATTCTCCGCCATCAGCAAACTGCGTTGACGCGTTCTGCAGCACGATGGCACTGTCGACTTCGCGGAAAAACTGTCCGGCAGCGTCGGCGCTGTCGGTAACAATGCTCTCGGTATGACCCGAGCCGTATTCACGAATATGCGCGATCGCCTGATCGACATTGTCAACCACGCGCATCGATACGATCGCATCCAGGTATTCGGTAGACCAATCCGCTTCCGCCGCTTTTTTAACATTAGCAGCCAGCGATGCTACGGTCTTGTCGCCACGTACCTCGCATCCTGCGTCCTGCAATGCACTGACGATATCGGGCACGATTCTTTCTGCGACGTCACGATCGACAAGTACGGTTTCAGCAGCGCCGCAGATGCCTGTACGACGCATCTTGGCATTCAGCACGATGTTGCGCGCCATGTCGGGGTCGGCTTCTTTGTTCACGTATACGTGGCAAATCCCTTCGAGGTGGCCAATGACGGGCACGCGAGCTTCCTCCTGAACGCGTTTGATCAGGTTCTTTCCGCCGCGTGGCACGACGACGTCAACGGAATCGGCCATCGAAGACAGCAGGTAGCCGACGGCAGCCCGGTCCGTCGTTGGCACCATCTGCACAGCATCGGCATCGATGCCAGCCGCGCTCAGGCCGTCACGCAGGCAGCCGTAAATCGCCTGGCTGGAATGAAAGCTCTCGGAGCCGCCACGCAGAATCACCGCGTTACCGGACTTGACGCACAAAGCCGCGGCGTCAGCTGTCACGTTCGGTCGACTTTCGTAGATGATGCCGATGACGCCCAGCGGCACTGTCACGCGCTGGATCTTGAGGCCATTGGGTCGCTCCCATTCTTCGAGAACTCTCCCGACCGGATCGCGCAAGGTCGCGATAGCCTCCAGTCCCGAAGCCATTGCTTCGATGCGCTCCGCGTCGAGCATGAGGCGATCCAGCATTGCAGCGCTCAGGCCACGCGACTCTGCCGCTTCCATGTCCAGGGCATTCGCCTTGCCGATGTCGGCCGAAGCATCGCGTATCGCAGCCGCCGATGCCTTGAGCGCAGCATTTCGCTGCTCGCTGTCCGTTGTCGCGAGCGTCGTTGCCGCCCGCCGCGCGGCACGGCCGATATCGTCCATCATTTCCGGGATCGACATTCTTGTTTTCATTTCAGCTGTCATCGTCAAACAACACCATTTCATCGCGATGAATCATTACCGAGCGAGCACGATAGCCGAGTCGTTCTTCGATCTGCTCCGACTGACAGCCTCGCAGGCGCAGTGCATCGGTATCGGAATACTCCGTCAATCCCCGGCCCAGTTCCTTGCCGTTCGGGCCTACTACTGTAACAACGTCACCGCGCCGGAAATTGCCGATGACTTCAACCACTCCAACCGGCAACAGGCTATTGCCGCTATGCAAGGCCTGGGCAGCTCCCTGGTCTATGCGGATCTCGCCACGCACTTCCAGTACGCCGGCAAGCCATTGCTTGCGGGCCGTCGCCGGTGTTCCTTCTGCACGAAAAACGGTGCAGCGACCATTCTTCGACAGCGCTTGCAATGGATGCTCGATAGCACCACTTGCAACGATCGTCGAACACCCCGCATGAGTCGCGATGCGTGCCGCCTGGACTTTGGTCGCCATGCCACCACTGCCTATGTCGGAACGCGTCTCTCCTGCCATCGCGATGATCTCGCCGCTGATGTTGCGCACCTCAGGGATGTGTTTCGCATCCGGGTTGGCGCCGGGATCGGCCGTATAAAGGCCGTCTACGTCAGACAACAGGATCAGCGCATCGGCCATGACCAGTTGCGCAACCCGGGCCGCCAGCCGATCGTTGTCGCCATAGCGAATTTCCTCGGTCGCGACCGTGTCGTTTTCATTAATGATCGGTATTACGGAACGTTCGAGAAGGCGTCCAAGTGTGCCGCGTGCATTGAGAAACCGGCGCCGGTTTTCAGTGTCATCGGGAGTCAGAAGAATCTGCGCTGCAACGATCCCATGATTGCCGAGCACTTCCTGGTATGCATGGACGAGCTGCACCTGGCCGGCGGCCGCCGCGGCCTGAAGATCTTCGAGACGCGCCCGCTTCTTGTTCAGGCCCAATACCGAACTGCCGATCGCGATGGCACCCGAAGAGACAATCAGGGTTTCATGGTCGTTCGCCTGCAAGTGCGCGATATCTTCAGCAAGGGTCTCGAGCCAGTGTCGGTTCAGCTGCCCGGATTCATCGACCAGCAGTGATGATCCGACCTTGACTACCAGCCGGCGATAATCCGAAAGCGCCAGTTCGGCCATGGGCTACCCGACGAGCAAATGTTGCCGGTCGAAGGACGTCAATGTGACTTCGCCTTTCGAGACAGCGACTGTGCCGCTGCGCGCCACCGCCGAGATTTCGCCGACCTTGGCCGCCTCGTTCACGAATTCATCGACTTCATTCACCCTGCCCGTCAGCTGCATCGTGCAGCTGACCTGTGCCTCGTCGAGCATTTCGGCCCCCAGTCTCTTGGCAAGGGACATCGCCTTGGCCAGCCCGCCGGTGCCCAGCTTGATCTTCACGATCGCCAGTTCACGCTCGAAGTGCTCACCCAGGGTCATATCGTGAATATTGACGACATCGACGAGCTTGGCGAGCTGCGCATTGAGCTGCGCGATCGCCGCGTCCGATCCTGTTACGACCAGGGTCACTCGCGATACCCGCGGATCGTAGGTCGGGGCAACGTTCAGTGTTTCGATGTTGTAACCGCGGGACGAGAACATACCCGTCATGCGCGTCAATGCGCCGACCTCGTTTTGCAGGAGAACTGAAATTGCGTGTCGCATAGCGTGCTCGTTTATGGCCCAGGCGATGGATTACGTGTGAAACCAATCTGTTTCTGCTGAACGGCCGATGGTGGCGCAGAAGCTGCAGTATTGCAATGCCCCAAAAATTAGTAAACACTCGTGAAAAATCCGTGACTTATGGGCATAAACAGACAAGTAATATGAATGATCAGACCAACACCGCAACGGTAAACGAACATCCGCTCGCCGGTCGTCCGCTAAGCGGCGCCGATACCGTGGTGCAAGTCATGGCCGATGAGGGCGTCGATACGATCTTCGGCTATAGCGGCGGCGCAATCTTGCCCATTTACGACGCGGTCTTTCGCTACAACGACCAACACAAGCGCGCCGACGGCAGTTCGCCCATGCCACTCATCGTGCCGGCCAATGAGCAAGGCGCGGGTTTTATGGCGGCAGGTTATGCCCGTGCCAGCGGTAAGGTCGGCGTCGTGATGGTGACCTCGGGACCGGGCGCGACCAATACCGTTACGCCGGTCCGGGACAGCATGGCCGACTCGGTGCCTTTAGTCGTGATCTGCGGCCAGGTTCCACTGGCCGCCATCGGTACGGACGCATTCCAGGAAGCGCCCGTTTCGGCGATCATGGGCGCCGTTGCAAAACACATATTCCTCGTGACAGATCCCGAGCAGCTCGAAGTCACCATGCGCAGCGCGTTCGAACTTGCCCGCACCGGAAGACCCGGACCGGTCGTCATCGATATTCCCAAGGACATTCAGAACTGGGAAGGCGCCTTCAAGGGCCACGGCGTACTGCCGTTACACGGCTATCGACGCCGCCTCGCCAAAGTCGAAAATAACGTTCTGAGTGATGAGGCCTGCGAACGTTTCTTCACGATGCTGTCGGAGTCCGAGCGCCCGTTGATTTATGCCGGTGGCGGCGTGATCAATGCGAATGCCGCGAAAGCAATGCGCCGGCTGGCAAACGAGTACGGCATCCCGGTCACGACAACACTGATGGCACTGGGTGCGAGCGACACAACGCATCCTTTGGCTTTGCACATGCTGGGCATGCACGGCATCGCGTCGGCGAACTACGCCGTGGAGGACTGCGATTTCCTGATTGCTATCGGCGCGCGCTTCGACGACCGCGTTGCGGGTAATCCCGGGCAATTTGCGCCGAAAGCCAAGAACATCGCGCACTTCGACGTCGATTTTGCCGAGATCGGCAAAGTCAAACGTGTGAACTGGCATCACGTCGGCATGCTGGAACGCGATCTCACCGACATGCTGGCCTACGGGCGCCGTATTCGATTCGAAAAAACGTTCGATGAATGGCACAAAGAGATCGCCGAACTGAAGAGCGAGTACGCACTCAACTACGATCGGGAATCCGAGTTGATCCAGCCTTACGCCGTGATTGAAGAAATCAACAGGCACTCCAAAGGGGAAGCAATTATTTCGACCGGTGTCGGACAGCACCAGATGTGGGCGGCCCAGTATTTCGATTTTCGCGAGCCGCGACTCTGGCTCACGTCGGGAAGCATGGGCACGATGGGCTTTGGTCTGCCGGCCGCGATTGGCGCGCAGTTCGCCCGCCCCGACCGCACGGTCATCGATATCGACGGCGATGGCAGTATTCGCATGAACATCGGCGAACTCGAGACGGCGACGACCTACAACCTGCCTGTAAAGGTCATCGTGCTGAACAACTTCGGCGATGGCATGGTGCGCCAGTGGCAAAAACTCTATTTCGGCGGCCGCATGTCCGGCAGCGACAAGTCACTGCACAACAAGAACTTTGTCAAAGCTGCCGAAGCCGATGGCTTCAAGTTTGCGAAGCGCCTGGAACACAAGAAAGACCTGCAAAAAATCATCAAGGACTTCATGGAATTCGAGGGCCCGGCGTTCCTCGAGGTCATCATCGATCGCGACGCAGGCGTGTACCCGATGGTCGGACCGGGCTTAAGTTACGACAGCATGATCACGGGCGACCACATAAAGAGCCGCGAAAAACCGGACGACGAAGCGCCGGGTCCGAGCGAGATGTTTTAGCCGGGGAAATTCTCTAGTCGCCAGTGCTCGCCTGTAGTGCAGGCTTCATTCCGCAGTCGTTCGCGCAGGAAGTCGATCATCGACTCGTACAGCTCGATCTGGTGTTCGTAGAACAGCGTGTCGTAAAAGTGATCGGCGCCCTCGAGCCACAGCATCTCGTATGGCTTGTCATTCTTCTCCAGTTCCTTGAGGTACATCTTGGCCTGGCGCGGCCGCACGCGCTGGTCCACGCTGCCGTGTACCAACAGAACCGGGACGTTGACTTTTGGACACCTCTTCGGTCGGGTTCGATGGCGCCGTACTGATACACCTCGTTCCAGATCTTGCCCGTCCCGCTGCCAGGCATTGTTGTACTCGTTCGCCTGGCGCCGATAGTTGCTTACCGCCGCTCCCGCGATCACGCACTGGTAAATCTGCGGCGTCCGTGACGCCGCGATGAGCGCCGCGTAGCCGCCATAGGACCAACCAAACATCGCTATGCGGTCCGGGTCCACAAGCCCTTCTTTGACCAGGTACAGCGCGCCATCATCCTTATCATCCTGCATTTTGCGCCCAGCCTCGCTGCCGTTGATAAAGGCACTGAGAAAGTGATCCATGCCGTATCCCTTAGACATTCGATACTGCGGCTGCAGCACCATGTAGCCGTTGTTCGCCAGCATTTGCGCCCACTCATCGTAAAGAACGGTCTCGCTGACGTGCGGGCCACCGTGCGGCATGACGATGAGTAGGATGCGGGCCTTCGCTATTCGGAATCGGAATCGATCACCATCGGGTCTTTTTCCTGATTGTCCGTTTCGTAAATATGCAGAATCGGATTGCCTGTGCGTGTCAGGATTTTTAACATCGCGAGTTTCTCGCCATCGGGCGACACCGTGACATTATTCACGACTTCGCGCAGAGCAAAGTACTCGAGCGGATAGGGGTCGGCCGCCAACGCCGGCGATACGAGTGCCACCGCAATGAGGCCGAAGAACAACCTTGTCATTGAATTCATAATCATAGAGCCTTTGACCAGCAATCAGGTCGCATTATCCTCGATTGTCGCAAAAAAAACAGCCTGCGGGTATAAACACGCAGGCTGCCATTTCATGCTGCGATAGACAGCGCTTGACGCTTATTCCCAGCGCCAGACTACGTTCAGGAACAACTGCCGACCGAGGTAATCGTAGCCTGCACCGAACGGTACATTGTTGAATGCAAACACTTCGTTACCGTCGACCGTGGGTGGTTCCTCGTTGAAGACATTACGAATACCGCCGCCCAGCGTCCAGACATCGCCGTAGTAATACAGCGACATGTCGTTGACAAAATAATTGTCCGCGTAGCCAACGTCGCGGCAATTGACGTCGCCGAGCGACGGGCCGCCACAGGTATCCGATAGACCGTCGACGATACTACCGAAGTCGTCGATGCCTTCTGCGTCCTGCTCGACTGAAGCGATGTAGCGAGTTGACCAGGTGATGCGCCAATCTTGATAGTCGGCGCGGAAGGCCATGCGGCCTTTCCATTCGGGGTAGGCAAACTCACCCACAAACTCGTCTCTGCTGGCATTGCCTTCATCGTCGAGAAAGACCGTTTCGAGCGACAGCGTGCGATTGAACGCGAAGTCTGCCTGCAAGTCGACCGCGCGACCGAAGATCTGCGTCGGGTAGTCAATCCGCATGTTCAGGTCGACGCCACGAGCATTGATGGCATCGCGATTGATAAAACCACTGTCGATGAAGTCTATGAATCCATCGGCACCGCGTCGAATGCGGGAACAGAATGGGCTGTTGCCCTGCAAATCACCGTAACAGTCGTTAACGATGAACTGCGAGGACGGCGTGATAATCTCGTTCTTTATTTCGATGTCGTAATACGTCGCGCCCAACACCATATCGAAGCTCGTAAAGAACGGCTGCTCCCAGGTAAAGCCGGCAGAGTACGAATCCGATTTCTCCTCGTCGACATCCAGCGCACCGCCGCTGCTGACTTCCGCGCTGACGAAGCTGTTGCCATTGTTGTCGAACGTCGTCGGATCGATGCCGTTGGCCAGGCAGTTTGCGAGTACCTCGGGCTCACGATCATCTAATGAAGGATCATAACCGCCTGTCAGCGGGTTGCGCGCCGCATCCGGAATGATGCACGGATCAAACAGGCTATTGTTGAAGCCGGTCGTACCCTTCAAGAAGTTCTCCCGCAGGTTCGGTGCCCGAAACGAAGTGCCGACCGTGCCACGAAGCAGCAGCGAATCGACAGGGCGCCAGGCCATTTTGCCGGAGTAGGTCCACGCACTGCCGTAGAACTCGTCTTCCGTGTGCCGTGACGACACATTGACCGTCAGTTCCTTGAACGCCGTGACACCTGCCAAAATCGGCAACTCAATTTCGCCAAAATATTCCTTCGTCCACTTGTCGCCAACGGCACCTTGATCCGCGAAGAAACCGAAGAACAAACCGTCACGCGCGATGTCATCAGGCATGGAATTGATCTCGTCGTCACGATATTCCACACCAAGGCCGAATAACGCTTCGCCGGCCGGCAGACTGAATATTTCGCCGGTCATGTAGAACTGGCCCAGCGTCTGAATGATCTCGGTATCGAAATCGCGGCTGTCCCAGACGTAGTCTTTCTGTGCCTGGGTCTCAAATTCGCCGACGAGGCCGTTGTACAACGACGGTGCGAACATATTGATCGGAACGCAGCCGTCGTTGTCGCCGCAGATGATTGCCGAGGTTGGATCGCCCGGTACCGAGAATCGAGACGTATCCAGTGAATAGCTCAACCGGTCATCGCGAACGCCAACACGCGAAGACTCACCGTTTGATTCCGATCGCATCAGGTAAAAGTCGAAACTCCAGTCCTCGAGCGAACCGAAGTTCATGAACGGCATATCGCCGCGGACACCGGTTACCAGACGGACCTGGTCGACGGACACATCGGCAACCGTACGGTCATTCAGGACACTGACAATCGGCTGTGTCAGGGCGGGACCGATCGGGCCGAGCTGCAGACCAAAATTCTCTGGCGTGCAGTCGACCGCAGCAAGGCCGAAACAATCGAAGCCCGATACATAATAATCCTGGAAGGCCGCCCGGTAGGTCGCGTTGTTCAGGATGATGTCGTCATGTGCCAATCCACAATCAACACCATTGACGCCGTCAGGATTACAGGGATTGTAGGGATTGGTGCCGCCGACGACCGGGAACAACTGGAATGCACCGGCGTGGTTGACGCTGTCTCGACGCGCATAGACCGCCTCGAAATACGGCGTAATGTTGGCCTCACCAGAGAACGTGTACTCGCCAAACGCCAATGTCGAATACGTTTGCAGGTCCGGAATGATCAGCGCGAGGTCATTGATTATTTCGCCATTGAGCGAATAGTCGTTGAACGTGATCGTATTGTAACCGTCCGCGCCTGTCGATATCGGCACGCTGTACAAGGACGAATCCGAGAAGTTCGGAATGCCCGTGTTCGAGGAACCCGGCGTGTAGTAAACACTGCCCAAGGCGCCAGTGCCGCCTTCGAAGAAGCGGCCGGCAAGCGATACGCGTTTGCAGGGAGAAGGCCGCATGTTGAAATCAAAGTTGTCGGCGAGACCAAGCTGCCGCGTCTGACCGTTTTCATCGACTTCATAGTGCTTGTCGCAGCCATTGGTCCACTCACGATCATTGAGCTTGACCGGCTCCCAGTCGCGAACCTCGGCGCCGATGCCGACGAAGCCGCGGTCGCCATTGTAGCCCCAGGCCGCGCTAATACGGTTTTGCACGCCGGCACTGAAATCCTGTGCCGGGATCGAGCTGAAAGCCTCTACCTCGAAACCATCGAAGTCCTTGCGAAGGATAACGTTGACAACGCCCGCCAGCGCGTCAGAACCGTACACCGAGGACGCGCCGTCAAGCAGCACTTCGTATTGTTGTACCAAGGCACCGGGGATCAGGTTGACGTCCGGTGATACGGGGGCACCTTCAACACCACCCGGTGCGACACGTCGTCCGTTGATCAATACCAAGGTCCGGCTGGCACCCAGTCCGCGCAGGTCGATCGTCGTCGCACCCGGACCGTTGTCCAGGACGAAACCCTGGAACGTCAGGTCGATCTGAACACCACTTGCAGAGGTCGACTCCTGCAAAATGGTGCCCGGATCGATCAAACCGATTTCGCGGGAAACCTGTCCGGAGATCACTTGCAGCGGCGAAATGCTGGTGTAGGTATCGCGTTTCAGTCGTGACCCGGTAACGACCACTTCATCGGCCACACGTTCTTTATCGACGCTGCTGTCCTGTTGACCATCAGAACTTTCTTCGTCCTGCGCGTAGACCGGCGCAGACATAAACGAAACGCTAATAACAGCAATTGCGAAGAAACTATACAAACGCGCAAGGCCTGCGCGAACTTCGTCGACTCTCATGTCTTACCCCTTATGCATGTAATTTTCGGCAGAGCGTTGTACGTGCCCTTTCGCCGGACGGCCGTCTTATGGCGGCGTCGTCATTCCGATATGATGCGAAATTGCGACACATTTGTAAACTGCTACGGCATACGTATAAATACCCTTCTGAATTATTGTTGCTCAAAAACAACGATTCTTCGACGGACATTGTGGCTTATGTAATAAACGGTCGAGAGTGCCGAACAGATCCGCTTGATCGGCCATTCTCGGCCGCTAGGTAAAAATGCGAATTGCGGCGTCCCGGGCCAGTGAAATAGCCTCTCCCATGCAAACGAGGTTGTTGATGCCAACGCTAACGGGCCAGAACACGCGCACCCTGACGGGCTATGTCGTCACGCTGCTCGACTACCCACGCTGGATAATCGAGCGCGAAGTCGATTTCACGGATTGCCACCTCAGCGGTGGCTTCGATGCAAACGACGATCAATGTGCATCCTGCTGCTTTGGCGAGGCCTGCTGCTGGCTGAACAGGAATCGGATTGCCCCGTCGCCCGATATGCCCCTGGATGAACTCCTGCAAGCGCTGAATACGGCGGTCGACTACCTGCGGTCACCGAGCGATGGTGAATCACCTCATCCTGACCATTGCGAGTGCGATACCTGCAACTGGCTCCGTGAAGCCATGGGATTCCTGCGAACCCACCGGCATAGGGCGTAATTGGTCCAGCCAAAATAGCGACTTGCCGTGTTTTGACACCTATCCCGGCTAACCAGCCGATTTTTCAGCATTTTCCTAATGTCGTCGAGTCCGGTATTATGTGAACTGGCGCAAGGAATTCCTGCCGGATATCGGCGAAATTTGTAGCACGGCCCCGAAACGGTCACCAAGCGATGCTGATTACGCCGAGACAAGACAAGCTCAACAAGATTGTAATCCTCAACCCCAAGGGGGGTTGCGGCAAGTCTACGCTCGCGACCAATCTCGCCGCTCGCTACGCCAAAGATGGCCCCATCCCTGCCCTCATGGACTTCGACCCGCAGGGCTCGACCATAGCCTGGCTGAATCGCCGATCGCAGGATCTCCCCGCGATTCACGGCATCGCGGCCTTCAAGAAAACCATGCAGGCGACCCGCAGCTGGCAACTTCGCGTTCCAAGTGACACGGTCAATGTGCTCGTCGATTCACCGGCAAGTGTCGGTCATGACGATCTGCGCGAACTGACGCGTGACGCAACGAGCATCCTTGTGCCCGTCCTGCCATCGTCGATGGATATTCATGCGGCATCACGGTGTATTGCAGACCTGTTGCTCGTCGCCAAAATCGATCGCCGCGATCGCAAGCTCGCGGTTGTCGCCAACCGCACGCGTAAGAACACCAAGAGCTTTGCCAAGCTCATGCGCTTCCTCGACTCACTGGGCATCCCTATCATCGCAGTCCTGCGTGACAGCCAGAATTTTGTTTATGCTGCGGAAAAAGGGCTCGGCCTTTGCGAGATGCAGCCGTCGCGAGTCAGGCAGGACGTTGAACAGATCGAGAAGATCGTGCAGTGGCTGGAAGCCTGGCCGCAGCGCCGGCGCGCCTCGACCTCGGCAACAACCGTCAATCGTCAGCCGATAGCTCGATCTTCCATTTTGCGCCGGCCTCAGTTCGGGTCAGCCTGAAGCGTTCACTCTGAATTGCGGCGAAGAGATCGCTGTCGACATTACCGCCACTGAGAACGATCGCCGTCGTTTTCCCCTTTGTATCGATTTTCCCGGACAGCACCGCCGCCAGCGCGACCGCGCCGCCAGGCTCGACAACGAGCTTGAGGTTTCGAAACGCAAAGCGCATCGCCTCACGCACTTCATCATCGCTGACACCAAGGCCCTTGCCCAGCAGTCGCCGGTTGATCTCGAACGTCAGCTCACCTGGCGTAGGCGCCTGCAGCGCGTCACAAATCGTTCGCGGCGAGCCGTCGACACAGACACGTTCGCCGAGTTCCAGCGAACGCGCCGTGTCATCGAAATCCCTGGGCTCGACCGTATGCACAGAAACATCGGGCAAACGGGCTTTCAGTGCGATCGCACTGCCTGAGGCTAATCCGCCGCCGCTGCAGCAGATGAGTACCTGGTCTGCCGGCAAACCCATCTCGATGGACTGTTCTGCAATTTCGAGGCCGACCGTGCCCTGGCCGGCGATTATGTGCTCGTGATCGTACGACGGCACGAGCTCGGCACCGCGTTCCGATGCGATGCGTCGTGCAATCGCCTCACGATCTCCGGTATAGCGATCGTAGGTAATGACTTCACCGCCCAGCTTGCGCGTGTTCGAGAGCTTCGCCTGTGGCGCGTCTTCGGGCATCACAATCGCGGTGGCAATGCCCAGCATCCCACCGGCCGCCGCAACCCCCTGCGCGTGATTGCCTGACGACCAGGCGACGACACCGTGTCGCGCCTGTTCTTTCGTCAACTGGCTCAACAGGTTGTAAGCGCCACGAATCTTGAAGGACCCCGTCACCTGCAGGCACTCGGGCTTCACGAGCACGGTGCCGCCCGCGACCTCGTCGAGCTCGAAATTACGCAATAACGGTGTGCGAACGCTGATGCCGGACAGGCGCGCGGCCGCGGCCTCGATATCACTGATATCAATCACCCGGCGGAATCGTCCCAAAGCCGGTCGATTTTCGCCGCGCAAATGAAGTCGTTGTCCGACAGGCCGTTGATCGCGTGTGTCGTATAGCTCACAGCACAGGAACCGTAGCTGACGGTCAGCACCGGGTGATGCCCTTCGCTGATGGCGATCCACGCGACAGCATTCGCAAATGCAAGCGTGCGACTGTAGGCCGGAAAGTTGAAGACCCGAGAGATTTCCAGTTCGTCGTCACTCAATATCCAGTCGCTGTGCAGCGCTTTGAGTAACTCCCGAACCTGGTCACCGCGCAACGGCTCCACGCCACCCTCGCAGGGTTTACAGCGCTTGTTTGCAAGTTTCTCTGCCATTGATTGCTCCTTATCCGACAAGCCCAAGCTTATATGAAACCCCGCAAGAGCGCGTAGCGCGTTCCATAAAAAAGGCCGACCCTCGCGGGCCGGCCAGGCGGAGACTCAGGATGAGTCGCAGGGAAAGCTAGTTAGGGTTGGCAGCCAGCGAAGGCGCATCGCTGATGAACAACTTGACGCTGACACGCCGCTCGAGTGCGAAACTGTCAACGGTCGCGTCCTGTGCGACAGACTCGCCGTGCGCTGAGACATTGATTCGATCCGGGTGAACGCCAGCCGCAACGAACTGTTCGCGTACAAACTCCACACGTTTCCCGGACAGCTTCAGGTTGTAATCTTCATCACCACGCTCGTCGGCAAAACCGTCGAGCTGGATTTTTATGTCGGGCATCGCGGCCAGCGTTCCGGCCAACTGCGACAGGCGATCGCCGGTCGTGTCGGCGAGAGCAAATTCATCCGTCCTGAAAAGAAGGTCCATGGCAATGCCCGCCTGCAAGAGGCTCACCAGTTCCGGGCGCGAAACGTTGCGCAAGCGCTCGATCTCACCGCTCAGCTTGTCGACATCACCTTCCAGGAACGCGACCGTGTTACGCGATTCATCGAGCGAACCTTCGAGGCTTGCGAGCCGGTCATTCTTGCGGTCAATTGTATCGCCGAGCTTCGCACCGATAGCTGCACCGAGAATGAATCCGACCGGGCCACCCGCGGCGGCGCCAATCACAGCACCTGACCCGACACCGATAGCTTCCTCTTTCGATGACTTCGTCGCGGCAAAGGCCGACGGCGCGACCAGCATCGCTGCCAGTGTGGCAATCGTTAGTGCAGTAGTCGTATAACGCATTTGAATGTCCTCTTTCTTGCACGGCCAGGGCTGTGGCCTGCTTCTCAAGGTCATTACACGGCGAAATACAGGTCGGGAAGGGTCGCTATCGTGGTGAGTCGATGATCAATTGTGGCAAATCGTGGCCTTGCGACGTCCGGCTGTTTATCGGTTCTCGTCGGTCAGGGCGACGAAAGTACCGCCGTTCCTTTCGCAGAGGATGCGCATCAGTGTTGCGAAGCGAATGGCTGTGGCCGGTATCTGCCCACCTTTGCGAAAACCGCGTGGAAAGCCGACGCCGTGCAAACGCACGCGCCGTTTGCCGTCGGCGCCAGCGCGGTTGAGCCGGTCGATTGTGGCCACGACGGCATCGATCGAATAATTGCCCTGAAAGTCATCGCCGAAAACATAAACGCTGACTTTCTTGTCCGCGGCCCAGAATTGCGTAATCGCTTCCTGGATTCCATCGACCGGGTCGCTGTCACTGGTCGCCGTCCAGGTGCGCATCCGGTTAACGATGGCCTGACGGCGTCCGGGCGAGTCCGGAATCCATCGGGCAACGAAGTCCGGAAACATGTAACGACCGTCGTCGTTCATGATCTGGATGCCCTTGACCGTCGGATAGGCCTCCAGTGTTTCGCGTACCTTGCGTTGTACCAGGCCCCAGTTGTAGTTCTGCATACTCGGTGACGTGTCGATGACAAAAATAATGTACTCGCTGTCGACCGGGATCCCCGCTACCGCGTCTTCGTCCGGGCGCCGGTAATACGGCTGCAGACGACGCATTTCTTCGGTCAGGCGCTGCTTCGCAGCCAGCATTTCGCCTTCGTCGATGGTCTCTTCTTCATCCTGCTTCGTGGCCTTGTATTGACCACGGATCTTGTTCAGATCACCTGTCAGCTCAGCAAGATACAGTTTTGTCGAAGCCGCATCTGCTTTGACCTCCTTGAGCTGGCGATCAAGGATCGTTGACTGTCCACGAAGCTGAAACAGCTCTTCCTGCAACAGCGCGATCAGCTGTTCCAGGTTGTTATCTGCCTCTTCGATGACAACCGGTTCATAAATCTTGCTCAATACGAGCAACAGAATAATGGCGCCGAATCCGCAGCAGATGCAGTCAAGAAAAGACAAGCTGAATGCCTGGATGTTTCGTTTGCGGCGCATCGTCTGTCAGTCCCCCGTTACGGCCAGTCTCTGCTGACGCTTACAAACGAGCCACGGCTCGTTAGTGCCAGCGACCAGAACGAAATCGGAGCGTTCAGATCTCCTTCCATCGGGTAAAGCAGTATGTTTATCGGCACGCCCGACGGCAGCTCGCGGACCGCTTTGGAAAATATGTTGCCGCGCTCGCCGCTGCTGACAACCGTCTTGCTCGTCGTTTCCGCTTCCATCGTAGGCATGCCGTCAACGAGCAGGATGATGTTATCCGGTCGCGGCGAAAGTTCTTTGGCGATCCTGAACGCGGCATGCATGTTGGTGCCATTTTTCGGCACGGTTCGCCGCAACACGCGTATCGCTTCATCGAGCTGTGTATCGTCTTCCGCTTTCAGCCAGATCCCGTCAGTGCCTTGAATGACCGGCTCTGCCTTGTTGTTGAACATGTAGATTTGATACTCGCTGCCCTGCGCAAATTGCGACGTTAGCCAGTCCACGCTGGCAACCACCTGGCGCCACTTGCGGGACCGGAGTTGCTCAGCTTCAGGCAGGTTGCGCCGTCGCAGTACGTTGACCAGCTTGTCACTGAGCATACTTGCCGAGCGATCGACCAGGACGAGGGTATGTTTCCCGCCGAGCTTCAGCCCGGTCAGGTACTGGCGGTCTCCTTCACCCTTGAACGTACGGATTTGCCGTCCGGCTGCGTCCTGCTGCTGCTTCAATGCCAGCAGACGTTTGACTTCTTCTTCCAGCGACTTGATGTCCGACTGCAGCTTCTCGACCCGCTCGATCTTTGCGAGCGTTTCGTTGTCGTATTTGTCGAGCTCGGCTTGCAGCTCCTGAATGAGCGCCATGATCTGAGCGATTTTGCTGTCTGCATCCTGTAGCTCGGTCTCGAGTTTTTGCTTGGTATTGCGCGCCAGGGCCAGGTTCTTACGCCCTTCCAGGACCTCGATTTCGAGGCGATTGGTTTCGGCCATCAGCGGCGTCATGTCCGCTTCGGTCGTGGCATTGACGTGTGAGTTGATGATCATGAAGAACAGGATCACGGCGCCGAAACCGCAGCTCATGCAATCGAGGAACGCCATGCTGAAAATTTCTGCCTCGCGGCGTTTACGTGCCATGGCGCTCGTCCGCTGAAATCAGCCGCAGCTCGAATCCCGGTGTGCCGATGCGTATGAGATCGCCGGCCTGCAACACGGCCGAACCGTCAATCCGGTGTCCGTTCAGAAAGGTGCCGTAGCGGCTGAAGTCAGTAACAACGCACTGGCCGTTTTCCTGGCTGACCGCGCAGTGGCGACGGGACAGGCCCGGCATCTGCTGCTGCAAATCCAGCCAGCGCTCACCGTCCGCCGCCTGTGTTCCCAGGACCAGCGGATCGACTTCGATCGAATACGCATGATTGCCGAACAACAGGTGCGTTGGCTGGCCACCCGGGCTGGCAGCGTCGCTGGGCCGCACCTCGACCGGCGCCTGGTCCCACGGGAGATGTCGCAGCAGCGTCAGGCCACCGCTGCGGCGATCTTCACGACAGCGCTGCAACAGCCCTCGCGCCGTCGCACCGGGCTCGAGCAGGAATACCTCCCCGCCGACCCGGGTCTTCAGAGTCTCGGCGAGCCCGGGCATCCGTGCCGCTCGATCGGATAACTGGATTGCAGGCGTTTCCTCGGCCCGATATAGAGCCCGCAGGTTGCTGACTATGTTCTGATACACGGGTGCTGCCGCCGCGACCAGTTCGAGTGAATCGATCTCCGCCTGATGCGTAATGCCACGATACTCGATGCCCATGGGAACCGTTTCTCTGCTGGCGGCAATGGACATCCAGTCCGCCATGTTGTCCTGCAACATCTGTTCTGTTTCGGCCGTGTGCAAGGGATCAAAACGCGATTGCTGCACAAAGGCCTCGGCAATGACCCGCAGCCAGCCGTCATAAAGGTTTAACAGGCCGCAATCCTCGACAACGGCGGATCGTTCCACCTGGACCTCGCCTTCCTGCAACAGACGCGTCAAGGCCGCAGCATGCAGGCTGAGATCGATATGCACGGGCACCGCGTGCTCGTAGTGTCGGCGCGTCGCCGCGACCGCCGCATCGACCATCGCAACCACGCTGATCTCGAGTTCCATGGCGATGCCCAGCAACAGTCCGAGATTGTCATTGTTCATATAGGCCGGCACCGCGATCGCGAGCCGGTCGCCGGGCTTGGCAGCCCGCTGCCAGATTTGTTCCAGCTGGCGGCTGACCAGGTCCGCTGTACTCATGTGCTGGAAACGGGGATCGACAAGAGGCTCGGTTCGGAGGTCGGACCAGTAACGATTGTGTATCCGGCGAGGTTTCAATCTGGCGTTGGAATAAGCCTCGCTCCCAGTGGCGAGGTGGTCATCTTCAAGCAGCGCGAAACCCGGCTCGCGATAGAGAATCCGCTCGTCGTTAATGACCAGGATGGCGGCGTCGTTCAAATGTGCTGCAAGTATGCCCACTGATTCGACAACCTCTGCCTAGTCCGCCTTCATGTGCCGAATGACTTTGTCATCGCAATACGCTTCGCTGTCGTACACGAGTCGCTCCTGCATGAGCTGCAGCTGATGGACGAGGAACATCAGGAAAATACTGATCAACAGTGCAATAAACGTCGAGTTAAAGGCAACACCCAGGCTCTGTGTTACACCTGCGATATCGCCCTGCACGGCTTTGTCGGCCTGTGCCAGCGCCTCGCCGATTCCGCGCACGGTGCCGATAAAGCCAATCGATGGAATGGCCCAGGATATGTAGCGAATCATTGACAGCTCCGAGTCCAGTCTCTCAGCTTCCGATTCGCAAATTGTGTGTGTGCTCGTCGCAACGTCCTGGATGTTGCGAGTCGAACTGAATCGCCGCAAAGCGCTCAGCAACGCCCTTGGCAGCAGCATTTGCTGGCGATCTTCGGGCAGCGCCTGAACCTGGCGGGCAAACTCACGCGTGTCTTCGGGGAGTATTCGCATCCCCTCCGCGACCGGCACGAGGTCCACCTCCAGCAGCCGCCGCTCGCCGCTGAGCCTGACGGATTTGTAGCCCATGATTGCCAGCGCCCAGAACATCAGGATGAAGCAGGATTCCTGTTCCCAATCCTTTATCAGGACCCAGATGCTGCGATCACGTACATAGTCCGGGTCGGCTGCAGCCATCATGTTTTGTTCCTCAATCACCTCGACCGCATTTGGGCGCACAACCGAAACATAGAAGGCGTGTACGACAATGATCGCGATGATGAGCGCAAAGAGCTGGAAGACGAACTCGATCGGAATGTTCTTCTTTTTCATAAAAGCAAACCTGGCTATGGATCAAATGTCCGTGGGGAAGGGTATCGATTGCCCGAACTTGACGTTTTCGCTCGGAATGAACGCATCCTCTTCTTCGGTGTAAAGCTCGTCCGAAAAATCATCATCTTCAATCGCCTCGTCCGTCGACTCTTCAGCCGTATCGGCGGTCTCCTCGGGCTTTGCCTCCGTTGGTTCCGGATCGACATCGTCAGATTCCTGCGCCCAGGCGGGTAGCGCGAAAAGCAGTAAAAACAACATCAACGGCCGATGCATGTCGGACCTCCTCCAGACCAGCGTAAGCTTTTGACAGCGATGACAAGCAATTGTCTCATGAAATACTGATCCTGCTGCTTAGTCCGCATACCGCGCGATACGAAAGCCGATGTCGGGTCGCGGCGTCGCGCTGTAATCTCGGTAGCTCAAGCGCAATTCGGTGATGCCGGAATGGCGCCAGCTGGAACCGCGAACGACGTGGCTGCTTCCACGCTCAGGACCGACGGGGTCGATCGCCGGCTTGGTAATACCGGGCGTTGGTACCGTGTACCAGTCGTTGACCCACTCCGCCACGTTACCGGCCGTATCGTAGAGACCGATGGCATTCGGCTTGAACTTGCCCACGGGTGCCGTTGATGCAAAACCATCGTCATACCCGGGCAGAATTGACGGTACCAGCTCCCTGGCCGAAACGTCCGCCAGGTTTCCACTGTCCTCCGGCGGTGGCCATTTGTCCCCCCACGGGAATTTCAGTGCCCGTTTGCCGCCGGAATACCGTATCGCCAGCACCCACTCGGCCTCCGTCGGCAGACGATAGCCATCCGGCGTCGGGTATATCGGTACCCACTTGTCGAATTCCTGCCGGTACACGGGCGTTCGCCCCTCCTGTGTACTCAGCCAGTTGCAGTATTGCGCTGCGTCTTCCCAACTGACGTTTGCAACCGGGTTATCGTCGGCGGCCAGGGACGCGTGGACATCAGCGCCCGAGTCATGGTTCTTGCGAAATTCGCGCAAATTGTTTGTTGGTCACTTCGTGACTACCGATCAGGTAAGGTCGCGTCAGCGTCACGGGCCGTATGACCTCGTTTGCACGCCGGCCTGGCTCCGCGCGCGATGCACCCATCGAAAATGTGCCCCCTTCGATTCGACGCATGGTCTGACCCGCCGCTGTGCTCACGGTTTGTGCAACCGAATCGCGTGCTACCGATTGCAGCGACCGCAACCGCGCCGTCAGGGTCTGCGGGTACCCCGGTCGCGGCGTCACCGTGCGCGTCCATGACTGGTAACCCTGCCTGCGCACCTCTATGCGGTGTGGCGCCGAACTCAAGCGCAAGGTTGTCTTGCCGGTTCCGCCGGCCCGGCCGTCAACGTACACCGTGGCATCCTCCGGCTGGACACTGACAGTTACCGTGCCGAGCCTGGCGGAAAGATCTACGGTAATCGCGTCGCTGGCCGCCGACCCGAGTCTGATACTGCGACTCGTAACGCCGTAGCCCGCTTTTGACATGCCAATTTCATAGTTGATGTCCGGCGACAACGACAATGTAATGGGTGACTGGCCACGGTAGCGGCCGTTCACCGTGACATTCGCGCCGCGCGGAATCGTGTTGACGAGCAGCTTCGCGTCCGCAGGTTGCAGCGTGATCTGCGGCATCGATTGATCCACGTTTGGCCTGGCCGCCACGCTCCCATCCCAGGCCGCGTATCCGTCCTTGGCAACCGTGATCTCGTGCGTACCCTCCAGCAATTCAATCACTGCAGGCGTCACAGCAACCTTTTCTTCGCCAACAAAAACGTCAGCACCCGACGGCTCCGACAGTACGGAGACATTCGCCCATCGCGGCACCAGCTGTACATGCAGGCTTTCAAAGCGCTCAAGTCCGGCCATTTCGATCGTATCGGTGAACGGCAGGTACCGCGGCGACTCGACGCGCAGCGTGTGTGTTCCAGGCTGCAATTCCAGGGGCCCGAACGGCGCTTTGCCCACCTGATCGCCGTCGACTGTGACGATTGCGTCGACCGGTGGTTCCGCAATGACCAACAGCTGGCCCGGTTTCTTGCGCATGCTTAATGAAAGCGTCATCGATTGATCGTCGCCGACGACGAAGCTCTGCTCGACGTCGTAGTAACCCTGTTTTTTCACATTGACGGTGTACGCGCCTTTGCGCAGCAGCATGCGTTCACCGATCGGAAGCCGAAACCACCCGCCGTCGATGTTGAATCCGTCAGGAGCCGGCGGGTCGATTTCGAACTCCACCGATTTCGCGCTGAATAACAGGTAGGAAGCGAGCAACAACAAGGCCAGGCCGCTGCCGACGATGATCTTGAGCGGGCTCTTCGTGTCCGTCTCGATTTGCGCGGTAATCTCTGCGGCGCGTCGGAACGCCGTTGGCGCGATCGCTTCGTCATCCGGGAGTCCTTCCCGATCAGTGTCCTCCGGGGGCGTCGTAACGTAGGCGCTATCCTCGAGTTTAACGTCGAGTACTACACGCTCATCATCGACGCTGACGCGGATGCGGCTCCCATAGAACTGCAATTCATCGCCGTTCTCGAGCCGTCGACTGGCCTCCAGCGGCATTGCATTGATTTGCAGCGACGTATCCCGGCCAACCGGTTGCACGAATGGGACGCCATCGAGCAGATCCAGCAATGCCACCGGTGCTCCCCCGGCGGGGCCAGGCAGCCTCAATGTACAGTCGCTACCGGTTCCCACGCGCAGTGGCAGCTGGCTTTCCACTATGCGGCGCTCGCCCTCCACGTCCCTGATGAACAAGTGATCGAGACTCAAATCTGTTCCTCGCAACGGACAACGACGGGCTGCATCTCTATTTCCGGTGCGACGCGAAACTCGAGTCGCACATCGCGAAAGCCCGCACGAACGCCCACAGCCACGTAAGTCCCGGGTCTCAACGCCAGTTCCCGGCTTGTAAAGTTGCCAAGGTTACCGACCTTGTAAACTGAGACATTGGTCAGGTTGTCGGAAACCAGCGCTACCGGAACCGGCGTCACTGCGCGTTTGAGCAAGCGCGAGAGTTCGTCGCGCTGCGCCGCAAGCCGCGCGCCGATCTGCTGCATTCGCGTGATGTCGACGACCAGCAAGGTTGCCTTCTGCATTACGGACGGGATACTGAGCTTGTCAGGATCGCTTAGATACTCATCCAGTTTCTTGTGCAAGGCACTCATCTCCCGGGCATGAGAAAGTCCATCAATCGCGAAAGCCAGGTTGCTGTCAATCTTGAGAATCTCCTCGTAGGTCGTCGCGACGGCCTCCCAATGCTCATCCTGCTCCAGTGAATGAGCCTCCTGTTCAAGGACACTGATGTTATCGAGCCGCAATGCCTGATCAACCTGCAGCAGCCCGTCGGCCGGCTCCGGCGACGCCGGGATCAGCCGCTCTGCCATGCGAAATGCCGCCCGTGCAGCGAGGTAGTCGCCAGCGGCCAGTGCGCCGAGACCTTCACTCATGCGCTGGCTCGAACTCCATCTCAATACGGGTTCTCTGCACACGCGCCAGGCCGTCCACGGCGGGCTCCCAAAGAGGATCAATAGTGACCGCTTGCCTGAAACTGGCTTCGGCTGCCTCGAGCTCAATATCCTTTTCATAGGCCAGGCCCTGTTCAACAAGCTGCATAACACTTTGCAGATTCTTGGTCCGCTCGTATCCGGCGCGCGCGACGGGACTGTTGGGAGTGATTGCCACGGCTAGCTCATAAAGACGCAGCGCCTCCGGCCTGTCGCCGATCTCAAACGCGGTCTGAGCGCCCGTGAGCGCCTTTTGAAACTCCGGCTCGATCTGGTCGAACAACGGCTCCACGACCGAAATCGCATCGAGGTAATTGGTCTCGGCAGCAGCATAGTCCCTCTCGAGGTAGGCCTTGTCGCCTGCGGCATAAAACTCTTGTGCCCGCTTGAACTGCAAACCGGCCCAACGGTGCACGGCTCGTCGTTCCAGCGTTTCGAAATTCGACAACAACTCGCCCAAAATCATTTCCGCATTGAATCGAGCCCTGCCGGACTCGTCCAGACCGCTGTAATCGGCCTCATTTTCGTTAAACAGGATCTCTTCGCCGCCGATGCCGCGGGACTCGGGTTGGTAATCGCGCCTGGCCCGAGACTGACCCTGCAACGGGTCGCTTTCTTCGCTGTCATCAACAGCGGGATCCGCCGTGCTCGCCGGCGCGGCCTGCCGGGCCGCTGTCGGCACGCGATCCGTTGAAACGGTTTGCGGCAGCAGGAATACAACCCCCAGCAGCAGTAACAACAAGACACCGAGAGCGATACCGAGCGTCTTTGCGCTGATTCCGGGTTGCGGGACCTTTGCCGCCTCCGCCTGTGCCGTTGTTTGCGCCAGGCTTGCAGGATGGATCGACTCGACCGTATCCACGCGCTCGTCCGCCACGGTTGGTCGCGCCGCGATCTTGATCCTGGCGGGCCCGGGGAAGAAACCGGCAGCGCGCAATTCTGCCAGGACGCGCTCAGCGTCCGGTCGTTTCGCCGCGTCTTTGTCCAGCATACTGGCGACCAGCTGCTGCAAAGCCGGCGGTATGTCTGAACCGTCGGCTGCCTGCAGCGGCTCCGGCGTATGGCTTTGAATATCGCTGGCGGTCTGCGACGATGAATACGGGGAGCGGCCGCTGACCAATTCATAAATCAAGCCACCCAACGCGAAAATATCATCGGCCGGCTGCGCCGCTTCGCCGGCCAGCGACTGGGGGCTCCGGGCAATCAGCGAGCCGCCGCCTTTGTGCGCACCAACTTTCGATGCCACGCCGAAGTCGCTGAGATAGGGCGCACCGTTCCGGTCCAGCAGGATATTGGATGCCTTGATGTCCCTGTGCACAACCCCTTTGCCGTGTGCGTAGCGCAACGCGTCGGCGATTAATCCGATCGGGGCAAGTACCTGTTGCAGCGGTCTCCCGGCGAGCTCGCCGAGGTCGGGGCCATCGATGTATTGCTGGCTGTAAAAAGCACGGTCCGCGTCACCGTGAAATTCGAATACGCGCGCGATATGCGCATGCATGAGGCGAATATTGGTTTGCCACTCTCCGCGCAGGCGTTCTGCAGCGCCGGGTTCCTCGCCTGCTATCTTGAGGGCGACCGCCGCGCCGGTAAGCCGGTCCTTTGCCAGCCAGGTCTCTGCCTCACCACCGCCACCGAGATGTCGGTCTAGCGTGTATCTGTCGGCTAGCTGGATTCCTTTGCTGAGTAGCGGCATCGCGTACGATTAGTTACTGCCCATGTTACAGCGTGCTTTCAGCAGTACGAACCGGAGCAATCACGTCGGCGGACTGGCTAAAACCCGTCTCCGCCTCGTAAATATCCTTCAGCAATTTGCGCCAGCTTTCGTATTGCGCTGCAGCGGTTCCTGTCAGGCGCCGCTCCTGACCTTCGACATTGACGACCATGGGGGCCGCTTCGGCGCCGAACGACTCGGACAACTCCGCGATCGTATCAAGGTGCAGGCTCGCCTCGCTATTACGCTGAAATCCGCCAATCACACGGTTCAAACCTTCGTAGATACCCATATTCTGCAAGCCGCGATTCACGTTCCTGGTCCTGCGGTTCGAGCTATTCGTGTCGATTGCCAGCGAACCAGCCAGGACCACAACACCGACCAGGGCCTGCATTCGTGCCGAGCGTTTCACCTCACGAAAATCGACGGCCTCCTGACGGGAATTCTTGCGCCAACTGCGATACGGAATCGCAATGCCGTAGTAGAAGTTCGCGTAATGCTCGTTGAGCGTGTCAACAACCAGCCGATCTCGCTCACGAATCTGGCGCAAGCGCATAACAGCGGGATCATTTTCGGCCGGCAAGCGATTGATGCTGACCAGGCCATCTTCGCCCGCCTGCAGGTGCTCGCCGTAGGCCAACGGCGACATGTCCGCGAAAAACTGCAGTTCGGAGACCTGCCGTGTCTGCTGTAGCTGTTTGGCGGGTAGTTGCGCCACGAAGGCCTGCAGGTCGTTGGCAATATCATTGAATACTTTCTGGTACGGATCCCGCCGGCGATCGCGGCGCTCCGAGTAGGAGGTCTTGCCGGTCTGCGTTTCGTAGGATTTTGCGAACCAGTGCCGACCCGCCGCGTCGTCGACCGAGATGTTCAGGGCGACAAACTCGCCATCCGACTTCTCGATTTCGCCGCTGATGATGATATCGGTGAACGCACGCCGCGAAGGGATAACGCGAACCGCACCCCAATGCCCGGTACCTTGCAAGGTTGTCTTCAGATGGTAGGCGAGGAATTTCGTTTCGGCGGTGCGTATCTCTTCGAAAACGCGTGTCTTCTGCGGATCATTGTCTTCAGGGATGCCCGCGTCGAATTCGACGATACCTATATCAAGCAGCAATGCCTCGTCGACGGGTGACTCGGCCACGATGAGCTTCGTCTCTTCGGCAACGACAACTTCGTTGACAGAACACGCCGTGCCCGCGAGGCATAAGAACGCGATAAGTAAGAAAATCCTGTCCATGGTTCGCAATGTAACCTCTTACATTCCCTTGTACTTGCGGTATTCCTCCCAGAGGCGTTCGCGCAATTCAGGATCATCTTCTGCCAACGCAGCTTCTCGCAGCTGCTTGGCCACAATATCGTCGTCCATCATGACCGCAATGTCGTCCGGCGTACGTTTTTCGAGTTCGCCCTCACTCATGCCTTCAAGGGGGTCGCTGCCTCTCCCTGCGCCACCGCCACCACCGCCACCTGCAGCGCCACCGCTGGCCCCGCCCTGGGCACCGGCTGCCTGTTCACCCAGGCTGATATTGCCGCCCGACCCGCTTCCGGACCCGGTTCCATAGCCTTCGGTGTTGCGGCCGACGGTCTCTATGTCGCGTTGCTCTTCCATCAATACTTCATCGAAGTCACCGACGGACTCGTCCAGTTCCTTGCCCAGCTGTTCGGCACGCTCGGCATCGCCACCCGGGAATTGCCCGACGCCGCCCGACTGATCACCTTCGCAGCCCATGCCACCGCCGATGCCACCACCGACCACGCCGCCATCACTGCAGTCGCTCGCAGCACCGCCTCCACCGTCCCCCGGAATTTCCACGCTGTCCATGGGGCCGGAGCTGCCGGACCCGCCAGAGCCGCCCGACGATCCACCCGAGGGACTCCCTGACGAACCTCCGTCCATGCCGCCGCCCGACGAACCACCGCAATCCGCCAGGCATTCCGCCTCCGGGCATACCGCCACCCGACGAACCACCAGGCATTCCGCCGCCCGATGAACCACCGGGCATTCCGCCGCCTGATGAACCACCGGGCAATCCGCCGCCTGACGAACCGCCACCGGGCAATCCGCGCCCGACGACCGCCGCCGGGAAGCTCGATACCGCCGCCGCCCGAACCGCCGCTGCCGCCACCACTGACACTCACCGACGCGCAACCCGTCACGAAAACGGCCGAAGCTAGGATGACGATGCAAGCCCTCGGGAATGATTTTCGGAACCGGATTGGGTGAGTCTGGTGCATGATCTTTGGCCTCTCGGAAAAGATTGACAGCGAAAACATCGACTTTCGCCACCTATTCATAGGTTTGAGCGCTACCGGGACGTTATGTTCCGCAGAGATCACGATAATACGCGCTATGAGCACGATCAACACCTAAGCTCTTGATACTGTTAAGTCGTGCCGCGATCGGGCTTTCTAAACAGGATCAATGACAGGTCGTCCGGTTTGCTGGGTTCTCCGTCATGAGCCGTGTGCATGCGTTGCGCGGCCAGACCGACGGCACTCGCGACCGCATCAGTCAGAGGTCCCTTGCGAACGTACTCGACGATTTCGTCAACGTGCACGTTGTCCATCAGTCCGTCGCTGGCAACGATGACCGTATCACGCGGGTTGAGTTTGACCGTGGCACCGACATCTATGCGCATATCGTTCGTGCCAAGGAAATTCGAAACCAGGTGCCGCTCCTCATGGTGCAGCGCGTCGCGTTCATCCAGAAAGCCCGCCTCGACGGCGAAACCCGTGGGCGAATGCGCCGTCGTCTGGAGCTTGATGCGCCCGCGCTGGCCGACAATGATCGCCTCGGAATCACCGATCTGGTAGGACCGCGCAACCAGCCCTTCGATCGTAATAACGGTCATCGTCGTGGCCGAGCCGTTGGCCAGCGCCAATACCGCCTCGTTCGCGGCCTCGATACCGTTCAGTATGGCCGTCCGCAGTAACATGGTCTTCTCGATCGCGGACTGCAGGGACGCCGCAAGCGTCGTGACCGCCGTCAGCGACGCGCGCTTGCCTGCGGGCAATCCGCCCGCGCCATCGGCGACCACGAGCACGGCAGCGCCCGGGCCGTAGGGGATGATTGCAACCGAATCTTCATTCTCGGTTTCCTTGCCCGGGTCCCGACAGGAATAGGCTATCGCAATGCCGCCCGCGACATCCGCCTGTAATTGTTGCGGCTCGTGAGCCGCATCCAGCAACAGGATATCTTCGACCCGTTTCCTCATCGGCGGTCCTTGTGAAGCCTATTCGCGTCGCACGGGCTCCCGGCACCACGCGCAGTAGTTCCAGAATTCCCGCGCAATGCCCCAATTGCAAGCCTTGCATGAATGTTTGCTGCCTTTCAGCTTCCAGGGTCGCCGCACTTTCACCCTGCACCATGGGCAATAGCGCATGAATGGCATCAAAGGACTACGACAACGGTCGTTGGCGCAGCGCGCCGTATAGCGCTTGTCGGGGTAGTGACGTGACGTCTCTTCCACAAAGCCCGGCCCATAGCACCAGGCGCAGTAATTCCAGTCATTCTTGACACCGCGTTCACAGCGAGGGCAGCTCGACGGCATCTTCGACTCAGAACCCCGCGCCGGATTGTCGAATCCGCACCACGGACACGCCTGCATGCTCTCCGACACAGGACCTTCGCAGCGACGGCAATGGTGCCCGGTGTCCAGGATCTTGCGAAACTTCCGTTGAAACTCGCGCCACTGCAATTGCCGCCAGGACGTGCCGCGACGGCTGCCGTTTTTCGCTTTCGGCCGTTTTTGTTTGCGGGCGTGACTGTGTGACCGCTCGAAATCGGATTGCATCTGCACGGCGTCGCGATAGCGCTTTGCCGGGTCCAGTTGAATGGCCTTCCTGAGTACTTCAATCAGTTCGGGTCGAACTCGCGCGCTGAGCTTGTCATGACCCGCCATGGGCCAGTCGAAAGGCCATTCGGGCAGTTTGCCCGAGAACATGCGGTACAAAACCAGTCCCATCGAAAATACGTCCGATTGAAACTTCGGACGCCCCATCGCCTGTTCCGGCGCAATGTAGTCGATCGTGCCCGAGCCTGAGGCCTTGAGCGTCCGCAAACTGAGTTTCGCGAAGCCAAAGTCGCCAAGCTTGAGCTGATTGCCGGCAAACAGGATGAAGTTCTCCGGCTTGATGTCGCAATGAATAATTCTGTGATCATGCGCATGCGCCAGTGCAGCGAGCCCCTGGCCAGCCAGGTCCAGCGCCCTGGCCGTCGATGTGCGACGTTCGATGCGGTCCGCGAGCGACTCCACGCCCAATTCCATGGCGATGACAAAGTGGCCATCGATATAACTCGCGTTAAGCACGGGCAGGATATTCGGATGCCTGAGCTTGGTTGCGACACGAACTTCGTGCAGGAATTCCTCGTGCCCTGTGTGATCGTCTTTTTTCGGGATCTTCAGCGCGACCTTGATGTTCTGAATCGTGTCATACGCACGATAGACATCCGCGAGAGGACCCGACGCGACGCGGCCGAGAATTCGATACTTGCCGATTTTTTGCCGCGCTCTGAGCTTCAACGTTTCTGTTCCACGGCGCGCACGCGATTCACTGCATCCTGCCAGCCCTGAAGCAAACGCTCCCGTTGCTCGGTGCTCATCTCCGGCCTGAAAATCTCGTCGCGTTGCCATAACGCTGATAATTCACCGACGGACTTGACGACGCCGGCGCGGTAACCGGCCAGGTAAGCCGCACCCAGCACGGTCGATTCGACGTTTGTCGGTCGTTCCACGGGAATGTCGAGGACATCGGCAAGGAATTGCAGGAACCAGTTGTTCGCCACCATGCCGCCGTCCACGCGGATGACACTCGGATTGATCCCGTCATCGGACATCGCATTGACCAAGTCACGAGTCTGGTACGCGACAGCTTGCAGGGTCGCGGTCACGATTTCATCACGACCGCTGCCGCGGGTCAGTCCCAGGATCGCACCGCGCGCGTCGGGATCCCAGTACGGTGCTCCGAGACCGGCGAACGCCGGTACTACGTGAACATCCTCGACGACCCCGGTCCTCCTTGCGATCGCTTCAGAATCAGCCGCTGAGTCGATTATGCGAAGCTCATCCCTTAACCATTGCATCGCCGACCCTGCGACAAAAACACTGCCCTCCAGACCGTAGGTCACCTTCCCGTCGATGCGCATGGCAACCGTCGTCAACAACTGGTTCTCAGAACGCAGCGCTTTGTCTCCCGTGTTAGCAATCACGAAACAACCGGTTCCATAGGTACTCTTCGTCATGCCGTCGCTGAACCCGGCCTGTCCGATCAGGGCTGCTTGCTGATCGCCGGCGATCCCTGAAATCGGCACCTGACCACCCAGGCAAGCGTCGACTGCAGTGCCAAAATCGGCGGCGCAGTCGCGCACATCCGGCAGCAAAGAGCGCGGTATGGAGAAAATCCCGAGCAGTTCGTCGTCCCATTGCTGGGTGTGGATATTGAAAAGCAACGTACGTGAGGCATTCGTCGCGTCGGTGGCGTGCACACGGCCACCGGTTAGCCGCCAGAGTAAGAAGCTGTCTATCGTGCCGAATGCCAGCTTTCCGGCTTCCGCACGTTTACGCACGCCGTCGACATTGTCGAGAATCCAGCCGACCTTTGTCGCGGAGAAATACGGATCCAGGCGCAACCCGGTCTTGTCTGTGATTTTCGATTCGAGGCCATCGTCTTTCAGTGACTGACAAAACGCCGCCGTCCGCCGGTCCTGCCACACGATCGCATTGTAGACACAATCGCCGGACTCACGATCCCAGATAAGAGTTGTTTCACGCTGGTTAGTAATGCCGATTGCCGAAATATCGGCCGCAACGGCGCCGGCTTTCTGCATGGCACTTTCGGTAACCGCCGTGACCGAACCCCATATGGCTTCCGGGTCGTGTTCGACCCAGCCGGGCTGCGGATAGATTTGCGGAAATTCCTGTTGCGCATGTGCCACCACCTGCGCCCCATGGTCATACAGGACGGTGCGACTGCTGCTGGTTCCCTGATCGATCGCCAACAGGTATTTCTTGCTCATGCCACTTCCGCCTTCGCTTTAAACAGCGGTTTTTCTATGTTCATTTTTTTCCCCGCCTCTTCGGGCCAGGACTGCTCGCCCTGCTTCGCAACGTACTTTGCGATGAGTTCGCGAATCTCATCCGGCCATGGTGCCACGCGACGCACTTCCAGATCGACATGCAGATTCATCCACTCCGCCGTCGCCACAAGGTACTTTTGATCGGCATGATACATCCGCATGAACTGGTGAATGCGCTTTTCGTCAAAAGCGAGAACCTGGGACGTAACGATGTACGGATCCGCTTCCGATAACTCCCGTTGCCAGGTGATATGTGATTCAACAGCAAAAGTCGAGCTGCTGTGAGTCCTGATGTATTCATCGGTCAGCCCGAAGTGATTCCATAGAAAGTCGACACCCTGATCGAATGCAAGCACGTAGTAGGCAACGTTCATATGGTTGTTGATATCGATCCACTCGGGCAGGACCTGCCCGCGTGCTACTTCGGTACCCAGCATTTCGGTTTTTGGCATCGGCTTCAATCCTCGCTCAGTTCCGAAACGTCGGCGAAATGCAGCAATGCATCGGGGTTCGCCAAAGCCTCGGTATTTTTCACCGGTTCTCCATGAACAACCGAGCGCACGGCCAGTTCGACTATCTTGCCGCTTTTTGTGCGTGGAATTTCCGGGACCGCGATGATCTTGGCGGGTACGTGCCGGGGCGTCGTATTTTCCCGAATGACGGCCCGGATCCGTTGCTGCAACGCGGCATCGAGATCCATGCCATCCCGCAGGACGACGAAAAGCACGACACGCACATCATCCTTCCAGTTTTGCCCTATCGCGATGCTCTCGACGACCTCGTCCAGTTTCTCAACTTGCCGATAGATTTCTGCTGTGCCGATGCGAACCCCGCCTGGATTCAGGACGGCGTCCGAGCGACCGTATATGATGATGCCACCATTATCGGTGAGCTCTGCGAAATCGCCGTGCGCCCAAACTCCGGGAAAGCGCTCGAAGTAGGCGGCGCGGTAGCGTGAGCCGTCATCGTCGTTCCAGAATCCTACCGGCGCTGATGGAAAAGGCCTGGTACACACGAGTTCACCGTGCTCCCCGACCACAGGCTTGCCGGATTCATTGAAAATCTGCACGGCCATCCCCAACCCACGACATTGCAATTCGCCGCGTCGAACCGGAAGCACGGGATTACCCAGCGCGAAGCAGCTCAATATGTCGGTGCCGCCCGAGATCGAGGCGAGTTGAAGGTCGTCACCAATCGCGTCGTAGACGAAGTCGAAACTCTCCGGCGCGAGCGGCGAACCCGTCGAGAGTACGGTGCGTAGCTCAGGCAGCTGGAAATCGTCCCTGGGACGGACGCCGGCTTTTTCCAGAGCAGAAATATACTTTGCACCTGTGCCGAAAATGGTCACGCGCTCACGGGCGGCCATTTCCCATAAAATGCGACCGTCTTTCCAGAACGGCGAGCCGTCGAAAAGCACCAGCGTGGCGCCCGCTGCAAGTCCGCTGACCAGCCAGTTCCACATCATCCAGCCGCAGGTCGTGAAATAGAACAGCCGATCCCCAGCGCGTATGTCAGTGTGCAACACGTGTTCTTTCATGTGTTGCAGCAATGTTCCGCCGTGTCCGTGGACGATGCACTTTGGAACGCCCGTCGTACCCGAGGAGAACATGATGTACAGGGGATGATCGAATTCGACCGGTGTGAAAGAAATCGATGAAGCGGCGACAGCGAACTCGCCCCAGCTGACAGCGCTACCAGGCGATGTGTCCGCTGGGAGCTTGTCTATGAATGGAACAATGACGATGCGCTCGATGCCCGGTATTTTTTCCGCCACGCCTTCGACTATCGAACGCGTGTCAAAGACCTTGCCGTTATAGACGTAGCCGTTGGGCGCGAACAGCACCTTGGGCTGTATCTGCCCGAAGCGGTCAACGACACCGTTTATCCCGAAGTCCGGCGAGCACGAAGACCAGATTGCGCCGAGACTGGTTGTCGCGAGCATTGCGATAACGGCCTCGGGACAGTTGGGCAGGAAACCGGCGACGCGATCGCCTTTACCGACGCCTGATGATTTGAGCCCGGCCGCAATAGATGCGACCTCAGCGCGAAGTTGCGTGTGGCTGAGCTCGCGACGCGCTCCATTTTCGCCGAAAAATACAATTGCCGTTGTATCCCCGTCATGGCGCAGCAGGTTGCCGGCATAGTTCAGCTGACTGCCGTCGAACCAGCCGGCGTCCATGATGTTGTCCGGGCGCAAAAGCGTCTGATCGGCGTTCTTGTCGAAACGAATTTCGCAGAAATCACAAACTGCTTCCCAGAACAGGGGCGAATCATCCACCGACCACTGATAAAGCGATTCGTAATCGTCGAATCCAGCCTGTTGCATGAATCGATACATGGCCGATTCACGAACGCGGTTCGCGTCAGGTGACCAGATGACTGGATTACTCGCCATAGTCTTATTCGTCAGAAACGTAGATGCCTTCAGTCGGGCCAGTATCCATAAATAGTACCTTGTGTCCATGTCCCATACAGGGCGATACTGAATCAATGACCACTGCGATTTTGGCAATCACTACCGGCATCGTTGTCGTGCTTGCTAAGCGCCTGGATCTGGGTCGCCAGGAGAGGCCAGCGCCCCGTGCCGGCGCAGCTCAAGCCCGGTCGTCCATTGCCCGATTTTCATGCCACTGACGAACAGGGCGATCCCGTCCGATCAACTGCACTGCACGGCGCGCCGGCCGTTATTCTTTTCGTGCGCGGCAATTGGTGCCCATTCTGCAGCACCCAGGTCAGCAACCTTACGAAATACTACAAGGACATCATCGACCTTGGGGCAAAGCTGGTACTTCTGACACCGAAGCCGCTGGAAACGACGCGCCGCGTAGCCCAATTTTTCGAGGTTGAGTTCGACTTCTGGCTCGACGATTCCCTGGTGGTTACCGAACAGCTGGGATTGTTGCATGAAGCCGGGGTGCCCGCCGACTACAACAAGGAATACGGACGCGATACGATCTGGCCGACCGCCCTCGTCATCGATGCGGCAGGCATCATTCGCTATACCGAGTTATCCAAGCAGATTTCGGACCGCCCGGACCCGGAGCTGCTGTTGCGGGAATTGACAAAAACCCTCAAAACCTGACGCCGACGGCCTCGCAAAGAAAACGCATGAACGGCTCCGCCGTTTTGAAGGACGTTTCGACGCTACGCTGGAATTGCGGCTTCAAACAGTCTTTTGTTTCAAACTCTTTGACGGCGATGAAACTCTTGCGCCTGATATCGTCGATGCACTCATGGTCTTTGTCGAATCCGCGTGGTGGACGCAGCAGGGATTCGCCACCAAGCTCAAACTGTCGTTTGAACGAGCGATCGCTCAGGACACGTTTCCACTCGGCCGGTCGTGTCGCTATACGTTCGCGAATCCGGCGCAGTGGATCGGAATCCGGCCGCCACATGCCGACACCGATAAATGCCTGGTCGGGTGCTACGTGAACGTAATAGCCCGGTGAGTGCACGTCTTTGGCCCGTTCATGACGAAACTGAATACCAATGTTGGTCTTGTAGGGCGTTTTGTTTTTTGAGAATCGCGTGTCCCGGTACACGCGCATCAACGAGCCACCGACACGTGTCGGCACGGCCACAAAACGCGGTGCGATATCCGCCAGCGGATCCTGCATTGACTGGATAAACCGAAGCGCAACATCGAGGACCTGCTCTTCGTAGCGGCCCTTGTGTTCCTGGAACCACTCACGGTTATTGTTGGCCGCCAGCTGCTCAAGAAAGCGGATCGTCTCCGGATAAAATTTCGCGTAGCGAGCCGCCACGACTAACAGCTATTCGTACCCGCTTGAGGATGCGGATACATATCAGACTCGTCCTCATCCTCTCTCCCTGTGAGGCAGGCAAAGTCTTTTTCTACGAGGATCTGTAACGTGTCCCCGTCGTCGAGTACCTGTTCGCCGGGCAAGGAAACCTGCTCTGTGGTTGCCCAGGCGAGGACGGCCGCTTCGGGCAGACGAACCGTGACTGCATTGTCAGAGAAGAATGCGGCCGGTTTGACGCTGGCCGGACTGCTTTCAACCCGGTATTGAAGCGACCTGCCGCCCGGAAAGCCCGTGATTGCAGCCACGATGCCGTTTTGGCGCAATGCCTCGACCTCGCCACGCGTGAGGCGCAATCGGATGGAATTGTCTTTGATTCGGAGTTTCAACTGACTTTTTTCTTATCGGCCAACAATCGATGATCGTATTGCGCGGCAGTCATGTTCGATCGTAATACACGCAGGCATACCGAGAGGGCCACCAGCGGCTGGTGGCCTGGTTGAGCAAACACGAATCGGCAACGCGCCGATTCTTCGCTACAAGAACAACCTAGTCGGCCATGACGTTTTCGGCCTGCGGTCCTTTTTGTCCTTGTGTCACTTCCATCGTGACTTTCTGTCCTTCCTTGAGGGTTTTGAAGCCTTCCATCTGGATCGCGGTATGATGAACGAAAACGTCCGCCCCACCTTCACGCTCGATGAAACCAAATCCCTTGTCGTCATTGAACCACTTGACGGTTCCTGTAACTCTTTCGCCTGACATAACTACCTCTTAACTTGCTATCCGTCACAAGGACGGTTCCAACGCCGCGCCATGGTGGTCGGGGCTCGAGAAATGGTACCCCCAATTGCATCGCATTTCACGTGATATTGTCCGGCGCGTCACGCCCGATGCTGAATATACCGCTCGCCAAGTTTGTTAACGCGGTCGCAGCCGAGCAACGCCATCGTCCGTTCCAGTTCGGTGCGCAGCAACAAAAGTCCGCGTTCAACGCCTGCCTGACCACCGGCCGCCAGCGGATAAAGGTAGCCCCGACCGATGCTGCAGGCGTTCGCTCCCAGCGCGAGGGCTTTTGCAACATGGGTGCCACGACGGATACCGCCATCGCAGATGATTTCCAGCCGGTCGTGCAGCGCATCAGCAACCGACGCTATGCAGTCAACCGGAGCCGGTGCCGATTCGAGCTGGCGACCGCCGTGATTAGAGAGCATGACCGCAGTCGCACCCGAGTCTGCGGCTTTGCGGCAATCTGCAACGGTCTGTACGCCCTTGATGACCAGCGGGCCATCCCACTGGCCGGCCAGCCACTCGACGTCTTTCCAGGTCAATGAGCGATCGAACTGGCTGTTGATATATTCGACCACTCCGCTATCGATTTTCGCGCCCGCGTCGCTGCTCGTAATATTCACGAGGTCGAGGTCCTTGCGGACCAGTGCCCGGTAGAGCCATCCGGGATGTCGCGCGTAGCTGATCGCGCTACGCCACTTGAATTTGGGGGGCGCAGACATGCCGTAAACGATGTCGCGCTCCCGGTTGCCGGCCAGCGGCGTATCGACCGTCAGGCACAGCGCCGCATATTTCCTTTCCTTGCTGCGAGCGATGAAGTCCTGCGTCAGCCCCCGGTCTTTGAAGACGTAAACCTGAAACATCTTCGGGCAACGGCCCGCATCCGCCGCATCCTCGATTGTTGTCGTACCGAGCGTCGACAAGCTGTAGATCATGCCGAACTTCTCGGCAGCACGGACAACAGCGGGCTCGCCGTCACGGTGAAACAGTTTCGAGGCGCCGGTCGGTGCGATCATGACGGGCCAGTCGACGGCTTGTCCGAACAGCGTCGACTTAAGGTCTATGGTACTAACGTCCGAAAGCTGCGAGGGCAGCAGCTCGTAGTCATTAAACGCATCTGTATTGCGAGCAAGCGTCCACTCGTCGTCAGCACCACCGTCCATGTAGTGGAACACCGGAGCCGGCAGTCTGCGGCGCGCGATACGCCGGAAGTCCATGATGTTGTTGCAGTCTTTGATCCGCATGCGCGCAGATTAGCACGTAAAACCGACCTGCTTAACAGCATGACCCGGCGGTGTTCGTGCATTGACGTCGGCGTACCGGGGCCTGTAGTTTGCGGCGTTCACCCAGGAACGATGAACGCGCATGTCCGAAATCAGTTTTGAGCTACCGATCCGCAGCCCGGCGGCTGCGCGGTCGACGACTGCCTGGCTGACCCTTGCCGCAACAGGCAGGCGCTTTTGTAAATGGAAAATGACGTGGAAAAAATCGCACAGGATCGCACGGTCGCAACTTGGCTACTGGTTTGTTGCGGACTGGTGTTTGCGATGGTCGTCCTGGGCGGCTTCACGCGGCTGACCGGGTCCGGTCTTTCGATGGTCGACTGGCGACCCTTAATGGGTATTCTGCCACCGATGAACGGCGCAGAATGGCAACGCGTATTCGAGCTTTACCAGCAGTCGCCCGAATTTCAAAACGTCAATTCCCACATGGATGTCAACGCATTCAAGGGCATCTACTGGCTGGAATACCTGCATCGACTGCTCGGGCGGACGATTGGTATCGTTTTTCTCATACCGTTCGTCGTTTTCGTGATCAGGGGCTACATCCAGAAGAAGGAGTGGCCGAAATACCTGCTGATGTTCGTGCTGGGCGGACTGCAGGGCCTGCTTGGCTGGTACATGGTGAAGAGTGGCCTCATCGATGTGCCGCATGTCAGCCAGTACCGACTCACCGCACACCTGGTCGCCGCGTTTCTAATTTATGCGTATATGTTCTGGGTCGCGATGTCTTTGCTGTTTCCGGCGCCCGGAACGGCAGCAAAGCATCCCTGGTACGGCAAAACGCTCGCCCTCGCTGCGCTGGCGTCCGTGACGATTATTTCGGGCGGCTTCGTCGCCGGGCTCAAGGCCGGCAAGATCTACAACACGTTCCCGATGATGGGTGACTACTGGTTACCACCAGGACTGATGGCCCTCGAGCCGTTCTGGCGAAATTTCTTCGACAACATGACGACCGTGCAGTTCGATCATCGCTGGCTTGCGCTCACAACTTTCGTTGCCATTGTGGTCTATTGGTTCCATGCCCGAAAAGCGGATTTCCCAAAACGCGCGCGGCCCGCTGTGAACGCGTTATTGCACACTTCCGTACTGCAGGTTGCTCTCGGCATCGCTACCCTGTTGCTCGCCGTTCCGGTCGTGCTCGGGGCCGCGCACCAGGCCGTGGCCATGCTGCTGTTCACGGTCGCGCTTTACCTCGTTCACGCCCTGCGGCGTGCCTGAGCGCCAAACCACAGTGAAATTTCGGCAATTACCCATGGCCGGAGGCAACAAAATCAAGGACGATTTGTACCCATGATTACCGATACCGACCAATCACAGGGCCATACGGGCGTCTGCTTCGACACGGACCTCATCGTGCGCCATGGGGGCCGCGGGCCTCGTTACACCTCATATCCGACGGCCCTGCAGTTTAGCGACCACGTAACGGAAGACGATTACAAACGTCACGCCATCGCAAGCAACGACAGCGACGTGCCGCTGTCTTTGTACGTGCACATCCCGTTTTGTCACTCGCTCTGCTATTACTGTGGTTGCAACAAGATAGTCACGCACAACCAGGCGCGCGTCGATCGCTACCTCGAGATGCTGTATCGGGAAATCGATATGCAGGCGGCGCTGTTTGATCGCAGCCGCAAAATAGAACAGTTGCATTTCGGCGGCGGCACGCCGACTTACCTCGACCGTGATCAACTCGCTGACCTTATGGATCACTTGCGCAATGCGTTCAATTTCGATGACAGCGAGAATCGCGAGTTTTCAATCGAGGTGGACCCGAGGACCGTCGACGCGGATCGCATCCGACACCTTGCCGAACTCGGTTTCAACCGCTTGAGTCTCGGCATCCAGGATTTTGATCCCGATGTGCAGGAAGCTGTGAATCGTGCCCAGACGCCGGACGAAGTGCGGAATCTCGTGAAAAGCGCTGTTGATTCGGGTTTCGGGTCGATTTCATTCGATCTCATCTACGGTCTGCCACACCAGACCGTCGACAGTTTCAATACGACGCTGGATCTCGTGATCGCGATGGAACCGGACCGGCTCGCCGTTTACAACTACGCGCACCTGCCGCAGCGTTTCAAGGGTCAGCGCATGATCAACGCCGACGATATCCCGCTGCCCGAAACCAAGCTGGAATTGTTGCGCCACACGATCGACAAGCTGTGTGATGCGGGTTACATCTACATCGGTATGGATCATTTCGCATTACCTGACGACGAACTCGTCGAAGCGCGCGGCAACGGCACGCTACAACGCAACTTCCAGGGTTATTCAACGCACCGCCATTGCGACCTCGTTTCGCTCGGCGTCAGCGGCATCAGCCATATCGGCAACCTGTTTGCGCAGAACGCTATAACGACGATGGAATACGAGGCGTTGATCGAAAGCGGTGAATTGCCAATACGGAAAGGTATTGAAGTCGACGACGACGATTTGCTGCGTGCCGACGTCATCCAGGCATTGATGTGCTACGACAGCCTGTCATTCGACGATTTCGGCGCCGAACACGGTATCGATTTTCGCAAGTACTTTGCCACCGAGATCAAGCGGCTGGCTCCCCTCGCCGAAGACGAACTCGTTGAAGTGGATGAGTCCGGCGTCGCCATTACGCAAAAAGGCCGATTGTTGCTCAGAAGTATTGCGATGGTCTTTGACCGTTATATCGACCAGGCCGAGAACGACAACCGCTTCTCGAAAGCCATCTGACGCGCGCTAGCCGACTTCGGTCAGCCAGCCGTGGGTATCTTTTGCGAGACCGTACTGAATATCCTGCAGGGCTTTCTGTAGTCTCGCGGTGTTCGCACCCGGGTTACCGTCGCGCACAGCAATCTCTTCCCCGTTGTAAACAAGTGCACCAACGGGCGACAGGCACGCCGCCGTGCCGGATAAGGTTGCCTCATAGGTCGACACCCATTCGAGCAACTCGTTAACGGTGAAATTCTTCTCACTGATCTTGTAGCCGAGTTCAGCGCCAAGCTTCAGGATCGAATCGCGCGTCATGCCGTGCAGGAACGACGTATCGAGTGGTTTGGTGATGATCTCGTCGTCGCTGATCAGGAGGAAGTTCGCAGCGCCCGTCTCCTGCACGTCCCCGTTCGGGCAAAACAGAACCTGATCAACACCGTATTTTTCCTTGGCCTCGAGCGTCGGGCCAAGCGCAGCGGCATAGTTGCCGCCCGTTTTGGTGCTGCCAAGCTGTTCGGTTGTCCTCGCGCGGTGATCTTCGACCAGGAGTTTGAGCGTGGCTGCCCCACCGGCGAAGTAGTCGCCGACCGGTGATGCCAATACGAACAAGGTCGCCTCGGTCGATGGCGCCGCCGCCGCGCCGATATTTGGAAGCGTGCCGATCAGTGTGGGTCGCAGGTAAAGCGAGCTTGGTGGCTCCGGAATGTCTGGCAAATGATGTGCAACCAGGGCTTTGACCATGTCCGCCAACATATCGGCATCCGGCACAGGCAGGCGCAGCGACGCCGCACTTCTTTGCATTCGCGCGACGTGATCGTGAAGCCGGAAAATATGGCCCTTGCCGTCCTTCCATCGATACGCTTTGAAGCCCTCGAAACAGGTGCTGGCGTAATGAAAAACGTGCGCCGCCGGGTGCATCGGCAGCGGCGCAAGCGGCTGGATTGACGGTGCCTGCCACGCACCATCTTCGTAGCGCACGATCGAAATTTCGTCGCAAAATTCTGTGCCAAACTGGCTCATTGTGTTCCTGATTCTGGTGGACAACCTGGGGGCCGTAACCTTGCCACTAATCGACTGCTGTTTGCCACAGTAGAAACACTTATTTTTTGTCGGCGATCAAAACGTCGGCGGCGTGCAGGCAGTGATCAACTCGCAGGGCTCATGCCACTTGTTGCGAAACTGGTGTGGCTGGGTGCTTTTGAAGTAGTAGGCGTCGCCTTTGGACAATACGGCCGTATCCTCGCCGACGGTAACCTCCAGCCGACCGCTCAGGATAATGCCGCACTCCTCTCCTTCGTGCGTAATCGCGTGTCTGCCCGTGCCTGACCCGGGCTGATAGCACTCCTGGATGAGCTGGATGGCCCGGCTGGTGAGGCTGGCGCCTACCTGCCGAAATGAAACGCCACCGTCGGCGATTTCTGTAAGGTCGGCGGCACGAAAAAAAACCTTGTCACGCACCTCGTACTCGTCACCAAAAAACTCGCCGAGGCTGATCGGAATACCGTCGAGGATGCGCTTCAGCATGCTGACCGTGGGGTTGAGCTTGCTCGATTCGATCTGCGAAATAGTCGCGTTGGCCACGCCGGACTGTCGTGCGAGCTGTCGCTGCGATAACGCCAGCCGCTCGCGCACCTCGCGCAGTCGCCGTCCGATTTGTTGATCCATCGCTGTCCCCTGTTTGAGTGTTTACTATTAGTAAACATTTTGCGCGCCTTATATAATAAAAACAATAGCTTATGAATTCCAACATAACTCATTGTTTAACAATGCTGTGCAGGCGTACACTCGTAGGCCCTGCCGCGAAACACACCGGAGAATGGATGATGAGCGCCGCCCTCAAGAACCTCGACGCCTACTGGATGCCGTTTACGGCCAATCGTGATTTCAAGAAGAAACCCAGGGTGATTACCGGCGCATCGGGCCATTACTACACGGCCAGCGACGGTTCGACGCTGTACGACACATTCTCGGGGCTCTGGACCTCGGGTCTTGGCCACTGCCACCCGAAGATTGTCGAAGCTGTTCAGGAACAGGTCGCAACGCTCGACTACTGCATGGGCTTCCAGGTCACGAATGACAAGGCCCTCGCGTTGGCGGACCGGGTCACAGCCATGGCGCCGGAGGGCATCACGAGGTGCTTTTTTACGAATTCGGGTTCCGAGTCGGTCGATACGGCGCTGAAGATAGCGCTCGGCTATCACCGCGCTCGCGGTGAAGGAAATCGCACGCGGCTGATCGGCCGCGAACGCGGTTATCATGGCGTGAACTTCGGAGGTATGTCCGTCGGCGGCATGGTTCCGAATCGCAAGGTGTTTAGTCCCAACCTGATTCCGGGCGTGGATCACATCCGTCACACGCACGACCTCGAACACAATGCGTTCACTCGGGGACAACCCGCATGGGGAGCGCACCTCGCTGACGACCTCGAACGGCTTTGTGCGCTGCACGACGGCAGCAACATCGCGGCTGTCATCGTCGAGCCGGTTGCCGGTTCCACGGGTGTGTTGCCGCCACCAGTCGGGTACCTCGAGCGGCTGCGGGAGATCTGCGACAAGCATGGCATTCTGCTGATATTTGATGAGGTCATTGCCGCGTTCGGCCGTCTCGCCCGGCCCTTCGGTGCGCAGCGTTTCGGCGTGATGCCCGACATCATTACAACAGCCAAAGGCCTTACGAACGGCGTAATCCCGATGGGCGCGGTGCTGGTTCGCGACTCGATCTACGACGCGTTCATGCAGGGACCGGAGCATATGATCGAGCTTTTCCACGGTTACACGTACTCGGGGCACCCGGTCGCTGCGGCTGCGGGGCTCGCCACGATGAATGTTTACGAAGAGGAAGGCACGTTTGAACAGGCCGCCGCACTGGAACAGCATTTCGAAGACCTGCTGCATTCATTCGCCGATCACAAGCACGTTATCGATGTGCGCAATTTCGGCCTGATGGGTGCCATCGAAATGGCGCCGCGCGAAGGCGCCCCGGGCGCTCGTGGCGGCGAAGCGCACAAGAAGTGCTTCTGGGACGAGCACCTGGTGATCCGCAACGGCATGGACACACTGCAGTTCTCGCCTTTCCTGAATTCCAAGCCCGATGAGATGCAAAAATCGTTTGAGACGATTCGTCGCGTCCTCGATACGATCGAGTAGCTGCGAACAATACCCGGAGACACTATGAGCGCCAGACCTGCAAGCAAAATTGACGTTGCGAACGTCGTGGGCCACTTCATCAACGGCGTGGACGTCGCGGATGACAATCGGCCCGAACCGATTTCAAATCCGGCGACCGGCAAGGTGACCCGGCACGTTGCAATGGCATCACAACAAACCGTCGAGAATGCGATCGCGGCTGCTGAAGCGGCATTTCCCGCATGGCGCAATACGCCGCCCGCAAAGCGGGCACGCATCATGTTTCGTTTCAAACAGCTATTGGAGGAACACGCCGACGAGATCGCTGCCGCCATCACCAACGAGCATGGCAAGGTTCTGGACGACGCGATGGGTGAGTTCGGGCGTGGCGTCGAAGTCGTTGACTATGCCTGCGGAATCCCGGAGCTATTGAAAGGCGAATACACGCGCAATGTCGGGCCTGGAATCGACAGCTGGTCCGACCATCAGCCACTCGGTGTTGTGGCTGGAATTACACCCTTCAATTTTCCGGCGATGGTGCCCATGTGGATGTACCCGATGGCGATCGCCTGCGGCAATACTTTCGTACTGAAGCCGTCGGAAAAAGACCCGACCGCGCCTATGATCGTCGCACGCTTGTTCAAGGAAGCCGGTTTGCCCGACGGCGTGTTCAACCTCGTCAATGGTGATAAGGAAGCCGTAGACACATTACTCAATGACGGTCGCGTTCAGGCAGTGAGCTTTGTGGGCTCAACGCCCGTTGCGGAGTACATCTACAGAACGGGCACAAAAAACGGCAAGCGCGTACAGGCGCTCGGTGGCGCGAAGAATCACGCCATCGTGATGCCCGATGCGGATGTGGACAATGCCGTCAGCGCCCTCATGGGAGCGGCGTTTGGCTCCTGTGGCGAACGATGCATGGCGATCTCGGTGGCCGTATGCGTCGGCGACGAAACCGCGGATATCGTCGTCAACAAATTGCAGGAGCAAATCGCAAATCTGAAGGTCGGCGCTGGAACGGACAATACCAACCAGATGGGCCCGCTGGTTACCAAAGCGCATTTTGAAAAAGTGAAGGGCTATGTCGACCTCGGCGTGCAAGAGGGAGCCGACCTCGTCGCCGATGGTCGTGGCCTTGTCGTTGCAGGGCATGAAGACGGATTCTTCCTCGGACCCTGCCTGTTCGACAAAGTGACGTCGGACATGCGCATCTACCAGGAAGAGATTTTCGGCCCCGTGCTGTGCGTAGTGCGAGCCGAATCCGAAGAACAGGCGATGCGACTCATCGATGATCACGAATACGGCAACGGTACCTGCATTTTCACGCGCGACGGCGAGGCCGCCCGCTATTTTGCCGACAACATCAAGGTCGGCATGGTTGGCATCAACGTACCGCTGCCTGTGCCCGTCGCTTACCACAGCTTTGGCGGCTGGAAACGTTCCCTGTTCGGCGATCTTTATGCCTACGGTCCGGACAGCGTTCGTTTCTACACGCGTCGCAAGACAATTACGCAGCGCTGGCCGTCGGGTGGCGTTCGCGAAAAAGCACAGTTTTCGTTTCCGGGTCGCCAGTAGCGATTTCTGAGATACAATCACCGTCCCGTGAATTCCGGAGACCGTGATGAAAAAGCTCGTCGTTCTGCCTTTATTCTTGGCGTCGCTGGCATTTGCCCAGGACGCCAAAATCACATTCAGTTCCGCTGAAATCGAACCCGGCATCTTCATGGTCGAGGCCAAGGGCGGCTTTGGCGGCGGTAACATGGCCGTACTTGTTGGCGAAGATCATGTGGCAATGGTTGACGACGGCTTACCGCCACTTGCCGAAAACCTGCTGGCGCACGTTACCGAGACGGCGGGTGGTCCGATCGACTTCATGATCAATACGCACGTTCACGGCGACCATGCCGGTGGCAATGCGTACTTTGCGGACAACGGCACTGTCGTTTTCGCCCACGACAACATCCGCAAACGGCTGCTGCCGGACGCATCGGGCGCTGGTGGTCCGGGAGGACTTCCGGTCGTTACTTTCGGTGATGGCGTAACTTTCCACCTCGGCAAAATCGAGGCGCGGGTCAAACATCTGCCAAATGCCCATACCGACGGTGACGCGGCAATATACTTTCCGGGTGCAAACGTCATTCACACAGGCGACATCCTGTTTCACGGCATCTTCCCGTTCATTGACCTGGACAACGGTGGCACGGTCGACGGCTACATTGCCGCGCAGCAGGAAATCCTGTCCATGGCCGACGATAAAACGAAAATCATACCGGGCCATGGATCGTTAACGGACAGAGCCGGCATGAAGGCCGACATCGACATGTTAATCGATGGCAGAGGGATGGTAAAAGCGCTGCTCGACCAGGGCAACAGCAGCGATGATGTGCTCGAAGCCAATCCTCTGGCAAAGTATGATTCCTACAGCTGGGAATTCATCACGACGGAACGCATGACGCGCACCCTGATTCGCTCACTGATAACGGACTAAAAAACAATGAACAACAAGCAAGCCGCCGACTTCGTCAACAACATGTGGGATGACTCGATCATTCCCGAGATATCGGAATACATCAAGGTTCCGAACAAGTCACCGTCGTTTGACCCCGACTGGGAGAAACACGGCCACATGGAAAAGGCTGTTGCGATGCTCGAGGCCTGGAGCCGGAAGCAGCCCATCAAAAACATGCAGGTTGAAATCGTACGCATCGAGGGCCGTACGCCGATTCTGTTTATTGATATTCCCGGCCAGTCCGACGATGTCGTTTTGCTGTACGGCCATTACGACAAGCAGCCGGAGTTCAGCGGATGGGATGACGACCTCGATCCATGGACGCCGGTTATCAAGGACGGCAAATTATATGGACGCGGCGGTGCCGACGACGGCTATGCAACGTTCGGTTCCCTGACTGCGATTCGTGTCTTGCAGGAACAGGACATTCCACACGCGCACTGCGTGGTAATCATCGAAGGCTGCGAGGAAAGCGGCAGTTTCGACCTGCCCTATTACATCGACCTGCTTGAAGACCGCATCGGCTCGCCCGACCTGGTCGTCTGCCTCGATGCCGAATGCGGCAACTACGACCAGCTATGGTGCACAACTTCCCTGCGCGGCAACCTGACGGGCATGCTGCGCGTCGACGTGCTGACCGAGGGCGTGCACTCGGGCACAGCCAGTGGAGTCGTGCCATCGAGTTTCAGGATCGCCCGCCAGCTCATCAGTCGTATCGAAGACGAATCCAACGGACAGGTCCTCCTCGACGAGCTGCATGTCGATATCCCGGAGCAGCGCCTGGAACAGGCGAAGCTCGCCGCCGAAACCCTCAAGAATTCGGCCTACGAGAAATTCCCCTGGGCCGTCAAGAATCCCATCCCCGCGGAGTCCAACGCGGAGCTATTGCTCAACAACACGTGGCGACCAACGTTGGCTGTAACGGGCGCGGAAGGAATGCCGGCGCTGATCGACGCCGGCAACGTGCTCTTGCCCTTTACGACGCTGAAATTATCCTTCCGGTTGCCGCCTACCTGTGATGCAGACGACGCAGCGAACGCGGTGAAAAAAGCGCTCGAGGCCGATAGCCCACCGTTGGCAAACGTCTCATTCGAGGTCGAATCGACCATGGCTGGCTGGAGTGCGCCGGCGGTCGCCGACTGGCTCGAAGCATCTATGCACAAAGCGTCGAAAGCGTTCTTCGGCAAACCGTCGATGTACATGGGCACGGGCGGCACGATTCCGTTCATGGGCATGCTCGGCGAGCGCTTTCCCAAAGCGCAATTCCTGATTACCGGGCTGCTGGGCCCCAAGTCCAATGCGCACGGTCCCAACGAGTTCCTGCATATTGAAACCGGCAAACGACTGACGAGTTGCGTGGCACAAGTGCTTGCGGACCACTACAAGCGCTAGCGCCGTGTCACGCGCCAACTGTATCGTTTTTGCCGCGCCGCCGTCCCTCAGGACTTGCTATAGGTAAGCGCCGTTATCTGTTCTGAAATCAGGCCGATAAGGAACACGATGACCGAAGCGCTGAACACGAGCAGGCTCATGTTCGTAAACCGGCCGACAGTCGCCAGCGTATACCCGTAGTAGCCCAGGCCCGTGACAAAGAACAGTGCGCTGACGGGAAGAAAAATCTTGAGCGGTGAATACAGCGTCGCGATCTTGAAAATAATCACCATGAAGCGGATGCCATCCCGAATCGGCCGAATGTGGCTTTTGCCGACGCGCTTCGCGGCCTCGATCGGCACGAAACAGAGCGGGTAGCCCGAACGCAGAAAAGCCATGGTTATCGTCGTCGGATAGGAAAACCCGTTCGGCAACAGGTAAAGAAATTCTTTGAACAGCTTGGCGCGAGCCACCCTGAAACCCGACGTCAGGTCCGGAATTCTCCGCCCCGTCAGTAACGACGCGACGCCATTGTAAAAGCCGTTGGCGAAAAGCCGGCCCACATTGGCGTGGGAGCCGGAGTCGCGCGCGCCCACGGCCATGTGGTAACCCTCGTCGAGTTTTTGCAATAGCGGCGCAAGACTCTTTCGGGTCATGCTGGCCATCACCGTCCATGAACGCGATGATGTCGCCTTGCGCAATCCTGGCGCCTGCTTTCACCGCCGCGCCGTTGCCAAGACTCTCCGGGTGCTGAACCAGCGTGGCACCCGCGGAACGCGCGACCTCGGCAGTCGTATCACTTGACCCGTCATCGACAACGATAATCTCGGCATCCGGCCAGGCTTCTTTTGCGGCCGTGACAATCCCCCCGATCGAGGCCGATTCGTTTTTCGCGGGAATGACTATTGATAAAGACATTATCTTCACATCCAGACTAATGACCGCCCGCTGTCTCCGGGCATTTGTTCAAGAAGCGAACATTATCATGATGCCGGCTGCTACGGCTGAGCCGATAACGCCGGCGACATTCGGTCCCATGGCATGCATTAGCAGAATATTGTGCGGGTTGGCCTCGAGTCCAACCTTATTGGCGACGCGCGCGGCCATTGGAACTGCGGATACACCGGCCGCGCCGATCAGCGGATTAATGGGCTGCGCCGATATCTTGTTCAGCAATTTGCCCATTATGACGCCGCTCGCGGTGCCGATCGCAAAGGCAACCATGCCGAGGACCAGGATGCCGAGCGTGCTCGGAACCAGGAACTGCTCCGCACTGAGCTTGGATCCAACGGCAAGGCCGAGGAAAATCGTCACAATATTGATGAGTGCGTTCTGTGTCGTATTGGAAAGGCGTTCGACAACTCCACACTCACGCATCAGGTTGCCAAAGGCGAGCATTCCCAACAGCGGTGCAGCCGTGGGCAGGAGAAGCCCGACAAGCAAGAGCAGCAATAACGGGAATATGATGCGCTCCGCTCTGGACACTTCGCGCAATTGCACCATTTCGATCTGGCGCTCCGACTCCGTCGTCAGCAACTTCATGATGGGCGGCTGGATCAGCGGCACCAGGGCCATGTAGGAATAAGCGGCGACAGCGATGGCGCCAAGCAGATTGGGGGCGAGTTTACCCGCGACGTATATCGCCGTGGGTCCGTCGGCGCCGCCGATGATGCCGATGGCCGCCGCTTCGCGCAGCGAGAAATCCATGATTCCCAATTGGGTCAGGCCGAGTGCGCCGAGCAAAGTCGCGAAAATACCGAACTGTGCAGCAGCACCGAGGAAAAGTGTTCGCGGGTTGGCGAGTAGTGGCCCGAAGTCCGTCAGCGCACCGACTCCCATGAAGATAATCAGCGGAAATGCCCCCGTCTCAATGCCAACCACGTAAGCCAGATGCAACAGGCCATCGCCGGTGGCAATTTCGACACCGGGAATGTTGCTAAGGAGTCCGCCGAAACCGATGGTTACGAGCAACAGCGGTTCGAACTTACGAACTATCCCCAGGTAAAGCAAAAGAAGACAGACCCCGAGCATGACCAACTGCCCGACTTTGATCTGGTAGATTCCTGACCCGGTCCAGATTTGCTCGATGAGTTCCACCGATCAGCCTGTCATCAACCGATCGCGACGAGTGCGTCGCCGACCTTGACAGAATCGCCTTGCTTGACGAAGACCTCGGTCACGGTGCCGGCACGCGGGGCGACTACGGCGGTTTCCATTTTCATTGCCTCGACAACGAGCAGTGGATCGCCTTTGCTCACGGTTGCGCCCGGCGCAACGTGTACTTTGAAAATGTTACCGGCGAGTACGGCTTTGACGGCCTCACCCGCACCTGCCGCTGCGGTGCGTGCGGCAGGTGCGGCACTGACGCTGGCCAGTTGGCCACTCTCGGCGACCTCGACCGTGAATGCCTTGCCGTTCACGCGCACCGAATAAACGCCGGATCCCGTTGACGTCGCTGCGGCCTGTGGGCCGTTGGAGCGTCCGTCTCGGCGCAGGGAACCGGCTCAAACGCACTCGGATTATCACGATTCTCGAGAAACTTGGTGCCGATCTGGGAAAACAGTGCATAGGTCAGCACATCATCGACAACATCGTCGGCCAACCGAATGCCCTTCTCTTTGGCAAGTCGCATCAATTCGTCGGTCTGGCGTTCGAGTTCGGGTTCGAGCAAATCAGCCGGCCTGCAGGTTACGGGCTCCGCACCTTCGAGAACCTGCGCCTGCAATTCCTTGTTAACGGCTACCGGCGTTGCACCGTATTCACCCTTGAGAACGCCGGCGGTTTCCTTGGTGATGTTGCCGTAGCGCGTTCCGGACATGACATTGATGACAGCCTGGGTGCCGACGATTTGTGACGTCGGCGTCACCAGCGGCAACATTCCCAGGTCCTTGCGAACACGCGGAATCTCCTCGAGCACTTCGTCGAGCTTGTCACTCGCGTTCTGTTCGCGTAACTGGTTTTCGAGGTTCGTGAGCATGCCACCGGGCACCTGTGCCACAAGAATGCGCGAGTCGACGCCTTTGAGTGCACCTTCGAACTTCGCGTATTTCTTGCGGACCTCACGAAAATACGCCGCTATTTCCTCAATGAGAATCAGGTCCAAACCCGTGTTCCTGTCGGTCCCTTCGAAGATCGCCACCTGCGACTCGGTCGGTGAATGGCCGTATGTCATGCTCATCGAAGAGACGGCCGTATCGATATTGTCGATGCCGGCTTCTGCCGCTTTGACGTAGGTTGCGGTGGAGAGTCCGGTCGTTGCATGGCAATGCATGTGAATCGGAATATCGACCGCCTCCTTGAGGCGACGTAACCAGCTCGAACGCGACATACGGACGCAGCAGTCCGGCCATGTCTTTGATGCAAATGGAATGCGCGCCCATGTCCTCGATGCGCTTGCCCATGTCGACCCAGAGATCGACGGTATGGACCTCGCTCACCGTGTAAGACATCGTGCCCTGGGCGTGCTTGCCGACAGCCAGCGTCGCTTTGACGGCGGTTTCGAGATTCCTGAGATCATTCAGCGCGTCGAAAATGCGGAAGACATCAACCCCATTGACTGCGCAACGCTCCACGAACTTCTCGACAAGATCGTCTGCGTAGTGCCGATAGCCAAGAATGTTCTGCCCGCGAAACAGCATTTGTTGCGGCGTATTCGGCATTGCGGCTTTGAGGCGACGGATGCGCTCCCAGGGATCCTCTCCAAGGTAGCGAATGCAGGCGTCGAACGTGGCGCCGCCCCAGGACTCTATTGACCAGAAGCCAACCTGGTCGAGTTTCCCCGCAATTGGCAGCATGTCGTCGATGCGCATGCGGGTCGCAAGCAGACTCTGATGCGCATCACGCAGCACCAGTTCGGTTATCCCGAGGGGTTTCTTATCGCTCATTGATTTTCATTCGTCAGGTCAAGGGCTGATTTTTCGATGCTGCGTGATCGCGACCGTAATCGCCGCGACCTCTTCATCGCTGGCACCGGCATCAACCGGCGCGGGTGTAAGACGGTGCACCACTAGCGCCATCAGGGACATTCCCGCAACCAGGACCGACAGGAAAACGAACACAGTACCCATGCCGACAAGCATGAGCGTGAGTCCCTGGTCTAGCAGAGTTGGCTGCATTACGGCTCCGGAGGATCGGCGCGAGCGGCTGATTATACTGAAACGCGCGCTCAGATCCCTATAAAGCTGATGGCGCCGCCGCACGCTGCGACGGATGCGCCGGCAACTGCGTGAGCATAGCGACGAGCCGCGACAGGCAATTTCACCTGGTCGAGGGCCATGCTGGTGATGGCGACGGCGGCAAGCATGGTGGCCAGGGTCACGGTGCCGAATACCAGCGCTACGGTGATTATCAGGCCGGTACTCTGCTGCGCCGCCGGATACATAAATAGCGGTATCAGGGCCTCGCAGGGACCGAGTACGAGAATAATAAAAATCGCCCAGGGCGTTATCGAATTCCGTGCCTGCTGGTCATGCACGTGCATGTGCTCATGGTGATGGTCGTGTTGGTGGTCGTGAACAACTTCACCATGCGCATGCACGTGAGAATGCGATCGATCCCGGCCGGCCTTTCTGAGCCCCCAGGCGAAGTACATGAGGCCGAATGCGAGCAGCGCCCAGCCGGCCAGGTTGCCGCGCATACTCTCGATTTCGATGAGCGACGCCAGCTGCGCGCCCAGCATCAGGCCGATGGCCCCGATCACGACCGAACTGAGCACATGACCGATCCCGCAGAACAGCGTTACCCGGAGGGTCCGAGACAGGCCCCAGCCGCGCGCTTTGCCCATTGCCGTAAAAACGACGTAGTGGTCCGGACCCATTATCGTGTGCAGAAACGCTATGGATGCCGTTGTCAGAAGCAGAATCTGGGCTTCGTTCATTAAGCCAGACTACCGCCGGCGCTTATCCGGGCGCGATACGTATTTTCCGGTCGAATCAGCCCCCCAGTGAGACTTTGGCAGGTGCAGAGGGCCGTGCTCTCAGGCAGTATTGCACCATGAAGACGATTGACCGCAAGTTGCTGTTTGCGCTGGTGCTGAGCACCGGGCTCATTGCATCCTGTGCGACCGCGCCACGAACCCAGCTCGTGTCGGTTGAAGAAAGCAATGAGTGCGTCGTGCTTTTGCACGGCCTGAATCGCAGCTGGCGCGCCATGCGGCCGATGGCCAACGCCCTGCAGGACGCTGGATTCACGACGGTGAACGTCGATTATCCGTCCCAGGCCGGCCCGGTCGAGGAAATTGCGCCGCTTGCCGTCGGCACCGGACTCACGGAGTGTCGCGCGGCTGGTGCTGACCGAATTCACTTCGTTACCCACTCGATGGGCGGCATCCTGCTGCGTTACGAAAATGAGCGGGCGCCGATCCCCGACCTCGGGCGCGTAGTCATGCTCGGCCCACCAAACCAGGGCAGCGAGCTTGTCGACGTGACACAAGACTGGCCCGGCTTCGCAAGAATCAGCGGCGCGGCCGGTATGCAAATGGGTACGGACGAAAACAGTATTCCGTCCAACCTCGGCCCGGTCGATTTCGAACTGGGCGTTGTTGCCGGCACCGGTACAATTAATGTACTCGCGTCGGCGATGCTGCCAAACCCTGACGATGGCAAAGTATCGCTGGCCGCCACGCGGGTCGATGGCATGGACGACTTCCTCGTGGTTACGAACTCGCATCGCTATATCATGCGAAGCAACGTAGTGCTGCGTAACACCGAGTCATTCCTCAAAACCGGACGATTCATCGATGCCGACAAAACGCTTGTCGCGGCCTGCACCAAGCCTGGCAGTTTCGATCAATCCGGAGTCGGCTGCTTCTGATCAGCCAACAGTCGCGAGAGATTACTCGAGACGCGCCTCGAGTTCCTCGATTCTCTTTTGCTGCGCCTGAACCACTTTCGTAAGAACAGCAACGATGTCCATCGTGCTCAGGCTTTGCCGGTCACGGCTCGCCACGAGGTCCGGTACTTCCTCGGCAATGAAACCGACGTATTCCTCGGCAACTTCGTTGCGATAGTTGAACAGCACGGGTTCGAGCTGCATTAGCGCCATCCTGGCCTGTTCGGTGGACAACTCGGCGATATTTTCCTTCTTGTCCCTTGACGAGCTGTTGGTCCAGACACCCCCCGCTGTAACGTGTGCACCACTGGCCATCTCCAGCGGATGTCGCGGTTTCGATACGCCGATTCCAACGTTGCCTTCGCGATCGATCGTGATGCGATCCTGCGATCCGGCACCAATCGTCAATGTGCTTGCCCGATTGTGCATGATGTAACCGGTCTCGCCCGAGGACTGTGTGATCATCAATCCGGCGACGCTGCTGTTTTGTTCGTGAATCTGGATGCTGCCGTTCACTTCGAGACGCTGCTTGGGATTTGTCGTGCCAATTCCGACCTGATTGCCATTGTCATAGACCTGCGAATTACCGCCTTCCGTTTCTTTCCTGAATTTCACGAGGAAATTTTCACGACCTTTTATGTTCGCGGCACCGGGTAGTTCCACCGGTCGCACAGCAACGGGCGGTACGGCAACATCCGCTTCAACGACGGCTTCAACCTCCTTTTCGAAGACTTCCTCGACCGCCGCTTCGACTTCGTCTTCCGCGACTTCACCGACAACCGCCTCGGCCGCCTCTTCGACGACCTCGTCGGCAAGCACCGGAGCCGCCTCTTCATCGGCCTCCTCTACCATCGACGGGGCCGCCTCTTCGGTAACCTCTGCGACAATTTCTTCCGCGCGAACCCGGGACCAGTCGGCACTGATAAAGCCCGTCGTATCATCCTCGAGCCGGACTTCATGCCAGCCTGGCTCGGTGCCGACAAGTGGCAAGGAATCGCCTTGCTTCAGACGACCGACGACGTCGGAACCGGCATCGGGTGCCGAACGAACATTCACCGAACTTTCGACTTTGTCGACAGGCACAACGACGTCAGCGACACAGACAAACGGCAGTAACACTGCAAATACCAATACGATTAATCTCATAAGTCTTTCCTCAATTTCGCGCCGCGCGTCATTTTGAACCTGTGCCCTCTACTTCCAGGACTCTCGCAATGCCCGCCTCGGTCAGCGGGTGGTAAGCACCACGGGCCGTGGCGAACATCGATCGTGCAAGTTCGAGATCTGTGCCATTTTGTGCGAGCGCAAGATAAACAGGATCAATCAGCCTGCCTCTGCCGAAACGGTTCAAATGCCGCTCGAGCTTTTCATAGGCAGGTGTAAATCGGCGCTTTGCGACCTGGATGAACCACGTTCGCCCGATTTCCGCGTTTCGTGTGTCGCTAAAGCCCAGCCCTTCATCCAGTTTCGCGAGTTGCTCATTGGGCAGCTCCGCCGGCAAACTGTTGATGAAATGCACCGTCGCCTGCGGACTCCAGCTTGTTACGGGGATTTCAGCAATATCGATCTTTCCCTCTGCCCAGGCCGTCGCCAGCGCTTTTGCATCGTCCAGTGTCGTTGAACTCGGCCTCGGTGCATCATCAGGAAGGCCCGGCTGATACAGCCACTCTTCAACGTCGGCACGACTGATCGTACTTGATTCCGACTGCAATAGACCCTCATCGAGGTAGTCGAGGAAACGTCCCGTTGTAATTGTCTGAAACGCAAACGTGTCGAAGTAAGAGAAGAGGAAACGATCAAACGCATCACGACCAAATGCATTTTCCAGGTACTGAAGGAATAGCTGTCCCTTGCTGTAGTGAATCGTGCCCTGGAAGTCGTCCGGATCGCCGACGTCCAGCCGTGGGGCCAGGGCCTGCATGGCGAGAGGAACGGTCTCGAGGTCCAACAACAGCTCCTGGTACGACAATACGCGCTCCTCATCGACCCGCGCCTTGTCATAGATTACTTCCATCAGGCGAGACTCGAGGTAACTGGTCATGCCTTCATTCAGCCAGCCATCTCTCCACGTCGCATTGGTAACGAGGTTGCCGGACCATGAATGTGCAAGTTCGTGCGCTATGACGGAGACGAGGCTGCGATCACCCGCGAGCAGGCTTGGCGTGATAAAGGACAGTCGCGGATTCTCCATACCGCCGTACGGGAAGCTTGGCGGCAATACGAGCAGATCGTAGCGCCCCCACTCGTACGGCCCGAAGAGTATCTCGGCCTGGTCGAGCATCTCCTGCGTGTCCGCGAACTCGAATACCGACGCATCCAGAAGTTCGGGTTCAGCGTAGACACCGGTCTGCTCGCCAAGCGGTGCAAAGTAAATATTGCCCACGGCTATCGCCAACAAATAGGACGGTATCGGCTGCGGCATTTCGAACTGGTATTCGCCACCGCGCGGCGTGAGCGGGTCGTTGTTCGCGCTCATCACTGCCAGCAGCTCCGGCGGCGTCCTGATTTTCGCTTCGTAGGTGACGCGCACAGCAGGCGTATCCTGCAACGGGATCCAGCTGCGTGCGTGAATCGCCTGGGACTGTGAAAACACGAGTGGATGTTTACCACCCGCTGTCAACTTTGGCGGCAACCATTGCAGCGCGGTTGAATCCGGGCTGGTCGTGTACTCCACCTGCAGCCCGATTTCCGTCGCCGCAGCTGCCGTCTCCGGCAAACTCACAATCAGCGGCGTTCCTTTGACCTTGTCACTATCTCCGAAGCGATAGTCGGCGGCCGCGCTTACGCCATCTGCCAACAGCACCTGGACGTCAGTAATGTCGAGATCGCGAGTGTCGAGGACGATATCCACCGCACCCGAATCGAGCCTTTGCATGAATAGCGTCGCACTGCCGCGAAGCTCACGAGCATCGAAATCGACGACCAGGTCCAGCGCAAGATGCGTCGTTACGAAATGCTCGGTGTTGGCGAACGAGAAATAATCGTGAGCAGGGTCGTAAGCGTCCGCATGCTGTGCTTTTTCCGAGCACGCGCACAGGAACATTGCGACGAGAACCGTCAAACTGAGTTTTTCGCGCATCAAGTGCCCTCAGACCGTGAATAGCGTCGTGAGCGGTGATTCTATACAACTTCAATACGAGGCGCGCAGGCAGCCTCGCAGGTGTGTAGAATCGTCGCGACAATTCACCGAAGGACAAAGCCATGGACCTTGGAGTCAGCGACCGCGTGCGGCCTTTGCTCGATGCCGTTCGAACCTTTATTAACGACCGCGTGCTGCCGGTTGATGAGGAATTCCTGGAGGAAGTTTCCAAAGGTGATCGCTGGTCGTTAACCGACAGGCAGGCCGAGATCATGGATGAACTCAAGTCCGCGGCTCGCGAGCAGGGATTATGGAATTTCTGGCTCACAGACAGCGACAGTGGCTATGGCCTCAGCACGGTCGAGTACGCGTGGCTCGCGGAAGAGACGGGGCGTGCACACCTGGCAGCCGAGGCGTTCAACTGCAGCGCACCGGATACGGGCAACATGGAGGTCCTCGAGCGTTATGGCACCGAGGCACAGAAGGAACGGTGGCTAAAACCACTGCTCGAGGGCGAGATTCGATCCGCCTATGCGATGACGGAACCCGACGTCGCATCGTCCGACGCCACCAACATCTCGACGTCGGCCGTGCTCGAGAACGGCGAATGGGTGATCAACGGGGAAAAAACCTATGCGTCGGGAGCTGGTGACAAGCGCTGCAAAATTCTGATCTGCATGGTAAAGACCAATCCGGAAAACAACCGTCATACGCAACATTCGCAGATTCTCGTCCCTGTCGATACGCCGGGCGTTGAGATTGTTCGCGGCATGAATGTCTTCGCCACAGACGACGCACCACACGGTCATATGCACATTCGTTTGAAAAACGTACGGGTCCCCGAGGACAACATCATCCTGGGCCCCGGGCGCGGCTTTGAAATAGCGCAAGGACGCCTCGGACCCGGTCGAATTCATCATTGCATGCGCGCCATCGGAATGGCCGAGCGAGCGTTGCAGCTAATGTGCGAGCGCTCCGTCTCGCGCACCGCTTTCGGCAAGCCGCTGGCCAAACTCGGTGGCAACTATGACGTGATTGCGAATGCGCGTATTAATATCGATATGGCCCGACTGCTGACGCTGCGCGCGGCGCACGTCATCGACACCGAGGGCGTGCAGGAAGCACAGGTCTGGATTTCGAAGATCAAGGCCCTGGTACCGAACGTTGCCATCGACGTCATCGACGACGCGATACAGATGCACGGGGCCGCCGGCTTGTCGCAGGACTTTCCCCTGGCCGCAATGTACGCCAATGCGCGAACCTTACGACTGGCCGATGGGCCCGATGAGGTGCATCGCATGGTCGTGGCGCGTCACGAACTGCGTCCCTATATCAGGCAGGGCTGATTCCAAGGCCCAATTGCGACGGTTTCGGGCCGCGAAACCGGCATTCCCATCGCTCTCGGTAAGCGCGTATGTAACTGGCGCGGGTTTCCGGTATAAAAGGCACACAATTGAGTCGCCATTAGCAAATTCGGGCTGCCGAGCGGCCGTCGTACAAAGTAGGGAAAGAGCATGCCTCAGCAATCTGCCCGACCGATAAATCCGGTTACGGATGATTTCGCCGGTAACTCGCTGTCCAGGGCCGCCAAACGTGCGTTCCATGCGACACGCCCGAAGTTCTTCCCGGCGTCCGTGCTGCCGGTCGTGGCCGGAACGGCCTGGGGTGCTTATGCCGCCAGCCAGGTAGACGTTTACGTCTTTCTTCTCGCCCTGCTCGCCACCGTCTGCGTGCACGCAGCCAGCAACGTCCTCAACGATGTCGGCGACGAAATGATCGGCACGGACCCGCGCAACGAGCAACGAATCTACCCGTATACGGGCGGCTCCCGGTTCATCCAGATGGGAATCCTCACCCAGTCCCGCATGGCACGCCTCGGTGTCGCCCTGCTCGTCATCGCTGCGCTGGCGGGCCTGGCTCTCTTCATAGAGAAAGGGCCCGTGGTCTTGCTATTTGGTCTCGCGGGCATTGCGCTTGGCGTTCTGTACTCGCTCGGGCCTATGAAACTGAGTTCCATGGGGCTTGGCGAAACGGCGGTCGCCATCGCATTTGGCGTATTGCCCGTGACGGGCGCGGCCTGGCTGCAGGGAGCCACCATCGACATGACGCTGCTGCTTTTCTCGCTACCAGTGAGCGCGTGGGTCGCCGCGATCCTTCTGATCAACGAAGTGCCGGACATAGAAGCGGATGGCGCCTGCGGCAAAGGCACGCTGCCTGTGCGACTGGGGTTGACCGGTACGTCGCGTTTGTATTTTTTGATACAAGCGTCAGCACTGCTCATCATCGTCACGTTGACTTTGCAGGGTCACCTCCCCCTGCTTGCCCCGCTGGCGCCGGTCGGTCTCATGATCCTCGCCTGGCGCGCGTCGGTGTCGATAAAGACCGGTATTGAAGACCGCGCAGCAATGACGCAGGCGATCGAATCCACATTAGCGATTCATACGATCGGGTGTTTGTGGCTGACCGGTTGTGCTTTGTTTTCCTTATGGTGGTAAGCGGTAGTAGATCCAGATGCAATTCAAAATAAAGAAGGGACTCGATATCCCCCTGGCCGGGGCGCCCGTACAGCGCATCAGCGCCGGCGCAACAGTCTCATCCGTCGCATTATTCGGCCGCAGCACGCACGACCTGAAGCCCGGCATGCTGGTGCGGGAGGGCGACCGGGTGAAGCTCGGGCAGCCGTTATACATTGACAAACAGAACCCGGGCGTGCATTTCACGTCTCCCGGCAGCGGCATCGTGAAGGCAATAAACCGCGGTGAGCGCCGTATCCTGCAGTCCGTCGTTGTCCGCCTCGAGGGCGACGATGCCGAGGAGTTTGACACGTTCTCGACTAAACGCCTTTACAGCCTGGAAGGCGGTGCCGTGCGCGATAATTTGCAGGCCAGCGGCATGTGGACAGCGTTTCGTACACGGCCATTCAGCAAGATACCGGCCGTCGACGAATCTCCCCGAGCGCTGTTTGTCACGGCAATCGACACCAATCCGCTCGCCGCCGACCCGGCCGTGGTCATCGAGACCAGGAAAGAGGCCTTCGCACAGGGCCTTGAGATCGTGTCCAAGCTCACCGACGGTAACGTCTACCTGTGCACGGCCGTCGACTCGGGCATTGCGTGCCCGTGACGGCGAGCAGTTCAAGCATGCCGAATTCTCAGGACCGCACCCGGCCGGACTGGCCGGAACCCATATCCATTTGCTCGAACCTGTCAGCGAAAATAAGACCGTCTGGAGCGTCGGCTACCAGGACGTGATCGCCATCGGTGAGTTATTTGCCTCTGGGCGCTTGCCGGTCGAACGCGTCATAGCGCTGGGTGGGCCGAAGGTTAAAGAGCCGCGGCTCATCGCGACGCGCCTCGGCGCCAATACCAGCGACCTGGTGCGCGGTGAATTGTCGCCAGGCAACGTGCGCGTCGTGGCCGGCTCGGTGCTGGATGGCCACCGCGCGGTTGACTGGGCCGCGTACCTGGGCCGCTATGAACCGCAGATCACGGTCCTGCAGGAAGGCACTCCACGTGAGTTCCTGTCATTCATGCGGCCCGGGTTCGGCAAGTTCTCGGCGGCACGCGCGTTTGCCGGCAAGCTGTTGGGCAATGACTATCGCTTCACGACCTCGCAGAACGGCAGCCCGAGGGCGATGGTCTCGACGGGCAGTTTCGAGCAGGTGATGCCGCTCGACATTTTGCCGACGCCATTACTCAAAGCGCTGCTGGTCCGCGACACCGACGGCGCACGCGACCTGGGCTGTCTCGAACTCGACGAGGAGGACCTGGCGCTCTGCTCCTTCGTCTGTAACGGCAAGTACAACTACGGACCGCACCTTCGTAAAAACCTCCACGAGATCGAGGTGAACGGCTGATGAAAGCAATACGCTCGTTCCTCGACAGACTCGAACCCCTGTTCACGAAGGGTGGCCGATTCGAGCAACTGCACGCGCTGTTCGAGGCGGTCGATACGTTCTTTTACTCGCCGGCTGACCTCGCGCGTGGTTCGCCGCACGTGCGCGATGCGCTCGACCTGAAGCGCGTCATGATCATCGTCGTTTTCGCATCGACGCCGGCTGCGGTCGTCGGCATGTGGAATGTCGGCTACCAGGCCAACACGGCGCTCGCCAGCATGGGACTGCTCAATATCGACGGCTGGCGCGGCGTTCTCCTGCCTTTGCTTGGCGCCGGTTACGACGCGACGAGCGTCTACGACTGCTTCGTGCACGGGCTGCTCTACTTCGTTCCGATCTACGTTGTGACAATGGTCGTAGGACTGTTCTGGGAAGTGCTGTTTGCCGGCATTCGTAATCACGAAGTCAACGAGGGCTTCTTCGTAACGGGATGGCTATACGCGCTGATCCTGCCGGCGACGATCCCGCTGTGGCAGGTCGCGGTCGGTATCACCTTCGGTGTCATCCTCGGCAAGGAAGTCTTCGGCGGCACGGGCAAGAACTTCCTGAACCCCGCGCTCGTTGGCCGCGCCTTCCTGTACTTCGCTTACCCGGCGCAGATTTCAGGCGATGCGGTATGGACGGCCGTTGACGGCTTCAGCGGTGCCACCGCGCTCGGCGTGTCAGCGCTCGAAGGTATGGCCGGCATCGCAGGCATGGGGCTGACCTGGACGCAGGCGTTCGTCGGGCAGATGCAGGGCTCGCTCGGTGAGACGTCGACGCTGGCCTGCCTGCTCGGCGGCGTGCTCCTTATTTTCACCCGCATCGCCTCGTGGCGGATTATCGTCGCCGTCTTCGCGGGCCTGATCATCCCGACCGTGTTGTTTGGCAGTGCCGACAGCAGCAACCCGATGATGTCCATGCCCTGGCACTGGCACATCGTGCTCGGCGGATTCGCATTCGGCGCCATCTTTATGGCGACTGACCCGGTCAGCGCCGCACAGACCAATGCCGGCAAGTGGGCCTTCGGCCTGTTGATCGGATTTATGACCTGGCTCATTCGCGTCATCAATCCGGCGTTCCCGGAAGGCATCATGCTCGCGATCCTGTTTGCGAATGTGTTTGCGCCCGTCATCGACCATTTCGTCATCGGCGCCAACGTCAGGCGGAGGCTGAAACGCAATGTCTGAGAAAAAAGATTTCGACCGCGACAGCATCTCCAACACGCTCATTGTTGCAGTCGGCCTGAGCCTCGTCTGTTCGATCATCGTCTCGAGCGCGGCCATCGTGCTGAAGCCCATACAGGAGAAGAACGAGGAAGAGTTCCGCCAGAAGATCATCCTCGACGTGGCCGGCCTCATGGTACCCGGTGGCAATATCGAGGAACTGTTCGCCGCGATCGAACCGCGCATGGTCGAGCTCGACACCGGCGAATACAGCGATGCTGTGGATCCGGCGACCTTCGACGCATTGATGGCCGCCGGCGATCCGCAACTCGGCATCGCGATACCTGACGACAAGGACATCGCCGGCATCGGTCGCCGTGCGAAATTCGCAGCGGTCTATATCGTCAAGGACGGTACGCGGGTCGACCAGGTCATCCTGCCCGTCTATGGCAAGGGCCTGTGGTCGACGATGCAGGGCTACCTGTCGATCGCGCCTGACGGCAATACTGTCAGGGGCCTGCGCTTTTACGCCCACGCCGAAACCCCGGGCCTCGGCGACCAGATTGACAAGGAACCGTGGCGCGCCCAATGGGTCGGCAAACTCGTCTACGACGACGGCGACGAGCCACAGATCCGCGTAATCAAGGGCCTGGTGCCCGCCGCCGCGCCTGATGCCAGGTATATGATCGACGGTCTGTCGGGCGCCACGTTGACTGCTAACGGCGTAACCGGCCTCGTGCAGTACTGGACGGGACCGCACGGCTTTGGCCCCTACCTCAAGAATTTCCGTGAGGACATGCAGGAATGAGTGAAGCACGTACAATCCTGATCGACCCGCTCGTCGACAACAACCCGGTCACGCTGCAGATGCTCGGCATTTGCTCGGCACTGGCGGTTACGACCTCGCTGCTGCCCGCGCTGCTGATGTGCCTCGCGCTAACGAGCGTTGCCGCGCTTTCAGGCGCCGCGATCAGTGCGTTGCGTCATCGCATACCGAACAACATCCGCATCATCGTGCACATGACGATCATTGCGTCGCTCGTGATCCTCGTCGACCAGCTTTTGCGGGCGTACGCGTTCGAGACCAGCAAGCAGCTATCGGTATTCGTTGGCCTGATCATCACCAACTGCATCGTGCTCGGCCGCGCCGAAGCATTTGCCATGAAAAACGGTGTCGTCATGAGTTTTCTGGACGGGCTCGGTAACGGTCTCGGCTACAGCCTGATCCTGATCGCCGTTGCGACTTTGCGTGAACTGTTCGGCGCCGGCACGCTGCTCGGCTACCCGGTACTCGAACTGGTTTCGAACGGTGGGTGGTACGAAGCCAACGGCTTGATGCTGCTGCCGCCGAGCGCGTTCTTCATCATCGGCCTTCTTGATCTGGGGCATCCGTACGTGGCGTACGCAGCAGGTCGAGAAAGCCGACTACCAGATTCACGAAGTTCACAGGACGGAGGTTTACTAATGGAAGCCTATGTGAGCCTCTTCATCCAGGCCGCCTTCGTCGAGAACCTTGCGCTCGCGTTCTTCCTCGGCATGTGCACGTTCCTCGCCGTGTCCAAGCGCGTCGAGACGGCCATCGGTCTTGGCGTCGCCGTAATCGTAATTCAGGTCATCACCGTTCCCGTGAACTACCTGATCTACAGGTACCTGCTCGCCGACGGGGCGCTGGCCTGGGCCGGTCTCGCCGACGTCGACCTGAGTTTCCTGGGGCTGGTCAGCTACATCGGCGTCATTGCGGCGCTCGTACAGATCCTCGAGATGACGCTCGACAAGTATTTTCCGAAACTCTACAACGCGCTTGGCATCTTCCTCCCATTAATCACCGTGAACTGCGCCATTCTGGGCGGCACACTATTCATGGTCGAGCGACAGTACGACTTCGCGGAATCAGTCGTGTTCGGTGTCGGTAGCGGCTCAGGCTGGGCGATCGCGTTGATCGCGCTTGCGGGCATCCGCGAAAAACTCAAGTACTCCGACGTCCCCGACGGTCTGCAGGGACTCGGCATCGCATTCATCATCGTTGGCCTCATGTCGCTCAGCTTCATGGGCTTCTCGGGAATCTGAAGTGAACATTGACTCTGCCGTGTTGCAGCAAGTGTTGTTGGGCGTCGGCCTGTTCACGGCCGTCGTGCTGATTTTGGTCTTTGTCATCCTCGTCGCACGCTCCAAGCTGGTCGCAATTGGAAACGTCAAGGTCACCGTAAACGACGAGCTGGAACTTGCCATTCCGGTCGGCTCCAAATTGATGCAGGGACTGGCTGATGCCGACCTGTTCGTCCCGTCCGCCTGCGGCGGCGGCGGTACCTGCGGCCAGTGCCGGGTTCGTGTTATCTCGGGCGGTGGCGCAATTCTGCCAACGGAAAGCTCGGTCATCAACAAGCGTGATGCCGCAGACCATTATCGGCTGTCGTGCCAGGTTGCCGTCAAGCAGGACATGGAAGTACAGGTCCCGGACGAGGTATTCGGCGTCAAGCGCTATGACTGCACTGTTGTCTCCAATAATAATGTCGCGAGTTTTATCAAAGAGCTGGTGGTCGCGTTGCCTGAAGGTGAAGAACTGGAGTTTCGTGCCGGCGGTTACATCCAGATCGAGTGCCCGCCGCATGATCTCAAGTTCAGCGATTTTGACATCGATGAGCGTTTTCGCGACGAGTGGGATCGATACAATTTGTGGCGTTATGAATCGCACGTCAAGAAACCTGAATCGCGCGCCTACTCCATGGCGAGTTTCCCGTTAGAAAAAACCGTCATCAAGCTCAACGTACGCATTGCCACGCCGCCGCCGGGTGCGAATGATTCGATCCCTCCGGGCATCATGTCGTCCTACATTTTCAATCTGAAGCCCGGCGATCATGTGACGATCTCCGGACCGTATGGCGAGTTCTTCGCGAAAGAAACCGACAACGAAATGGTGTTCATTGGCGGCGGCGCGGGCATGGCACCCATGCGCGCGCATATCTTCGACCAACTGAAACGCCGACACGGCAAACGCAAGATGTCTTTCTGGTACGGTGCCCGCAGCCTCAAAGAGATGTTCTATGAAAAAGAGTTCGACGAACTCGCCGAACTCAACGACAACTTCGTATGGCACCTGGCGCTGTCGGAACCGCAGCCGGAAGATAACTGGGACGGCCTTACCGGCTTCATTCACCAGGTGCTTCTGGATGAGTACCTGAGCAAACACGCCGCGCCGGAGGACTGCGAGTACTATCTCTGCGGGCCGCCGATGATGAACTCGGCCGTTATCAAGATGCTCGATAGCCTCGGTGTACCAAAAGAAAATATCCTGCTCGACGACTTTGGCGGGTAGCGACCAGTGATCGGCTTCCGGCAAGTCGTGGTTCTGCCAGCGGCACTGCTGCTTGCAGCGTGTGGCGACTCGCGCCTGCCCGAGTTCGAATTATCCGGCAGCACGATGGGCACGACCTTCAATGTTGTGCTCGTTGCACCCGACGACGGCGTTGCCGGAGCACCGCTCGAATCGCAAATCGCCGCAACCTTGTCAGGCATTGACGAGCTTACGTCGACCTGGCGCGCCGACTCGGAACTGGCGGTATTCAATGCCAATCCGGCGACCGACTGGGTCACGGTGTCGGCCGAGCTGTGCAGCGTCATCGAGCATGCGCTGGAAATCAGCCGGCTGAGCGATGGCGCATTCGACGTTACCGTCGGTCCGCTCGTGAATCTCTGGGGATTCGGGCCCGATGGCGACATACGCGAGCCGCCTGACCACACGCTGATCGAAGAAACGATGGCATACGTCGGTTATGAAGGCCTGCAGACGCGCTGCAGTGAGCCCGCGATGCGCAAGCGCCATGGCGAGATGTACGTCGATCTTTCGGGCTGGGCCAAAGGTCACGCTGTCGACAAGATCGCCGAATTGCTCGACGAATACGGCCTCAGGGACTATCTTGTGGAGATAGGTGGAGAGCTCAGGGTGCGCGGCCACAATGCCGAAGGCAGGAAATGGGCCATCGCCGTCGAGGCACCGTCCACGACGACGCGTCGACCGCATTCGGTATTGCGTGTAACGGATACGAGCGTCGCGACCTCCGGCGACTACAGGAATTACTTTGACCATGACGGCCAGCGCTACTCGCACACGATCGATGCCCGTACGGGACGGCCAGTCGCGCATGACCTCGCCGCGGTCACTGTCGTGAGCGAGTCTGCGGCCTGGGCCGATGCCATGGCAACCGCCCTGCTGGTACTCGGGCCGGAGTCCGGACTCGCGCTTGCCGAGAACCTGGGGATAGCCGGCTATTTCCTCGTTCGTGACAAGACGGGCATAGAAGAATTGACGACAACGAGCTTTGAGCTATTGAGACACTGATGAACCTTGCACTGACGACACTGCTGCTTAGCTTCCTGGTCATTTTGCTGGTGATAACCGGCATGAGCATTGGCGTCATGAACGGGCGGCGGGCGATCAGCGGCAGCTGTGGCGGTCTGAATGCCGGTGGCTGTGAGCTCTGCAGCGGCAAGGGCAAGTGCCGCAACAAGCGCGACAACCCGGATGGAGAATCCGAATGACAACTAAATCCTGCGTAGTAAAAGACTATATGGCGCGCACGCTCGTGACGTTCAAACCCGAGACCGACGTGCTGGACGCCGTGCATACACTCGTCCAGCATCGCATCGCGGGCGCGCCTGTCGTCGATGACGAAGGCAGCCTGCTCGGCATGCTGTCAGAGTTCGACTGCATGAAGGTTGCCCTTAACGCCGGCTATCACGGCATCTCGGGTGGACCGGTCCGCAATTTCATGAGCGATGGTGTCGAAACCGTCGATGCCGACATGAGTATCGTCGACCTGGCCCAGGTATTCATTAACAAGAAATTCCGTCGCTTCCCTGTCATGGAGGGTACGCGGCTTGTCGGCCAGATCAGCCGCAGGGACGTATTGCGAGCGCTCGAGGTGATCTCGAAAGGCTGATTCGCTCAGGCTGAATCTTTCTTTTCGTTGCGTGCCATGAAGCGCGCTCCGAGCGTCTTCCGCCTGAGATAGGCATAGACCTCGAGCAGCGGCAGCTCTTTCGGGCAAACGTCGGCGCACGCCATCATCCCGACACATCCAAACACGCCTTCGTCACCGGCGACGACTTCAAACCAGTCCGCATCCGAGCGCTGATCGCGCGGATCCATCATGAAGCGCGCGACTCGGTTCAGGCCCGCACCGGCGAGAAATTCTGAGTCGAGGTTCGCTACGCCGCACGAGGCCACGCAGCAGCCACATTCAATGCAACGATCACCCTCGTAGATTGCGGCGGCGATGTCGTCGCTCATGCGCTCTTCTTCCGCCTCAGGATCGAACGGCTGCTGTTCGTGAATCCAGGCCTCGGTTCGCTCGGCCATGCCGCGGAACCAGGTGCCGGTGTCTACTGACAGGTCACCGATCAGCTTGAACGCCGGCAGCGGATACAGCTGAATGTCCTCCGGCAAATCCGATGTCAGCGTTCGGCACGCAAGCGCCGGGCGGCCATTCACCATCATGCCGCAGGAGCCGCAGATGGCAGAACGGCAGGCGAAATCGAACTGCAGTCCGGGATCGTGTATCTCACGGATCTTGTTGAGCGCAATGTACAAGGACATGAACGGCGTCTCATCGATCTCGAACACGTCGGTATGAGGTTCGGAGTTTTCGTCTTCGGGATTGAAGCGAAAAATTTCGAATCTCAGGCGGCGAGCTGTCGATTGTTGCGTCATAGTCCTCTGCCCCGTCACTGCGCCACGGTCTGCCAGGCGCCGCGGCGCAAGCGGCTGCCCATGGCTTCAGCGCTTTCCAGGCGGCCGTGGCCGGTCTGTTCGGCCAGCACGGAGTCGTTGTGAAGTTTGATGGATGCTTTCATCTCGATGCGCTCGTCGCTGCCATAGCCGCGGTGACCCGGCGGCAGGTCGATGAGACCGGTTGGCTCGTAACTGAACGAAGGCTCACTCTGGTCAGCCGCCCAGCGCACCAGCGTGCGATTCAGCCATTGTTCGTCATTTCGCAATGGATAGTCGGTGCGGAAATGCGCGCCGCGACTCTCGGTACGGGCTTGGGCACCCATCGCCACCGTCATCGCGAGTCGCAGCATACCTTTCAGTCGCAGGGCAAATGCGAGCTCCGGGTTTACACCCGGGTCCTTGCAGCGCAACACCGCGTTGTCGCAATCATCGAGCAAGTCCTGCAGTTCGTTCACGGCGGCGTTGAGCTCGTCGCCGGTGCGAAAAATACCGACTTTGTGCATCATGGTTTCGCCCATGGCGTCGCGGATGTCGTAAATGCTCGGGCCTTTGCCGGTACGCGACAACCAGTCGGTGGCGCGCTGCTCGGCCACGGCAATGGCGTCAAAGGCATAACCGGTATCCGCACGCAGCGACACACCGGCTGCGTGCTCGGCGACTCGGCGTCCCACGAGGCGCCCTGCGACGAGTGTCTCGGCAAGGCTGTTACCACCGAGCCGGTTAAAGCCGTGCATATCCCAGCAGGCGGCTTCGCCGACCGCGAACAGGCCGGACAGTCCATAGGATTGACCGTCCTTGTTTACGCGAACGCCGCCCATGGAGTAATGCTGCGTCGGGCGTACCGGCACCAGGTCATTGGCCGGGTTGATGCCCGCGAAGTCCCGGCAGATATCCCAGACTTCGAGCAGCTTGGTCCTGCAGATGCTCCTCGCCCAGGTGGCGTATGTCGAGCCACAAATGCGGCCCGTACGGAGATTCGACGCCGTTGCCATCGCGCATGCACTGCGCCATGTGTCGCGATACCACGTCGCGACTCGCGAGCTCCTGTTTCTCGGGCTCGGCATCGACCATGAAGCGGTGCAGGTTCTTGTCCAGCAAATAGCCGCCGTCACCGCGGCAACCTTCGGTCACGAGAATGCCGCTCGGCGACAGCGTCGTGGGATGAAACTGCACAGCCTCCATGTTGCCAAGCGGGACGATGCCGGTATCCAGCGCGATGACCGCACCGGTCCCCTCGTTGATGGTCGCGTTGCTCGTGTACTGGCCGTAAATACGACCGTAGCCACCGGTCGCGATGACCGTTGCTTTTGCCATCACTGCAAAATGCTTGCCGGTACGAAGGCAGCGCACGACAGCGCCGAGACAGCGACTGCCATCGTGGATCAGTGACACAGCCTCGGTTCGGTCACGCACCGTGATACCCAGGCGCACGACCTCGCTGTCAACCGCATAGAGCGCGGCGTGTCCGGTTCCGGCAGCTGCGTAGCAGGCCCGCCACTTTGCGGTACCGCCAAAATCACGCTGCCCGATGAGGCCGTCGTTCTCCAGCGCCTCGTCGATATCGACGCCTGCGCCCTTGATGAAGTAGTGGTTCTTGCCGCCTTTGACGCGACTCCACGGCACGCCGAAATGAGCGAGCTCTCGCACCGCGACGGGCGCTTCCTCGGCGAAGATATTGGCGACTTCCTGATCGGCACCCCAGTCCGAGCCACGCACGGTATCCAGGAAATGCACGGTCGGAGCTATCGCCCTCGGCTTTGACGCAGTTCGCGAGTGCTGCCTGCATGCCACCCTGCGCCGCGCAGCTGTGGCTGCGGCGTGGCGGCACCAGCGACAGGATCATTGCATCAAAGCCGGCCGCGGCCGCTTCAATCGCACAGCGTTCCCCGGCCAGACCGCCGCCGATAACAAGAACGTCTGTAGTTTCGAGTCTTGTGATCATGACGCAACGCCGTCCAGCAGGAATGCCAGCGGCGGCTCCATCCATCCGGCAAGCACGACCAGCGTCAGCGCGCCGAGTCCAAGAACGACCCAGAAAATCACCCGCTCGATCCGATGCATCGTTTTCCGCGACATCCAGAGGTCGGCGCCCCATTTGACCGCCAGCCGGTACAGGCCGACGCTCGCGTGGAATTCAACGCAGAGCAACAGCACGGCGTACGGCAACCAGAGCCCGGCGCCGACGCGCGCAAGCGAGGACGAAGACTCGATACCTGCAATGTCACCGAACAACGGCGTGAAAATGTCCAGGCCCAGCAAGATGAGGTGGAAGCTGCCGAGCACCAGGATCACCATGCCCGTGCGCACCTGCCAGATCCACAGCAACGACTCGACGTGCGGCCGGAACGGCGAGTGTTCGGTTCGCGTGGCGACCTTTTCGCGTCCTGATTTGTTCAGACCTTTGGCGAGTTGCAGCAAGCGTTTCCGCTCGCGCAGTTGCGACGGTATCTTGCGCGATGCGAATACGGCGTGAATAAGAAACATCGAAAAAATAGCGAACACGGTCGGCTGAGCGATGTAGTAGTCCTCGAGCATCGTCGCCATCCAGTCGAAACCGCGTTCGCCCGTCAGGATGGAACCCACGAGAACGACGTGCCCCCACATGAACAGCGCCAGCAACAGTCCTGTGCCACCGCTGATGACTTCATAGACAAGCTGGCGACGCGCTGATGACGTCGCGGTGACGCCTTTATTGAGCGATGTGGGCGCCCGGCTCGCCATTTACGGATTCAGCTGTGTGAGGATCGCGGGATTCTCTTCTCTTTCGGCCAGGACGGTGTGGCATACGTATCGCAGTCACGCGATATCTGCTCCCTGTCTTCGGTCCGCAATCGCTTGCCGTGGCAGCGAAAACAACCGTCGGAATTCTGGTGACCGATATGTTCCGGGTAGGTGTTCCACCAGACTTTCATTTGCGGAAAAACGTTGACGCTGTATATGTCGCCCAAAGCCGTCGCAGCATTGCCGATATCAGTCGCCCTGTCAGATGCTAACTCGGGATAATTCTCCGTGTAGTAACGGACTAGTTCGGCTGATATCGTCTCGCGCGCCTCTTCGTGCGACGGGTACTCGGCGTCGATAATGCGCAGGCCTTCTCGTTTCACAAAGGGCAGCGTTCTGTCTATCAAGCCGTCGCGAAGAGCAACATCGATCTCGGTATCCGGCGGCTGGTAATTGTGGCTCGGCCGGTTATGGCAATCGACGCAATCCATATCCCGCCAGAGGCCACCCTCTTCCGGCGCTTTCCTGTCAGCAAAAAGTTTGACCGTTCCTTCTTCATCGGTGTACTCGACTTCGTAAATATCCTCGCGTGTCTCATCCGACCGGTAGCGGATAGCAACGTCCGGATCGACGTGCCAGTGAATGCCGGATGAGCCTATTCCTGCGGTGCCGCCGACTTTCAGCAGAAGTGCGGACGTCAATTCGGTATTGGCCTCGTCTTCTTCATAGTGTTGCTTGATCACAAGCTTGTCGCCGACGAAGCGCGTTGGCCAGTGACACTGCTCACAGGTTTCTCGTGCCGGGCGCAGATCGTGCAGTGGTGTCGGGATGGGGCGTGGATACAGGTCGAACGCGACGGCAATCAGCTGCCACGCGCCGTCGAGTTTTGACTTTACGAACCAGTCCGCGCCCGGGCCGATATGACACTCCGCACAACTCACTCGCGAGTGCGAGGAGCGCTGGTAGGCCGTGTGTTCGGGCTGCATGACGGAGTGACAGGCCGTGCCGCAAAACTCGACCGACTCCATCACCTCAACACCTTTGTACGTTGCGCCGGCGACGATGACGATATTGACCATCGTCGCACCGACGAAGATCATCATCCAACGCCGGGTCTTGGTTCTATTGAGGTCGAAGATCGGCAACAGGGGAGTCGACTCGCCGCCAGGGCTGCGGCGCAGATTGCGCCGGTACAGAACTGCGCCGATTGGAATCAGAATGAGTCCCGTGACGAAAATCATTGGCAGAATCAGGTAGGTCAGGATGCCCAGGTAAGGGCCGCCTTCGAAGCCAAGCTGCTCCATAACGAACAGGCTGACAATGAGTACCAGGCCCGCAATCGCGAGCCCGGTACCAATCAGACTAATACCGTTATGAGTTATTGACGAAAGAAAATTCTTGAACACTACTTACCCCTTGTTGAGTACCTGCCCATCATCAGGGCCGGTCTTCCTGCTGCTCGGTTGAGGCATCATAGACGACCTCGCCGCGTTCCTCCGCCCTTTCGAAGGGCGGTTTACCCGTCAGCCAGGTCGTGTCCATCGGATACACCGCTGGATCGAAGATGACAAAGTAGAAGTGCCAGACAAGGATAGCGAGGGTCGCCAGGATCGCCTCCAGGAAATGCAGAACGGTGGCCGCCTCGGGCACCCAGCCCGGCAGCCAGGTCAGGGTGAAATTCTCGAACCACAACAGTAACCCGGTGAGCGCCGTGATGACGGTACCCCATAGCGCGGCCCAGTATTCGATCTTCTCCACATAGCCGACGCGCACCGGTGCCGGCGGCTCGGCGCGGCGCCCGAGGTTATAGCCCATCCGGTGGATAAACTCCCTGAAGTCGGCAAGACCAGGGAGGAACGCAGCAATCTGGCTGCGAGCACGGGCACTAACGATCAGATGGCCGAAGTGGAAGAAGCACGCACCGATCAGTCCCGCGCCGGCGATACGATGAATCAGCCCGCGCATCTCGCCGTCCGCGAACTGCAGCATGCCTGCCCACCAGCTCTCCGGGTACTTCAACGCAAATCCGCTGAATACCAGCACCATGAAGCTTACAGCAGCGATAGCGTGCGCAATTCGAAACGGTCGCGACATGCGTTCTTTGATCACGCAGTTTTCCGGGGCCTTGCGCTGGCGCGGCGCCGGATCACGCGTCTTTTTGCTCAGATCGAGCAGGTTGTGCAACAGCATGCCGATGACCGTGACCCAGATCAACGGAATGTAAATTACCCGGATCCAGTGTGCGACGATGTTGGGTGTTGTGTCCGCCAACACGTGCACGGGGCCGATCTTGAAACGGCTGCCCGCTCCCACGTGGCATTTGCCGCAGGTGGCAGCCAGGTTGTCCGGATGTATGTAGGAGTCGGGATCGCTGGACGGCAGGATGTAATGCACACCGTGACAGCTTGCGCAATTCGCAACCCGCTGCACACCGCCGCGGGCCGCCAGCCCATGGAAGCTATCCTCATAGGAAGGGACCTGATCCATGGCCAGGCCGTACTTCTCGTTCAGTCGCACATTCGAGTGACAGGGGCCGCAAACACGGATCGGGATGTTGGTCGCCGATACCGGCGAGCCGGCGGCGCTCACTGCCAGGATGCGGTGCTCGCCGTGACAGTCCGTGCAGATGGGGGAATCCCCGACGCCGTCAGCTGCAGCGAGGCCGTGAATACTGTGCTCGTACTGAGCCGTTATCTCGGCGTGACAGGATCCGCATGTGGCAGGCACGTTGGAACGATGGATCTTGGAACGAGGATCCGATGCCGGCAGCGGCGAGTGTGTCGAATGGCAGTCGCTGCAGGCTGCGCCATGCTCTCCTTCTGCCACAGCGGCGGCGTGGACGCTGGCGGTATAGGCTTCTATCGGGCGTATCGTGCGAACGCCCGCGGGTGCCGGTTGACCGCTGCCATGGCACGCGCCGCAAGTCTCGCCCTGGCGGCTGGCGTGGACCGGTGAGGATGGATCGTTCGTCGGCGTCATGTCATGGAGATCGCCATGACAACTCGCGCACGACGGGAGCTCCATGCCAGGGGCGTTTTGCAGATCGTGCATACCATGCGCACTCCTGGCCTGCCTGCGGGCCACGCCAGCATGACATTCCCCACAGTCGACCGGGTCGAGCCCGCGCTTGTGCTTGCGATCGTCGGCGCCGACGTGGCAATCGAGGCAATCCGTCTCGCCGTGAGGGCTCTCCGCGAAGTGAACCAGATCGACCTCGTGGCACTCGTCGCAGTCGTGTTCCTCCTCGGCGCCGACCGTTTGAATCACGAACAGCAGGCAGGGAACCAGGATGGTGAGCAGTTTGCGCATTGGAGTAATCTCAGGTCTTCGTTTCGCCCGACCTCTAACGGTAGCCGAACAGCATCGTGTAAATGATCAGGCTCAGCAGAATCAGCCCGAACGCGAGTGCCAGGAAACCGAATATCCTCACGCCGCGCTCCTTGCCATCTGGGAAGGCTCTCACGAGATTATTCTCCAGTTCACCGGATTCCACCATCGCTTCGTACTCGCCGGGCTTGTCGTATTTCAGCTCTTCCACGGACACCCGCCCACTGAATATCACGGGATCCATCGGGAACTTGTCAGGGCGGAAGTGTGTGTTGAAGAAATGGATCGTGAATATGAAACCGACCGCGAGCAGCGCCTCATCACTATGAATGATCGTCGCCACGTTAACGGCCCAGCCAGGAACGATGTATGTAAACAGTTCCGGGAACCAGAGCACTAACCCTGTGCTACCGATTATGGCCACACCCCAGGCTACTGCGAAGTAGTCGAACTTCTCCCAATACGTGTAACGAGCGTAATTGGGGCGGGGGCCCATTCCGAAGAACCACTTGATGGACTGGATGAACTCCTTGAGATCGCGGCCGTTGAAAATGATGGAGTCCGGTCCGGTAATGATCTGCAACCAGGTGTGTCCCGTCGTTTTCTTGTGACGAAGCACATCAAATATGTGCGCAATGAAGACGCCGATCAACACGACCGCACCGATGCGATGCAGGAATCCCATGCTATCGAACCCACCGAGTACCCGGGAGGTAAACTGTGCCCAGGACATATACGAGAACTTCAATGCCATGCCCGTCAACGCCAGCGTGAAGAAGCTGAGCATCATTACGATATGCATGGTGCGCTGGAAGCGGCTAAAACGACGGTAGAACTTCTGGTCCTTGTTGCGCGACATAGCCTTATGCGCCTTCCACTCATCGCGGTTCAGCAATAAGCGTACGACCCAGGCCAGCGAATGCAGCAGCGCAAACGACAGCGTACCGACCAGCAGCGCGGTCATACCCCAGAAGGACCAGAACAGCCACGGGTAGGTCTCGCGATCGTGGTGCGTCGCGTGTGTCAGGTAGCCGGCAAAACGCCGGTGCGATCCTTCGTGACACTGGCCACAAGTCTCAACCACGTTGTCGCGGCTAAGCCGCGAGGCAGGGTCGGTCGGACCGAGAATATCGTGCGTGCCATGGCAGTCGTAACACTTGGCGACACTCTCCCCACCCAGGCGCGAGACCTTGCCGTGAAAGGTGTCGAAGAAGGTTTCAGTCTCGTCTTCGTGACAGCGACCGCACTGCTCCATCATCTGTGTGCGGAATCCCACTTGTTCAGTCCGCGAGATCGTGTGCGAAGCATGACAGTCCTCGCAGGTGGGATACTCTTTGTCGGGATCCGGGTCGTCAGGCCAGTGGACGCTGGTGCGGAACGTTTCTTCAATCCCGTGGTGGCAGGTACCGCAGGTGCCAGCGATATTCTGCGGACTCACCGGGGACTCCGGATCCTGGGGAGGACGCTCGGAGTGTGCGCCGTGACAATCGGCGCAGGTTGCCGCCACGATGAGGCCGGCCTCCAGGGCTCGACCATGGACGCTGTCTTCATAGCTGCCCACGATGTCGTCCACTTTGGCGTGAATCCGTGTCGCGGCCTGTTCACCGACGCGATGACACTCTCCGCATAGCACGGGGACGTTGCGCGGATAGGTAGGCGACACGGGAAGTTCACTGCCGAGCGTGGCGTGTTTGGCATGGCAGTCCTGGCAGGTCGGTGCATCCGGATCGTCTTGCGCATGCAGGGTTCCGTGCGCACTGCCCTGGTACTCGGTGACCTGTTCGGCATGGCAGATGCTGCAATCGACCTCGGACTGTATCGTCTCGCAGGCGCGCTCTTTGGATACTGTCACCTCTGTGTGGCATTGCGCGCAAGCAGTACCCGCGTGCATCGAGTCGCTGTAGTGCTGTTCATCGACAAACAAGCTGACCGTCTCGCCGCCGGCGCGTGTCATCGTCAGATCGGGCTCCGCGTGGCAGCTCAGGCAGTCCTTGTTGGCCAGTCCGTCAGGGTAGAAAACGTTGCGGATCTCGTGTGGTGCATGGCAGTCAACACAGGTTGGAATTTTGCCCGGATCTTTGGTCCACAATTCGCCATCGATCACCTTCCGATGCACCTGTTCGATTTGCCCGTGGCAGGTCGTGCACATCGCGGCGACATTGTCCGCGTGTATGCTCGACCGCGGATCGGTGTGCGGTCGAATGTCATGGGAGGTGTGACAGGAGGTGCAGACGGCCGTAACCGTGAGGCCCTGACGGAACAAACCCTCACCGTGAATACTCATCGAGTAATGCTCGAGGATGTTCTCCTGCGATATCTCGTGAGTTCGGGATACGGGAGATCCCTCTCGGTGGCAACTGCCACAGAGCAGCGGCACGTTCATCACCGCCGTCGGCGAGTTGTGGTCCGAGGCCGACAGGATATCGTGCTTGCCATGACAGTCCGCACAGATCGGCGCCATAGGATCACCGTCTTTCGCGGCTACCCCATGCAGACTACGTTTGTGCGCATTGGCCTGAGGCCTGTGGCAGTCGCTGCAATCAACCGGCTCCAGATCCTCGGCGTGCCGCCGGCGCTTGCTGCCGGCCAGATCCGCGTGGCACTCCACGCAGGCCATGCCGGCGTGCACGGATGCCGCGTAGGCCGCCTCGTCGACGTAAGCCGATACCTCTTCTTCTCCATGGAAGGCGGTGAGTTCGGCGTCGTCATGGCAACGGAAGCACGCTTCGTTGTCCTGGGCCGGTGCGGGAGCTGCCGCCAGCCAAAAGACCGCGGCCGCCACGGCCAGCCAGGACCTGCCACGACTAATCCGGAGGACCCGCGGGTCCGGTGAACGCCCTCGCGAAGGAAGAGCGAGTTGTACGGCCTTTGCCATGTCTAATTTGCCTGATGCGAATGGCCCTAGTATGTCAGTGGCAGGCCACCGGGCTATCAGGGTTTTCCGAGAGTGCGGCGCCGCCGCCGGGCCGTCCTAGTCCGCGTACAGCGGGCCGATGTCGATGTAGATCTTGTACTCCGCAATCAGGTCGCCGTCATATTCGAAAATGTCGGTAAAAGGGAGCGTAATCTCGGTGTCGTTATGCCTGCGGTAGGTGACCTCGCCCTCGCAGACCAGCGTCGGGCCGCTGGCCAGCGTGTTCTGCACATCGTGTGAGCAACCCGCGATCGTGCCGAAAAAACCGTCCACGGCGGCGAGAATAGCCTCCCGCCCGCGCACGGCCGGCGCGGAGCCAAAACGAAAAACGGCGTCCTCGGTCAGAAAACCGACGAACGCCTGTGCGTCTTTCGAATCGATTGCGGCGAACATGCCGCCAGCGTCATGGCTGGCGGCACTGCTTTTCGTCATTGAATGCTGCCGTAGTAATGCGCGAGGGCTTCGAAGTCCGCCTCGGACAGCATGTCCATCTTTTCTTTCATCTTCTTCGGCTGCCAACGAGCGTCGGCGGCGAATTCCTTGAACGAGCTGCGCAAATAGCCCATCGGCTGTCCACCCATCATGCCGGCCTCGTCGTCCGGATTGGTGCCGGCTTCCGAGTGGCACTTGTCGCAGTGCTCATCGTGTATAGCCTTGCCGGCCGCCGCCAGCGTGGCATCGAAGTCCTGCTTCATTTTCACGTAGGGAAGTTCTGCATAAGCTGCCGCGAGTGCGTCGATGTCGTCATCGCTCAATTTTGCGGCGACGGCGCACATGCTGATTGGCGGGCGGCCGTGTCGCCGTGCCGGTACTTGGATTCGCCGCAAGGCCGTTCATTGTCCCGGTAGAGATACAGCGCGTCGGAGTGCACGAATTCAGGAAATCCCGCGAGGCTCGGTATGTCGCTCGCCTGGCTGACGCCACCTGGTCCGTGACAGTCATTGCAGCCCTTCATCAGTGCATCGACATCGCCGGCATTGGCCGCCGAGAAAGCGGTAGCAAGTACGGCGGTCATTAAGTAAATAGTTAGTCGTTTCATGTCGTCTCCTGGCGATTCGCAGATGGCTGCGGGATCATACCGCAATTTTCCCTATTCCTCGCTGAACCCATGCTGAATCAAAATGCTGGTCAGGGCCCGGAATGCCGCATATTATCGGCCTGCGTTCAAGCGACAACCAGTAAGTAGTTGCCGCGATACAATTAGGGTCCGGATTTGCTAAAACACACTCACAGATCGTCCGTCTGTAAAAAGCAGGAAATCCTTAAGCAAGACAAGCACTAACGTCACACAGGGAAACGATATGTACCGCTCAATCACCAGAAAATGGCAGCTGGCCGCACTACTGCTGTCCTCCGCCCTCTTGTTTGCCTGCAGTGGTGACACGGGTCCCACTGGTCCGGCCGGTGGTCAAGGCACCGCGGGACCGCCGGGACTGGATTCCCGGACCATCCGGCTCATCGACCGTCCCTGTGGAATCGGCGGAAAAAATCAACGTCTCGATCCTGAGCGTCGATGTCCCCGCCGGCGGTGGTGCGCCGACTGTCGAGCTGCGCCTCAGCAATGATCTGGGCTTCGGCCTGTCCGGTCTGCCGGCCAGCGTCATGAGCTTTACGCTGGCACAGCTTTCCCCCGGTCAGAACGGCGGCTCCAGCGAGTGGCAGTCGTACGTCACACGTGGGCCACAGGCCACGACGGAATCGGCAGAGCGCTGGACAGTTCGCGGACAACGGCGATGGTACCTATACCTACACGTTTGCGCAGGCTCTGACCGCCTACGCCGGCGGGCCGGTTTTCAGCGAGACCAAGATACATCGACTTGGCGTCGAAATTCGCACCAACCGGATATCCTGCCGGAAAATATTCCGGCCAACAATGCGCCCTACGATTTCGTGCCGACGGGCGGTGCCATCGATTCGGACGACCACCGCCTGATCGTCAACAACGACGCCTGCAACGCCTGCCACGACAATCTCGAGCTCCACGGCGAAGCGCGTTTCGACGTCGAGTACTGCGTGACCTGCCACAACCCCTACTCGATCGACCCCGATACCGCAGCAGAGCCCTGGGGCGGCTCGGTCGACATGAAAGTCATGATCCACAAGATTCACTACGGCGTTGAACTCACCAACGGTTATTCCGTCGTAGGCTACGGCGGCACGCTGCACGACTATTCGCAACATCGTCTTCCCGCAGGACGTCAGCAACTGCACGACCTGCCACCAGGAGTCCAACGCAGCCGTCCCGCAGGCCAGTAACTGGCGCACGGTACAGAATCGCGCTGCTTGCGGCACCTGCCACGACGATATCGACTGGGCCGCGGGCGACCATCCGGGAGGATACGTATTCACCGACGACACGCAGTGCGCCCTGTGCCACGATGAAGCCCAGGGACCGTCTGCGCTGCATGTCGCGGTTGCGCATCAGATTCCGGAAGCGAATCGCGGCCGAAGCGTTCGAGTACGAAGTTGTGTCCGTTACCGGCACGGCGCCCGGCGAATTCCCGACGGTACGAATTCGCGTGCTTAACCCGACCGATCCGAACTACGCGACGGATCCTGGCAGCACGGCTTACGATATCAACGCCGTCGACAGTCCATTCCAGGTCGGAAGTTCGCGACTACGTGTCGACATAGCCTGGAATGATGACGATTTCGGCAACCTCGATCCGAATGACACACTGGCTCGCTCACCGACATCGGGCGCTCCTTTTGCTCCGATCGACATCGACTTTCAGTCGGGCGCGATCAATGTCGGTAACAATGTCTTTGAAAAGCAAGCTTCCGATGCGATTCCGACGGGAATCACGGGCTCCGGTGCCGCTATTCTCGAAGGCCGTCCGCAGGTCGATCTCGGCAGCGGGCTGGTATCCCTGCGAGTCGTCGGCAACGGCAAGAGCTTTGCGATTACGGACGCAACTGCTCAAGACCGGCGCCCGCCGGATGGGGTTGTTGCGATCGACAAATGCAACGACTGCCACAAGACGCTGGCATTGCATGGCGACAACCGCGTGGGTAACACGGAACTGTGCTCCACCTGCCACAACCCGAACGCTACCGACGTGCAGCAGCGAGGCGTCGCCGATACGGACTGTTTCGATGATCTCGGCACCGTCGAAGAATCGATCGATATGAAACGCATGGTGCACCGTATTCACGCGGGTAACGTAGGCATCTGCGGATACCGGAACAGCTCACATGATTACAGCGGCGTTGTATACCCCGGGCGCCTGAACAACTGTGAAGGCTGCCATCTCGCCGGCACCTACTATCCGGTCGATCCGACGGCTGTTTTGGCAACAACGATCGATACCGGCGATGATCGTTCGTCATTGGTCGATGATGTGGCTATCTCGCCCAACAGTTCGGTTTGTTCCAGCTGCCATACGAGTTCACTGGCGAAGAACCACATGATTCAGAACGGCGGCGACTTTTTGGCCGGCAAGGACGATACCGGCGCGATGATCTCGACCGGTAACGAGACCTGCCAGCTCTGTCACGGCCCGGGTGCGACGGCCGACGTCGGCGAATTGCATGGTGTTGGTGGCTTCAGGTTCAACTGATGCCGACACTGACAAAACGTCGCCGTCAGCGCGGCCTGCTCCTGCTGACGATGGCCCTTGTGGCCATCTCGGCGCCCGCTGTTGTCTCGGCGCAAGATGACGAAGCGTCGAACTACAGCAAGAAGGGCGCGGACACCTGCTTTCAATGCCATGACGATCAGACGGTCCTCGGTGTATTTCGCAGCAAGCACGCAGTGCCCACCGATCCGAACTCCCCTTTCGGTCACGGTCAGCTGCAGTGCGAAGCCTGCCACGGACCGGGTGGTGATCACGCGGGGCGCGTACGGCGCGGCCAGGAACGACCGCCGATGGTACGTTTCGGCTCCGACTCCGGCACGCCGGTTGCCGAGCAGAACGCCTACTGCATCGACTGCCATCTGACCGATGCCGGTTTCGCCTGGCACGGCAGCGGACACGACAACAACGCTGTCGCCTGCGCCGACTGCCACGACAGTCACGTCGAACGCGACCCGGTACTGAGTACGGCAACGCAGGCCGAGGTCTGTTTCGACTGCCACCAGCAGCAGCGCACGCAATCCATGAAGCCGTATGCGCACCCGGTGCGGCAGGGAAAGATGGACTGCAGCGGCTGCCACAATACGCACGGCAACACGACCGATCGACTGCTCGCGAGGGCGACGACCAACGACACCTGCTATGACTGCCACGCCGAAACCCGTGGCCCCTACCTTTGGGAACACGCGCCGGTGGCCGAGGATTGCGGCAACTGCCACGATCCACACGGATCGAATTACCCGGGAATGCTGAGCATGCGAGCACCGACGCTGTGTCAGAGCTGCCACTCCCAGGACGGTCACCCGAGCCTGCCGCAGGACGAACGCGGCCTGCCGAGCGGCATGCCGTCACAATACCTGTTGGGTCAGGCCTGCCTGAACTGCCACGACCAGGTGCATGGTTCAAATCACCCGTCGGGCTCGAAGCTGATGCGCTAGGAGCTTGCAGCGATGCACAAGCAAACAACACTATTTTCCCGCACCCTCATCGCTCCGCTGGTTTTGCTGGCGCCGGCTATCAGTCTTGCCCAGGTCGACACCAGCGACTGGAAATGCGAGTCCTGCCCGTTTGACCAGGGATACCGCGCTGAAGTTGACGCCGGTGTCACCCACGTCGGTGAGGATGGAGCGATTCGATTCGGCAACGCCACGGGTTATGACGACAAAGGCGCCTACGCCAACGTCGACGGCCATGGACGTTACGTCAGCGATGGCTATCAGCTCGACTGGACGATCGAAGACCTGGGGTTGGACTCGCGTGTTTTTGAACTGGACGGTGGCCGCCAGGGCACGTTCGGTTTTCATGTCGGCTAC
>CAWJCA010000007.1:0-89723 GCA_963841165.1 uncultured Gammaproteobacteria bacterium | reverse complement strand
CCGCCAAGAAGACGGCGAGATGGAGTTCAGCTGGACGTACATGGATATTGAGGCCGATTCAGTTATTGGCACCTACGGTGACTCCGACTTCGGCGGCGGTGGCACCGATTCCGACGGCCATATGCTGAAAGCCAAGTACGCGGTTTCCAAGAAGATCTTCCTGGGCGGCACATTGTTCCTCAATAATGTCGATCGATTCCAGGGCACCGAACATGATTACAACCGGCTGCAGCTTGACGTAGAATTCAAGTTCGATTGACGGCAATCGGATAGGCCATGGAAGCTTCTGAATTGAACGACCACATTTCACGACGCTACAACAAAGATATAGAAGATCTTCGTAATAGCGTCCTGGCGATGGGCGGATTGGTGGAATCGCAGCTGTCGCAGGCCATCGCGGCTATCGTCAGTGGCGATAGCGAGCTCGGGCTGCAAGTCGCAAGAGATGACTACAAGGTCAATAATCTCGAGGTCGGTATCGACGAAGAGTGCGGCCGGATTCTCGCGACTCGTGCGCCCGCAGCCGGTGACTTGCGATTGATTGTTGCAATTATCAAGACCATCACCGACCTGGAACGCATCGGCGATGAAGCTGAGAAAATCGGTTTCCTGGCGTCCAAGCTGGCGGCTATGGACAGGCCATCCGATTCCTATCGGGAACTCAAGACGCTGGGCAACCATGTCTTGCACATGGTGCGTGATGCCATGAATGCATTTGCGCGGCTCGATGTGGTCGAAGCGCTGGAGACCGTGAAAGAAGATGAGCTTGTCGACGAAGAGTACGAGACGATCACCCGTCAGTGCATTACCTTCATGATGGAGGATCCGCGCTCGATCAAGCGCGTCATGAATGTGACGTGGGCGGCTCGATCATTAGAGCGCATAGGCGATCACGCGAAAAATATCTGCGAATATGTCATCTATATGGCGCAGGGAAGGGATGTGCGCCATACTTTGAAATCCGACGCCTCTGACATCGGGACCGACTGATAACAGATGACATTGCCGAACAAGCGACTGCTTAACCTGGTCGGTTTTCTTGCCTGTGCCGGCATGATGGGCTTTGCGCTCTATGCCCAGCACGTATTGATGCTCGAGCCGTGCCCGCTTTGCGTTTTTCAACGCATCGCGACCATTTCGCTGGGTTTGGTTTTCCTGGTCGCCGCGCTGCACAAGCCGGGCCTGGTCGGTGCTCGCATCTACGCATTTTTGGTATTCCTGACGGCTGGCTTCGGAGTCGGCGTTGCCAGTTGGCATGTCTATCTCCAGAGCCTGCCCGCCGACCAGGTGCCGTCATGCGGTCCCGGCTTTGAGTACATCATGGAGAACTTTGCGATTTTCGACGCGCTCGGTTTAATTTTCAAAGGCTCAGGCGAATGTGCCGAAGTCCTGTGGCGCTTGATGGGCTTGTCGATGCCGACGTGGGTGATCATCGGGCTCGGTGGGCTCGGCATCGCGGGCATCTGGAACAACCTCCGAAAAGCCTGACTTTCCACCCACCATTCCCACCTCACATGGCGGCGATCACGGCCATGTCTTGCTTGCTCGCGCTGACGCGATGTCGCTTCGCAAGACATCCCCGCGCTCCGCCCCTGCTCAGCGTGCCGCGGAGCCGTGCACGAGATAGAATGATGGAGCAGCGGCGGTGAGTGCCGGGGTGTCTCACAAAGCGAGTTTGCGAAGCAGCTGTCCGAGCGACTGAGATTCCCCGGCGATCGACGCCGCGATCAGACTTGGTAGGTGGTCGATCGTGGTAGGGGGGGGGTGGTGGGTGGTCGACGGCCGTTAGAGCAGCATCAACTCCATGATTCGTCGATACATCCGCGTCAGCGTAACGACGTCCCCGGCTTTCACGTGTTCATCGATTTTGTGAATCGACGCATTAACGGGTCCGAGTTCGACGACATCGGCTCCGGCCGGTGAAATGAATCGGCCGTCCGACGTTCCGCCGCCCGTGGATAGCTGCGGTGCTTCGCCGGTTTCTTCGGCCACCGCTGCAGAGACCGCATCGATGAGCTTGCCCGGCTCGGTGAGGAAGGGTTCCCCCGACAGATGCCAGTTCAATTCATAGTCGATGTCGTGCGCCGCAAAGACACTTTCGACTTTCTCCTGTAGCGACTCATGTGTCCATTCAGTCGAGTAACGGAAGTTGAAGCGGGCGGATAGTTCGCCGGGCGTAACATTCGGTGCCCCAATGCCTGCTCGGACGTCGACAACCTGGAAACTGGTCGCCGGAAAATAGTCATTGCCGTTGTCCCATTCGATCTGGTGCAGTTCGGCCAGGACCGGGGCAAAGCGGCGAATCGGGTTATCGGACAGCTGCGGGTAGGCGACGTGACCTTGCACGCCACGGACGGTCAGCATGCCGCTTAACGAGCCGCGTCGTCCGATTCGCACTATATCGCCAAGGTCTTTTTCGCTAGACGGTTCGCCAAGAACACACCAGTCGATGTGTTCGTCACGTTGTCGCAACGCTTCCATGACTTTGAGCGTGCCGTCGCGTGCGCGTCCTTCCTCGTCACTGGTTATCAACAGCGCGATGCTTCCGTCATGGTCCGGGTGTGCGGCCAGGAAATCCTCGAGCGCTACTATCATGGCGGCGAGGCCGCTCTTCATGTCGGCCGATCCGCGGCCATAGATGAGATCGCCAATAAAGGTCGGCTCGAATGGACCGCTGCTCCACGCGTCTTCGTCACCGGGAGGTACGACGTCGGTGTGGCCGGCAAAACACAGCACCGGCGCGGTCGAACCGCGCCGTGCCCACAGGTTTGTAACATCGTTGAATTGCAGCGTTTCGCAATCGAATCCGAGCCGGGTCAGACGCTCGGCCAGCACCAGCTGACAGCCGGCATCATCCGGCGTGATGGATGGGCGCCGGATCAGGTCGCACAAGAGGTCGATTACGGGCTCGGAGGACAGATCAGTCATCACTTGTTAAAAATATTCTAAGTCTCAGAAAAATAACATAAAATTGTTCAAAAGGGTGCGCAATATTCGGCAGGCAATAGCCCGGGATTTGCAACAAATCGGTAACAATTCATCGCTAAGCTTTGCGCACGAATATGAATCAACTGGAGAACCCACTTCGTGTGCATGCATCGCAATACTTTGACGCTTTCCTTTGTCGCCGTCTTCGGACTGACAATCTCCGCAGGAGCCCTGGCCCAATCAGGTCGGGACTACGTCTATATCGTCGGATCATCGACAGTCTATCCGTTTGCTACAGTTGTTGCCGAACGTTTCGGTCGCGGTAGTGAGTTCAAGACGCCGAAGGTGGAGTCGACTGGATCTGGCGGCGGCCTGAAATTATTCTGCGCAGGCGTCGGAGTCGACCATCCTGACGTGGCGAACTCGTCTCGAGCGATCAAAACATCGGAAGTCGATAACTGTGCCAAGAACGGCGTCACGGATATCGTCGAAGTGAAAATCGGTTATGACGGTATTGTTATTGCAAACGCGGTGGGCGGTCAGGCCGTCGATCTCAGCCGGGCCGACATCTTCATGGCCCTGGCGAAGGAAGTACCGGGGAATGTCGAAGGTGAGTTGGTCGAGAACCCGTACAAGACCTGGGCTGATGTCAACCCGGCACTGCCAGCGAGCAATATCGAGGTTTTGGGACCACCGCCGACGTCCGGCACGCGCGACGCATTTGTAGAGCTGGCAATGGAGGGTGGTTGTAAGTCCGTGCCATGGATCAAGGCGCTCAAGAGCTCAGACAAGAATCGCTACAAGGCGATTTGTCATACGATTCGCGAGGACGGCGCATTTGTCGAGGCCGGCGAGAACGACAATCTGATCGTGCAGAAACTGGAAGCCAATCCGAATGCGTTCGGCATCTTCGGTTTCAGCTTCCTCGACCAAAACATGGAAAAAGTCAAAGGGGCCAAGGTCGACGGCGTAACGCCGACATTTGACGCAATCGCCGACGGCGACTACCCCGTGTCTCGCCCACTGTACTTTTACGCGAAAAAAGCCCACGTTGATGTCATTCCTGGTCTTCGCGGGTACCTTCGCGAATTCACGAGCGAACGGGCCTGGGGCGAAGAGGGCTATCTTTCGGATCGCGGTCTGATTCCGATGCCGGACGAAGAGCGAACTGAAGTCGCTGCCACTGTGCGCGATTTGACGCCATTGTCGGTGGCAAGCGAGTAGGCTGACTTGAAATCTCGACGCGTGCGGCGGTCCCCTGTGGATCGCCGCCGCTCGTTCATCATTGTGCTCAACAAGAATTCGTCAAAATGCAAAGCACAACCTTAATTCTGCTGCTCGTTTTCATGTCGGTCGCCGCGTTCTATCTTGGGCGCCGGCGCTCGCTGGCGACAGTGGGCGGGCCCGGGCACGGCACGGCGCTGCATTCGCTACCAGGCTACTACGGCTACTACGTTGCAATTTGGTGCGCACTTCCCGCTCTGTTGATGTTGCTGATCTGGCTCATGATCGAGCCTCGATTGGTCACTGCGATGGTTGTCGACGGCTTGCCGGAGTCTTACCGGATGCTGTCGGCCGGTGAGCTGAATCTGTTGGTCAACAACATCCAGAACCTCGCCGCAGGAGATGTAGTGAGTGTGGATGTTGATTCTGTGCTTCAGCAGGCCGCGGCATCATTTAATGACTACGTTGACAAGAGTCGCAAGTTGCTCGCCGTTCTTGCCATCGCAATTGCAGGTCTCGGCGGGGCCATAGCATGGCGCCGTATTCAGCCGGATCTTCGCGCGCGCAATCGCGTCGAATCGGTAATCCGCTGGTTCTTGATTGCGGCATCGAGCATTGCAATATTTACGACGATTGGGATCGTACTGTCGGTTCTCTTCGAGGCGATCAGGTTCTTCCAGAAAGTGCCAATCACGGAATTCCTTTTTGGATTGAACTGGAGCCCGCAGACAGCAATCCGGGCCGATCAGGTGGGGTCATCGGGGAGCTTTGGTGCCATTCCTTTGTTTACGGGCACGCTGCTCATCACGGGCATCGCAATGTTCGTCGCCGTACCGGTTGGGTTGATGACAGCAATTTATCTGGCCGAGTACTCAAGCACGCGAGTTCGCGGTATCGCCAAACCGCTGCTCGAAGTTCTCGCCGGTATTCCGACTGTCGTTTACGGCTTTTTTGCGGCGCTCACGGTTGCGCCCTGGATTCGACGTACGGGGGAGTCCTTTGGCCTGGAGGTGGCGTCAGAAAGTGCGCTGGCCGCTGGCCTCGTGATGGGCATTATGATCATTCCCCTGGTGTCCTCGCTCTCGGACGATGCGATCAATGCCGTGCCCACTTCGATGCGTGACGGTGCACTCGGGTTGGGATCAACGCGCTCCGAGACCATGATCAAAGTAATTTTGCCCTCCGCATTGCCCGGCATCGTTGGCGGCATTCTGCTGGCCGTTTCGCGGGCGATCGGCGAGACGATGATTGTCGTAATGGCGGCAGGTCTGTCAGCGAACCTGACGGCCAATCCGCTTGAGGCCGTGACGACCGTAACCGTTCAGATCGTGACGCTGCTTGTCGGTGATCAGGAATTCGATAGCGCCAAGACGCTTGCTGCGTTTGCGCTCGGGCTAATGCTATTTGTCGTAACCCTGTGCCTCAATGTGCTGGGCCTGACCGTTGTGCGCAAATACCGCGAACAATACGACTAGGTGATATGGCTTGACGATTAAGTTGACAACTCGCGAAAAGGTCGAAGCCGGCCTGGCACGCCGTCGTCGCAAAGAATACCTGTTCCGGGTTGTTGGCATGCTTGCGACCGCTGTGGGCGTTATGTTTCTTGCGGTCTTTTTCGCAACTTTGATCGCCAAAGGATCAACCGCATTCAGCCAGACGTTCGTGCAGCTGGACGTCATGCTCGAGACGGACGTTATTGCGCCGGGCGGAGAGCTTGACCTCGAGTACGCGGACTTCGACGGACTTGTTCGCAACGCACTGCGCGAGCAGTTTCCCGATGTTGCCAGCCGCGGTGATCGGCGTCAGCTTTACCGTCTTATTAGTGTGGGTGCGGCTTACCAGTTGCGGGATCTTGTAACACAGCATCCTGAACTCATAGGCACGACCCAGACACTCTGGGTGCCGGCGTCGTCCGACGTCGATATGCTGATGAAGGGAAATATTGATGCCAACATTGACGAGGCATTACGCACATTGTCCGACAAACAGATTGCATGGGTAACCTTGCTGCAAGAACGCGGGCGGGTGGAATCCCGATTCAACGTCGCACTGTTCACGAACGGTGACTCTCGCGAGCCCGAACTGGCGGGTATCAGAGGCGCGATCGCTGGCTCCTTTTACATGCTGCTCGTCACGATCACGCTGTCGTTCCCGATAGGTGTAGCCGCTGCTATTTACCTCGAGGAGTTCGCACCCCGAAGTCGCTTGTCAGACCTGATTGAAGTCAATATCAACAATCTCGCTGCCGTCCCATCGATCGTATTTGGATTACTCGGGCTCGCCGTATTCATCAACTGGATGGCATTGCCGCGCTCGGCGCCACTCGTCGGTGGGCTCGTGCTAACGCTCTTGACGCTTCCTGTCATCATCATTGCATCCAGGGCGGCGATCCAGGCCGTGCCGCCATCGATTCGTGAGGCGGCGTTGGGCCTCGGCGCGTCCAAAATGCAGGTCGTTTTTCATCATGTATTGCCGCTGGCAATGCCCGGCATGCTGACCGGCGCGATTATCGGCATGAGCCGCGCGCTCGGCGAATCGGCGCCACTTCTCATGATCGGCATGGTTGCGTTCATTGTTGACGTGCCCGGCAGCTTCACGGATCCCGCGACAGCGTTGCCCGTGCAAATTTATCTGTGGGCGGATAGCCCGGAACGCGCCTTCGCTGAGCGCACATCGGCTGCAATCATCGTTTTGCTGGGTTTTCTTCTGCTGATGAACCTTGCTGCCGTAATAATGAGAAAACGTATGGAGCGCAAATGGTAGGCGCAGCGTTTGAGCTGTGAGGAAACCTGTATGACAATGACCGCTATGACTGAATCGATAACCGACAATCCGCTACCGCAAGTGCCTGTTCCGAACGACGGTGCGCGCGGTGATGCGGCAGGTGAAATCGTTCTGCCGGAGTTCGCTGGCCAAAAAACCGAGCTCGGCGGAAAAACCGTTGGCACCGTTACCTGTGAAAATCCGTTTATGGTTGCCGAAGATGTCAACGTCTACTACGGCGACAATCATGCCATCCAACACGTAACCCTCGAAATCGCCAAGAAGGAGGTTATCGCGCTGATTGGGCCGTCGGGCTGCGGCAAGTCGACCTTCCTCAGATGCCTGAATCGCATGAATGACTCGATCGAGACAGCACGCGTCACCGGGAAAATTACCCTCGATGGTCAGGACATTTATCGCAAGGAACAGGATCCGGTCGCATTGCGGGCGCGCGTAGGCATTGTCTTTCAGAAGCCGAACCCCTTTCCGAAGAGCATTTATGACAATGTCGCCTACGGGCCCCGCATTCACGGGCTGGCAGGCGATCGGGCGGAACTGGATGACATCGTTCACACCAGCCTGGAGCGGGCAGGTTTGTTGAAAGAGGTAAAGGATCGCCTCGATGAGCCCGGTACAAGCCTCTCCGGTGGTCAGCAGCAGCGCCTGTGCATCGCCCGCACCATTGCCGTGAATCCAGAGATTATTCTCATGGATGAGCCTTGCTCGGCGCTCGATCCGATCGCGACGGCGCGCATAGAAGACCTCATGGACGAGCTATGCGAAGACTACGCGATTGTGATTGTCACGCACTCGATGCAGCAGGCCGCACGCGTTTCGAAACGCGTTGCCTATTTTCATTTGGGACTGCTTGTTGAAGTCGATGAGACCAACAAGATATTTACCAATCCTCAGCACAAGCTTACCGAGGACTACATCACGGGCCGAATCGGGTAGCAGACGTGCGCGTTGGCTACTTGTTGCTCTTCCAGAAATCCGCGAAGCGTTTTTCCGAGAATCCTACGGCCAGGAAGTTCTCGGATTCGAGTACCGGGCGCTTCAACAGCGTCGGCTGATCAAGGATCAGTGCAAACGCGCGGTCCCGATCCAGATCACTGCGATCCACTTCCGCAATCTTGCGCCACGTCAAACTCCGCTTGTTGACCAGCTTGGTCCAGTCAATTCGCCCCGCCCACCGTTCCAGCATCTGAACGTCGAGTCCGTCATCGCGGACATCATGAAATCGAAACTCGATGTCATGCTCGGCGAGGTACTTGCGCGCCTTCCTGCACGTATCGCAACTCATGATTCCGTATACGGTCAGCATTTCCTGTTAGTCCAGATTTCTCAAGAGATCGTTCAAACCGGTTTTCGCACGCGTCTTTGCGTCAACCTGCTTCACTATGACCGCACAATATAATGAGTATTGTCCGTCAGCTCGAGGGCAGGTTGCCAGCAACGACGACAGAACCCGGCGGAATTCGCCCGTAGCTGATCTCACCGGTCGCCCGATCGTAGATTCGCGTACTCTGGCCCAGGTAGACGCCCATCGAGATTACCGAGCCTTTCTCCACCACGACGCCTTCGACAACCTCGGAGCGAGCGCCAATAAAACAGTCGTCTTCGATAATCGTCGGACCTGCCTGTATCGGTTCCAGTACACCGCCGATGCCGACGCCACCGGAAAGGTGCACATTCCTGCCGATCTGCGCGCAGCTGCCGACAGTTGCCCAGGTATCGACCATTGTGCCGCTGTCGACATAGGCGCCGATATTGACGTAGCTCGGCATGAGTACGACGTCCGGAGCGACGTACGCGCCGCGACGAACGATGGCATCCGGTACCACGCGCACGCCGTCGGCCGCGAATTGCTCTGCCGTGTAGTCCGCGTACTTCATCGGCACCTTGTCGTAGAAACGGCTGTGTCCGCTCTCGATCACCTGGTTGTCGGCCAGACCGAAACTCAGTAGCACGGCTTTCTTGAGCCACTGGTTGACATGCCACCCGTCGGCTACCGGCTCGGCTACGCGCGCCTTGCCCGAGTCGAGCAGGGCGATTGCTTCCGCAACCGCCGCTTCCACTTTAGGCCTGTCTTCGAAGCCCTGCGCGCGGTTGTCAAAAGCCTGTTCAATTATTTTTTCCAGTTCTTGCATGCGAGTTTCCGTCAATCGAGGTCGCTGTCCAGCCTGGTCAGCAACGCCTGTCGTAATTCTTCCTGCGTGTTTTCGTCGAGAGGTCGTCCCGCCTCGTCGCTTATGTAGAAAACGTCCTCGGCACGTTCGCCGATTGTCATGATTTTCGCGGCCTCGATATCGACCCCTTGTTCGATGAACACACGGCCTATGTCGCTCAATAGCCCGGGCCGGTCGGCGGCGACGATTTCGAGTACGGTTTTGTTACCGGACGTGCTCGTGCCGAATTCAGCCGTCGTCCGCGTTGTGAACATGCGGGCCTGCCGGTGCAAGGTGCGTGTCACAGTGAGATCGTCGTCATTATCTGTTAAGACCGTTGTCAGTGCGCGCCTTATTTTGCCCAGGCGGGAATCGTCAAGTTCCACCCGGTCGTCAAGCTCCATGAAGACAAACGAATCAATGCTGTAGCCTTTTTCCAGCGGCACGATACGAGCGTCCATGATAGTCATGCCGAGCTCATCCAGCACGGCAGTTGCGTGTGCAAACGTTCTCTTGGCACGTGGCGAATAAATTACCGCTTCGACGCCATCACCCGTTTCCCGACGACGCACATCAACCAGTCCGACGTCCGAGGACGTGTTGGAGTCGGCCAGCCATTGCGTATGCCAGGCAATCTCGGCGCTACGGTGGCGCAGGAAATAATTGGCATTCATGAGTTGCCAGACGTTGTCGATGTGTTTGTCGGCCAGGCCATTGCCATGAAGTAATTCACGCGCTTTGGTCTGTTTCTCGAGTATCAGCTGCTCGCGGTCAATCGGATTTTCCAGCCCGCGCCACATTGCCCGCCGCGTCAACTCGTAAAGATCGTGGAATAGCTGTGCTTTCCAGGAGTTCCAGAGCTTCGGGTTGGTGCCTCGAACGTCGGCAACGGTCAGCAAATACAGGTAGTCGAGATGCAGCGGGTCGCCGACGATCGTCGCAAACTCGCTGATCACGTCCGGATCGCCGATGTCTTTCTTTTGTGCCGTCGTCGACAGTATGAGGTGATGCTTGACCAGCCAGGCAACAATACCTGCCTGGTATTTACTTAGCCCGTGTTCGAGACAAAAAGCTCTTGCGTCGACAGCCCCCAGCTCCGAGTGATCGCCGCCGCGACCTTTGGCGATGTCGTGAAAAAGCCCGCCCAGGTACGCGATTTCCGGCTGCTCCAGCGACTGCATGATCTGGCTGCAATGCGGAAATTCCTGATCGAATCGGGACAGCGCGAAACGCCGCAGGTTGCTAACGACAAACAACGTGTGTTCGTCCACTGTATATGCATGAAACAAGTCGTACTGCATTCGCCCGACAATTCGACCGAAGGAGGGGATGTAGAGACCCAGTACGCCATAGAGGTTCATGCGCCGCAGTTCATGTGTGACGCCTTCCGGTGCGCGAAGAATGCTCAAAAACAGACGGTGGTTGCGAGGGTTCTGACGAAATTCGTCATCGATCAGGTGCAGGTTGCGCCTGATCATGACCCACGGTGTAGGCGCTGACACCACGAATCTCCGGGTTCTGCTGCAACACCAGGAACAGTTCGAGCAGCGCCGATGGATCGTTGGCAAACACCTGGTCGCTGCTGGTCTGAAGGAAGCCATTCTTGATCTGGAACCGATCGTCGAGCGGTTCCGGTGGCGCGTTCGGGTCCATCAGGATCGCTTCTTCGAACAGCTGCAGCAGCATCTCGTTGAGACGACTCAGGTTCATGACCGTGCGGTAATAACGCTGCATTAATTGCTCGACGGCCAGTGTGTAGCTCGCATCTTCGTAACCCAGCAAGTGCGCCAGATTGATCTGGTGATCGAACAAAAGGCGGTCTTCGCGGCGGCCGGTCAAAATGTGCAGGCCGAAGCGAATTCGCCACAGAAACGTTTGGCCGTCCTCGAGTCGCCTGAGCTGACCTGGTGTCAGGAACTTGTGGTCCACGAGTTCGGCCAGGGTACTGGCACCAAAATGGCGTTTCGCGACCCAGCCGATCATCTGGATATCCCTGAGGCCACCCGGACTGCCTTTGACATTGGGTTCCAGGTTGTAGGCCGTGTCGTGGTAACGATGGTGGCGGGCGATCTGTTCCTTGCGTTTTTCCTGGAAAAACTCCGTGGACGGCCACATTTTGTCCGGTGCGATCATCGCCTGCATCGCGTCGAAAAGGGCCGCCGGACCTGCCAGCAGCCGCGCTTCCATGAGTGTTGTGGCGACGGTCAGGTCCGCACTGGCTTCCTCAAAGCACTGCGCGATTGTCCGTACGCTGTGACCGATCTCCAGGCCGACATCCCAAAGCGCCGCGATGAAAGCCGATAACGCGTCCTCCGCGCCTGGTGGTAACTCGTCCGGCAGCAACACCATGACGTCGACGTCGGAATAGGGGTGCAATTCGCCACGGCCGTAACCGCCGACGGCGACCAGGGCAGCGCCCGATTCATCGAGCTCGTGCCTCCACAGCTTGTTCAGCTGTTCGTCGATCACGGCGGCGCGTGCATGCACGAGATCGACCACCGATTCACCGGCTTCGAACCGTGTCTTCAGGTCATCGTTGGCCGCGGCCAATGCCGCGCGGATTTCGACGTAACTTGTTGAATTATCAACGATCGTTTGCGCCAAGTGTCAGAACCTCGTAGCCGTCGGCCGTAATCAGTACGGTATGTTCCCACTGCGCTGACAGGCTGTGGTCCTTTGTTACTACGGTCCAGCCGTCCGGCAGCAGTTTTACGTTTGCTTTGCCCGCGTTCACCATCGGTTCGACCGTTAGCGTCATGCCCTCGCGCAGCTCCATGCCCGTGCCGGCCTTGCCGTAGTGCAGCACCTGGGGGTCCTCGTGAAAAGACTGGCCGATACCGTGACCGCAGTACTCTCGAACCACCGAGAAGTGGTTCTTCTCGACATGCTTTTGCACGGCCGCGCCGACGTCGCCAAGATGCTTGCCGGGGGCCAGTTCTTTTATGCCTAACCACATGCTTTCAAAGGCAATTTCTGACAGTCGCTGTGCCTGGACGGTGGGCTTTCCGACAAAGAACATACGGCTCGTGTCGCCATGAAAGCCGTCCTTGATAACGGTCACATCAATGTTCAGGGCATCGCCGGATTTCAGCGTCTTGTCGCCAGGAATTCCGTGGCAGACCACGTGGTTGACGGATGTGCAGATCGACTTTGGAAAACCACGGTAGTTGAGCGGGGCCGGGATCGCGTTCTGCTCACCGGTGATGTACTCATGGCAGATACGGTCGAGCTCGCCGGTCGTGACCCCCGGTTTAACATAATCCCCAATCATGTCCAGGACCTCGGACGCCAGCCGCCCCGCCACACGCATCTTCTCGCGCTGTTCCTCATTCTTGATCGTTACGGTCATAGGCTTGGCACTGTACTCACTGGTCATTGGCCCGATCCCGCGGAGCGGGTCAGCCTGGGGATCCGGGTCGAGGTGAAATTCCTGCAATTCCGCGTTGTTGGGTGCGGTCGGCTATGGTATAAAGCGCGCGCGCCGGTAGCAACCTAGTTGCCGCCAGGGGCAAAAAACTACACACGCATACCGTCACGTCTCGCAGGGTGCCCCACCAAAAAAGGGGTTGCGGGATGGGGTATGCGGAGGCCTAACCCGGAGATATAGAAATGGCAGACGTAACCATGCGCCAGATGCTAGAGGCTGGCGTGCATTTTGGTCATCAGACCCGTTACTGGAACCCAAAGATGGCTCCCTTCATCTTTGGCGAACGTAACAAAATCCACATCATCAATCTTGAGAAGAGCTTGCCACTGGCGCGCGAAGCAAGTGCGTTCGTGAAAGCTACTGTCGCTGACGGCGGCACTATCCTGTTTGTCGGCACCAAGCGCGCAGCACGTGAGGCTGTTCAGACTCATGCAAAGCGTTGCGAGATGCCGTTTGTGTGCCAAAGATGGCTTGGCGGCATGCTCACGAACTACAAAACAATTCGTCAGTCCGTGAAACGACTCGTAACGCTTGAGAAGATGGCGGAAGAGGGTGGCTTCGAAGGACTCACCAAGAAAGAAGTGCTTGGCCTTAGCCGCGAACAGGAAAAACTCGAACGCAGTCTTGGTGGTATCAAGAACATGCGTTCCCTTCCCGATGTACTTTTTGTTGTCGACGTCGATCACGAAGACATCGCCATCCGCGAAGCGAAGAAACTCGGAATTCCCGTGGTCGCCATCGTGGATACGAACTGCTCGCCGGAAGGTGTCGACTATATCGTGCCGGGTAACGACGATGCGATGCGGGCCATCGAGCTCTATTCCGGACTGATTGCAGATGCGGTTCTGGACGGCAAGGCGTCATTGCCGGAAGTCGCGCTCGGAGAAGATGAATTCGTTGAACTTGACGAGCATGGCAAGCCGAAGAAGAGTCGCACCAAGAAGAAAACGACCAAGAAGAAGGCGGCCAAGAAAGCCGTAGTCAAGAAGAAGGCGTCCAGCAAGAAGATCGAGCCCGAAGCGGAAGTGAAAGCCGAGGAAAAAGCCGAGCCCGAAGCCAAAGCGAAAGCCGAGGAAAAAGCCGAGCCCGAAGCCAAAGCGAAAGCCGAGGAAAAAGCCGAGCCCGAAGCCAAAGCGAAAGCCGAGGAAAAAGCTGAGCCCGAAGCCAAAGTGAAAGCCGAGGAAAAAGCCGAGCCCGAAGCGAAAGCCGAAAAGAAGGCCAAGCCGGAAGCGAAAGCCGACGAAGAAGCTGAAGCCAAGCCAAAAGCCAAGGCAAAAGCCAAGAAGAAGGCCAAACCCAAAGCGGAAGCCAAGACCAAAACAACAACGGCGAAAAAGGCGAAGCCGAAGGCCAAGCCGAAGACTGACGAGACGGCGGGAGACTAGGCAATGTCTGTTACTGCATCCATGGTTAAAGAACTTCGCGAGCGTACCGGCGCCGGCATGATGGAGTGCAAGAAAGCACTCGTGGCAACTAGCGGTGATCTTGATGCCGCCGCTGAAGAACTGCGCAAGTCGGGTCAGGCGAAGGCCGACAAGAAGGCTGGCAGAGTTGCCGCCGATGGCCGCATTGTCGTCAGCAAAGACGGCAGCAAGGCCATTATTGTTGAGGTGAATTCCGAGACTGACTTTGTGGCCAAAGACGAAAATTTCGTTGCGTTCGCGGAAGCCGTTGCGGCGGCGGCGCTGGCCTCCGGTACAACAGACGTTGCGGTTCTTGCTGCGCAAGAAATCGACGGTTCCAGGACCGTTGAAGAGGCGCGTACCGAACTCGTAACAAAGGTCGGCGAAAATATTTCGGTTCGCCGTGTTGCCATCGTCGAAGGCAGTGGCCCGATCGGTCACTACACGCATGGAGCCCGCATCGGTGCTGTCGTAGCGCTCAAGGGCGGCGATGAAGAACTGGCGCGTGATATCGCCATGCACGTTGCTGCGATTAACCCGGTCTGCATCGATGAAAGCCAGGTGCCAGCCGAAACGCTCGATCGCGAGCGCCGGATCTTTTCGGAACAAGCCGAAGCGTCGGGCAAGCCGGCCGAAATCATCGAAAAGATGGTGACGGGACGGGTTGCCAAGTTCCTCAAGGAAATCACGTTGCTCGGGCAGCCGTTCGTCAAGGATCCCGATGTCACGGTTGGCAAGCTGCTCAAAGGTGCTGGTGCCAGCGTCACTTCCTTTGTGCGCTTCGAGGTCGGGGAAGGCATCGAGAAGAAAGAGGACAACTTCGTCGAAGAAGTGATGGCGCAGGTTAAGGGAACCGGTTGAGAAACTGCGCTTAAGTTGTTGATTTTAGAGCAGACCTTGGTCTGGGAATACGCTAGAATCTACGGCCGCCGGAGTTCCGGCATTGACACGCAAGAGGGCTGTGTATGAGTGATTCTCCTGTTCAGTATCGTCGCGTACTGCTGAAACTCAGCGGTGAGGCGCTGATGGGAGAATTGGATTACGGTATCGAGCCCAGCGTCATTCAGCGGATTGCCGCCGAAATTGCGACAGCGAGAAAGACCGGAGTCGAAATAGCGATCGTCGTCGGTGGCGGCAATATTTTCCGCGGTGCAGGCCTGGCTCGCTCCGGCATGGACCGTGTTACAGGCGACTACATGGGAATGCTAGCGACGGTCATGAATGCGCTGGCCATCCAGGACGCGCTCGAGTCGCTCGACGTGCATGCCCGCGTCATGTCCGCATTGCAGATCCACGACGTTTGCGAGGACTACATACGTCGTCGCGCCGTTCGACATCTTGAGAAAGGCCGTGTGGTCATTCTCGCGGCAGGCACCGGCAATCCTTTTTTCACGACCGATACCGCCGCGAGTCTCAGGGCGATCGAGATCGGAGCCGACGTATTGCTGAAAGCGACGAAGGTCGATGGCGTCTACGACGACGATCCGATGACTAATTCCGAGGCAAAGCGTTTTGACAAAGTGTCGTATGACCAGGTTCTGGCGGACAAGCTTTCGGTCATGGATGCAACCGCGATAGTCATGTGTCGCGATAATAATTTACCGCTGCGCGTATTCAATTTGACGCGTGGTAACGCGCTTGTCCGTGCCATGTCGGGTGACGACGTCGGTACGCTGGTTACGAGTTGATTTGAGCGCAGGAATCAATTGAGCATGAGTAGCAAAGAGGGCACTAATCGTGTTGGATGAAATCAAGAAAGACGCCGGTACGCGTATGGCCAAGAGCGTCGCCTCAATGCAGCAGGATCTGACCAAGATACGCACGGGACGTGCACACACGAGCTTGCTCGATCATATTACGGTTGAGTACTACGGTAGTGAGGTACCACTGAACCAGGTATCCAATGTTGGCGTGGAAGATTCTCGAACGCTGATCGTGACGCCATGGGAGAAAGATATGGTGAAGGTCATCGAGAAAGCCATTATGGGCTCCGACCTCGGGCTGAACCCGGTATCCGCCGGTACTGTTATTCGTGTGCCGTTGCCGCCACTGACCGAAGAACGTCGCAAGGACCTGATCAAGGTAGTTCGCCACGAAGCCGAAGGCGGGAGAATAGCCGTACGCAATATCCGCCGGGATGCAATGAACGATATTAAGGATCTACTTAAGGAAAAGATGATCGGCGAAGATGATGAGCGTCGCGCTGAAGGGGAGATTCAGGGTATCACTGACAAGTACATTGCGGAGATCGATAAAGTACTCGCAGACAAAGAAGCGGAGTTGATGGAGGTCTGAACGACCGGATTCCATCAGCAAACTTTAGTGACCTCCGAAAAATCAAACTTGCCGAGACACGTCGCTGTCATCATGGATGGCAACGGGCGCTGGGCGCGTGCGAGGCAAAAGCCACGCCATGCAGGGCACCGGGCCGGTGTCAAATCTGTTCGTTCAACGGTTGAAGCGGCTGCAGCGCACGGCATTGAGTGTTTGACACTGTTCGCTTTCAGCAGTGAAAACTGGGGCAGGCCGGAAGAAGAGGTCAGTAGCCTCATGTCTCTTTTTGTCGAAGCACTGCGACGCGAAGTCGCCGAGCTGCATCGTAATAACGTACGGCTACGGTTTATTGGTGCCCGCGAGGAGTTAAGCCCTGGTCTCATCAAGAAGATCGAAGCCGCGGAGGAAAAAACTTGCCGCAATACCGGATTGTTCCTCAATGTCGCGGTGGCTTATGGGGGGCGCTGGGACATCTTGAATGCGACGAAGCAGCTTGCAGCAGAGGTCGCCAAGGGTGATTTGAAGGTTGATGACATCGACGAAGCGCTTGTGTCAGCGAAGCTGCAGTTAGCGGATTGTCCGGAACCGGACTTGCTGATTCGCACGGGTGGGGAGCAGCGCATCAGCAATTTCCTGTTGTGGAATCTCGCCTACGCCGAACTTTGGTTCACCGATGTCTTCTGGCCGGAGTTCGACGCTAAGCAGTTCGATCTTGCTCTTGAGTATTTTGCGCGAAAGCAGCGCCGCTACGGACACACTGGTGAACAAATAGGAGCGGCGGGATGCTGAGAACGCGGATAATAACAGCCGTCATCGCACTCGTGGTACTGGGCGTCGTTCTGTTCGTAATTCCTTCCCAGTTGGCGGAGCTTTTCATTGCCGTCGTGGTTCTCGCGGGCGCGTGGGAATGGTCTGGATTCCTGGGTGTAACGGGTTCCATGTCACGAAGTGCCTACACCGTCGTTATCGGGGCCCTCATTGTCGCGACGTATATGTTACTGCCAGTCGTTTCTGTGCCGGTACTGCAAATTGCCTTCCTGTGGTGGTTCGGGGCATTCGTCTGGACCCTGTTCTATCCGACACCGATTCCGTCGATAATTCGGATGATCGTAGGCGCGTTCGTGCTTGTGCCGATGTTCCTGGCGCTGATTGTTCTGTACCGCATGGGGCCTTTGGTATTGCTGTTGGCCCTGTTAATCGTCTGGGCTGCGGATGCGGGCGCCTATTTCGCCGGCAAACGATTCGGGCGCGTGAAACTCGCACCAAGCATCAGTCCGGGCAAGACCTGGGAAGGTGTTCTCGGTGGTCTCGTTGCCGTCGCGTTGCTCGCGCTTGCAGTGGCTCAATGGAGCGATGCCAGCCTGGCGGTGTTACTGCCGTTTTGCCTCGCCGTCGCTGCGCTGTCTATCGTTGGCGACCTGACCGTCAGCATGTTCAAGCGCACTGCCGGCGTGAAGGACAGCGGCACCCTGTTCCCGGGCCACGGTGGTGTGCTTGATCGTGTGGACAGCGTTGCCGCTGCGGCGCCGTTGTTTGCACTCGGACTTCGCTGGCTGGAGCTCGTGTAATCATGTGTTCATCTGGCATTCATGCTTTTGGCGATACCGTCTGTCATACGACGGGAACTGCGGCGGATCGCGCCTGTCGATATATACGAAGGATTGTCTATGGCCTGCGCCGCGCCGAAAACTCGAACTGCGAGTGCATGAACAAACCAGGGATGTTTGCGAATTATGGGTAATGCGACGATCAGCCTCCTGGCGTTTATTGCAGCAATCAGCATCCTCGTCGCAGTGCACGAGTTCGGTCATTACATCGTGGGTCGCTGGGCCGGCATGAAAGTGCTCAGATTCTCGATCGGCTTCGGTAAGCCTTTCTGGACGCACGTAGCAGGCAAGGATCGGACGGAGTACTGCGTTTCCACCATTCCCCTCGGCGGTTATGTGCGATTCCTGGATAGTCGCGAAGGGCCCGTCGAAAGTGCCGACGAAGGCCGGGCTTTCGATCACCGGCCGATACCGGCGCGCATCGCCGTCTTGCTGGCTGGGCCGGCATTCAATTTTATTTTTGCAGTGCTGGCTTACTGGGTCTTGTTCGCCGGTGGTGTCATGGCATTGAAACCGGCTGTAGGAGACGTTACGGCCGGTTCTTATGCCGATCAGGCGGGTCTTCGGTTTGGTGACAGAATCGTTGCTGTCGGCGATGTCGAGGCCAGGGATTGGGAATCGACGCTGGTCGCGATCCTGGACAACATGGTTGCCGACGGTCGTGTGCCGCTGACGCTGGCAGGTGACGACGGGCGGCAACGTTCGGCGGTCATAAATGTAGGCGAAGACCGCACGCGCTTGACCGAGCCTGGACTCTTGTTTGAAGGCCTCGGATTTGAAATTTGGCAACCGCCCGTGGAAATTGGCGCGCTGTCCGACGGCGGCGCAGCCGAATCTGCGGGTCTCATGGTCGGCGATCGCATTCTTTCAGTCGACGAGCAAACTACGAAGACATTCAGCGACCTTGTCAATGTGGTCGCGACACGCGCCAATCAACCTGTTGCGATCGAATACGAACGTGATGGTGTCACCTCGACAATCAACGTCGTCCTCGGCGAGCAGGATGTGGACGGCGAAAAGCGCGGTTTGCTCGGGATCAGTTTGCCGCAAGCAACGTCGGACTATTATTATCGCCGCACGTTTACGCCACTACAGTCGCTCAATGAAGCGGCGATCAAGACCTGGAGATCCACGGTTTTCACGGTGCATATGCTCAGTCGGATGGTGACCGGCGATGTCTCGATGAAGAACATCAGCGGGCCCATCAACATAGGCCAGATCGCTGGCGAATCGGCCCAGCTCGGTGCCAGGTATTTTTTGAGCTTCCTGGCCATAGTCAGTATCAGCCTGGGTATCTTGAATCTGTTGCCGATACCCATACTTGATGGCGGTCAGATCGTATACCAGGTCATTGAGCTTATAAAAGGCAGCCCGATGACCGACCGCGCCCAGATACTCGGACAGCAGGTGGGGATATTCGCGTTACTCTTATTAATGAGCTTCGCGTTCTACAACGATATAGCGAGAATCCTGGGTTGACCGGGACACACGGAATTACATTGCAAATGAGACACACACTATTCGCACTGCTGGTGCTTCTGCCAATGACGACGCTGGCGTCCGGAGAATTCGTCGTCAAGGACATGCGGGTCGAAGGCCTGCAGCGCATATCAGAAGGCACGGTGTTTAACTATTTGCCAATTAACATCGGTGACAACGTTGACAACAATCGTATCGGCGAGGCCATACGTGCGCTGTACGGTCAAAATCTCTTCGATAACATCGAAATGCGCCGCGATGGCGATACGCTGGTCGTAGTGGTCGTAGAACGACCGTCGATCGAGAGTTTCGAGATTGACGGTAATAAGGACATCAAGACCGAAGACCTGATGGAGTCCCTGCGTGGCGTTGGCCTGGCAAGGGGGCGGACATTTGACCGATCCGTGCTCGACAATGTCGAGATGTTCCTGCGTGAGCAATATTACGATCGCGGCAAGTATGGCGTCGTCATCGATACTGACATCCAGGATCGTCCCAACAATACGGTGCGCGTGAAGATCAATGTCAAAGAGGGTGACCGCGCGAAAATACGCCAGGTGAATATTGTTGGTAATGAGACTTTTGACGAAAAGGACATTCGCGCGGACTTTACCCTGGATACGGCCAACTGGCTGTCCTTTATCCGCCAGGACGATCGTTATGCCAAGGAAGCACTGGAAGGCGACCTCGAAATCCTGCGGTCTTTCTATATGGACCGTGGTTATGCCGATTTCAAGATCGATTCCACCCAGGTCGCGATCTCACCGAACAAGAAAGACATTTTCGTCACGATCGGGATTAGCGAAGGCGATCTCTATACGATTTCGGATGTCAAACTTGTCGGCGAAATGGTCATTCCCGAAGCTTATCTTCGCGGCCTGATTCTCGCCCAGCCGGGCAGTGTCTTTAACCAGCGAGCGCTGACCCAGACCAGCGATTTAATGTCCTTCAGGCTCGGCGAGGAGGGCTACGCGAACGCCGAGATCGAGCCCGTTCCCGAGCTCGATCGCGAGAAGAAAGAAGCGTCGGTGACGTTTTATGTCGATGCCCGAAATCGTGTATACGTTCGCCGTATCAGCTTCAATGGCGTAGACCAGGTGGATGATGAGGTCTTGCGACGCGAGATGCGGCAGATGGAAGGTTCATACCTGTCGAACTCATTGATCGACCGTTCCAAGGTCCGATTGCAGCGCTTGCCGTATATCGAGAGTGCAGACGTAAACAACGCACCGGTGCCGGGCAGTCCCGACCTCGTCGATGTCAACTTCGATCTCGAATACCGGATGCCGGGACAGTTCTCGGGCGGCGTGGGTTATTCCGAGTCACAGAAACTGTTGCTGAACGGTAGTATTGTGCACACGAACTTCCTGGGCTCCGGCAACCGCGTAGCGCTCGAGCTCAATTCCGGTCGCTTTCAAAAGCTATACAGTCTTTCTCATACGGATCCCTATCGGTCGATGGACGGCATCCGCCGGACGGTCAGCGTTAATTACCGCGACATCACGCAGTTCACGTCGGCGGCCTCTGACTTCTCGACGACGAGCGCCGGCGCGACGATCGACTATGGTTATCCGATCTCCGAGTACCAGTCGATTTCCGTTGGTGCTACTTTTCAACATTCGGAGTTAGTGTCCTCGTCACGCAGCACGCGACAGGCGCAGGAATGGGTTGCCAATAACGGTAATCAATTTACAGAGAATCTGCCTAATGGCGGAAGCATCTTTGGTACGGAGTTCGATACCGTCGAGCTGATCGCCGGCTGGACCTACGACAGCCGGAATCGCGCGCTGTTTGCCAATCGGGGCACGCGTCAGCAGCTGTTCCTGGCGATGGCGGTGCCGGGTAGCGACGTTGAGTATTACCAAGCACGCTACAGTTTCACGAAGTACTTTCCGATCACGCGCAAGTGGATACTGCGCTTTAATTCGGAAGTCGGTATTTCTGAAGGCATTGGGGATACGACGGCAGCGCCACCGTACAAGCAGTTCTATGGTGGCGGCCCGCAGTCGGTACGCGGCTTCAAGGAGTCCTACCTCGGACCACGTGATAGCTTTGGCCGCCCGTATGGCGGTAACGTGTTGGTTGCAAGTCAGCTAGAGCTTATACTCCCGCTTCCGGACAAGTGGGCGAGCCAGGCGCGAGCCAGCCTTTTTTACGACGTGGGCAATGTATTCAACACGGGCGAAGTTGCGTTTACGGACAAGCTGGGTAGCCCGTTCTCGTATGAACCCGACCTGGACGATTTGCGTACATCGGTAGGGATCGGCGTGCAGTGGCTGGCGCCATTGGGGCTGTTCCGGTTTAGCTATGCATACCCGCTGAATGTTTATGACGGTAATGACAGGTATTACGGAGATGAAGTGGAGAGATTCCAGTTCTCGATTGGACAAGCGTTTTAAGGAATGGAAAGTTTATGAGTCTTGTAAAGCAGAAAATGGTTAAAGCAGTATTTGGCATCGCGATGGTATTTGTGTTGGCACTGCCAGCGGCGGCACAGGAAACGAAAATTGGTGTCGTTAGCTTGCCTGCGTTGATTGAGCGCGCACCACAGACCAAGATCTCCATGGATGCTTTGCAGGAAGAGTTTGCGCCACGTCAGCGTGAATTCCTGGCAAAGCAGAAGGAATTTGAAGATCTCACTGCCAAAGCGCAGAAAGACTTCGCGGTGATGGGTGAAACCGAACGTCGTAACGCGGAAAAGGATCTGCGGGACCTGCAGCGTGAAGTTGCTCGCTTGCAGAATGAGTTCCGGGAAGACCTGAATCTTCGCCAGAATGAAGAGTACGGTATTCTGCAGCGCGCGATGCTCAAGGAAGTACAGGATTACGCGCAGCAACAGGGTTACGACCTCATTGTTGGTGACGGCGTGCTCTTTGCCAGCACCGCAATGAATATTACGGAGCAGGTATTGCGAGCCGTCGAAGCAAACCACCAGGCAACGAGCGCTCGCTAGCTCGCAGGGAAACGTCCACTCCCATGCCGATCAGCCTCGGAGAACTGGCCACCCAATTTGGTTGCGAGCTGATCGGTGATCCCGATGTCCTGGTGAGCGGGGTCGCATCACTGCCAAATGCCGGTCCGGAATCGCTGAGTTTCCTGGCCAGCGCCGCGTACAAAAAGCAGCTGTCTTCGACGAAGGCGGCTGCTGTCATTTTGCGCGCCGGCGATGCGGACGAATCGCCCGTAGCCGCCATTCTCCACGATGACCCGTACGCGTGCTATGCGCGTATGGCGGCCGTTGTGTGTCCACCACCGACCGACAAGCCAGGCGTGCACGCGTCGGCTGTCGTTGCATCGTCGGCGACGGTCGCGGACAGCGCGCATCTCGCGGCAAATGTCGTTATTGGTGAGCGCTCATCGGTCGGTGAAAAGGTCTACCTGGGGCCTGGCACGGTCATAGGACCGGACTGCACGATCGGTGACGATTGCCGTTTTATCGCCAACGTCACTGCTGGTTCGCAATGTAGACATCGGCGCGCGCAGCATCTTCCATCCGGGCGTGGTGCTAGGCGCAGATGGGTTCGGCAATGCGATGACCGCGGATGGCTGGGTTAAAGTGCCGCAGTTAGGCGGCGTGCGTATTGGTAGCGACGTCGAGATTGGTGCGAATACGACGATTGATTGCGGCGCGCTCGACGACACAGTTGTGGAAGACGGGGTGCGTATCGATAATCAATGCATGATAGGTCATAACGTGCAGATCGGCGCGCACACTGCAATGGCGGCTCAGACGGCAATTGCGGGAAGCGCCATCATCGGCAAGCGCTGCCTGTTTGCCGGAAGGTCCGGTTCGGTCGGTCATATCACGGTTTGTGATGACGTCCATGTTGCTGCGACGGCATTTCTATCAAAAGATGTCACGACGCCGGGTACCTACGCAGCCGGTTTTCCAGCCGACAATGCGAGAAGCTGGTCAAAACAGGTCGCAAGGTTTCGTCGTCTCGGCAAATTGATCGAACGTGTCACGAAACTTGAGAAGGGCGGCGAGTCGTCCTCGGATTAAACGCATGATTCATTCGACAGCGATTATCTCGAACAAGGCGGACCTGGCAGACGATGTCGTCGTGGGCCCCTATGCCGTTATTGGTGACGATGTAGAGATAGCCAGCGGCACGCACAATCGACAGCCATGTAGTGATCAATGGCCCGACAAAAATCGGCAAAGACAATCACATCTACCAATTTGCGTCGATCGGAGATGACCCGCAGGACAAAAAGTATGCGAACGAACCTACGCGACTGATCGTCGGTGATCGCAATACCATTCGTGAGTTCTGCACAATCAGTCGTGGCACGATGCAGGACAAGCGAGAGACGATCATCGGCGATGACAACTGGATCATGGCTTACGTCCACATCGCCCACGATTGCGTCGTCGGTAACAAGACGATCATGGCGAACAACACAACGTTGGCTGGCCATGTGCACGTCGGGGATTGGGTAATTTGTGGAGGATTTTCCGGCGCACATCAATTCTGCAAGATTGGCGCACACGCTTTCCTTGGGATGTACGCGGGCGTCAATCGCGATGTTCCGGCTTACACAATGGTCTCCGGACAACCGGCGACACCGCGCGGGATCAATAGCGAGGGCCTCAAGCGGCGTGATTTTTCCGTGGATCAAATTCGCAACATCAAGAATGCGTATCGCCTGACATTCAGACGGGGCAAGAAGTTGTCCGAAGCGATCGAAGAGATTACGAAACTCTGCGAGGACCAGCCTGAACTGAATCTGTTCCTGGAATCGCTGCGCTCATCCGAGCGCGGCCTGGTTCGATAAGGTCCTGCCAATGAAGATCGGTCTGGTTGCTGGTGAATCCTCCGGCGACCTGCTGGGTGCAGGTCTGATCCGGGCGTTGCGTGAACGGGTGCCGGATGCGACGTTCGAAGGCGTTGCAGGGCCCGCGATGGTCGCAGCGGGCTGCGAGCAGTGGGAGCCCGCAGAATCGCTTGCGGTCATGGGGCTGGTTGAGCCGCTGGCGCATATCCCGCGTCTGTTGCGACTCCGAAAATCACTCATCAATCGCTGGCAGGCGTCACCACCAGACGTGTTTGTTGGCATCGATGCGCCGGATTTCAATCTCGGCCTCGAAAAAAAGCTTCGCAAAAGCGGCATCAAGACCGTTCACTATGTCAGCCCGTCCATCTGGGCGTGGCGACCGGGCCGTATTCAAACGGTCATGGAGGCTGCCGACAGGGTGCTCTGTATTTTGCCGTTCGAAAAGCCGTTGTACGATCAGCACGGGGTCGACGCCGTTTTTGTCGGCCACCCGAAAGCTGACAGTATCCCGGAGAGGCTGGACGCCGTCTCGGCCCGGCAAACGCTCGGCATCGATGCGAGCGAAGTCGTCGCCGTTCTCCCTGGCAGCCGCCGTGGCGAGGTGGCCCGGCTCGGAGGGATCCTTGCAGAAGCAGCAAAGCTGCTCGTGGCGGCGCGCCCGGGCATACGATTCGTTACTCCCGTGGCGACGCCCGCATTGCGACCGCTAATTGAGGCACAGCTTCATGATGCCGGGGTCGCCGACAGCTTCCTGCTCATCGATGGCGACTCGGAAACGGCCATGATTGCGGCCGACGTCGTGTTGCTCGCGTCCGGTACCGCCGTACTGGAGTCTGCCTTGCTCGGCAGACCGACGATTGCGGCGTATCGCCTGGCGCCAATGACCTACGCGATCGCCAAAGGCTTGCGACTCGTAAAACTGACTCACTACACGTTGCCGAACCTGCTTACCGAAACGCCGTTGGTGCCCGAGTTCATGCAGAACGACGCCAAGCCACCGGCACTGGCGGCGGCGGTCATCAGCATGCTGGACGATCCTGACCGCAGGCACTTCATCAGCGGTGAATTTGCTAAACTGCGTAGCGAGCTGGCACTCGGTGCAGACCAGCGCGCGGCCGAATCGGTGTTCGAGCTTGCGCAATCGTAGACCTTCTATGCAGCAGGCCAAATTGTTCGAATTCAGAGGATTGATTGCCGGTGTCGATGAGGCAGGTCGCGGTCCGCTTGCCGGCCCCGTGGCGGCGGCTGCCGTGATTTTGCATCCGGACCGGCCCATTGTAGGCCTCGAGGATTCGAAAAAGCTGTCGGCAGGGCGCCGTGATGCGCTGGCCGAAGAAATACGAACGCGGGCCCTTGCATGGTCCGTCGCCTGGGCGGACCCGGCTGAAATAGACGCGTTGAATATTCTGGTGGCGACGCTGCTGGCGATGCGGCGGGCTATCCTCGGTTTGTCCGTTGAGCCGAATGGCGTCAAGGTGGACGGCAATCGACTGCCCAATTTGAGTTTTGGGGACAGGCGCATTGCCGGCGAAGCGATTGTTGGAGGTGATCGCAAAGTTGCGGAAATCAGCGCCGCCTCGATCATTGCGAAGACGACGCGCGACCGTATGATGGTGGAACTGGACAGGATTTACCCGTGTTATGAATTTGCACGCCACAAAGGTTATGGCACCGAAGTGCATCGCGCCCGGTTGCGCGAATTTGGCCCGTGTCGTGAACACCGGTTTACGTTCGCACCGCTAAGAACAGTGTCATGACGTCGCCCACATTCGTTCACTTGCACCTGCACACCGAGTATTCACTGGTGGACAGCACCGTGCGCATTCCCGCGCTTATGAAACGCTGTGCTGCGATGGGAATGCCGGCGGTCGCACTCACGGATCAAAACAATCTGTTCGGGCTCGTGAAGTTTTATCGTAAGGCGATCGCGGCTGGCATCAAACCGGTCATCGGTCTCGATCTTCGAATCATGAACGAGGAGGAAGCAAACCGGCCTTACACGCTGTTGCTGCTTTGTCAGAACAACGCGGGTTATCGAAATTTATCGCAGATTGTCACGCGCAGTTACCTCGAGGGCCAGGTTCGCGGCCTGCCAATGGCGCGACGAGAATGGCTGGACCCGCAAAGCTGCGAGGGCCTGATTGCATTATCGGGCGGGCTGCAAGGAGATATCGGCCATGCACTGCATGGCGGTCACGATAAAAAAGCGCGTCGGCTGCTGGAAGGCTGGCAGGCCACGTTTCCCGATCGTTTCTATATCGAGTTGATCCGCACGGGGCGGGCCGGTGAAGAGGATTGCGTGCGGTCGAGCGTGGCCCTTGCGAGCGAGACACACGTACCCGTCGTTGCAAGCAACGATGTCAGGTTCATTAGCCAGGACGATTTCAATGCTCATGAGGCCCGCGTCTGTATTCATGACGGGCGTGGCCTGGCTGATGCGGATCGGCCGCGGCTATACAGCGAGAGCCAGTATCTTCGTTCCCCGGCGGAAATGGCCGAGCTGTTTGCCGATGTTCCGGCAGCACTCGAAAACACGGTAGAGATTGCACGTCGCTGCAACCTGGATCTGAAGCTGGGGTCCAGTGTCCTGCCCGCATTTCCGGTTCCCGGCGGAGGGGATGAGGGCGACTTCCTCGAAGCCGAGGCCAGGCGCGGTCTGGAAGCGGCGCTCGCAACGAAGTTCGAGCTTGAAGGGGTGCCGGAGAAGCAGCGTGGCCCACTCAACGCGCCGTACTATGAGCGACTCGATAGCGAACTCAGCGTGATTCAGTCCATGGGTTTTCCCGGTTATTTTCTGATCGTCGCTGACTTCATCCGCTGGGCTCGGGAAAACAACGTGCCGGTCGGGCCGGGCCGTGGCTCGGGTGCCGGCTCACTGGTTGCATGGGTGCTGGGGATCACAGCCCTGGACCCACTTGAGCACGTCCTTCTGTTCGAGCGGTTTCTTAATCCCGAACGCGTATCCATGCCTGACTTCGACATCGACTTCTGCATGGAAGGCCGCGATGCCGTCATTGACTACGTCGCGGAGCGATACGGCCGTGAGCGTGTCTCACAGATTATTACGTTCGGCACGATGGCGGCCAAAGCCGTTATCCGTGACACGGGCCGCGTGCTGGGGCAGCCGTACGGCTTCGTCGATCGCATTGCGAAGCAGGTGCCTTTCGAAATAGGCATTACGCTCGAAAAAGCGCTGGAGCAGTCGGACGAGCTGGCTTCGATGTACCGCGACGACGAAGAAGTGGCGGCGATCATAGATCTTGCGCGGTCACTCGAAGGGCTGGTGCGAAATGCGGGCAAGCACGCCGGCGGCGTTGTAATTTCGCCGGGCGCGCTCACTGATTTTGCGCCGCTTTATTGCGAAGAGGGCGGCACCAACGTCGTCACGCAACTTGACAAGGATGATGTCGAAGCAGTCGGACTGGTGAAGTTCGATTTCCTGGGCCTGAAAACGCTGACCATCATCGAATGGGCCGTGCGCATTATCAACGAAAGATACCCTGAGCGAAAACTCGACATCAACCGTATTCCGACGCGTGATACACAGACGTTCAAATTGCTGCAAAGCACGCGCACGGCGGCCGTGTTTCAGCTTGAATCGAACGGCATGCGGGATTTGATCAAGCGCATGCGGCCGGACCATTTCGATGATCTCGTGGCGCTCGTGGCGTTGTTTCGACCGGGGCCGCTGCAGTCCGGCATGGTCGATGATTTCATCACGAGGAAACACGCCTCAAATAAAGCGGATATCGATTACCTGCATCCGGATCTGAAGCCCGTGCTTGAAGAGACCTACGGCGTGATCCTGTACCAGGAACAGGTCATGCAGATCGCCCAGGTGCTGGCGGGCTACACGCTCGGCGGTGCCGACCTGTTGCGTCGTGCCATGGGCAAGAAAAACCCCGCGCAAATGGCCAAGCAACGAGAAATTTTTGTCCAGGGCGCAACGGAACGCGGTGTCGCGGAGCGGACGGCGACCCGCATATTCGACCTGATGGAGAAGTTTGCGGGCTACGGTTTCAATAAATCACATTCCGCGGCCTACGCCGTGCTGTCTTACCAGACGGCTTACCTGAAGGCGCACTATCCGGCTGCTTTCATGGCCGCAGTCATGAGTGCCGATCTGCAAAACACCGATCGTCTCGTAACACTCAAGGACGATTGCCGTCAGCTGGGCCTTAGACTCCTGGCGCCTGATATCAACCAGTCTGCTTTTCAGTTTGGTGTTTCCGACGATGAGACGATCCTGTACGGCCTGGGGGCGATCAAGGGCGTTGGCCACGCGGCCATCGACTCGCTGATTGCGGAGCGCGATGCCAACGGACCGTTTGCCAGCCTCGCGGAATTTTGCCGCCGAGTCGATCACGACAAGATCAACCGTCGAGCGCTGGAAGCGATGGTCAAATCGGGCGCGATGGACGGCTTCGGCGAAACCCGGCGCAGCCTCATGCACCAGGTTCCGGAAGCACTGCGTAGTGCGGATCAGCAGGCCAGGGCGACGGCGGCCGGTCAGAATGACATGTTCGGGCTCGCACCGCCGGCGGCGGAAACACAATCGACGCCGCCCGTTCAACTCGCCGAGTGGCAGGAGCGCCTGTTGCTCAGTAACGAAAAGGAAGCGCTCGGACTTTACCTCACGGGGCATCCGTTCGATGCGGTGCGCAACGACGCGGGTTTCTTCGCAGATGGCCGGCTGGCCGACATCACGGCGGAACCCCCACCGCAGACGAATCAAGGGCAACGCAAGTATGCTCACGCCACGCGCGAGGCCACCGTTGCGGGATTAATTGTCGATGTGAAAAAACGCGGTAACCGTGTGAGTGTGATCCTCGACGACGACACGGGTCGCATGGAAATCAGCCTGTTCAGTGAGGCTTTCCAGGAGTTTCGTCACCTGCTGGTCAAAGACGAGATCGTCGTCATCTCCGGCGGCTTGCGGTACGACGAATTCATCGGCAGCTGGACTATCAACGCAAAAAACGTCCTGCACATCGATCGCGTTATCGAATCACGGGCAAAGAGCATGATCCTCAGTCTTGCGCCGAACGGCCAGGGCGAGCAGTTGTTGGTAAAACTGCATGACTTGTTGCTGCCGTTTCGCGAGGGCAGTTGTGACGTTTCTGTTCGCTATGTTGGTGACAGTGCCACGGCCCGACTATCACTTGGCCCCGAGTGGGCCGTTCGCCCGAGCCGCGAACTGCGTGACAAGTTGACCGAGCTGCTCGGCAATAATAATGTCCGCTTACTCTACGCGCCCGGCCGCGAAATAATGTAACCTGCCGTTTATGGATTTGAAGTTCCTCGATTTTGAGCAACCGATCGCCGAGCTTGAGGCGAAGATCGACGAGTTGCGTTACGTTGGTGATGATTCGGAAATCAACATCAACGAAGAGGTTGCGCGCCTGAAAGACAAGAGTATGGCGCTGACGAAGGGCATCTTTGCGAAGCTGAGTCCCTGGCAGATTGCGCGTGTCGCACGACATGAATCACGCCCTTACACGATGGACTACCTCGCGATGATCTCTCCGGACTTCCAGGAACTGCATGGAGACCGGATGTACGCAGACGATCACGCCATCATTGGCGGCGTCGGTCGAATCGACGGAAAGGCCGTCATGTTTATCGGTCACCAGAAGGGCCGCGATACGAAAGAACGTGTGCGCCGCAATTACGGCATGCCAAAACCGGAGGGCTATCGCAAAGCGCAGCGGCTCATGCGAATGGCCGAGAAGTTCTCCATGCCGATCGTGACGTTTATCGATACACCCGGCGCGTATCCGGGCATTGGCGCAGAAGAGCGCGGCCAGAGTGAGGCAATTGCACAGAGTCTCTACCTCATGGCGGGCCTCAAGACGCCGATTATCTGCGTCGTCATTGGCGAAGGCGGATCCGGTGGTGCGCTCGCTATTGGCGTCGGCGACCGCCTGTTGATGTTGCAGTACGCTGTCTACTCGGTGATTTCTCCCGAAGGCTGCGCTTCCATTCTATGGAAAAGTGCAGATAAGGCGGAAGTGGCTGCCGAGGCGATGCGCATTACAGCGCCGAGCCTGAATGAATTCGGCCTGGTCGACGAAGTGCTGCAGGAGCCGCTCGGCGGCGCGCATCGCAATCCCAAGGAGATGGCGGAAGTCATTCGCAATGCCGTCCTGAAAAACCTTGATGAGCTTGGCGGCCTGTCGACCGAGCAGTTGCTCGAGCAGCGACAGCGACGCCTGGCAAGCTTCGGTCAGTTCAAAGAGGCGTGACGCTAAACGCCGGGATTTTGCGGCAGCAGCTTGGGCAACTCGAATTGGTCGCAGGCAAACCGTCGAGGTACGTCATCGCCTTCAGTGGTGGTCTCGATTCAACCGTTTTATTGCACGCGCTCGCATCGCTACGCGAGGATCTCGGTGTCCCCCTGATTGCGATCCATATCGATCACGGGCTTCACGAAGACTCGGGCGCCTGGAGCGAGCATTGCAGGGCCATTGCCGGAGAACTGGGGGTCGACTATCAGAGTCGCTCGGTTACCGTGCAACTGGAGTCTGGCAAAGGACCTGAAGCGTCGGCACGTGACGCGCGCTACGCGGCGCTGCACTCGGAGCTTGCTTATGGCGACTGGCTGCTCAGTGCACATCATCGCGAGGATCAGGCGGAAACGTTGTTGCTCAACCTCATTCGTGGCAGCGGTCCTCTCGGTATCGCGGGCATCGGGGCTATTCGCCGTTTTGGGCCCGGGTGGCTCGCGCGTCCGCTGCTGGAAACAGGTCGTGCCGAGTTACTGGAATACGCCGAGCGCGAAGCGTTGAATTGGGTCGAGGATCCCAGCAATGCGGACCGCCGTTTTGATCGCAATTTCGTGCGACACGACATCCTGCCGAGATTGAAGTCACGATGGTCGGACATTGCGGCACGGCTGCAGCGCAGCGCCAGTCATTCAGGCGAGGCATCGCTGCTGCTCTCGGACCTGGCCAGAATCGATCTCGAGGCGCTGGGCGACCGCCCCGAGCGCCTGCCGATCGATGGACTGCTGGCCCTGTCGAGTGCCCGTCAAAGAAACCTGTTGCGTCACGCACTGCGTTGCCTGGGACTGTCCACGCCGACAATGATGCAACTCGAGCGGATTCTCTCGGAGGTAATACCTGCGCGCGAAGATGCACAGCCGCTTGTGAGCTGGCCGGGCGCCGCGGTAAGGCGGTACCGCAATGCGCTGTATTTGTTGCCGGAAAAGCTGGTCGAATTACCGGAGCCCATCGAGGTGTCGGGCAGCGAGGTGTCATTGGGTACCGGGCTCGGCGTGCTGCAGTTTGTTCCTGGCGAGGCGCGCGGTCTGTCGCAGGGCCTGTTGGAGCGCGGAATCCGGGTCTGTTTTCGCGAGGGCGGAGAACAATTTCAGCCGGAAGGTCAAGCACATACGCGTAAACTGAAGAAACTACTTCAGCAAGAAGGCGTCGTGCCCTGGATGCGCAATCGGCTGCCATTGGTGTACGCCGGTGATGAACTCGTCGCGGTCGGCGATCTGTGGCTTGCGGCCGCCGCCGTCAGCGAGCCCGGTGTCGCGGTGCGCTGGAGGGACCGCCCGGCGTTGCATTGACGGTGCTTCGCAACGGCTCAGTCGTTGTGTCGCAGGGGGCTATCTGATAACGTTTAAAACCGTCTTCAGTCCAACGACGGTGCGAAATTCGAAGGGTTGGAAGAAAGCACATCGCTTGCCGAGCGGTGCTTTTGCTCCAGCCCTTTCTTGTTTCTCCCTTTTCGCAACATGCGCCATTGACCTTGGGTTCACACATGACATCGTATGTATTTATCACCGGCGGTGTGGTCTCTTCCTTAGGGAAGGGCATCACGTCGGCATGCCTCGGCGCCATACTCGAAGCGCGGGGCTTGACGATCAGCATGATAAAGCTGGATCCCTACATCAATGTCGATCCGGGTACGATGAGCCCGTTTCAGCACGGCGAGGTTTTCGTCACGCACGACGGCACAGAGACCGACCTCGACCTCGGGCATTACGAGCGCTTCGTGCGCACAGCGCACGGCGGGCGTAACAGCAATTTCACGACGGGTCGCATTTACGAAAGCGTGATCGGCAAAGAGCGTCGCGGCGACTACCTCGGTGCGACCGTCCAGGTGATTCCTCACATCACGGACGAAATCAAGCAGAGCATCGAGCTCGGCGCAGGCGACGCCGACATTTGCCTGGTGGAGATCGGCGGGACGGTCGGTGATATCGAATCCCTGCCATTTCTCGAGGCTATTCGCCAAATGGGCGTAGAGCTCGGGCATGAGCGTGTTGTCTACGTGCACCTGACACTCGTGCCCTTCATTTCGACGTCGTCCGAAATCAAGACCAAACCGACGCAGCACTCAGTCAAGGAATTGCGCTCGATCGGCATCCAGCCCGATATTCTGGTTTGTCGGTCGGAGCAGCCGCTGCCCGATGAGCAACGTCGCAAGATCGCGTTGTTCACCAACGTGCAGGAAAAAGCGGTCATATCGGCCTACGACGCCGATGACCTGTACAAGATTCCGTTGATGATGCACGAGCAGGGGCTCGATGAGATCGTCGCCCGGCAGCTGGGCCTGGACTTGCCCGAGGCCGACCTCGGCGAGTGGGAGGCCATCGTCGAGGCCAAGCAGAATCCGCAGGCCGAGGTCGATGTCGCCATGGTTGGCAAGTACATGGACCTCAAGGACTCCTACATCTCCCTGGTCGAGGCGCTTCAGCACGGCGGCATTCACACGCGCACGCGCGTCAACATTCACTTTATCGAGTCACGCGATATCGAAGAAAATGGTGTGGATTGTCTGCAGAATATGGACGGCATCGTCGTACCCGGCGGGTTTGGCGACCGTGGTATCGAAGGCAAAATCGAAACCGTGCGGTTTGCGCGTGAAAGCGGTATTCCGTATCTCGGCATCTGCCTGGGCATGCAGGTGGCCGTCATCGAAGCAGCTCGCAACCTCGCAGGGCTGAAGGGTGCGATGAGTACGGAATTCGAACCAGGCACGCCGCACCCGGTCGTGGGCCTGATCACGGAGTGGCAGGACCAGACGGGTGACACCGAGCAACGTGACGAGGATTCCGAACTCGGCGGTACGATGCGCCTGGGCGCGCAGCAGGTCTCGCTGGCCGAAGGCTCGCTGGCAGCACGTAGCTACGGCAGCACAAGCATCGAGGAGCGCCACCGTCATCGCTACGAGGTGAACAACAACTACCGTCAACAGCTTGCCGACGCGGGTCTGAGTTTTTCCGGGCTGTCGATTGACGATCTCGTCGAGGTGGTCGAACTGCCGGGTCACCCGTGGTTTCTTGCGAGCCAGTTCCACCCGGAATTCACGTCCAACCCGCGTGACGGCCACCCCTTATTCAAGAGTTTCATCAGCGCCGTGCGCCGCCACAGGGAAGGCGAGCTTCCGGAGGCTGCTGAAGCATGAAGCTGTGCGGATTTGACGCAGGCAACAATCGGCCGATCTTCCTGATTGCCGGCACCTGCGTCGTTGAAAGCGAACAAATGACGCTGGACACGGCGGGCACGCTCAAGGAGATTTGCGCCGATCTCAATATCCCGCTGATCTACAAGTCCTCGTTCGACAAGGCCAACCGCAGCTCACGCGATGGTTTTCGCGGACCCGGGATGGAAGAAGGCCTGCGCATCCTGGGCGAGGTTAAAAAACAGCTCGGGCTGCCGATCCTGACCGATGTGCATGAAGACACACCGATGGATGAGGTGGCGGATGTCGTCGACGTACTGCAGACGCCCGCTTTTCTCTGCCGGCAGACGAATTTCATCCTGCGGACGGCCGCCGCCGGAAAACCCGTCAACATCAAGAAGGGCCAGTTCCTGTCGCCGTGGGAAATGCAGAATGTTGTCGACAAAGCGAAGTCGACGGGCAATGACAAGATCATGGTGTGTGAACGCGGCTTCTCGTTTGGCTACAACAACCTCGTGTCGGACATGCGCAGCCTGGCGGTATTGCGCGGTACCGGTTGCCCCGTCGTATTCGACGCGACGCACTCGGTGCAGCTCCCGGGTGGCAAGGGCACCGCCTCGGGCGGCCAGCGCGAGTTCATCCCGGTACTCGCACGCGCAGCCACGGCTGCGGGTGTTGCCGGGCTCTTTATGGAAACGCACCCGGACCCGTCGAAAGCGCTCAGTGACGGGCCGAATGCCTGGCCGCTCGGCCAGGTGAGAGAGCTACTCGAAACGCTGGTATCGATAGACCAATGCGTAAAGAAGAACAACTTCCTCGAAGCAGGCTACGGCCTCGGGGTTCCTGACTCGGAGTAACAATGATCAAGATCAAAGATATTCGTGGTCGAGAGATTCTCGATTCACGCGGTAACCCTACTGTGGAAGCCGACGTCACCCTGACCGACGGCGCTACCGCCCGTGCGGGCGTGCCATCGGGCGCATCAACCGGCACTCGCGAAGCCGTGGAGTTACGCGACGGCGACAAAGCGCGCTACCTCGGGAAAGGCGTGCGAAAGGCCGTGGACAACGTTAACGGCGAACTCCGTAAGGCACTGCTGGGCGTCGATTTCGACGATCAACGAGCCCTTGATCGGCGCATGATCGAACTCGATGGCACTGACAACAAAGGGCGTCTGGGTGCCAACGCGATACTGGCTGTTTCACTGGCAGCGGCAAAAGCCGAAGCCGCATCCAGGGGCATTTCGCTGTTCCGTCACCTGGGGCCTGGCACGACGATGCCCGTGCCGATGATGAACATCATCAACGGCGGCGCGCACGCCGACAATAGTGTCGATATCCAGGAGTTCATGATTCTGCCAGTCGGCGCGCCGAACTTTGCCGAGGCACTGCGTTACGGCGCCGAGGTATTCCACAGTCTGAAAAGCGTCCTGCGCGGGCAGGGGCTGAATACCGCCGTGGGCGACGAAGGTGGTTTCGCGCCGGATCTACCCTCTAACAAAGCAGCGCTGGACACGATCATGACGGCGATCGAGAAAGCCGGATTCAGGGCAGGGGATGACATCCTGCTGGGTCTCGATGTCGCGAGTTCCGAGTTTTACAAGGACGGCGTCTACGACCTGGCGTCCGAAGGACGCACCTTCGACGCGGTCGGATTCACGGCTTTCCTGGCCGAATTGGCGGATGGCTACCCGATCATCACGATCGAAGACGGCATGGATGAGAGCGACTGGGAGGGCTGGCGGGTCATGACCGACGCCCTTGCAGACCGCGTCCAGATTGTGGGTGACGATCTTTTCGTTACCAACACGACCATCCTCAAGCGTGGCATCGACGAAAAAATAGCAAATTCCATATTGATAAAACCCAACCAAATCGGTACCTTAAGCGAAACTCTTGATGCAATTACTATGGCGGAAGAGGCTGGCTACACGGCCGTGATCTCGCACCGTTCGGGTGAAACCTCGGACAGCACGATTGCCGATATCGCGGTGGGCACTACAGCCACGCAGATCAAGACCGGTTCTCTGTCCCGGTCAGACCGCGTCGCGAAGTACAACCAGCTGCTGCGCATCGAAGAGGAACTGGGGGCCGACGCAAAGTATGCGGCTCGCGACGCGTTTTCCGTGAAGGTGAATTAGGAAGCGCTACAAGAACGGACTTGGGGATATCGTTTGTTTCGTACACGCGCGTTACTGGTACTGCTCGGTGTTACCGGGCTCGGTCTTCAGGCCGAGCTGTGGTTTTCTGACGACGGCTATCGCAAGACGATGAACCTCAGGACAGCGGTTTCCGAGCAACGTGCGCTCAATGAGACCCTGCGCGCCCGAAACGCCGCCCTGGATGCCGAGGTGATCAATCTGAAGAAGGGACGAGATGCGGCGGAAGAACGCGCTCGCACCGATCTCGGCATGATCGGCAAGCAAGAAACCTTCTACCAGGTCGTGCCGGTCGCCGACACGTCTCACTAGGAACACCCAATGTCCTTGCCAGACTGGACCCGTGCGCACGGGGTCCCGTTGTTTTCCGCATCCATACGAACAACAGCCGATGAATTCGATGTGACCGAAGAACTCGGCTTCGCGTTTAGCGCTGACGGCGAGCACGATTACCTCTATCTCGAGAAGACGGGCGCGAACACGGAGTGGGTCTCGAGGCAACTGGCCCGTCATGCCGATGTACCGGCCCGTGACGTCGGCTATTCGGGCCTCAAGGATCGGCACGCGGTAACGCGACAGTGGTTCAGCGTGCCGCGCTGGAATGCACCCGACTGGAGCCAGCTCGAAGTTGAAGGCGTTCGCGTACTTGATCAGCAGCGACACAATCGAAAACTCCGGCGGGGTGCGCACCAGGCAAATCGCTTTCGCATCGTATTGCGCGGAGATCTGCCCGATGCCGGCGCACTGAACGAACGCCTCGAGACCATCAAGATGCTGGGCGTGCCCAATTACTTTGGCGAGCAGCGCTTCGGCCGAGGAGGGTCGAACATCGCGCTGGCGGATGCCTGGTCGCAGGGGAAGCGATTGCCCAGGCACAAACGCAGCATAGCGATCTCTTCAGCGCGTTCTTATATTTTCAACCAGATCCTCGATGCTCGCGTTTGTGACCAGACCTGGAACCAGCTCGTCGCGGGCGATGTCGCAAACCTCGACGGTTCCGGCAGCGTCTTTTCGGTGGACGAGGTTGATGACGATCTGACGCGACGTTGTAACGCGATGGACATCCATCCGACTGGCCCCTTGTGTGGCGATGGCACGTCTCCGTCTGTCGTTCCTGCCGGGCATGAGAGCTGGCTCAAAGCGCTCACGACTGCGCGGGTCAAACCGGCACACCGCAGCTTTCGACTCCGCGTTGTCGGACCTCGAATGGTCGAACGATGATGATTCGCTGGTGCTCGAATTTGCGCTCGGGCGCGGTGCTTTCGCGACGTCCGTGCTGCGCGAAATTGCGGATGTCCACGACGGGTGATGTAGGCTCTTCATGCCGATTAGCTGATAGCATGACGAGAGGCAGGAAATGACCCGACGCCGACATACTATGGCAGCAAGCATTAGCCCTTGGTTGCCCGTTTACGATAGGACATAGCGATGAAACTTGGTCTAAGAACGTTGATGATCTTCATGGTCGCGATTTCGATGGCACTGGCCCAAACAAGTGACACGGCCGATGGGGCTGAACGATCTCAGACATATGATGAACAAAGGGCCAGGTCCTTGGAATCCGAGCGGGCGCGATTGGGAAACCAGCGGATTCAAACAGAATCGGAAATAAGGGCACGCGAAGAACAGCGACGTCTTGAAGAGGCAGAACAGGAGAAGCTGCGAGCGCAGGATGAGGCGGCAATAAGCGACGAGGCCATCGCTCCCAGTTCAGAATCTGTGCCAACCGAGGCGGGTAACAGTATCGATATGTCACGGACGCTGAAGCAACTACGGTCGTTGGGCGAACTGAAAGACGATGGATATATCACCGAGGATGAATTTCGAAGGATTAAACAGAAAATCCTGGACAGCCGGCTTTGACCGGCTAGAGCTTTTGCAGCAATACATAAATGGCACCGGTGCCGCCGTCGACCTGGCGAGTGGACACGAATGCCAGCACGCTGTCCCATTTTCTGAGCCATCGATTCACGGCATTCTTGAGCACGGGCCCGCGGTCTCCCGAGCCGAGGCCCTTGCCATGCACGATACGGACGCAGAGCTTGCCCTGCGCTGCCGAGTAGTCGATGAAGTCGGCGAGCCTCTGTCTTGCTTCATCGACCGTCATGCCGTGCAAGTCGAGTTCGTCCTGTACGCTGTAGCCGCCGCGCGCGAGCTTGCGCATGGTGCGCCGCCCGACCGAATCCCGGTGAAAACGCAGCGCGCCGCCGTAGCCGTGTTCGATCGTATCGATATCGTCCTGCAGGCTCTCGTTCAGAACCTCGCGTTCGTCGGCTTTGGAAAATTTGGCCCGGGGTTTCGGCTTCGGCCGATTTACCGTAATGCGCTCTTCACGCTTTAGCGGTTTCACACCGGAAATCGCGCGCCGAAACTCATCGATGTCATTGTCGTTCACAGTCTGGTCTTCGAGGCTATGGTGTACCCTGAACATTGAGTATAGTGAGCGCGTCGCCATCTACCAATCGATAATGAGTGTGCTCGTCAAAATCAAAGCATGAAAATCCTCATAAGTAACGATGACGGGTATCTTGCCACTGGTATCAACGTCCTGACCGACGCTCTCGAGCAGGTCGCCGATGTGGTCGTGGTGGCACCCGATCGTAATCGTTCGGCAGCGAGCAGTTCGTTGACCTTGCACACACCACTGCGGGTCACGGAATTCGCCAAGAACCGCTACAAGGTGGACGGCACGCCGTCGGACTGCGTGCACCTGGCCTTAACGGGTTTTCTCGACCATGAACCGGACCTCGTCGTATCGGGCATAAACCATGGTGCAAACCTGGGCGATGACGTCATCTACTCGGGAACGGTCGCAGCGGCGCTTGAAGGACGATTCCTCGGCTTGCCGACCATCGCCGTGTCGCTGGTTGGCCAGAATCTGGAGTATTTCGATACAGCAGCGCGCGTCGCGTCCGAACTCGTTCAGAAAATCGATCGCGCAGGGCTGGCCCCTGACGTGGTTTTGAATCTCAATGTCCCCAACCGGCCGTTTGATGAACTGCAGGGCATACGGGCAACCCGGCTCGGTTTTCGCCACAAGTCGGAGCAGATTCTCAAAGACAGCGATCCCTACGGACGCCCCATTTACTGGGTCGGACCCGCAGGCGACGGGCAGGATGCGGGCGAGGGCACCGATTTCCACGCGATCGAGCAGGGATTTGCCTCCGTTACACCCCTCCGGGTTGACCTCACGCGTCACGAATCTGTGCCCGTGATCGCGGACTGGCTGAAGCAATGATCGACCCGCAGGGCGGTATCCAGGGCATTGGCATGACCTCGAAGCGAACACGCGACCGGCTCGTGCAACGGCTGCGGGATCAGGGCATACGATCGGAGGCCGTGCTCGACCAGATCTGCAATGTGCCGCGCCACCTGTTTGTCGACGAGGCGCTCGCGAGTCGTGCCTACGAAGACACGGCGTTGCCGATCGGCCTGGGCCAGACGATCAGTCAGCCCTACGTCGTCGCGCGCATGACCGAAGCATTGCTGGACGGTTTCCAGGGAGAGACGGTGCTGGAGATCGGCACGGGCTGCGGATACCAGACCGCCGTGCTCGCGCCGCTCGTGAAAAAGATCTATACGGTGGAGCGCATCCCGGAGCTGTTACGAAAGACCCGCCAGCGCCTCCGCGATCTCGATATTTACAACGTGCAGTTCCGCCCGGGCGACGGCTGGGAGGGCTGGCGAAAATACGGCCCGTATGACGGCATAATCGTCGCGGCTGCCGCTGCAGAGATTCCCGAAAAGCTGCTTCAGCAGCTGGCGCCAGGCGGCCGACTCGTCATTCCGATCGGTCCGCCGGGCCGGCAGGACCTGATGATGGTCACCAAGAAGAACGACCACTGCGAACAAGTGTCGCTCGAGCCGGTCAGCTTCGTTCCCCTTGTCAAAGGTAAATAAAAATATATTTATCAATATGATAAGCGTGTTATTAAAAGTATATTCTGCATTTATTTTGAGACTGGAACTGATATGAAGCTGTTCGGGCCGCTGTATGAACGGGTACTGGCATGGTCGAGGCACCCCCATGCGGAGCGTTATCTTGGCGCCATGAGCTTCGCCGAATCGTCGTTTTTCCCAATCCCGGTCGACGTGATGCTCGCACCGATGTGTCTCGCCGATCGGGACCACTGGGTGCGCTACGCCATGATAGCGACCGTGTTCTCGGTGCTCGGCGGGCTGGCAGGATACGGCATAGGCTACGGGATGTTCGAAGCCATCGAGCCGTGGCTGAGGGAGTCGCATTACTGGGACGCCTACGAAACGAGCCGGCGCTGGTTCGATGAGTACGGCGTCCTCGTGGTCTTCGTTGCCGGTTTCTCGCCGATTCCCTACAAGGTATTTACGATCGCCGCCGGTGTGGCCACCCTGAGCATACCCGGTTTTTTCCTGGCTTCGCTGGTCGGTCGTGCCGCGCGTTTTTTCCTGGTTGCGGGGCTGGTCCGGGCCGGCGGGCAACGGTTTGAGAGCTCTTTGTCGCGGCATATCGAGCGCGTCGGCTGGGCCGTCGTGGTGGTCGCCGGTATCCTGATTGCATGGCTGATGATGCGAGGACAATGACATCGCGCCGCGTCATCATTGTCTTTCTCGCCCTGATGATCGCGTCCTGCGGCGCCTCGAGATGGCAGGACACGCCGCAAACGCACATCGTACGCAGAGGCGAAACGCTGTTTTCCATAGCCTGGCGCTATGACAAGAATCCGACCGATCTCGCGCGCTGGAACCGACTCGGCAATGGGTCGCTTATCTACCCTGGGCAGGTATTACGCCTGACGCCAACCGGTGCTGCGCGCTCGCCCGGTACCGCCAGCAATCGAGCACCGCCGCGGCGCGATACCCGGCCGCTGCCGGACATCCCGGCGCAGCCTGCACCGAAATGGTCATGGCCAACGAACGGCCGGATAAACGTGGATTTCCGCGCAAAACCGGGGCCGGGTACCGGCGTGCTGATCAATGGAAAGTTGGGCCAGCCCATTCGTGCTGCGGCGTCGGGGCGAGTTGTCTATGCCGGGGATGGACTGATCGGCTATGGCAAGCTTATTATTTTGAAGCACAACGACACTTACCTGAGTGCCTACGGGTACAACGCGTCGCTGCTGGTCAAGGACGGCGAACAAATAAATAAAGACCAGCGAATTGCGACGATGGGTGAGGGGCCGGAACGCAAGCCGCGACTGCATTTTGAAATCAGGCGCAATGGCCAGCCGGTTGATCCGCGGCAACATTTGCCGCCGAGATAATTCGACTAGCACCTGCTCAGGATGCATCGCTGCTCGCAAGGGGTGAGATGTGGGACAGCTGCTCGATCCAACGCGCCAGTATCTCGACGAGATCGGAGTCTCGCCGCTGCTCACGGCTGAGCAGGAGAAGATCCTGGCGAGGCGTGCGCAGCGCGGTGACGAGGCGGCACGCAAGCGCATGATCGAAAGCAACCTGCGGCTCGTCGTAAAGATCGCTCGCCGTTATCTGCACCGTGGCCTGCCGTTGCTGGACCTGATTGAAGAAGGCAATCTCGGGCTCATCCATGCCGTCAAAAAATTCGACCCGGAGCGGGGCTTTCGATTTTCCACCTATGCCACCTGGTGGATTCGGCAAACGATCGAACGCGGCATCATGAATCAATCCCACACTGTGCGTCTGCCGATCCATGTCATCAAGGACATTAACTCCTGCCTGCGGGCGGCACGGCGTTTGCGGGAAAAGTTTGATGGCGTGCCTAGCGCCAGTGAAATCGCCGAGTACCTCGAACGGGACGTAAGCGAGGTTGAGCGGCTGATGGCATTGCACCAGCGCGTCGTACTACGCCCCGGACGATCGGACAAAGATGGCAACGGTCCGGTTGATCGCCTGCAAGCCGCCAGGGACGTGGAGCCGCCCCGGTGCGCACAAAAAGACGACGTGCACGACATCGTTGATCACTTGATTTGTGGCCTCAGCGAAAAGCAACGCGCGGTCGTGGAGCGCCGCTTCGGTCTGCACGGCTATCGACGCGCAACGCTCGAGCAGATTGGCAATGAAATCGGCGTGACCCGGGAGCGGGTTCGCCAGATTCAGTTGGATGCGCTGAAGAATCTCCGCGAAATGATGGAGAGCCATGGTATTTCCGGCGACTCGCTGCTGGACTGACAGGCCTTACAAATAGAGTACAGCGGCGACCTGCCGGCCCTCTGCAGCGAGTACATTAAACGTGCGTGCGGCCGCGGCCGTATCCATGCATTCAAGACCGACGCCACGCCGGGCGAACGCGAACATCAGTTTGCGTGGCGGAAATACATTGCTACGGCCTGTTCCCAGCAGGATGATCTCGGGAGCGCCCTCCAGCAAAAGTTCGAAATCAGAATCGTCAAGGTCTGCAACAGGCTTCGGGTCCCAGTTTTCGAAGACCTCATCCGGTGTCACGGCGATGGTCCTTGCATAAGGTTCGCCGTTGATCGTTATGGCCAGTTCGCTGACACTTTGAATGGTCAGTGTGCGGTTTAATTCTCTTGTGAATTTCAAGGCTGCATCCCTTAACATCGACGCCTCATTGTGAACACATCATATGACAATTCTGCCGCGGTCGCCGTATTGCCGCCGGTGTCCGACGGCCGCTTGCAGGACAAGTCGCTGCGCACCTGGCTGGCGCGATCGGATCTCGGTTTTGAGTCGGAAAAGCAGGAGCTGCTCGCGCAAATCACTGCTGTGCTGAGCCTTCCGTATCCGGAAGAAGGCCTCGCCGCCCTCCGCATGTGGGGACAGACCGGCGACCGGCCGACAGTCTGGATCGCAGGCGCCGACCCGGTATACCTCGAGCCACGGCTCGATCATCTTCGACTGCATGCGCTGCCACGCGCCGCCATGCCGCCAGCCGATTTGCGGGCGCTGTTCAATCATCTCCAGGAAACGTTGTCCGACGACAAGCGCTTCGGTTTCGTGCGCCTCGGATCCTGCGGCTACTTGCGCAGCACGTCGCCGATCGCGACGGCGGCTATGCCGGCTTACGTCGTCGATAAACAGGTGCCGACCGATTTTCTGCCGCAGGGAGACGGCTCGGCGACGTTTCGTAATCTGCTAAGCGAAATCGAGATGTCGCTACACGACCATGACGCGAACCAGCGCCGTATTGCCGCAGGACAGCAGCCTGTCAACGGGCTGTGGCTATGGGGCGGCGGACTGGCGCCCGCGCGTCAATCGCGAGCACAACCACCGCTGTTTTCGGACGATCCTTTGTTGCTCGGCTACTGGGACAGTGCCAACGCCGTTGCCCGGCTTTGGCCCGGGAGCATCGCCGACTGCATCAAAGCGACGGCTGCCGGTTTCGTTGCCGTTACACCGGAACACCAGGGCGATTCGGCTTTCCTCGAGGATTGCCTGCGGCAGCTGCGTGCCGCACTTCGAGAGAAGCGCATCAGTCGCTTGACCATTCTCTTCCGGGACGGACGTCGCGCCGATGTGCGCCGCGTGCACCAGCTTCGCATTCTGGCGCCGTGATTCCAAACTGCTTGATTAGACGATTGCGATGAAAACTGCCAGGCCTGTCATTTCCCGATCACCTCCGAGTCAATCCGAGATCGACAAGTTCGGTGACATTGATCCTCTGCACGCGAGACTCTACGCAATGCGCGGCCTGACAGCTGCCGAGGAACTCGATTACAGCCTTGCACGGCTGGCGCCTGTCAGCGCACTGGAAAACATTGATGAGGCGGCAGAACTCGTCATCGCGAAACGTGACGAGCGAATTATTATTATTGGCGACTACGACGTCGACGGCGCAACGAGCACGGCGTTGGTCATTCGATGCCTGCGCGCGTTCGGCTTTGGCGATGTCAGCTATCTCGTGCCAAACCGCTTTGACTACGGCTATGGATTATCGAAGGAAATCGTCCGCGTCGCCGCAGAGCGCAAGCCTGCGTTGCTGATAACGGTCGACAATGGCGTTTCCAGTGTTGCCGGGGTTGCCGAGGCCAATGCCCTTGGAATCCCGGTCTTGATAACCGACCATCACCTGCCCGGCGATGAACTACCGGCTGCCGCAGCGATTCTCAATCCGAATCTGAAGGACAGCAGGTTTCCGAGCCGTAATCTCGCCGGAGTTGGCGTCGCTTTCTACCTCATGGCCAGGATCGGTCGCATGCTGGAAGAGCAGGGTCAGCCCGGTGCGGCGAAAATACCCGCCAGGTACCTCGACCTCGTGGCGCTGGGTACCGTTGCCGACGTCGTGCCGCTGGATCACAACAATCGCATTCTCGTGCAACAGGGACTCATGCGTATTCGAGGCGGGCATGCGGTTCCGGGCATCGACGCCTTGCTGCAACAGTCGGGCCGGCAACCCGGGCGCTGTGTCAGTACGGATCTCGGCTTTGTTGTGGGTCCACGGATCAATGCCGCCGGTCGCCTGGAAGACATTTCCGTCGGCATCGAGTGTCTCTTGACCGACAGCTTCGAAACGGCATCAGGATACGCACGCATTCTCGATCAGATTAATAGTGAAAGACGCGACATCGAATCGACGATGCGCGACCAGGCTTTCGCATTTGTCGACGCACTGGGTTCGCAGCGCTGGCCATCGTGCGTATGCGTGTACGAGGCGTCATGGCACCAGGGCATTGTCGGGCTGATCGCGGCGCGGGTGCGCGAGCGCTGCCATCGGCCCGTGATTGCTTTTGCCCGTGAAAACGATGAGTACCTGAAGGGTTCTGCGCGCTCCATTCCGGGCGTTCATATTCGCGATCTGCTCGAGGCGGTGTCGACCGTGAAACCCGGCCTCATCGAGAAGTTCGGTGGGCATGCGATGGCGGCCGGGCTGTCGATCGCCGAATCCGGTCTCGAAGAATTCAAGAAGATCGCGGCGCAGCAGATGCGCCGTCTTTATCCCGATGCTGATTTCAGTGGCGCAATCGTGACCGACGGGCCGCTACCGGATGTTGCTTTTAACCTCAAGTTTGCGCGCTCGCTGCGCGACGCGGGCCCCTGGGGTTCGGGCTTTCCCGAGCCGCTATGGAGCGGTGATTTTTCGGTCGTGGAGCAACGCACCGTTGGCGAGAATCACCTGAAGATGCGCGTGCGGCCGGCGAGTGGGGGAAACGTCATCGATGCCATCGCGTTTAACCAGGCGGGCCCGGCGTACCGGGGCGTCGTGCAGCTTGCATTCAAGCTCGACGTTAACGAGTTTCGCGGCGTTGAGAACCCGCAGCTGGTCGTCGAGCAAATTGCCCCGTTACATACGAGCTCTGCATGATAAGATCGCGCCCTTTTCCGCTTGAGTTGTCCCGATGGAAACCAGCCAGATTAAACATACGATAGCCGACCTCGCCGAGCGCTCCGATGCGCTGAGGGGGTATCTTTGACTATGAGGGCAAGGCGGAGCGTCTGACCGAGGTTCAGCGCGAACTGGAGCAGCCAGGCATCTGGGATGATCCTGAACGTGCGCAGGCCCTCGGCCAGGAACGGTCGCAGCTCGAGCAGGTCGTGGTCAGCCTTGATGAATTGTCGACGGGTTTGAGGGAAGCCGGGGAACTGCTCACGCTTGCCGAGGAAGAAGACGATAGCGAAACCGTTAATGAAGTCGTCAGCGATATTGAGAAGTTCGAACAACAGGTTGGCGGGCTCGAATTTCGACGCATGTTCTCAGGCGAAATGGATGCCAACAATGCCTACGTCGATATTCAGTCAGGTGCGGGCGGCACCGAAGCGCAGGACTGGGCGGAAATGCTGCTGCGCATGTATTTGCGCTGGGCGGAGGCGCACGGCTTCAAGGGCGAGGTGATCGAGGCCTCTGCCGGTGAAGTTGCCGGCATCAAGAGCGCTACGGTTCATATCGTCGGTGAATACGGCTATGGCTGGCTAAGGACCGAAACCGGTGTTCACCGGCTCGTGCGCAAGTCGCCGTTCGATTCCGGCAACCGCCGGCATACGTCTTTTGCCTCCGTATTCGTTTCACCGGAAGTCGACGACAACATAGACATCGAAATCGATCCTTCCGATTTGCGCATCGATGTTTACAGGGCGAGCGGCGCCGGTGGCCAGCACGTAAACCGAACCGAGTCCGCCGTTCGAATAACCCACCTGCCGACGAATACCGTGGTGCAGTGTCAAAACGACCGGTCGCAGCACAAGAACAAGGCGACGGCGATGAACCAGCTCAAAGCAAAACTCTACGAGCTCGAGATGCAAAAGCGGCGTGCGGAGGCATCGGTAGTCGAAGACAGCAAGGCCGATGTTGGTTGGGGGAGCCAGATTCGCTCCTATGTTCTGGATCAGAGCCGTATCAAGGATTTGCGTACCGGTGTTGAAACCGGTAACACTCAGGCTGTGCTGGATGGAGGCCTCGATGCCTTTATCGAAGCAAGCCTCAAGCAGGGACTGTAATTGAAAAGTAATGAGTAACGACAAGCAACAAGACGAGAACAAGCTGATCGCCGAACGACGCGGCAAGCTCGATGCGCTGCGCGCAGAGGGCAATGCCTATCCGAATGATTTTCGTCGCAACGCCGTTGCCGAGGAGCTGCACCGGACGTTTGAGTCGCACGATAACGAGGCATTGCGCGAAGAGCACGTGGAGGTTTCGGTCTCGGGCCGAATGATGGCCAAGCGCGTCATGGGCAAGGCAAGTTTTGTCAAGCTGCAGGATCGCAGCGGGCAAATCCAGTTGCGTCTCGAGCGCGATCGCCTGCCAGAGGGCGTCTACCAGGCGTTCAAGAAATGGGATGTTGGCGACATCGTTGGTGCCAGCGGTGAGTTGTTCCGGACCCAGACCGGTGAGCTGACCGTCATGGCGGACACCGTGCGTTTGCTGACCAAGTCGCTGCGGCCACTACCGGAAAAATTTCACGGCCTGGCTGATCAGGAAACACGTTACCGGCAGCGCTACGTCGATCTGATTATTAACGAATCCAGTCGCGACGTGTTTCGTACGCGCTCGCAAATCATTACCTATATGCGCTCATTTCTGGAGGCGGCGGATTTCCTCGAAGTCGAAACTCCGATGATGCAGGTGACGCCGGGCGGCGCATTGGCGAGACCCTTTACGACGCATCACAATGCGCTCGATATGCAGCTGTACTTGCGTATTGCGCCGGAGCTGAATCTCAAGCGACTTATCGTCGGCGGCTTCGAGCGCGTCTACGAGATCAACCGCAATTTTCGCAATGAGGGTGTATCCACGCAACACAATCCCGAATTCACGATGATGGAAGCGTATCGTGCTTACGCCGATTACAACGACTGGATGAATATGACCGAGGCCATGCTGCATGGCATGACGGACGCTATCCTCGGAACCACGCGCGTTCAGTACCAGGGCGAGGAATACGATTTCGGCAAGCCGTTCACGCGCATGACCGTCGAAGACGCGATTGCCGCATACAATCCGGATTTCGACATGTCGCGTGTTCGCGACCGGGATTACCTGGTCGAGACCTGCAACAAGCTCGGCATAGCCGTGAAGGACAGCGACGGCGCCGGCAAACTGCAAACTGAAATATTCGACGCGACATGCGAAGCCAAGCTCCGTGAACCGACGTTCATCACTCAATACCCGACCGAAGTCTCGCCGCTGTCACGCGAAAACGATGCTGACCCGTTCGTCACTGACCGATTCGAGCTCTTCATTACGGGTCGCGAGATCGCCAATGGATTCTCGGAACTCAACGATCCCGAAACCCAGGCGGCACGCTTTCGAGCGCAGGCGACAAACAGGGAGGCCGGTGACGACGAGGCCATGGCCTTCGATCACGACTACATCCGGGCACTCGAATACGGTATGCCGCCGACAGCCGGCATCGGTGTGGGTATCGATCGGCTCGTCATGCTGCTCACCGACTCGCCGTCGATCCGGGACGTGCTGTTGTTCCCGCACATGCGGCCGGAAGTCTTCGACTAGAATTCACCACCCACCACCTATCATCCGGCGGCGGCGTCGATCGCCGCGGATGTCTTGCTAGCTCGACAGCTGTACGCGATGCTCGCTTCGCAAGACATCCGCGCGCTCGCCGCGGCTGACGCGTCGTGCTGCTTTAGGCAAGTGGACGAGATGTTTGCCGGCGAGACATCAAGCGAGCGCAGCGAGACAGTCCGCCGGTAAATATGTCGGCCGATTGCCTCAGGTGGGCCGGCGATCGACGCCGCCGTCGACCTACAGGTACGGCAAAGGAACGTGGGTGAGTTTGATGCCGTTGACGGTGAGCGGCGAGTCGGCTTTGTCGATCGGAACGACGGCCAGCAAATCGGTGCCGGCAACGTTGAGTACCTCCCCGACGTCGCGCTCGCCATCTGATACTTTGTCGCCTGCTGATACCGATGTTTCGCTTTCAAAACGCAGGGTTCGCCGTTTGGTTGCGCCCTTGTGGTGCGTGCGTGCGATGACTTCCTGGCCGGTGTAACAGCCTTTATCAAAGCTGATCGCATCCAGCAGGTCGAGGTTCAGCATGTGCGCCGTGAATTTCTCCGACTGTGCGCGGCCTATGAACGGGTAACCGTTCTGGACCAGGAACGCCGGGTCAACGGTCCCGCCGTCTGCAACAATGTCGAAATCGACCTTGGAACGAAAGCGGAACCTGGTCAGTTGCTTGACGATGTCTTGAGCCGTTTCCGCCGGCGCAGACAGCCCGAATCCCGAGTCTGCGCCAAACAGCGTTCCGAACCAGATGACACGGCCCTTGGGATTGCACCAGGCCGCGAGAATCTCCGCTTCAGACTCAAGGCGTCGCAGGTCGTTCGTCAGCTGCCCTTGAAGGAACTCGGAAGCATCCTGGCCGCTGACATTGATCGTCGATAGTGTATGCATCTGTATCAAAGTATTTCCAGCTACTGCAGGCTCAAGGCGGCTCTGGCATACTCCGCTCATGGACTCTCAAGACACAAAGAATAAGACCAAAAGCGAAGAATCAAAAGCAAAAGATGACTCAGCTGCCGAAGACAAGCGGCCAAAAGAGATTGGCGGTCGCGGCGGACTCGATCCAACGCGCTATGGCGACTGGGAAAAGTCGGGCCGTTGTATCGATTTCTAGCCGTCTTTTCAGGATAATACGCCGCTGCCCAAAGGCCGCCCATAACCGAAAGAAGCCAACGCATGAGCAATTACGACAGGCCGCTGTCACCCCATATTTCGATTTACCGCTGGCCGATTACGATGGTCCTGTCGATACTGCATCGCATTTCCGGTATCGCGCTGTCGGTCGGGTTCGTCGTGCTGGTCGCCTGGCTGTTCGATGCAGCATCGGGACCCGAGGCCTACGCGGTCTTCATGTCCGTCATGGACTCAGTCGTTGGGACGTTAATGCTCATTGCCTGGTCGTTCGCGTTTTTCTATCACCTGTCAAACGGTGCGCGCCACCTGCTCTGGGATACCGGGCGCGGGCTGGAGAAGAGTCAGGTTAACCGGACTTCGTGGTTGGTACTGGTAATGGCCGTCGCCCTGACCGCTGTCTTCTGGTGGGTGGCGTCATGAGCCTGAGAACGCCGCTGGGCCAGGTATTGGGACTTGGCACTGCCAAAGACGGCACGTCTCACTGGTGGGGGCAACGGGTTTCCGCCATTGCGTTGATATTTCTCGGTATCTGGTTCGCGTTTTTGCTGGCTACGATGTCCGGCTTCAGCCACGCCGAGGCAGTCGCAGCTATTGGCCGCCCCATCAATAGCGTCCTGTTGCTGTTGCTCTCGGTGACCCTCGGCTATCACTCTTACCTGGGCATCCAGGTCGTGATTGAAGATTACGTCCATGCGCCCGGCCTCAAACTGCTTACGCTGCTTTTTTCCCGCTTCGTGCATGTTGCCCTCGTCGCAGCGGCGGTTTTTGCAGTTTTGAAAATTGGACTCAGCGCATGAGCGACTACGAATTTATTGATCATAGTTATGACGTGGTCGTTATCGGTGCCGGCGGTGCCGGGCTACGCGCGACATTCGGCCTGGCAGAGCGCGGCTTCACTACAGCCTGCATAACGAAAGTCTTTCCAACACGCAGCCACACCGTTGCGGCGCAGGGCGGTATCAGTGCCGCACTCGGCAACATGGGTGAGGACGACTGGCGTTGGCACATGTACGACACCGTCAAGGGATCCGACTGGCTCGGTGACCAGGACGCCATTGAATACATGTGCAAGGAAGCGCCGGACGCGGTCATCGAACTGGAACATTACGGCGTGCCGTTCTCTCGAACCGAGGACGGCAAGATCTACCAGCGTCCGTTCGGCGGCATGACCACGCGCTTCGGCGAGGGCACGGCCCAGCGCACCTGCGCGGCTGCGGACCGAACGGGTCACGCGATGCTGCACACGCTGTACCAGCAGTCGCTCAAGCACGATGCCGAGTTCTATATCGAATACTTCGCTGTCGACCTGATCATGGAAGACGGAGCTTGTCGTGGCGTCGTTGCGATCGACCTGGCGACCGGCCGCTTGCATCGCTTTCGTTCTCACCAGGTCATCCTGGCGACCGGCGGGTACGGGCGATCCTATTTCTCCTGCACCTCGGCACATACCTGTACCGGCGACGGCAATGCCATGGTGCTGCGAGCCGGCCTGCCCGTGCAGGATATGGAGTTCGTGCAGTTCCATCCGACCGGCATTTATGGCGCGGGCTGCCTGATCACCGAAGGGGTACGAGGCGAGGGCGGCTACCTGACCAACGCGGACGGCGAACGCTTCATGGAACGATACGCGCCTAACGCGAAGGACCTGGCGTCGCGCGACGTCGTCAGCCGCTCCATGACCATAGAAATCCGGGAAGGACGCGGCGTTGGTTCAGAAAAAGACCATATCCATCTGCACCTCGAGCACCTGGGACCGGAGGTCATCGAAGAACGCCTGCCCGGCATTGCCGAATCGGCGCGGATTTTTGCGGGTGTTGACGTCACCAGGCAACCGATTCCTGTGCTGCCGACCGTGCACTACAACATGGGCGGTATTCCTGCCAACTTCAACGGCCAGGTCACGACATTGAAAGACGGTGATCCTGAGTCGATTGTCGAAGGCCTGATGGCGGTCGGCGAGGCAGCGTGCGTTTCCGTGCACGGTGCGAATCGTCTCGGCTCCAATTCCTTGCTTGACCTGGTTGTGTTTGGACGTGCAGCTGCGCGTTTCTGTGCCGATGAAATGACGCCGGGCGCCCGGCATAAGCCATTGGCTGCCGACGCCGGCCAAAACAGTGTTGCGCGCATCGACAAACTTCGCAACGCCAATGGCGGCCGGCCGACTTCCGAGATTCGCCTGGAAATGCAAAAGGTCATGCAGGGCCACGCCGCCGTGTTCCGAACTGGTGAAGTGCTGGATGAAGGCGTCGAGCTACTGCGCAAAACGTTTGCGAGCTTTGACGACGTTGCAGTGACGGACCGTTCGCTGGTGTGGAATACCGACCTGGTCGAAACGATGGAGCTTGAGAACCTGTTGCTTAATGCAACGGCGACCATTGAGTCTGCTGCGAACCGGTTGGAGAGTCGCGGAGCGCATGCACGAGAAGACTATCCGGATCGTGACGACGAAAACTGGATGAAACACACGTTGGCCTGGGTCGACGATCGCGGCAAGGTCCGCTTTGATTATCGGCCGGTGCACGAAAAGACCCTGACTGACGAGGTTGACTATGTCGAACCAAAAGCACGTGTCTACTAACTTTTTCAGGGATGCTCGACTGTGGCTGAATTCAGACTCCCGAAGAACTCGCGCATTAAGAAAGGCAAACACTTTGCAGCCGCAAACGGTGCTGCCAATGTTCGTCGTTTCGCCGTGTATCGTTATGATCCGGGCACTGGCGACAATCCGCGCCTCGATACCTACGAAGTTGATCTAGACAGCTGCGGGCCGATGGTTCTTGATGCGCTGATCAAGATCAAGAACGAGATTGATCCGACGCTGACGTTCCGTCGTTCGTGCCGCGAGGGCATCTGCGGTTCCTGCGCGATGAACATCGACGGCGGCAACACGCTCGCCTGCACGCGATCAATCGACAGCGTCAAGGGAGACGTCAAGATCTACCCCTTGCCCCACTTGCCGATCGTCAAAGACCTGGTCGGTGATCTCACCAATTTCTATGCGCAGTATGCGTCGATCAAGCCCTGGCTTCAGTCCCGTACACCGCCGCCCCCGGACCAGGAACGTTTGCAGAGTAAAGAGGACCAGGAGCTGATCAATGAGCCGGCCGCCTGCATTTTATGTGCCTGCTGCTCGACGAGTTGCCCGAGCTATTGGTGGAACAGCGATCGCTACCTCGGGCCCGCGGCCTTGCTCGCGGCTTACCGCTGGCTGGTCGACAGTCGCGACGATGCCACGGGCGAGAGGCTCGATGAGCTCGAGGATCCGTTCCGCCTGTACCGTTGCCACACAATCATGAATTGCACGCAAACCTGCCCCAAAGATCTCAACCCGGCGAAAGCGATCGCCGAAACCAAGAAGATGCTCGCGGAAAGGAAGTATTGAGCGAAGAATCACGGCTTCGCTGGCAATGTCGTTCCGATAGAGACCAATGAAGAATTCCAGACTCAGATGGCAATGCCGTTCCGATAGAGACCAATGAAGAATTCCAGACTCAGATGGCAATGCCGTCGCGGCATGCGCGAACTTGACGAACTCCTGCTCACGTATCTCGAGGAGCGGTATCCGCTGGCAGATGACGATGAAAAAGCGGCTTTTGAGGCCGTTTTGGCGCTTGCCGACCCCGAACTGAACGGTTACTTGTTGCAACGTCAAAAGCCAGCAGCGGAGCCGATCGCAAATGTCATCCGGCAGATTCTCAGCCGAACTCCATCCTGATACGCTGCTGCGCCGAATTGTACTTCTCTCCGGCGCCGGCTTTGCTTTGCTCGGCGTCGCCCTGATTGTCACGTTACCGCTGCACGCGGCCGTATTGATCGCTGGCTCCCTCGGCTGGCTGCTCTGCTGCGCCCGGGAACTCGTCGTTGCCTGCCGCGGTTTTGCGAATTGCCGCCGCCTGCGAATTTCCGTGGGCGGCGAAGTCCTGCTGCTCGATGCCGAGGGCGCCTGGCACCCGGCCCGGCTATTGTCCGGAAGCGTGGTGTTGAGAAGGGTAGGCTGGATCCTCCTCGAAACGAGCCAGGGCCGCCGTTGCGCGGAGCTGGTTCGCGGTCGCAGCCGGGAGAGTGATGATTGGCGCCGTTTACAGGTAATCTGGCGGCACATTGGAGGTACCCCGTGAAGCTGCTAACATGGCCATAACATTAAGAAAAACACGAAACTACTGAGGCATGAGGTGCGATCTGCCGACCGTATCGGGAACGGTGTCACAGAACATAGATGAATAAGGCAGATATCCGAGAACTTATCGAACTTCGGCCGGTCTATCCCGAAGTCGACCGGCTGCGCGGGTATTCTGGCGGGCGCGCCTGAATGTCCAATCAGTCCTCCGACAAAAAGCTCGTCAAACGGGTCCAGAGGGGCGACAAGGGTGCGTTTGATTTATTGGTACTGAAGTACCAGCACAAGATAGTCAACTTGGTCATGCGGTATGTGCGAGATCCGGAATTGGCACTGGACATTACCCAGGAAGCGTTTATCAAGGCCTACCGGGCGCTGCCCCGATTTCGGGGTGACAGTGCCTTTTACACCTGGATGTACCGAATCGCGGTCAATACCGCGAAAAATCATCTTGCGGCACAGCGGCGGCGGCCAATGAATGTTGAACTTGATTTGCAGGATCCGGATCAATACGACCTGCATGCGAAGCTGAAGGAGACGGACACGCCTGAAGCGATAACGCTCAGCAACGAAACGAGGGAAACGGTTGAGCGCGCCATTGCGGCGTTACCCGAGGATTTGCGTACAGCGATCATTTTGAGAGAGCTGGAAGGCATGAGTTACGAAGAAATTGCACAGACCATGGAGTGCCCGGTGGGCACCGTCAGGTCGAGAATTTTCAGAGCACGTGATGCGATCAGCAAGAAAATCGGATCGCTCACGCCATGAAGAAGGCCGAAAGGCCCGGGTGGGTGGAGTATGAATGACGCAATAAGAATGCAGATTTCTGCGTTTGTAGACGGAGAGCTTCCGGACAACGAGGCTGATTTGTTGTTGCGGCGTATGGGCCAGGACGCGGAGCTTCGGCACAAGGTCGCTGAGTACCTCGCGATTGGCAGAGCCCTGCGTGGTGAAACCTCGGTACCCGGCGTCGATCGCATCCACGAGCGTGTCGCGGCCGCCATTGATGACAAGCCGTTCACAGAAGATATCGAAATAGCCGGGACACCACCGACCAAAGCAATTCGACCGCTTGCCGGTGCTGCGATCGCCGCGACGGTCGCGCTGGTCGCAATTTTCGGACTGCAACAAACGATCAGTGTCGATGGCACCGATGCCGTGACGCCGGCTCCTGCCGTAGTCGAGATAGATAGCGGCTACACGGTGCCGCGGCCGATGGATGATCGGCTTCGCCAGTACTACCTGAGCCACGGTGCAACGGCTACCGAAAACGGCGCAAACGGCATCAATTCCCGTTTTGTCACTCTTCGATTGAGCGAAGAGGAGTTCGAGGAATCGCTGCCAGGCGAGGATACGGCCCCTGAGGTCGAAGCTGACGAATTGCCGGCTCAACCTTGATGGTTCTACTGCAACGCCAATCGCTGTCCGAGTTTGTACTGGTCTGCACCTCGCTGTTGATTGCCGGTCCGGCACTCGCAGCGTCCGACGAACCGATGGACTGGCTGAACCGAATGGGCGCTGCGGTGCAACAGACCAGCTACGAGGGCACGGTCATTCGCATTCGGGACGGAAAAGCCGAGTCGCTCAAGGTCGTGCACCAGGTCGCCGACGGGATTATTCGCGAGAAGGTCGTCGCCCAGGAAGGCAACGGGCTGGAGATCATTCGCAACGGCAATGAAGTGCATTGCATCCTGCCGGACCGCAAGTCCGTGCTGGTCGAAGAGTGGGATGACCAATCAACTTTGTTCTCGACCTTGCCGAGCAGCGAAATTCGCTTCGGCAACGAGTATGACGTCTCCATTGTTCGCGAAGACCGCGTGGCGGGTCGGCAAACCAGGCTGTTGGCGATTCGGCCCCACGATGGCTATCGCTATGGTCACCGTATCTGGCTTGATACGGCGACCGGCTTTCCGCTGCAAACGCAGTTGATCGGCGACGACGGTACTGCCATCGAGCAGGTCATGTTCGCGGAAATAAGTCTTAACAAGGAAATCCATGCAAGCGCGCTGGCGCCGTCTTACAGTACCGACGAGTTTCGCTGGTTCAACCAGTCGAATCACCACGTGACCCGTTCCGTCGATACCGACTGGGTTTGTGAGGATCTTCCCCGTGGATTCAAGGTGATTTCGACACATGAAGAGAGAATGCCGGGCAGCGAAGCGTTCGTTACTCACATTCTCTACAGCGACGGGCTGGCGAATGTGTCGGTTTTCATCGCGCAATCGGGCGACGGCGACTCGCAGGGTCCGTCGAGCCTCAGTGGATCCAATTCCTTCAGTGCTATCGTCGGCGATCACCAGGTAACTGCCGTTGGAGAGGTTCCTGCGATCACCGTTGAGCAAATCGCGACGACCATGCGCCCCCGTTGAGGCGCTGCCTTCCTCGAACGCGGCGGCACCAGGTCTTTCTGCGGTAAACTTGCGTCATGGATAATCCGCGTGGCCGAGTAATTGCTGTGACAGGAATCGAACCTGCGCCGCATGCGCTGGTCGAGGTGGATGCGTCGATCAATTGCGCCCGGTGTGCCGAAGGCAAGGGCTGTGGTGCCGGATTGCTGGGCCGCACCTCAGGCAGCCGACGTGTCGAGGCACTCATCGCCAGTGGCCTGACGGTGGGCGAGGGCGACGAGGTGCGCATAGAACTCGCACCCAACAACCTGCTTCAGGCTTCGATGATCGTTTACGGTCTGCCGCTGTCCGGTGCCGTTCTCGGCGCCGCGCTAGCCTATTTTTTCGGGCTCGGTGAGCTTTACGCGGCCATGGCAGCTCTCGGCGGCATTCTCGCCGGACTCATGGTTGCGCGTTTGCGCCTGCAGAGAGCCACCTGCCTTCGCCAGTTCACGCCCACTATTGTCGAACGCCTGCCGGTCGGCCACTGAATGCCTGTCCTGCGCGTATACAGCCGCCAGGGCTGCCACTTGTGCGATCTGCTTGTCGAGGAGCTGCTGCCGCTGGTTCGCGGCACGCTGGATGTCGAGGTCTGTGATATCGATACGCGCACCGGACTGGCGGACGAAATACGATGTTCGCGTCCCGGTCGTAGAGTACGAAGATCGCCTGATTTCCGAGTATCCGCTGGATCGCGGCGCCGTTTCCCGCCTCCTGGACTCGCTGCCGGCGGCTGCCGGCGAATGATGCGAAATCGAGCAGCCGAAATCGGTATACTTCGCCGCTGCATTCGCCTGGTGGATGCGCCACTGGCGCCTGGTTTCCGTCCTTCATGAAGCATATTCGTAACTTTTCCATCATCGCCCATATCGATCACGGCAAGTCCACGCTTGCAGATCGGTTTATCCAGGTGTGTGGCGGGCTTGCTGATCGTGAGATGGCCGAACAGGTACTCGACTCAATGGACCTCGAGCGCGAGCGTGGAATCACGATCAAGGCACAGAGCGTGTCGCTTTACTACCAGGCTGACGACGGCGAGAAATACCAGCTGAACTTCATCGATACGCCCGGGCATGTCGATTTCTCCTACGAGGTATCGCGGTCGCTGGCGGCATGTGAGGGTGCGCTGCTGGTCGTCGACGCGGCGCAGGGCGTCGAAGCGCAAAGCGTTGCCAACTGCATCACGGCCATCGACCTCGGCCTGGAGGTATTGCCGGTCCTGAACAAGGTCGATTTGCCTGCGGCAGACCCGGAGAAAGTCGTGGCGGAGATCGAGGACATTATTGGCATCGATGCTCAACATGCGGTGCACGTCAGTGCCAAGACCGGTTTCGGCGTTCCCGAGCTGATGAACCAGATCGTGGAGGTTATCCCGCCTCCGCAAGGTGACCCGGACGGGCGCCCTTCAGGCATTAATCATTGACTCCTGGTTTGACAACTATGTCGGTGTCGTGTCGCTCGTCAGAGTAATGAACGGCAGCCTCGCAAAAGGCAGCAAGATCACGGTGATGTCGACCGGCACGTCACATCTTGCGGACCGAGTCGGCGTGTATACGCCAAAAATGGATGATCGTCCCGTACTGGGTACCGGCGAGGTCGGCTACGTCATCGCAGGAATCAAGGATATTTATGGCGCACCGGTCGGCGACACGTTGACCGCAACGCACAAACCTTGTGAAAAGCCGCTGCCCGGGTTCAAGCAGGTGCAGCCGCGCGTTTTCGCGGGTTTGTTCCCGATCAGTACCGATGACTACGAGGGGTTTCGCGAAGCGTTGCAGAAACTGCGTCTCAATGATGCCGCGCTGCATTTTGAGCCCGAAACTTCGGCGGCTCTTGGATTCGGGTTCCGCTGTGGCTTCCTTGGCATGCTGCACATGGAAATCGTGCAGGAACGCCTCGAACGCGAATACGACCTCGAACTGATTACGACGGCACCGACTGTAATTTTCGAGGTGGTTAACACGAACGGCGACATTCTCCTCGTCGATAACCCGTCGAAGTTGCCGCCGGACAATGAGATTACTGAATTGCGCGAACCTATCATCACGGCGAATATTCTTGTGCCCGAGAAATTCGTCGGCGCTGTCATCAAGTTGTGTATTGATAAACGCGGTGTGCAAAAGCAGATGCGTTATCTCGGTGGGCAGGTTTCGATCCAGTACGAGATGCCATTGGCGGAGGTGGTGCTGGATTTCTTTGACCGCTTGAAATCGGTCAGCCGCGGCTTCGCCTCGTTCGACTACCATTTCGAGCGCTTTGCGCCGGCTGAGCTGGTACGACTGGACGTATTGATCAACAGGGAGCGCGTTGACGCGCTCTCGGTCATCGTTCACCGTGAGCACGTGAAACAACGGGGTCGGGAGCTTGTCGAAAAGATGAGGGAGCTGATTCCACGACAAATGTTCGACGTGGCGATCCAGGCGGCGATCGGCAACCAGGTTATTTCGCGCAGTACGGTAAAAGCGCTGCGCAAGAACGTAACCGCCAAGTGCTATGGTGGTGATATTTCGAGGAAGCGAAAGCTCCTCGAGAAGCAAAAAGCGGGCAAGAAGAGAATGAAGCAGGTAGGTTCCGTACAGATTCCACAGGAAGCGTTTCTTGCCGTGTTACGAGTTGACAAGTGAGTGAATGAATTGATTATTAATCTCGCACTGATCCTTACCGCATTGACCCTGATTTCGGGCGTGATCGTCGCGCTCGACAAGGCGTTCTGGAAAACCGGGCAGGATGACAATCGTCAGGAGCCAGGATCGCTGGGCACCCTCGTCGAGTATGCGCGTTCGTTTTTTCCTGTTCTGCTTTTTGTACTCGTCATTCGTTCTTTTATTTTTGAGCCGTTTCGAATTCCGTCGGGCTCAATGATGCCGACCTTGCTCGAAGGTGATTTCATCTTTGTGCAAAAATTTGCGTACGGATTACGTCTGCCGGTAACGGAGACAAAGATCATAGAGACAGGTAGCCCGAAGCGCGGTGATGTGATCGTGTTTCGCCTGCCGTCTGATCCGAGTATCAACTACATCAAGCGAGTCGTCGGGCTGCCCGGCGATGAAATAACTTATGAGCGGCAGCGTCTGACCATAAACGGGGAAACCGTGGATTTGACACAGGGGCCGAATGCGACATTTGAAGCGCCTGTATTCGTCGAAGATCTGGACGGCCGCGTACACGATATTCTCGTGACCAACCCGCAATTCTCGACGCGCGACGGAACCTATCGCGTGCCGGAGGGGCAATATTTTGTCATGGGCGACAATCGCGATCGCAGCCGGGACAGTCGCTTTATCGGCGCAATTCCGGAGAAATTCCTCGTTGGCGAGGCGGTCCGCGTCTGGATGCACTTCGTGCCCTGGAGCGCTCCCGACTGGAGCCGTATCGGCATGAAAATCCAATAATGTGGTGCCAGTCACTGATTTCGCCGATAATATGCAGCTACGCTGGCGTGTGACTGGCATCAGTCGCAACCAGAAATGAACGGAGAGACCGGTATGCACCTCAAGCCCATACAAAAACAGCGTTTCATTCGCCGGCAGGCGGGCATGACGACGCTCGGAATGGCCATACTCGCTGCATTCGTAGGCCTGTTCGCCTTCGGGGCAATTCGACTGACTCCGGTCTACCTGAATTACATGAAAGTCACGAGTGTCGTTTCCGGCGTTTATGAGGAATACGATGGGACGAACCCGACCCGAGCAGCAATCCGACAGTCGATTGCGCGCCGCTTTGACATAGATAGCGTGGGCGTGATTAAGGCGAAGGATGTTGAGGTAAAGACGGTTGACGGCGGTTTCGAAGTGGCAGCCGTTTATTCGCACAAGGCACCCTTTATCGGGAATATCTCGTTCGTCGTCGATTTTGATCGACGGGTTGTCATCCGCAAGTAAAAACACCGACGGCCGACGAAAACGCTGGGCCGGGCACAAGAGCGAAAACATTGGACAAGGCCGAGAGCTGGCTCTACAAGACGCTGCATTATCGGTTTGACGATGCCGACCTGTTGAATCAGGCTTTGACGCACAGAAGTGCAATCGGTCGCAACAACGAGCGGCTCGAATTTCTTGGCGATGCGGTTCTGGACCTGGTCATTTCTGAAGCCGTTTACAGGGCACGTCCTGATGCGTCGGAAGGCGACCTCAGCCGACTGCGATCGTCACTTGTCAAGGAAAAGACGCTGGCGGTGCTCGCGGCCGATCTTGGCGTCGGGGAATACCTGGTTCTTGGCAGTGGTGAAAAAAAGACCGGCGGCCATCGTCGCGAGTCGATACTCGCTGATGCCCTGGAGTCACTGCTCGGCGCCATTTTTCTCGACAGCGGCATTGAAGCCGCAAAAGAAATTATCGAACGCGTCTTTGCGCAGCGACTGGATGAGCTTCCCGCTGCCGACGAATTGCGCGATCCGAAGACCCGCTTGCAGGAATGGCTGCAAGCCCGGGGTATGGGTCTGCCAGAATATGAACTCGTTAACGTTACAGGCAAAGCACACCAGCAGAAGTTCGAAGTCAGCTGCAGCGTTGGCCAGGCGTCCAGCGTGACTCACGGTACGTCAACCACGCGACGCAAGGCGGAGCAAAAAGCGGCCGCCGCAATGCTGGCGATACTGCTCGAGAACCAGGCATGAGCGCTTATCGTTGCGGCATGGTAGCTGTGATTGGTCGTCCGAACGTGGGCAAATCAACGCTGATCAATGCGGTGATGGGCCGCAAAGTCAGTATCGTGACCGCCAAACCGCAAACGACCCGGCATCGTATTCTGGCCGTACACACCGCGCCTGACACCCAGATTATTTTCGTTGATACGCCAGGACTGCATCGCAAGGCCGGCAAGGCGATGAACCGCCTTATGAATCGTACTGCCGCCAGCGCGCTTGCTGATGCCGACCTCGTGTTGTTCGTCAGCGATGCTACGCGCTGGACGGCCGAGGACGATGATGTCCTGAAAAGACTGAAATCCTGTCGAGCGCCAGTCGTTGCGTTGCTCAACAAGGTCGACAAGGTTCATCCGAAGGAGAAGCTCTTCGACACCCTGCGCGTGATGTCGGAGCGATACGATTTCGCCGAAATTGTGCCGATCTCGGCGCAAAAACACGACAACCTCGATCAGCTCATGGCGATGATCCCACGGTACCTGCCGGAGTCTCCGCCACTGTTTCCCGAGCATATGTATACGGATCGGAGTGCCGATTTCCAGGCGGCTGAAATCATACGGGAGAAGTTGACGCTGTTACTGCACCAGGAACTGCCGTACGGATTGACGGTGCAGGTCGAGCGCTACGTGGCAGAGGGAAGCGGTGTAACGATTCATGCCATTATCTGGGTCGAACGAGACAGTCAAAAAGGTATCGTCGTCGGCAAGAATGGCGGCGTCCTGAAGAAAGTCGGGCGCGCGGCACGACTGGAGATCTCGGAGCAGCTGCATTGCCCGGTCCACCTGGAACTCTGGGTCAAAGTGAAGAGTAACTGGGCTGACAATGAAAAGGATCTGCTCAGTCTTGGCTACGATGCGCCGTAGCTTTCTTGCAGCGCTATGACGGCGCCAAGGCGTGTTCAACAGCAGCCGGCTTATATCCTGCATCACCGGCCGTTCCGGGACTCCAGCCAGATTCTCGATCTCGTTACGCGCGACTACGGCAAGATCTCACTTGTTGCACGCGGAAGCCGTGGCTCGAAATCACGCCTGGCGGGCCTGCTGCGGCCGTTTCTGCCGCTCAAAGTGTCGTGGGTGGCACGATCCGACCTGGGTACGCTGACCGGGGCCGAAGCTGTCGGAGCGCCGCTGGGATTGCGCGGAGATGCGATTGCTGTCGGCTTTCTATGTCAACGAGTTGTTATTGAATTTCCTGCATCGCCATGACCCACAGCCGGAAATCTTTGAACTCTACAAGCAAGTCGTTTCCATCCTCGGATCAACGTCGGACATTGCGGTGTCCCTGCGATCATTCGAACTCGAGTTGCTGAGCCTGCTGGGGTACGCGGTCAATGTTGAGCACGAGTCCGGCACACAGCAGGATCTGGATCCGGAGCAGAATTATGACTACCGTGTGGAGCAGGGACCGGTTCCCGTTGACCGGGCGGAGGGGCGACTCGTGTTTTCCGGCGCCATGCTCACGTCGATCCTGGCGCAGGAGTTTGACGATCCCAGGGTGCTGCGTGCGGCCAACCGCCTCTTGCGCGACGTGGTCGCACATCATCTCGGCGGCAAAGAGCTTAAGAGCCGCAAGGTGCTGATGGAGTTGCATCGCGGTAGACTTGCGCCACCCGATGAACGGAAACCCGAACGTGGCTAAAGCCAAATCCATTTTTCTAGGCGTCAATATCGACCATGTGGCGACCTTGCGCCAGGCGCGCGGCACGTCCTACCCACGTCCAGCCGAGGCCGCCTATATTGCGGAACATGCGGGCGCTGACAGCATCACGGTGCATCTGCGCGAAGATCGCCGGCATATTCAGGACAGCGATCTCGACGCAATCAAGGCTGTCATGCGCACGCATATGAATCTCGAAATGGCAGTCACCGACGAGATGCTCGGCATCGCGGCGCGTGTGCAGCCATCCGATTGTTGTCTCGTGCCGGAAAAGAGGGAAGAGCTGACGACCGAAGGCGGCCTGGACGTAAAAGGACAGCAGGGTAAGATCCGGGAGGCCTGCGCCCGGCTTGCGGAAAGCAAAATACGCGTGTCTTTGTTTATCGATCCGGACATTGAGCAGCTCGATGCGGCCGTTTCGGTCGCTGCGCCCGTTGTTGAATTACACACCGGCCGATACGCGGACACGGAGGGCGACGAGCAGCAGGCCGAGCTGCAGCGCATTGCAGAGGCAGCCCGTTACGGTCAAAGCCTGGGTCTTGTCATCAACGCAGGCCATGGACTGCATTACAAGAACGTTGCAGCCATAGCGAGCATCGAGGAGATCGTCGAGCTCAATATCGGCCACTCGATCATCGCTCGCGCCGTGTTTGACGGCTTGGGTATGGCGGTTGCCGAGATGAAAAGAGTGATGCTCGAGGCGCGAGACGGGTGATCGGGCCGTGATTTTCGGCGTAGGCACCGACATAGTCGAGTTATCCCGCGTCCAGGCCACCTTTGACCGCTTTGGCGAGCGCTTTGTGCGCCGCATCCTGATGGAAGAGGAACTGGAACTGTTTCGCCGCAGCAAGCAGCCGGTGCGGTTTCTCGCCATGCGCTTTGCGGGCAAGGAAGCGACTGTAAAAGCCATGGGTACGGGCTTCGCGCATGGCGTATGGTTACGCGATGTTGGCATTCTGAATAACGATTGGGGCCGCCCGCTCGTCACCTGGTCTGAACGTGGCAGGCGGGTCTGCGACAGGTTGGGCATCGGTGATGGTCATGTCAGCCTGTCCGATGACGGCGGCCTCGTCCTCGCTTTTGCGGTTGTTGAAACCGCGACCGAAAAAAGGTTGTAGCACGCAATGCATTGCTTCTCTTTTGATATAGAAACGGTTCCGGACGTCGACTTCGGACGTCGCTTCTGGGACCTCGACGGTCTTTCCGATGACGACATCGGGACGGCGATGATGTTCAAGCAGCAGCAAGCGGTCGGCACGGATTTTCTGCCGCTGCATCAGCATCGCATCGTGGCCATTTCCGTAACCTTTCGGACCAAAGACACGTTCAAGGTCTGGAGCCTCGGCGACGAAGCGTCTGACGAAGCGGAGATCGTGCAGCGCTTCTTCGATGGCATCGAACGTTACACACCGGATCTCGTATCGTGGAACGGCGGCGGCTTCGATCTCCCCGTGCTGCACTACCGCGCACTGAAGAACAAGATCCAGGCGCCACGTTACTGGGAAATGGGCGACGGCGACCGGGACTTCAAGTGGAACAACTATCTCAGCCGGTTTCACTGGCGCCACGTTGACCTGATGGATGTACTCGCCGGGTTTCAGCCCAGGGGGCGAGCGAGCCTCGACCAGATGGCGGTCATGCTCGGTTTTCCGGGCAAGCTCGGAATGAGCGGTGACAAGGTCTGGGACACGTTCCGGCAGGGCGGCATCAAGGAAATCCGCGACTATTGTGAAACCGACGTCCTGAATACCTGGCTCGTCTACCTTCGTTTCGAATTCATGCGTGGCCATCTCGATGAAAAAGACCTGCAACGCGAGTACGCGCTGGTGCGATCGACGCTCGAGAAGATGGACCATGAGCATTTGAATGAGTTTCTTGCGGCCTGGGCCGCATAAGGTCATCCAATGGCCAGGCGACGTCGTGAGCCGGAAACGGCAACCATAAATGCCGTGACGCACGACGGACGTGGCATTGCCGGTATGGAGGGCAAAAAGACATTCGTTGCCGGCGCACTGACCGGTGAAACGGTGCAGTTTATTCGTCGCAAGTCGCGTCGCAATTATGATGAAGCCGAATTGCTCGAGGTCATCGAGGCATCGCCGGACCGCATCGACGCACGTTGTGAAGCGTTTGGCCGCTGTGGCGGCTGTTCACTGCAACATGTAACGCCGGAACAGCAACGGATGATCAAATCCGGGACGCTCCGGGATAACCTCGAGCGCATCGGCCGGGTTGAACCCGAAGAATGGTTGCAAGCGATGACAGGTCCCGAGTGGCATTATCGTCGCCGGGCGCGTCTGGCCGTCAAGCATGTTCCGGCAAAGGGCCGTACCTTGGTCGGTTTCCGCGAGCGACACGCGCCTTTCATCACGGATATGCATCGCTGCGAAGTGCTGGCCAGGCCCGTCGACGACATGATCGACGATCTCAGCGAGCTCATCGGGCGACTGTCTATTCGTGCGCGCCTCCCGCAAATTGAAGTGGCCGTCGCCGACAATGACATCGCGCTGGTATTCCGGGTGCTCGATCCACCGACCGATGCGGACGAGGCGGCGTTAAGAGCATTCGGTGAAGAAAAACAGCTGCGCATCTACCTGCAGCCTGGCGGCCTGGATTCCGTAACGCTGTTTTACCCGTCTTCCGTCGATGGACCGTTGTCCTACACGCTGGCCGAATTCGACATTGAAATCGCGTTCGAACCGATCGACTTTGTGCAAGTCAACAGCGACATCAACCAGCGCATGGTGCATTTCGCGGTTGAACAGCTGCAAGCCGGCACCGACGATCGAGTGCTGGACCTGTATTGCGGCATCGGTAATTTTTCCTTGCCGCTCGCCCGAAAAGCCGGCGCGGTCCTGGGCGTTGAGGGCGAGGCGAGCCTTGTCGCCCGCGCGAGCGAAAATGCGCGGCGCAACAATCTCTCCAACGTTGAGTTTCGCGTCGCCGATCTCAGCAAAATCGACGGTACCGAGAGCTGGATCAAAGCCGGATGTGACCGCCTGCTGCTGGATCCGGCGCGCAGCGGCGCTGCCGAGGTCGTCACACGAATGCACCTGTTCAAGCCGGCCCGCATAGTCTACGTATCCTGCCACCCCGGTACGCTGGCGCGCGATGCGGGCACCCTGGTCCACGAGCAAGGATACAAACTCGAATCGGCGGGGATCATCGATATGTTCCCGCATACAGCCCATGTAGAATCTATCGCTGTATTTACGAAAGCGTGACTTTTACCTGCGAGGCACAACGGATGTCATTAGGGCCCGTGATGCTGGACATTGACGGACTTCACCTGAGTCCGGCCGACCGCGATCTCCTGAGGGAACCTGCGGTTGGGGGCGTGATCCTGTTTACTCGCAATTTCGAATCCCCGGAACAGATTGCGGATCTCGTCGACGACATCCGTGCCCTGCGCAGTCCGCCATTGCTGATCGCTGTCGATCATGAAGGTGGGCGCGTGCAACGCTTCCGGGAGGGATTTACGGCGATCCCGCCGATGCGGCGAATCGGGCGTGAGTTTGACCGGGATTCGGAGTCCGGCCTGCGCGCGGCGCGCGAAGCCGGTTGGATGATCGGTTCAGAGCTTCGGGCCGTCGGCATCGACCTGTGTTTCGCGCCCTGTCTGGATCTCGACTGGGGCGTCAGCGAAATCATCGGTAATCGTGCTTTTCACAGCAAGCCTGACGCTATCGGCGAACTTGCCGGTGCGTTTGCGCGCGGGCTGCGAAGTGCAGGCATGGCGGCTGTCGGCAAGCATTTTCCGGGTCACGGTGCCGTGCTGGCCGATTCTCACCTGAAATTGCCCATCGACCGCCGTGAGTATGGGCTGATACTCGACGACATGCGGCCCTATGAACGACTGATCGGCAACGGCGCGCTGGCGGGCGTCATGCTCGCGCACATCATTTACGAAAAAATGGATTCGTTGCCGGCCGGATTCTCCGAATACTGGATACAACGTGAACTGCGTTCCCGGCTCGGCTTTGGCGGTGCGGTATTCTGCGATGACCTCAGCATGAAGGCGACACGTGACTATGGCTCCATGGCAAAACGGGCGCGGCTGGCACTCGATGCCGGTTGCGACATGGTCCTCGTGTGCAATGACCGCGACGCGGCGCATCATGCCGTGGATGCGCTCGGTGAATACTCGAATCCGCTGTCACTGGTACGGCTGGCGCGTTTGCACGGCACGGGCCATCCCTTGCGCCAGACACTGCTTGCCAGCGACGAATGGCGGTCTATTAATAAACAGTTCGCGCGCTGGAGCGAACGTCCCGAGCTGCACCTCGATGCCTGAGCCAGGGATGCGATGACAACAACATCGAAATTCGCAGTGATTATTGGCAGCGGGTTCGAATCGCTCGCGGGCGAGGGCCCTGGTCGTAAGGTTGCCACGCGTTTCGGCGATGCGTCGGCGCCAGTACATACGGTAGCGATCGAAGGTTGCCCGGTATTGTCGCTGGCGCGGCATGGCGATGACCATTCGATTCCGCCGCATGCGATTAACTACCGTGCCAACCTGGCCGCGTTAAAAGAACTCGGGGCCGGCAGCGTTATTGCATTGAATACGGTTGGTGTCGTCTCGACAATACGCGAGTCGGGCGAAATCGCCGTTCCTGATCAGCTTCTCGACTACACATGGGGGCGGGAGCACACAATTTTTGACGGCGCCGACGGCGTCGTTGAACACATCGATTTCACGGAACCATTCTCAGCCGACCTGAGAGCGCAACTGCTGGCGGCGGCCAGCGCTGCCGGACTCGATTGCCATGACGGCGGTGTTTACGCCGCAACCCAGGGACCCAGGCTGGAAACGGCGGCCGAAGTTGACCGCCTTGAACGCGATGGTGCCGATTACGTTGGCATGACGGCAATGCCCGAGGCGGCCATAGCGCTCGAACTCGGTCTCCGGTATGCCTGCCTGGCGCTTATCGTGAACCGGGCAGCGGGGCGCGGCGACACGCCGATACACGAGGATGTCGAATCGAGTACGCTGTCGGCCAGGACGCAGGCCATGAGCGTGCTGCGACAATTTTTCAAACTGGCAAGATGATGTATCAATGAAGCAGGTCGATCGACGCATTCTGGAGCAGGTCATCGCCGCCACGACGGAACCGCTGGTCGTAGTTTGCATCGATCAACCGGACTGGCCCGTCGTGCTGGCGAATCCCGCGTTCGAGAATATCGGTGGTGACGAGGTTCTTCAGAAACCGTTTGCCGACGTCGTCGAAAAACTTGCCGGCCGCGATATCGCCATGGAAGTGAGCGAATCGCTGCGATCGCAGGAAGAGACGAGTTTTCCCGTCGAGTCCAACAGTCGTGAGTACCTGCTTGTACTGAAGCCATTGTTGCTACCCAAGCAAGAATCGGCACGATTTTATTCGGCTCACTGGCGGAGTGGAGCCGGTGCGGGCACGCCGGAAAGTGCCGAAATGCATCATGCCTTGCTCAAAGCAAAGCGCCGCATTCGGGATTTGTCGCGTGACGACCCCGTCACCGGTGTCCTGAATGACCGCGCATTCCAGGAGGTCTTCGAGCATGACTGGGCAGTTGCGGCGAGAGAAAAAAGCCAGCTGTCGCTTGTAATGTTTACGCTCGATGAGTTCGAGGCATACGTCGAGGTGTTCGGACGACATGCTGCAGACTCGTGTTTGCGCCGTGCCGGTCAGGCGATTCGGCGCTGTTTGCGACGTGCCAGTGACGTCGTGGCGCGGCCCGGCGGCGCCCGATTTGTCGTCTTGTCACACGCGTCCGACGAGCAGGGTGTCCGCGAATTTGCGAGCCGCATATCTACAGCCGTTCGGGAACTCGGGCTGCATCATCCCCGATCCGGTGTCTCTAAGTTCGTAACCGTCTCATTCGATGTGACAGTGGTCGATGCGGCAAACGAGCAGCGGAGCGCAAACGACTTTCTGAATGACTTACTCGGCGGGGTATCCGAGTAACTCGGTATCATCCAGCTCTGCTGATTCCTGCTCTTCGTCTTCAACGCGCGTGACCTTGGCAAGTACGCCAAACTTCGGGTGATCGAAATATCGCAGCTCGCCGGATCGAAAAATGCGGTTCTCGTTGATGCGGAAGCGAATGGGGCGGGGTTCGTCGATCTCCCCCAGGGCATTGAGCGTACGGTAGTCGCCGTAGCCTGACATGGGACCGTCGCGGCCGGACATGCCTTCAGCCGAGTCCGGCGCATCGAGCTGCAGGTCAACCACAAGATGCAGGTAACGGCTCAGGTAGAGTTTGAGAGTGCCGCCGAGCCCTTTGGGCAGTCGTCCCATCGATCCGAGTTCGATGGGACGGGTTTCTTCCTCGGGCCAAGTGGTCTGACTCCAGCCGAAGTGCATGACCGGGTCGTATACGTCGAGACGTTGCAGCCGGTTCATGATTTCGCTCATCGTGTACTCGGTTTCGGTCAGGCGAGCTAACTCGATGTCGCGCAATCGTCGCGGAATCTCTTCGAGCGGCTCTTCTTCAAGCAGCAACGACTGTCAAGCAGCAACGATTCGTCGTCGAGAACGGGATCCGGAATGACCGGCTTGTCGGCCGGAAATATCTCGCTGCCTGGTGCTACTTCCTGGGCGTACTTGAAAATGATCATTTCGACCATGTAGCGCCGGATTTCCTGCTCTTCCTCGGCGATATCATCCTGCGCCAGCGGCGCCACGAAGGTTAAGAACACCAGGCAAATAAACGTCGTTGTTCGCATAGACCACATCATTCGTACAAATCCCTAGCCTTTGACCGCGAGATCCCGCATCAGGTTCTCTATTGTTTTGAAGCGCGTTTCCAGGTCCGACAGGTCGTCCCGAATCTGCAGCCGGTGTGATCCCTGTAAACGGTATTTTCGGCTGTCATTTTGCACTAATTGCACGAGCGCGACAGGGTCAATGTGACTTTCCGAGCCGAATACGAGGTAGCCGCCGCGGTCAGCGGCATCAATTTTCTCAATACCGAGCGCCGCCGCCGATTTCTTGATGGCAGCGATTCGTATCAGGTTCCTGGCACTGTCGGGGAGCAGGCCGAATCGATCGATCAGTTCTACCTGCAGTTCACGCAGCTCGGCGGCGGACTCCATGGCCGAGATTCGTTTGTACAGGATCAGGCGCAGGTGCACGTCGGGAACATAGTCGTCCGGCAAAAGGGCGGGGATGTGCAGATTGATGTCGACTCCGGCATGCAGCGGCGCTTCGAGATCCGGTTCTTCGCCCGACCGCAACGAATCCACGGCACGGCCCAGGAGTTCCGTGTACAGCGAAAAACCGATCTCCTGGATCTGCCCGCTCTGCGTGTCGCCCAGCAGCTCGCCGGCACCTCGAATCTCCAGATCGTGGGTGGCCAGCGTAAATCCGGATCCCAGGTCCTCGAGCGAATCAATGGCTTCCAGCCGCTTGATCGCGTCGGCGGTCATGGTGGCTTTGGGCGGTGCCATCAGGTAGGCGTACGCGCGATGGTGTGAACGGCCGACGCGTCCGCGCAGTTGGTGCAACTGCGCAAGGCCGAAACGATCCGCGCGATTGATGATTATCGTGTTAGCAGTCGGCACGTCGATACCACTTTCAACGATGGTCGTGCACAGCAGTACATTGAAGCGGCGGTGGTAGAAGTCGATCATCACCTGCTCGAGTTCACGTTCTGGCATTTGCCCGTGACCGATGCGAATGCTGGCTTCGGGCACCAGTTTCTCGAGCCGCTCCGCAATACGCCCAATGTCTTCGACGCGGTTGTGAATGAAATAGACCTGGCCGCCGCGTTTGATTTCGCGCAGACAGGCTTCGCGGATGATGACTTCGTTCCACTCTGAAACGAAAGTCCTCACAGCAAGACGTTCCGCAGGTGGTGTCGTGATGAGCGACATTTCGCGCAAACCACCGAGGGCCATATTCAGTGTTCGAGGAATCGGCGTCGCGGTCAGCGTCAGGATATCGACATCACTACGCAAGGACTTGATGGCTTCCTTGTGACGCACGCCGAAGCGGTGTTCTTCGTCGACGATAACAAGACCGACATCATGAAAATCTTTCGTGTGTTGCAAAAGTCGGTGCGTGCCGATCACGACATCGACCGTGCCGGATCGAAGCCCCGCAACGATATCCTTGACCTGTTTGGCGGACTGAAATCGCGACAGTACCTCGACGCGTATCGGCCAGTCGGCAAACCGGTCTCTGAAGGTTTGTCCGTGCTGCTGTGCAAGCAGCGTGGTCGGCACGAGCACGGCGACCTGTTTACCACCGTGTATGGCGGCGAACGTCGCCCGCAGGGCCACTTCAGTCTTACCGAAACCCACGTCACCGCAAACCACGCGGTCCATGGCCTGGTCAGATGCCAGGTCCCCGAGTACATCGTCTATCGTATCGGCCTGGTCTTCAGTGAGTTCGAACGGAAAACCGGATTCGAACGTCCGGTATTCGATTTCGGGCCAGTGAAAGCTGAAACCGGGTCGCGCCGCGCGTCGTGCGTAGACATCGAGTAGTTCGGCCGCGACGTCGCGAATCTTCTTGATTGCACGGCGCTTGGCTTTCTCCCATTGGTCGCTCCCGAGACGGTGCAGCGGCGCATTGTCGGGTGATGCACCGGTGTAACGCGAGATCAGGTCGAGGGCATGTACCGGAACGTACAGCTTGTCGCTGTCAGCGTATTCGAGATGCAGGAATTCTGCCGTGATACCACCGACTTCCAGAGTGACCAGCCCCAGGTATCGGCCCACGCCATATTCTTCGTGGACAACAGGCGAACCCGGTTCGAGATCGTTGAGCTGCCGGATGATGGTTTCCGGGTCCCGGTCGCTCTGCCGCTTGCGTCGGCGCGTCTTGGTGCGTTCTCCGAATAGCTGTTGCTCGCTGATGACGGCAACTTTGGCACCGGGGAGGAGGACGCCGCTGTCGATCGGCGCCACGGCCACGCCGATGCGCTGCGCGAGTCCTGTAAAGGCCTGCCAGTCGCCGACGCGTGCCAGGTCGAGGCCGCGTCCGGCCAGCAGGTCCAGCAGTTGCTCGCGGCGGCCCGGTGAGTCTGTCGAAAACAGCACGCGGCCATCGAAAGCCTCCAGGAACTGCATCAGGGACGCCGCGGCATCTTCATATCGGGCTTCGATTTTCATCGCCGGCGGCAAGCGCGTATCAAAGTTCAGATTTTCTGGCCCTTCGGCAAGCGATTGAGCGGAGTAGCGTATGTGCGCGAATTCTTTGAGCCGCTGCGGCACGGATTCCGGTTCCAGGAAGGTTTCATCCGCACTGAGAATTGGCCGTTCCGGGTCGAGGCTGCAAAGTTCGAACCGTTCGCCGGCTTCTGCCCAGAATCGCTGCAAGAGCGAGTCCAGCGCCGTCGGTGCAAGCACCACGCAATTGTCGGGAACGTAGTCCAGGAGCGTCGCGGTGGTTGCAAAGAAGAGCGGCAGGTAATACTCGATGCCGCCGTGTGCAATGCCATCGGAAATATCCCGATAGACACGCGATTTTCCGGGCTGACCTTCGAAGCGCTCGCGGTAGCGATCGCGAAACCCGTGAACGGCATCCGCATCGAGTGGCACTTCGCGGGCAGGCAGGACGCTGATGTTGTCGACCCTGTCGCCGGATAACTGTGTGTCTTCCGAGAAGTAGCGCAGCGATTCGATCTCATCATCGAAGAAATCGATACGCACCGGTGTATTGGTTCCCATCGGGAAAATATCGATCAGCGATCCACGGACCGCAAACTCACCGTGTTCCGAAACCTGGGGAACCCGATAATAACCGGCTGCCACCAGCGCATCGGTGAATTCTTCGCGATGCAGGGTTTGCCCTGCCGATAAAGACAGCGAGCGGGCGGCAACGTAATCGAGGGGAGGGAGCCGCTGTTGCAACACACTGGCCGCCGCGATGACGATGCCTTTTCGCATGTTCGGTAACGTGGCGAGTACGCTCAATCGTTGCGAAATGATGTCCTGGTGCGGCGAGAAGCTGTCCCAGGGCAGCGTCTCCCACTCGACGAAATGCAGAACGGGCAGATCGGGTCCCGCGAAGAACCGGATTTCCGCTTCGAGCTGATCGGCGTGCCGCGGATCCTCGGCCAGCATCAATACTGGCCGATCGACATTTTGCGCGAACTCAGCCGCGGCCAGCGCGGCACTGGCGCCGAGCAGGCGTCCCCAACTGTTGGCGGAGCCGGCCGCGGGCACAACGGCTGGCGCCGGAATAAGGAATGATGTGCTCAAGGGGTCGTCGGTTCGAGGGTCTGAAAACGGGGACGCGATTATTACACAGAGGTCATCGAACGCGTGCGCCTCGATTGGACACGAAAAAGCCCGGGTCGTTTCCGGCCCGGGCTAATCATTAAAGCGTGTGCTGCGTGCTAGCGTTTGACGACGGCGTGGATAACGCGGTCGTACTCGAAGAACACGACGAAATCCTTGTATTCCCAGCGCGTAATCGGCGGATCGCCGACCGGTGCGCGCGCGGAAACCGGGCTGCCGTACTTGGACTCGACCCGGGCCTGCGTCATGCCGCGAGTCGGGCGTGCATCGCCGGAACCGGCAGACATGCCGTCCATTTGCAGCGTATCGGCCTGTGCCGTGCCGAACAGGGCCAGGAACAGGGCGATCAGTGTAGCGGTGCGCAGTTTGGTCATAGGTCGTTCTCCCGGGAGCGATCCGGAGACTATAGCATTGCTCGCCGGACCAAAAAACAATTGATCTGTAAGGTTTTTACACGGGTCCGGGCCCGGTATATGCGAACTGTGTCACAAACCCCGGGCCGCGAAACGCAAAGTCGCCGCTCCATGAATGTGGTTTAATGCGAGCCGATGACCAACCCTGTCGAACTTTTCGTCGGGCTGCGCTACCTCCGGGCCAAGCGGCGTACCCGATTCGTATCCTTTATCACGTTGATATCCCTCCTCGGGATCGCGTTAGGCGTTGCCGCACTCATTGTCATACTGTCGGTCATGAACGGCTTCGAAGGCGAGCTGCGCGGCCGACTCCTCAGCATGTCTGCGCACGGTTCGGTGACCGGTGCCAACGGTATTACCGAGGACTGGCGAACGCTCGTCGATGACGTGAGTGGGGAACCCGGTGTCGCGGCCGCAGCGCCCATCGTGCAGATGGAGGGCATGATCCAATCAGGCCTCGAACTGTTCGCGGTTCTCGTGAACGGCGTCGATCCGCAGTACGAAAAACCGCTGTCCGGCGCGATGATCAACATGGTCGAGGGCGATCTCGATGCCCTGCAGACTGGCAGCCGCGGCATTATCCTGGGACGAATCCTGGCCTACGACCTGGGTGTTCGAATCGGCGACGGCGTGGTGCTGCTGATTCCGCGTCCTGTCGGCGATGGAACACTGGAACCCGTCCTGGAGCGATTCGTATTGCGTGGCGTGTTCGAGGCTGGTCTGCAGGATCACGACGCGGTACTCGCGCTCGTTCATATTTCCGACGCAGCGGCGATTCAGGACATGGGCACGGCGGTAAGCGCGGTTCGGTTCCGAGCTGACGATGTCATGCAGGCACCGGCTATTTCACGTGCTTTGCAGGCACGACTTGGCGACAAGATTCGTAGCAGCGACTGGACGATTGAAAACGGCAGTTACTTTCGGGCAATTCGTATAGAGAAGATGATGATGTCACTCATTCTATCTCTGATCATCGGCGTCGCTGCGTTCAACATCGTGGCCAGCCTCGTCATGGTCGTTACCGATAAAACAACGGATATTGCGGTGCTTCGTACCTTGGGCATGGGGCCGAATGGAGTCGTGCGCGTCTTTTTTGTTCAGGGTGCCGTGATTGGCTGGACCGGTGTGCTGATCGGTGTGTTGCTCGGTATCGTGCTTGCGCTGAACGTGCCCGTTATTGTGCCTTTCCTCGAGCAGTCCCTGGGCTTTCAGATCATGCCCGGTGACGTCTATTACGTGACGCGCATACCGTCCGAGCTCGAATGGCAGGACGTCGCGATTATTTCAGTATCGGCGTTCGTCCTCACGTCGCTGGCGACGCTGTATCCGGCACGGCGTGCGGCGTTGGTCAATCCCGCCGCCGCGCTGCGGTACGAATAGGTCGCATGGTCGGACGTTTCGAAACATGGATCGGTGGCCGTTACGTGCGTTCGCGCAGCAGTAACAAATTTGTCTCGATGATTTCAGCCATCTCGATGCTCGGCATTGCGATTGCCGTCACCGTGTTGATCGTCGTGATGTCGGTCGTGAATGGATTCGAGCGCGAGCTCAAAGACAGGCTGCTGGCAATGACCGCGCATGCCAGCATCGAAAACGTCGACGGTGAGCTTGCGAGTTCAACCGCGCTGATCGAAACCGCTCAGAAAAATGCGCGAGTTCGAGCGGCGGCGCCCTATGTCGATGGCCAGGCATTGCTGGTATTCAAAAACGAACTCAGTGGGGCCGAGCTACGCGGGATAGAGCCGCGGCTCGAGGACGCGGTATCCGGTGTCGGTGGCGTGATGCAGGCAGGAGAACTAGGCGAGCTCGAACCCGGAACATTTAACATCGTGCTCGGCGTCGAGCTGGCAAACGCGCTGCAGGTCGGTATCGGTGAAAAAGTCACCGTGACACTCGCACAGGGCAGGGTGACGCCGGCTGGTGTCATTCCGCGAACCAAGCGCTTCACGGTCAGTGGTCTCTATCGTGTTGGCATGTACGAGTTCGATCGGCGCCTGGCATTCATCAATATCAATGATGCACAGAAGCTCTATCGCAAGAAAGGCACGGTAACCGGGGTACGCCTGGCGGTTACCGAGATCTATGACGCACCTGCCATTGTTCGGGAGGTGGCGCTGGCGCACGGGGAACTCGTGCTCGTGAGCGACTGGACCCGTCGGCACGTCAATTTTTTCCGCTCAATTCAGATAACGAAGTCGATACTGTTTGTAATCCTGCTGATGGTCATCGCTGTTGCGGCATTCAATATTGTGTCGACGCTCGTCATGGTTGTGAAAGACAAGCAGGCGGACATCGCAATCTTGCGTACTATCGGTGCCCGGCCGTCGAGCATACTGCGGATATTTATCACGCAAGGCAGTATCGTCGGCGTCGTTGGTACCGTGGCCGGTGTCGTTTTTGGCATACTGCTGGCGCTGAACCTCGAATCAATCGTCGGGTTTTTCGAATCTGCATTCGGCATCAAGTTTCTCGCCGCCGACGTGTATTTCATCAGCGATCTGCCATCAGAATTGCGGTATGGCGACGTATCGAGAATCGCCATAATGGCGCTCGTACTCGCGCTGATTTCCACCCTCTATCCGGCCTGGGTTGCCGCCAAGACGGCTCCGGCGGAGGCTTTGAGATATGACTGATCCATCGACTGACCGCGGGCATGCGGTCCTTGAGTGCCGCAACGTTGTGCGACGTTTCAGGGAGGGCACGTCGACGCTGGAAGTGTTGAGTCGTGTAAACCTCGCGGTGCAGCCGGCCGAGCGTGTGGCCATTATTGGTGCCTCGGGCTCAGGGAAAACGACGCTGCTGCAAATCATGGGTGGTCTTGACGAGCCAACCGAGGGTGAAGTGCTGGTCAACGGCGAGCGAATGCAGGGTATTGACGAAGCAGCGAAAGGCGATCTGCGCAACCGCTACATCGGGTTTGTCTATCAGTTTCACCATCTTCTGCCCGAGTTCACGGCGGCAGAGAACGTTGCGATGCCTCTGTTGATTCGTCGCGTGGCAAAAACGGCGGCACTGCAGCAAGCCGGCGAATTGCTTGGCCGCGTTGGCCTGAGCGAACGCCTCACCCATAAGCCGGGCGAGCTTTCGGGCGGCGAACGTCAGCGTGCCGCCGTCGCGCGCGCACTCATTACCCGTCCGCAGCTCGTGTTAGCGGATGAGCCGACAGGCAACCTCGACTCCGGCAATGGCGAGCACGTGTTGAAGCTGATGCTGGAGCTCAACGAAGAATTGAAGACCAGCCTCGTGATCGTTACGCACGATCATTCGATTGCGAAACGCATGGATCGAATTCTCGTGCTCGAAGACGGGGTGCTGCGCGAGTCAGTCTGACTTTTTATCGCGCCGCAGGTTTTGTTTGCGCGTCTTGTAATTGCTTAGCGACAGGCGCCAGAGCAGGTCCAGCACGACGTAGCCGACAAGTGCCGCGATACTGCCCAGCAGCACACTTCCCAATAGCATCGGCTGCCAGATATTCACAAACGTATGCGTTACCCAGTCGAGCGATAGCTCCATCTCGAATGGCCGCGGTGGCGTATTCAGGATATTGGCGCCCAGGAGATAGGCGAAGTAGTACATAGGTCCAATCGTTAGCGGGTTGCTGGCCCACGTTGATAAGGCCGCGACGGGGATGTTGACGCGCAGGGCCAGCGCGGCCAGTGCGCTGATCAGCATATGTCCAGGAAACGGCAGGAACGCGACAAAAAGTCCCGTCGCGAACGCGGGCACGACCCAGCGCCGGCGAATACCCCACAGGCGCGTATCGTGCAGCAGGTGCTGAAACGGCGACATGAACCACTGCTCGCTCATGTGATGGCGTTTAAAGGCAAATTTCCGAAAAAAGCGTCTTGGCATCGGGTGGCGATCCGGTTTCCATAGTGAGTGCCGATAAATGACAACAAGCGCTCATGATCAGGGCCTGCCTCCTGGTGGTTGCAGGTGGCTATGCGGCGCAGCTTAGCAGGTTGCCGCTAAGCTCCGACCTCTGCAAGCTGTTATTAGTTGCATCGGTCCTTGCGATTGCCTGCCGCCGCGCCCGGTTTCCGGCGTGCCTGTGCCTGGGATTCGCGTTGTTCATGCAGGCGGGTCAGGAGATTGTCGACGGCCGGCTCAAGGCCCGGTTTGCAAACGACAGTTTGCTGACCCAGGTGCGGATCGTCGACTTCCCGAAAGTGACGGGCAGTGCGGTCGTGATGCTGGTCGAGCCGCTCGACGACCACCGATTGCCAGCCCGTTCGCGAGTAAGCTGGTTTGAGCCACCGCTCGAGCCGGCCATCGGCGACATCTGGCAGTTCGAGCTGCGCCTGAGACGGCCTCGCGGCTACAGCAACCCGGGCGTTTTTGATGCCGAGGCGTGGTTGTTTCGGCAAAAAATTCTGGCGACGGGCTACGTCGTGAACGGCAAACGCAATATGCGGCTGGAAACCGGTCGCGAAAGCGCCATCGCGGGTTTAAGACGCGACTTTCTCGCTCGCGCAGACCGGGCGGCCGGGTCGCCGGACACAGCAGCCGTGCTTGCAGCCGTTGGTGTCGGCGCGCGGCACCGTATCTCGCGTACACAGTGGGACAACTACGCCGTAACGGGCACAAGCCATCTCATGGCAATCTCGGGCTTGCACGTCGGCCTGGCCGCGACAGTTGCGTTCCTGTTTGCCAGGGCACTGCTGGGCGTGATGCGCATGACGGGCAACGCACATGCCATGGCGATAGTGTTCGGCGTTGGCGTTGCGATAGCCTACGCTGTCGTATCCGGATTGGGCGTGCCTGCCGAACGCGCGTCGCTAATGCTCCTGGTTGCCGCCTCTGCAATCGTCCGTCGCAGACATATCGATCCATTTGCGACCATCGCGGTTGCGGCGCTCAGTATTTTCGTCCTGGACCCGGTCTCGACCATGACACCCGGATTCAACCTGTCGTTCTCGGCGGTTGTCGTGCTGCTCTGGCTTGCGCGGATTCGAAAGAACATGGCCGCAACCGGGCGTTACATTCACCGGGTAAGCAACGCGGTTCGGCAACTCTTCATTATGCAGGTATTTCTGCTGTTCGGACTGATGCCGTTGACGGTGATCCTCTTTGACCGCATCGCGTTTCTTGCATTGCCAGTGAACCTCGTCGCGGTGCCCGTGTTCAGCATCGTTACCGTGCCTTTCACACTCACCGGCCTGGCTCTCGGCGGCAACGATGGAATGGCAGGGCACGGCGCACTGCGAATTGCGGCGAAAAGTATCGACTGGCTGCTGGCGCTGATCGAGCAGGCAGCGCGCTTGCCGTTCGCCGACACGACCGTAGCTGCAGTCCAGGGTTTCGGCTGGCTGGTCGTCTTCATGCCGTCTCTTTTCATGCTGCTGCCGAGGGGCTGGCCAGGCCGGCGGCTGGCCCTGCTTGCAGTCGTGGCGCTGCTGCTGCAAGCACCAGGGCCGCCGGGCAGGGGCTGCTTTGATGCTCATGTACTCGATGTCGGGCAGGGGCTGGCGACAGTCTTACAAACTGAGCGGAGTACCCTGATATTCGACACGGGGGCGTCTTTTCGCGACGGGGGAGCCGTGGCAGAACACGTCGTTGTGCCGTTTCTAAAGTCAAAAGGCATAAGCCGCATCGACCGGCTGGTCGTGTCTCATGCCGATATCGACCACAGCGGCGGCGTGCGTACGATTCGAGAATACGCGGACATTGGAACGGTGCTGGTCGGCGAACCATTGCGCGATGACGGACCTTGTGTCGTCGGCGTGCATGGCTGGACAGGGATGGGAGACAGACGACATCAGCTTTCGCATCCTGCATCCGGACCCGGCCAGGCCACGCGAGGGCAACGATTCGTCCTGCGTTTTGCTGGTCGAGGCCGGCCGGCATGGGCTGTTGCTGACTGGCGATATCGAGGCAACGGCCGAGCGCGAGATAATTGAAAGGACGGGTCTGGGAGCCGTCGATGCCGTGGTCGTCCCCCACCATGGCAGCCTGACGTCCTCCAGCGAGTCATTTGTTGACGCCGTGTCGCCGCAAATCGCCGTTGTTTCGGCCGGATTTGGCAATCGCTGGGGTTTTCCCAAGGAACGCGTGCGCATGCGCTGGCAGGCCGTCGGCGCCGATGTGCTGGACACGGCAACCGCGGGCGCCGTGAGTATGCGCCTGTGTGAAGCCCTTGGGCTTGAGGACCTGCGGATGGACCGCCACGAACGCCGCCGATTCTGGCGCGACCGCGTCGACTAACTGTCAAAAAGCGCCCGCTATCGCAGGAATTTTCTGCGCGGTCACTGTATATTTCATTTTTCCTCCTTGGGTCAGGTCTCTATGGTTGAGATAGTAAAATCCGGCGGCTACCTGATGGCGCCAATCATCATCTGTGCGATTCTCGCGATGGGTATCATTCTCGAGCGATTCTGGACCTTGCAACAGAAGCGGGTGATTCCCGAGGACCTGACCAGCAAAGTCTGGGGCTGGGTCAAGAAAGACCAGTTGGATCAGAAGCAAATCCAGTTCTTGCACCAGGGTTCTGCGCTTGGGCAGATCCTCGCTGCAGGACTGATCAATCGCGACAGAGAGCGGACCGTGCTTAAGGACGCAATCGAGGACACGGGACGGCACGTCGTGCATGAGCTCGAACGCTACCTCGAAACGCTGGGCACGGTCGCGGCGATTACACCGCTGCTGGGTCTGTTGGGTACCGTGATCGGCATGGTCAAGGTGTTTACGGCAATCACTACGCACGGGGTCGGCAATCCAACCGTACTGGCCGGGGGCATCGCCGAAGCGCTGATAACCACGGCGGCCGGCCTTACCGTGGCGATTCCCGCGCTGATTGGCTATCGCTACTATCGCACCCGGGTCGACACACTGGTCGTCGACATGGAAAAAGAGGCGATCAAACTGGTTGAGGCATTGCACCGCCGAAACGAGCAAGGGCAGTAATGAAACTCAGCTTGCGGCCACGCGCGCAGCCCGAAGTTAACCTGACGTCGCTGATCGACGTCGTGCTGCTGTTGCTGATCTTTTTCATGGTCTCAACGAGTTTCGTCAAGCAATCGCAAATTGCAATTCGACTGCCGGAGGCGGACAGCGCGGCCGTAGTCGAAGCGCCGCCACAGCAAATCGATATCATGATTACGGAGACCGGCACCTACCTGATCAACGGTCGTGAACTGATTAACAACCGTCCGGAAACTATCCGAAATGCACTGCGCAAGGTCTCCGCCGGTAACAACAAACTGCCGCTGACAATCAGCGCTGATGCGAACGCCAGGCACCAGCACGTTGTGACGGCAATGGATGTCGCGGGTCGCCTGGGCTTTACGCAGATCAGCATTGCTACCGTCAATGATCCGGTAGAGTAATTGAGTTGACCTCGTGGCCGTAACAGAACGCATCGATCCTGAAGTCCGCGTCGTCTATGCCAGGCTCTGGCGTTACGTTACACCGCATAAGCTCATTGGTTTCATAGCAGTAATCGGCATGGCGACCACGGCGGTCGTCGAGGCCGGACTCGTGGCGCTGCTCGCACCGCTGACCGATCAGGCGCTGGTCGCCAAGCAGCTCGAGACCGTAAATTGGATTCCGTACGCGTTTATGGCGATCTTCATCCTGCGTGGAATCTCGGGTTTTGCCACCGAAGCTTCATTGGGCTGGATAGGGCGGCAGGTTATCAGCGATCTGCGTCGCCAGGTGTTTGGAAAGTTCCTCACTTTGCCGGCCAAGTATTTTGACGCCCAGACCACGGGTCCATTGTTGTCTCGCATGACCTACAACGTCGAGATGGTGGCGGAGTCTGTGACCAGTGTTGTCACGATTGCCGTGCGCGATATTTTGACTGTGATTGCCGCATTTTGTGTGATGCTTTACTACAGTCCGGTATTGACGATCTTCGTCGTAATTCTGTTCCCCATCGTTGCCTTGATCGTACGGATACTCGGCATCGCGTTTCGCCGTTACAGCGATCATATCCAGGCGTCAGTCGGCGAAGTGACACAGGTGACGGATGAAGTCATTCGGGGCAACCAGGTCGTCAAGGCTTTTGGGGGCTACGATTACGAGCTTGCTCGCCTGGTTGCGGCCGACGGTCGCAACCGCAGCCAGAACCTCAAGCTTATTCGCGTCAGATCAATGGGCGTTGCGGTAACACAGGTTGTATTTGGCTTCGGTATCGCGCTCGTAATTTACGTAGCTGCAAGAGAATCGATCAAAGGCGCACTGACAGCGGGCGAGTTCATCGCATTTTTCTCTGCAATGATGCTGATGCTGCAACCCGTGCGACGAATCACGAATGTCAATGCAACGCTGCAGCGAGGCGTTGCGGGCGCAGACAGCCTGTTTATGGTAATAGACGAGCAGGACGAGGAAGACAATGGCAGCGTTGACATCGACCGCGTCAAAGGTGACGTTCGTTTCGTCGACGCGTGTTTTTCGTACGGGGACGAAAACGGCCCCGTTCTTGAAGACATTAACATCGATCTGCAGGCGGGCAAGACGCTCGCAATCGTTGGACATTCGGGCAGTGGCAAGTCCACGCTGGCCAGTTTGTTGCCGCGCTTTTACGAGCTGGATTCCGGCGACATACTAATCGACGGAGTGTCGATCAAGGATCTTACCTTGGCGAGCCTGCGCAACAATATCAGCCTCGTGACCCAGGACGTCGTACTCTTTAACGATACGATCGAAAATAACCTCGCGTACGGACAACTCAGATCGCATTCGGACGAGGAAGTGTTACGCGCTGCCGAAGCGGCATACGTGCTCGACTTTGCAAACCAGTTACCTCAAAAGCTTGAAACCATGGTTGGTGACCGTGGCGTGCTGCTGTCGGGCGGCCAGCGTCAGCGCATTGCGATTGGTCGTGCGCTGCTCAAGAACGCACCAATTCTGATTCTGGACGAAGCGACGTCGTCGCTGGATACGCAATCCGAACGGCGCATCCAGGATGCGCTCGACGTGCTGATGAAGGACCGCACGACGCTCGTCATCGCACATCGCTTGTCCACGGTCGAAAAAGCCGATCGCATAATCGTTCTTGATTCGGGTCGCATCGTCGAGTCCGGGACGCACGGTGAACTGATTGCGCAAGACGGCCACTACGCGGCCCTGTATCGCATGCAGTTCAGTGCGGAGTCTGAAGACGAGTGAGCGCGGCTGTGACCTACCGATGGATTCATCGTGTCTGGTACGAAGGTGCCCGTTCCGGCTGGATATTGTTGCCGCTGAGCGGCCTTTACTGGTTCATCACGATGAGCAGACGCTTTCTCTATCGCACCGGCGTGCTGAGGGTCCGCCACGTGTCGGTTCCTGTCATCGTGGTGGGTAATATTACGGCAGGGGGCACCGGCAAGACACCGACTGTCATTTGGCTTGCGCGCGAGCTTCGTGCGCGCGGCTTCTCGCCCGGCATCGTCAGTCGAGGGTACGGCGGCAGCAAATCCAACTCTCCAATGCGCGTCGATTCCGATAGCGACGCGCAGCTGGTCGGCGATGAGCCGGTGTTACTCGCCCGGCGCAGTGATTGTCCCGTGGCCGTTGACGCGAACCGGGTGCGTGCCGCGGCAATGCTTGTCGATGACGGTGTCGATATCATCATTACGGATGATGGTTTGCAGCATTACCGTCTTGGCCGCGACTACGAAATTTGCGTGATTGACGGCACACGCGGACTCGGCAATCGCTGGTTGCTGCCGGCTGGACCCCTTCGCGAATTGCCGGATCGCCTCGAAGATGTGGATCAGCTGCTGGTCAATGGCGCCATGCGACCGAGCAACGATATGTCGGTTGCTGAGCTGAACGCTGCAGAGTTTGACCTTGTCGCGACTGAAGCCTGTCGCCTTAACGGATCGCTGACCCGGCCGATTGAGCGCTTTGCGGGTACGACGGTGCACGCTGTTGCGGGAATCGGAAATCCATCGCGATTTTTCGAGCTGTTACGGGCGTTCGACATACAGGTTATAGAACACTCGTTCGCTGATCATGCGGTTCTGGACGTGAAGGCGCTCGACTTCGGTGATAACTTCGAGGTTTTCATGACGGAGAAAGATGCCGTCAAACTTGGGCGACGTATCAACGACAAATTCTGGTACGTCCCCGTGGAATTACAGATGGATCCCGTTCTTGCATTACCGCTGATCGAACAAATCGAATCCCGCTTGCGCGGCTGGCAGGGCGCACAGTGACCGGTTTCGTCGTTGTCATTCCCGCTCGCTTTGCATCGACGCGCTTGCCCGGCAAAGCCTTGCGCGAGCTGCGCGGCAAGCCGATGCTGCAGCACGTGTACCAGCGCGGCTGCGAAAGTGCGGCGACCGACGTGGTGGTTGCCACCGATGATAAGCGTATTGCGGACGTGGCGGCGGCTTTCGGGGCGACGGTCTGTATGACGGGCAATCAGCATCGGTCCGGGACCGAGCGTATTGCTGAAGTCGCGGATCTTCTCGACTGGGATGACGACCAGGTTGTCGTCAACTTGCAGGGCGATGAACCCGCAATGCCGGCGACGCTGATTGACCAGTGCGCCGCGTTGCTGGACGACGCGAGCGCCGATATCGCAACCCTCGCTTCGCCACTTCTGAACGACGAGGATTTTGACAACCCGAATATCGTCAAGGTTATTCGCGACGCGCACGACCACGCGATTTATTTCAGTCGCGCGGCCATCCCGCACGCCCGCGAAGCGGAGAACAGAGAGCGGGCAGTAGCGTCAGCCCTGCATCACCACGGCATTTACGCCTATCGCTGTGGCGTTCTGCGGCGCTTCGTTGCGGCGGAGCCTTCCGATCTCGAAGTCTGCGAACAACTCGAGCAGCTGCGCGCATTGTCACTGGGCATGACCATCGTGGTCGGTGTGCCCGCGATACGGCCGGGCATCGGTATCGACACCGAAGAGGATTTGCGCCGCGCCGAACGGGATTTCTCATCCTGATGTGAGAAAAACGTCACGTTTTTCAAATAGCTAGGTACAAGCCCGCATTGCTTTCCTGGGTTGCGCTGCCGCATAAGTACAGAGGCCTTGTTGTGGGGCGCAACAGCTAGGGAAAGCAACGGCATGGATCACCCCTTATGGGAGAGCTGCGGATTCGACGAGAATACTATTGTCGACCGTTTGCGCCTCATCGAGCTTGACCAGGAGGGAATGGAAGCCAGCGGCCGACAACTCCACGATCAGGTAGTTGTCCCGAACGTCGATGCCATTGTTGATCGCTTCTACGGCTCATTGCTTCGAATTGATGATTTCAACCGTATGGTTGACGGGTCGTCCACAGCTGCACGTTTGAGGGAGAGCCAAAAACGCTACCTGCTGGGCCTGGGCATCGATTTCCACAAGCGCGAATATTTCGAGGAGCGGCTGCGGATCGGCTCTGTACATCAACGTGTCGGCATACCGCAAAGTCTCTACCAATGCACGTTCCAGGGGCTGCAAAGTCTGCTGATCGAGTACATTCCGGATACCATACGCGACGACGAACCGGCCTTCGCCGAGCTGCTCCGGTTTATCCTCAAGATTACGGCGCTCGATATGTCGCTGGCCGTCGAAAGCTATTGCTCGGGCAGAGTATCCGACCTTACGAAGTCACTCGAGAGCGAGCGCGACGAGACTGTCCGCCTGCGCAAACTCGCGGTGACCGACTGGTTGACCAATCTTCGCAATCACTCCTATTCCAAACGCTGCCTCGGCGCCGCCCTGGAGCGAACCAGGATGGAAAAGTCACCGCTGTGCGTGATCATGGCCGACCTCGATCATTTCAAGGAAATCAACGATGCTCACGGACACCTGGTAGGCGACGAAATACTTCAAATTGCCGCGGGCCGGATGATTTCAGGCGCGCGTGCCGACGATGAAATCTGCCGCTACGGTGGCGAGGAATTCCTGTTCATACTGCACAACACCAGTATCACTGAGGGCGAAGAAGTCGCCGAACGCGTGCGAAGGCGCATCAACAGTGATGCGATGCACAGTCGCGACACACAGTTGATGGTCACCATCAGCCTTGGCATTGCCCAGGCCCGCGATGGCGACACGGTAGATACGCTAATAGAGAGAGCCGACCAGGCGCTCTATGCCGCCAAGCGGGCAGGGCGCGACTGCGTTCGACGGGAAGAATAAACCGGGGTCGAACCCCGGATACCTCGGTTCGACCCCGGTTCTAGGCGGCTGACCGCGCCGCCGCGCCTTTTCTCCAGTTCCATCCTGATTTCGTAGGCCTTGTCCTCGGTAATCGAGAATGTCGCTATCGCCCAAATGGCAACGCCTGAGGCGATACAGGGCACGAACGCATCGAACATACGCATGTAGGTAATGGTTTCTGGCGCCTGATTTCCGCCGAGTGTCACGTCGAATCCCGTCAGGGTGAGCAGAATGCCACCGCCCGCAATTGCCACCGCCTGGCCGAGTTTGACGACCCACCAGAATATGGAGCCGTACATGCCCTCACGCCGCTCATGCGTATTCAGCTCATCTGCATCGACGACATCCGCAATCATCGATGGCATCAGGGTAAACAGACCGGCCAGGCCAAACGCCATTAGTGGCGCCGGAATCAGCGCGAGCCATGGGTTGTCGGGCGTGTAACAAAACCATTTGAGCGCGTAACCGACCATGGAGATCCCGGTAGAAACAAAGAACGCCTTTCGTTTTCCGACCTTGGTGCCCAGCCACGTGACGAACGCGATAACGCCTAACGCCAGCAACCGCCATGAGCAGTCCCGAGTGGCCGACAAGTTCGGCTCCTTTGCCCGCGTCCCCGGAGTAAACGTAATAGATTATGACGTAGGACTGGAAAGAAGCGATCAATATGAAGCCGTTGAAGACCAGGAATGTCGCGGCGCAGAGTTTGAGAAACGGCTTGAACTTGAGTGTCGTTGCGAAGCCACTGATGAAATCCTTGATGACGTGCATCATGCCACCATCGGGCTGCTCTTTTTTCTCATCCACCTCTGCGGCGGCGACTTCTTTAAATCGCTCGCGCAAGAATATTGCGGGCATAACGCCGACCAAGATAACGACCACGCCGATCATTATCGCGAGGTTGGCGGCGCCATCCTTAACGTCGGTGAACAGTCGTTCGCTGTACATGATCGCGAGGAAATAAGGAGAGATCATGTAGGCGATATTGCCGATGAAGTTCTGCACGCCCATCAGGCGTGTGCGTTCGTGATAGTCGGGTGTCAACTCGTAGCCGAGCGCGACCCAGGGCGTCGCGAATATCGTGTACGCGAGATAAAAAATCAGCGAGCCCACAAGAAAGAAGGTGAAGTAAAATGTGTCGCTCTTGTCTGCCGGCAGTTGCCAAAGCAGCGCGTAGATGATGCCAGCGGCAATTGCACCGACAAAGATATAAGGTCGGCGACGGCCCCAGCGCGATTTCGTGTTGTCCGAGATATAACCCATCAATGGATCGGTTATGGCGTCGGTCAGGCGGGGCAGGGCGCCGAGCAGACCGACGAGCGCCGGACTCATGCCGTAGCCGAGATTGAGGACAATAATCATGCCGCCGATCGCGGCTGCGAGGGTGTTGTTAACGAATGCGCCGAGTCCGTAGATCAGCTTTTGGGCAAAAGGAATTCTGTCTGCTGGCGCCGTTTGGTGGTGGGTTGCTTGGCTCATATTATTGGCTCTTATTCCCAGGTCTTATCGGTCTGATCGATTCAGTCGCGATACTCTATCAAATTGACAGCGCTGTCAAATATTGTTAGAACTGCTGCGGTGCGTTTGCGTGCGATACCATTCTCGTTGCAATGCTCCAGTGGGAAATCGTGTAGCTCGCGCAACATCGTTACCGACATGATGCCGATAAAAACAATAGAGCCGAATACGTCCAGGTGCTGCGAAGATTTCTATTATGGCCACGCTCTGCGGCCTGCTGTTGATGACAATTATGAGCACCTCTGTCGCAAATCCAGATGACAATGCAGCTTCGATCGAGCGACGCGTAAATGCGTTGCTTGCTGAGATGACGCTTGGCCGAAAAGATCGGCCAGATGAACCAGGTCAATGCGTCCGACGAGGACATGCCGGATCATCTTGAGAAGCGATCGAGGCCGGGCGAGTGGGTTCGGTCCTCAACCAGGTTGATGTTGATACCGTCAACGAACTGCAGCGAATCGCCGTGCAGGAGAGCCGGCTCGGCATCCCGCTTTTGGTCGGGCGCGATGTCATCCATGGTTTCAAGACCGTGATGCCTATTCCGCTGGGACAGGCGGCAACGTGGAACCCGGATATTGTCCGAGAGGGCGCGCAGGGTTGCTGCACGTGAAGCTGCGACGACCGGTATCAACTGGACCTTTGCGCCAATGATCGATATCTCGCGCGATCCGCGCTGGGGGCGTATCGCCGAGAGTCTTGGTGAGGATCCCTACCTGGCCAGTCAGCTTGCGGTGGCCATGGTCGAGGGATTCCAGGGCGATGACCTCGCCGATGCAGGCACGATTGCTGCTACCGCCAAGCACTTCGCCGGCTACGGTGCTTCCGAAAGCGGTCGCGACTACGCAACCGTCAATATTCCCGAGAACGAGCTGCGTAATGTGTACTTTCCGCCGTTCAAAGCCGCGGTCGACGCGGGCGTTGTTTCACTGATGGCCGCGTTCAGCGACCTTGATGGTGTGCCGGCGACCGGGAATGAATTCCTGATGCGCGAGGTTCTGCGCGATGAATGGGACTTCAGCGGTTTCGTCGTCAGCGACTGGGACTCGGTCCGGCAGCTTGCAATTCACGGCCTGACCGAGAACGACAAGGAATCGGTTTACGAGGCAGTGACGGCCGGCGTCGATATGGAAATGGCGGGCCAGTCGTATGTCCATCAATCTGGAGGCATTGATCGACGAAGGACGCATCGATGTTGCGATGATCGACGCGATGGTTGCCAACATCCTGCGGGCCAAGTTTCGCCTCGGGCTGTTCGAAAAACCGTATACAGATCCCACGGCATTGCCAGCCGATTGCGAACGAGCATGCGCTTGAGACGGCGAGGAAAGCGGCACTGCAGAGCGTTGTGCTGCTCAAGAACGACCATGGTGTGCTGCCGCTGTCGGCAAAGAAGCTGAATTCAGTTGCCGTCATTGGACCGCTGGCCGACGCGCCTTACGAACAGCTCGGTACCTGGATTTTCGACGGTGACCGCGGAGCTCAGCATCACGCCGATGCACGCGATTCACAGCCTGGTCGGTCATGATGTCGATGTTCGCTATCTGCGAGCCATGGACAATTCGCGCAGCAAGACCAGCGAGGCATTCGACGAGGCCGACGAGATTGCACGTGACTCGGACGTCGTGCTGCTTTTCCTGGGAGAGGAATCGATTTTGTCGGGCGAAGCGCATTCGCGTGCGGACATTAACTTGCCGGGCGACCAGGCAGAGCTGGTGCGGCGCGTGAGAGAAGCCGGCAAGCCGGTCATTGCTGTCATTCTCGCGGGCCGACCGCTGACGCTGACCAACATTGTCGACAATGTCGACGCGATTCTGTTTGCGTGGCATCCGGGAACGATGGGTGGTCCCGCGATCGCCGACCTCTTGTTTGGCGTTGAATCACCGTCCGGCAAGCTACCGGTGACCTTTCCGCGCATGGTTGGCCAGATTCCGATTTACTACAACCAGAAGAGAACAGGCAAGCCGCCGTCGCCGGATACCGTCGTTCTTATTGACGATATCGATGCGCACGCGCCGCAACTTTCGACGGGCATGACGGCCTATCATCTCGACGCGGGCTATACACCGTTGTTCCCGTTTGGTTACGGTCTGTCCTATACCGAGTTCGATTACCAGAACATCCGCACCAGCGCGCGAGAGATCAGGCTTGGCGACACGGTAACGATTAGTGCCGAACTGACGAACAAGGGCGATGTTGCCGCCGACGAAGTCGTGCAGCTTTATGTTCGCGATCTTGTTGGCAACGTGACGCGACCGGTCAAGGAGCTCAAAGGCTTTAAACGATTGCGCCTCGAACCGGGTCAAACCGTGACGCGTCGATTTTGAACTACACACCGACGACCTGGCGTTTTTTGGTCGCGACATGCAACTCAGTAACCGAGCCCGGCGAATTCCATGCCTGGATCGGCGGCAGTTCGGAAACAGAGCTGCGGACGGAATTCCGAATCATCGATAGCGACTGATTCCCGGGACAACAAGCATGAAACAAAGCACGCGATTTACGACGAAGGTTGCGCTAATTGTCGCACTCGGCGGTTTCCTGATGGGATTCGACGCATCGGTGATCTCCGGTGTCGTCGGCTTTATCGAGACCGATTTCGATCTGACAAAAATTCAGCTTGGCTTTTCTGTTTCGTCACTGGCGCTGACGGCGACGCTGGCCATGATGCTGGCCGGTCCCATCAGTGATCGCATCGGTCGCCGACCCGTGCTGAAGATCGCTGCAGTATTGTTCGCATTGTCTGCGGTCGCTTCAGCAATTGCGCCGGACTTCATAACGCTTGTTATTGCACGCATGGTCGGTGGCCTCGGCGTTGGCGCCGCGCTGATCATTGCACCGATGTATATCGCCGAAATTGCACCGGCCGCAATCCGGGGCCGCATGGTCTCGTTCAACCAGCTCAATATCGTCATCGGCATCTCGGCGGCGTTCTTCACCAACTACCTGATACTGACGTTCGGCCAGTCTGACGCGGCCTGGGCCGAGTCGCTGCGACTCGGCGAGTGGAACTGGCGCTGGATGCTCGGCATCGAGACCTTGCCGGCCGTCCTGTATTTCTTCGCGCTGCTGATCGTGCCCGAAAGCCCGCGCTGGCTGGCGATGCAGGGGCGGGAGGAAGATGCCCGCGAAGTACTCGAACGCGTTAGCGGTGCGGAACAGGCACGGTTAGATCTGCAGGCCGTAAGAGACAGCATCGAAGCCGAAGCCGAAGTTAGGGGGCGTGTCCTTGAAAGCCTTGTTTCATCCATCCATGAAACTCGTACTGACGATTGGCATATCGGTTGGCATCCTGCAGCAGATTACGGGTATCAATTCGGTGTTCTTCTACTCGCCGATGATATTCGAGCAGTCCGGGATCGGCACAAATGCTGCGTTTATGCAGGCGGTGCTGGTCGGTCTCGTCAACCTTGTCTTTACGGTTGCCGCGATGGCACTGATTGACAAGCTCGGTCGGCGACCGTTGCTGGGATTCGGCATGACGGGCATTGCTGTCTGCATGCTGACACTGGCGTATGGGTTCGGGTCGGCAACGTACACGCTGGACCAGGATGCGATCGACAAGCTGCCTGCAGAAATTGAGCGAACACAGATTGCAGCCGTCGCCGATACCACCTTTGACAGCGATATCGATTTTCGCAAGGCTGTTTCTGCAGCGGTGGGTGCGAACGTTTACAAGCAGCACGAATCGGCGTTCGTGAGCAACGCGATTGACATGAACCCATTGCTCATCCTGTTCGCCATACTCGGTTTTGTCGCCAGCTTTGCGATTTCAATCGGGCCGATCATGTGGGTGCTGTTCTCGGAACTGTTTCCGAACAACGTGCGCGGCATGGCAATTTCGTTTGTTGGGCTCATCAATTCGGCCGTTGCGTTTCTCGTCACCTTCATTTTTCCCTGGGAGCTGCAGAACATCGGCAACGCCGGCACCTTCCTGATTTATGGTCTTTTCGCTGTTGCCGGTCTTTTCTTCGTGATGCGCATCCTGCCGGAGACCAAGGGTCGTTCGCTGGAAGAACTTGAACAAATACTCGTAAGGCACTGATATGA
>CAWJCA010000006.1:0-15081 GCA_963841165.1 uncultured Gammaproteobacteria bacterium | reverse complement strand
CTTTTTGAAGACCGGTATCCTGCTGGCCGATGTGCTGACGACAGTCAGCCCGACCTACGCGCGCGAAATCCAGAGCCCCGAGTACGGCATGGGACTCGACGGCGATCTGCGGGCCCGTAGCAACGCACTGATCGGCATTCTCAATGGTGTCGATTACGACGAATGGAACCCGGAAACGGACGCTTTGATTCCACGGAACTTTACAAGTGGCGATCTCAGTGGCAAGACTGCCTGCAAGCTCGAACTAATGCGCGAACTCGGCCTCGCCGGAGGAGCAGATCAGCCCATCATTGGTTTTGTCAGTCGGCTCGTCGGCCAGAAAGGCATCGACCTGATGGTGCGCGTCCTGCCGCGACTCCTGGCGCGACGCAACTTTTCGCTGGCGTTACTTGGCAGCGGCGAGCCACACTTCGAACTGTTCTTTCAATCGTTGCAAAGAGCTGCGCGCAATCGCGTCGGTTTTTACCGGGGCTACAACAACAAACTCGCTCACTGGATCGAGGCCGGCAGCGACATGTTCATGATGCCCTCCGCTTACGAACCCTGCGGACTCAATCAGCTGTACAGCCTCAAGTACGGCACGGTCCCGATCGTTCGTGAAACCGGTGGGCTTGCCGACTCGGTGCAGCAGGTCAACCCGGCGGCCGGAACGGGTACCGGAATCCTGTTTCGTGACTACGACGAGACTGGCTTCGGCTGGGCGATTTCGAGGGCACTCGATTTGTACGAAGACCAGCCGCTTTGGCGTAAGATCGTGACTAATGGCATGGCCATGGATTTTTCCTGGCAACAGCAGGGGGCGCGGTACGTGAAACTCTATCGATTCTTGTCCGACTCATGAACGTCATATTCGTCGAGCCGTCTTTTCCACACAATCAACGCGAATTTGTGCGCGCGCTGCACGCGGCCGGCGCTAATGTCATCGGCATCGGCGAGCGGCCGCTCGACTATCTCGACTCCGCCGTGAAGGGCTGGCTGCATGACTATGTGCAGGTGCGGTCGGTGGTTCACGAGCCTTCCTTGCTAAAGGCCGTGCAGTACGTCCAGGGACAGGTATGGGTCGATCGCCTCGAAGCAACCATCGAAGCCCATATCATGCCAGCGGCTGCTGTTCGCGAAGCGACCGGCATTCCGGGAACCTCGACTAAAACTGCATACCTCTGCCGCGACAAGCCGGCAATGAAGGAAGCGCTGCGAAAAGCCGGTATTTCCACCGCGCAGTCAACGCGTGCGAATACACCACAGGACGCCCGCGATTTCGCCGCCGCTGTCGGCTACCCGCTGATTGTCAAACCGCCGGCAGGAGCCGGCGCATCCGGCACCTATAAAGTGCGCGATGCCGACAGGCTGGAAAATGTTATCAACGAGTCAGGACTCGCGGACGGCCATGCCGTGGCGATCGAAGAGTTTATCGAAGGACACGAAGGCTACATCGACACGCTGACGATCAACGGCAAGGTCCGGCACGAGTTCATCACGCACTACTATCCGAACGTCCTCGAAGCCATGCGCGAGCGCTGGATCTCGCCGCAAATGGTAACGACGAACCGCATCGACGCACCGGGATACGCCGAGGTGCGCAAAATGACGCGCGATGTCATTCGCATCCTGGAAATCGGTACGTCAGCGACGCACATGGAGTGGTTTTTCGGCCCGAAAGGCCTCAAGTTTTCCGAGATCGGCTGCCGCCCGCCTGGTGTCGGCCAGTGGGATGTGTACAACGCCGCGAACGAATTCGATCTGTATTTCGAATGGGCCTCGGCAATAGCCAACGGCGACACGCACACGCAGCCTTCGCGTCGCTATGCCGCGGGGATGATCGCCCTTCGGCCGGATCGCGACGGTCGTATCACTGGCTACTCGGGAGTCGACCACATCCACGAGCGCTACGGCGACTGCATCGTCGCGGCACACCTTCCGGACCCGGGCACGCCGACACAGCCGGTCGAAGCCGGGCTACATGGCGAACGCCTGGCTCCGCGTGCGTCACCCCGACTACGATCAATTGCGCGGCATCCTTGACGATATCGGCCAGACGCTGAAGGTACACGCTGGATGAATGTCCCGGAGGCAGAGGCCACGCAGTTCAAGGACCTGCAGCGTCAGTTAAAAAAGGTCTGGCACGCGTTCCAGGAAGATCCGTCATACGAGCACACCTCGGTCATCGTGCCTTCAATGACCGTGAACCAGGAAGAACTCGCGAAAGTGACCGGCGCCGCGTTTCTATGAAGAGCGGCTCATGTTCGCGCTGATCCGCCTGCGCAACCCGAACGCGCGATTGATCTACGTGACGAGCCAGCCCGTGCATCCCGATATCGTCGACTACTACCTGCAGCTGCTCGACAGCGTCTCGGCCAGCCACGCGCGCAGGCGCCTGCACATGTTGTGTGTATTTGATGCCAGTCCACGTCCGTTGTCGGAAAAAATTCTCGAGCGGCCGCATTTGTTGAAGCGGCTTCGCAAAATTATTGGCAACACGGATCGCGCCTACCTGACCTGCTACAACTCCACGGTGCTCGAGCGGCGGCTCGCGTTGAGTCTCGGCATTCCGTTGAACGGCCTCGACCCGGAGCTGCTCAGCTTTGGCACCAAATCCGGCAACCGCAAGGTCTTTGCCGAAGCGGGCGTCGATTATCCGGCCGGTTTCGAGGATCTGCGGAACGTCGACGATATCGTGCGGTCTCTGCTGGCGCTCCGCGAGCAGCGCCCTGGACTCAAGCGCGCCGTGATAAAGCTGAACGAAGGGTTCGGCGGCGAAGGCAATGCCGTCTTCAGCTATCCGGAGGGAACGGTTGATGACAGCAGCATGCGGCAGGCACTGCAAAAACTTTCGTGGCTGTCGGGCGTAGAGACCTACAGCAACTTCCTGCGCAAGTTCGATGAAATGGGCGGAATTGTCGAGGAACTCATTGTCGCGTCGGAGACGCGTTCACCCAGCGTGCAGATGCGCATTCTACCTGACGGCAGCACCCACCTCGTCTCCAGTCATGAGCAGGTGCTCGGCGGATCGACCGGGCAGGCCTATCTCGGCTGTCGTTTTCCGGCCGATGATGATTATCGCAAGACCTTGCTGGATCATGCCAAAAAAATCGGCAAAGTCCTGAGCGGGCACGGCATCCTCGGGCGTTTCGGTATCGATTTTTTTGCCTCGCGCAACAATGGTCGCTGGGCCACGCATGCCATCGAGATCAACCTGCGCATGGGTGGCACGACCCCGCCCTTTCACGCGCTTGAATTCCTAACGGGCGGCGAGCTGGACGACGACAGCGGACTTTTCATGGCGCCGAACGGCCAGACAAAGTTCTACAGCGCAACCGATAATTTGAAGTCGCCTGCTTATCGCGGGCTGTTGCCCGAAGACCTGTTCGAGATCATCTGGCAGCACGGCATCGGTTTCCGGCATGCGACCGGCACGGGTGTGCTGTTCTACATGATTGGCGCGTTGTCGCAGTACGGCAAGCTCGGCGTAACCTGCATCGGCAACAGCCCCGAAGAAGCTCAGCGTCTGTTTGAGCAGACCGTCGAGATACTCGATGAAAGTACGGCGGGGAAAAAACAAGGCGTGGTCGCCCCAATGTCTGACCGATACTTCGCTATGGAGTAGCGATTACGGTCCGATTTAGAACCACTTCCGGCTGCGAAAGAAAATAACCATGCCGATGGCGATGGCGATCATCACGATCCAGACAAACAAATATCCCAGCGGCTGATCAAGCTCCGGCATGCTGAGAGGTCCGGCACCGCGATCGAAGTTCATGCCGTAGACGCCGACAATGAAAGTCAGCGGAATGAAGATGGTTGCTATGACGGTCAGTACACGCATGACATCGTTCATACGGTTGCTGACGCTCGACAAATAGATTTCCAGCAAACTGCCCGTCATGTCCCGGTATGTTTCGAGCAGGTCTATAATCTGGATCGTATGATCGTAGCAATCGCGCAAATACAGCTGCGTGTCTTTCTGGATTAAGGCGCTGTCGTCGCGGAGGAGTGAATTGATCACCTCTCGCTGTGGCCACAGGTTACGCCGCAGCAGAATGAGCTCGCGCCTCATCAGGTGGATCTGCGCCAGCGAATCGCGATCCGCAGACTCCAGCACCTGCTCCTCGAGTTCCTCGAGCTGTAGGCCAATGGTCTCCAGCAGTGGAAAACCCCAGTCGATGACGGCATCCAGAAGGCCGTACATGAGGTAATCCGCACCGCGCATACGCATGCGGCCACCGACTGCCTGAAGCCGCTTTACAATCGGTTCGAAAGGCGTGAAATCAGCTTCGCAAAAACTGATAACGTAGTTTTTGCCCACAAACAAACTGACCTGGTGCACTTCAACATAGTCATCCACGATCATCGGGAGGCTAACGACGATGAATAGCTGGTCCGGGAACGGCTCGACCTTGGGTCGCTGGCCGATGTTGAGTACGTCCTCCAGCGCCAATGAATGCAAACTGAAAGATGCACCAAGCTCTCGCAAGGCCGCTTCCGTCGGCTGGCCCTGCACGTGCACCCAGGTAACCGTATCGCGCTGCAGATAAGGCTCGCAATTCTCCGCCGATGTATTGTCCACGATCGAGATCTCATTGGCATCGTAGTCGATGAGCCGAATTCGCAAAGGCGCCGCATCGGCTGACCGCGCTTTCGTCAGCGTCCCGGGGGAGGTGCCCGCAGGATGATACTGTTTGTTAAATAGAGCCATGGCGGCTTTCCTTTTTGCTTGGCTGCAACGACTTCAGGGCTTTGCAAATTTATTTGCCGGATTGCGGCCGTCATGCTATCAGGGGCCAGTACAGCTATACAAACCAATTCATTGCGAGCGACAGCAGACGTGACACAAAACACCTTTGAGATTTCCGACCGACAGATGTCCGATTTCCTGTCGCGACACCGGCTGCCCGCTGAGTTTCGGCGTATTGCGGAACAGCACTATCTACCGCTCGCGAAGCGACTGCCGCAGATACGCGACGGCAAGCGCCAGCTGCTGCTTGGCGTCAACGGCGCCCAGGGTACCGGCAAATCAACGCTCGCCGATTTTCTCCGGCTTGCAACAGAATCGATATTCGACTGGAATGTCGCGGTTTTGTCGATCGACGACTTCTATTTCACCCTGGCCGAACGGAAAGCGCTCGCCAAGGACGTGCACCCGCTGCTAAAAACCCGGGGTGTACCGGGCACGCATGACACCGACATGCTTGCCCGCTACCTCGAACGGCTGCAGCAGCTGGAAGAGGGCGAGCGCATCGCCCTGCCGCGTTTCGACAAAGCGATCGACGACCGTGCAGACGAGTCGCGATGGCCCGTCGTCAAAGGCCCGATCGATCTCGTTATTCTCGAAGGGTGGTGTGTTGGCACAGTAGCGCAGTCCGACGCCGAACTGCAGCAACCGGTAAACGCCCTGGAACGTGATGAAGATCCTGACGGCGCCTGGCGCCGATATGTCAATGATCAGCTGAGAGCGAAATACGAACCAATTTTTAACAAGCTCGATGCGCTGATATTTATCGGCGCCCCGAATTTCGATGCAATACTCCGTTGGCGGCTGGAGCAGGAAGATAAGCTCGCCGCGGCCTCGCCATCGAATTCATCAGGAGCTGATGAACAAACAGCAGATCACGCGATTCATTCAATTCTACGAACGACTGACAAGGGCCAACCTTGCTGCGCTGCCAGACAGGGCCGACTTCGTTTTCAGGCTGGACGACTACGCACGCGATAATTTCGTGAGGCGCTTAGCCGGGTTGCGTCGTAGAATGGCTACAAATTGTTTTCGACAAAAAGGCGACTCGATGAACTTGAAAAGATCCATTGCGGTTCTTGCTTGCGTTGTTCTATCGGCGCTGGCACTGGCCAACCCAGCCCCCGAGCCCGATTTGAAAAAGATCATGCAAGGCCTGCGCGACGACACCGTGTCAATGCTCGATGCTCTTTTGGTCGATGACTTTGACGCCGTCGCTGTTGCCGCTAACGGTATTGCCCATCATCCCCGCATACCCGGCGCCCAGGTCCAGCTGGTTGCCCGAGCGCTGGGCGCGGAAATGCCGGCGTTCAAACAATTTGATCAACAGGTGCACGACTTGTCCCTGTCGATACTGGCCGCGGCCAAAGAACAGGATCGTGCCCGAGCCATTGCCGACTATCACCACATGCTCAACGGCTGCCTGGCCTGCCACGCAGCCTACAAAGAACGCGTCGCAATGGTCCTGAGTGCTGGCAGCGATGGTGGGTTAGCGCGATAGGTAAGAACCAGACAACTTAGCGGCTCTTCTTATCAGTCTCGGTATCATCTTTTCTCGCGTCGAACGCCCGGCCCAGCCTCGTGGCAACCCAGGCCCAGGTTGCTGCGATGGCGGAGCCGACCAGCGCGACGGCGGCAAGCCCGAGCCCGATCTTGTCCGTCAGTATCGCGAACAACGATCCGCTCATCGCGTCGCCGCCGCGGTAAACGACGATGTCGATGACGGGCTTGGTTTTGAAACGATCTTCTTTACTGACATGTGTATACAACATTTCTCGCGCGGGCCGCGTCAGGCCATAATTGCCGCCGCGCCGTATGACCTGCAAAGCGAGCAATACCGTCAGCACCGGCGCGAACGCAAGAATCAGCATGCCGATACAAACCAGGACCGGCATCAGCGCAAGCCCCACCGGCATGCCCAGCTTGTCGACAATCCGGCCCGTAACAAAAAACGCCAGGCCGAACGTCAGCAGGTTCACGATCCAGTCTATTCCTCCCAGGATCTGGGTGCGCTCTGCCCGTGTGAAATCCGCGAGCAGGTTCTTTTGTTCGAAATAGACGAAAGAGCCAATGAATACGTACAACAATATGAATGCGCCGATGCCGAGCAGGTACGGATTGGCAACAAATGCTTTAAATCCGTGCCACCACTTGCCGCCCATGACGGCTTTACTGGTATCCGCGGCAAGATTCTCGTTCCCGAGCTCCGTACCTTTGAGGCGATACAGGTAAAACACGAGCGGAATGACGAGCAGCAACCCGGCCGACGCAATCAGCATGAGATTATTCGTGCCCAACGTGCCCGCGAATAAGGTTGGTATCGCCGGACCGATCAGCGCACCGGCACTTGCACCGGCGCCAATAATTCCGAACAGGCGCCTGGCCTGGCCTTTGTTAAAAGTATCGGCCATGAATGTCCAGAACACGGATACGTGGAACAACGCGAAAACGCTAACCCAAAGATAAAACGCCTTGTCGACGAGTACACGATCCGAAATAGCCGCAACGCCAAAATAGAAACCGACAAAAGTCACCGCGAAAAAACCGTACATGGCCGGTACGATGGTTTTTAGCCTGATCCGGGAGATGGCGAAACCGTAAGCCGCGACAATGCCTGCACTAACGAAGAAGTTAATGTTCCAGAGGAAGCTGACTTCAGTGTCCGTCCAGTCGCTGGCCATTGCATCGCGAACCGGACGCAGGATGTAGTACGACGCCATCAGGATAAAAACGAACAGCGTCGAAACAAGCGTCGCCTTGAGCTCATTCGCTTCCACGCCCGACAGCGCTTTGGCGATTCTCGCCCCAACGCCACGGCCCTTATCTTCATTCATCGGCTTGTAGCCTGTTGTTTTTTATTGAATTGTTGCGTGCGCGCAAATTACAGCTTATTGGTATTCACTGCTGCCACACGGATAGGCTAGTATACCGCCGCTTTTCCAACAGGATCGTTCGCTATCTTTTCATCGGTCGTCAAACTGTTCTTCGCACTGGTTGTTGTCTTCGCAATCGCCATTGGCGTGCTGTGGGTGCGTTCCTATCTGCCGGCCGATATGGAAGCGGCCCGCATTGATTGCCCGTCAGATACGCCAGCATGGAACGCTGATTCGCCGCTCAAAGTCATGACGCTATAACGTCCAGTACATGGCCAGCAAGAACTACGTCTTTTTCTACGACGTTGACGTTAATGATCAGACGCGGGTTGATGCCGTGGAAAAAGCCGGCAAGACCATTGCCAGTCAGCCGTCCGAAGAACATGTCTTCTGGACGCTGGACAAAATTGCGGACGTAATAAAAAAGGAAAATCCCGACGTTGTCCTGCTACAGGAAATAAATGGCAATGAGGACAGCCGAACGTACTACACAGACCAGGCTAGTGAACTACTGAACAGGCTTCCCGACGACTCTTTACCCCTGCCGATCGGAGGCGCCCTATTGGAAAGCCGAATTCATTTTTCACCCGGCAGTACTGGGGCCGGTCGACATGAAGCTGTTGACGTTGTCGAAATACCGCATTACCAAATCGGTGCGCCACCAGTTGCCGAGAAAGTTGAGGAATTTTCTGGTTACGCCGTTTCATTTTCAGCGTGCACTTCTCGAGTCTCACATTGCTACGGACAACAGTGACACCGTAGCGTTGATCAATACGCACTTCGACGCATGGGGTGCCGGCACCGGCATCATGGACCGACAAATTGCCAAGACGAAAGAGCTGCTGCAGTCACTGGACGGCGCAAATATTCCCTGGGTAATGGGCGGCGATCTCAACCTGCTGCCGCCAGATGACGATCGCCAGAGGAAGAAGATCCTTGCCGCCGGCACCGGCAATTATGATGAGAAGCCGCAAATCGAATTGCTGTATCAAAGATATCGTGGCATCCCCGCTTTGCAACATCTGACGTCAAGCGGGGCGCAGGCCTGGTATACGCACTTCCCCAATGATCCGACGGTCAGCGGACCCGATCGCACGATCGACTACCTGTTTTACAGCGATCAGTGGTCGCTGGACGATGCTTACATCCGGCAGGCGGATACACTGGACCTTTCCGACCATCTTCCGGTCGTTGGTGTCTATTCCTTATAGCCGGCGAAGCGCCTCGATCCGCTCCGGGATCGGCGGATGGCTCATGAACAAGCGTGACATTTTCTTCTTGGCGCCCCCCGAAATACCGAACGCCTGCAATGCCTCGGGCAATTCGCCTGGCCTGCCCCGCTCGAGTCGCGCCAGTGCGTTGATCATCGGCTCACGACCGTTGAGCTTGGCCGAACCCGAATCCGCCCGGAACTCTCGCAGGCGCGATACCCACATAACGATCATGCTCGCGAGAATGCCGAGCAACAGCTGCGACACAATCACGGCCGCAAAGTAACCGATACCGTAGCCCCTGTCGTTCTTCAGGATAACGCGATCGACGAAGTGACCGACGACGCGCGAAAGGAAGATAACAAAGGTATTAACCACGCCCTGAATCAGCGTCAAAGTGACCATGTCGCCGTTGGCAACGTGGGAGATCTCATGAGCGAGAACCGCTTCGACCTCATCCTTGGGCATGCTGTTCAGGAGACCCGTGCTTACTGCAACGAGTGCAGCGTTGCGGCGCGCACCGGTCGCAAACGCGTTCATGTCCGGTGAGTCGTAGATCGCGACTTCTGGCATTTCGATACCAGCCTGACGCGCCTGGCGCTCGACCGTGTTGAGCAACCAGGATTCCGCCGCGTTAGACGGCTGCGTAATTACGCGCGCGCCCGTGCTGCGCTTGGCCATCCATTTTGAGATGGCGAGCGAGATGAACGAACCGCCGAAGCCGATGACCAGGGACAGGATCAGCAGAGACTGGTAATTAATGCCGACATTGCGTTCGTCGAGGATGCTGTCGACCCCGAGCAGCCGAAGCACGATGCTCAGGACCAGTATGACCGCGAGGTTGGTTGCCAGGAACAGCGCTACGCGCTTAAACATTGTCGGTTCTCCAGATGATATTCAGGCTCAGTTCTGAGTCCTTTTGAGCTGATTTCAAGGCACTGAGTTCCCTACCCGGCCTTACAGCACACGCCCAAGGTCTTCGCAAAGATCTTCGGCGTCCTCGAGCCCGACAGACAAACGGAACAGGCCCTCGCCGGCGGTCGCGCGGTAACTCGCAAGCTCCTCGCCCTGAAGTTGGTAGGAGGAACCCACCAGGTCTTCGGTCTGCATCAGGTAAATCAGGCTGCGGTGGTGCCCGAGTGAAACGGCGTAATGGATGACCTCGAGATCGGACATCATGCGTTCGGCAACTCGCTTCGCGTCGGCCACACGAAAGGCAAGCATCCCGGAGAAATTGTCCATCTGTCGTTTGGCGAGTTCGTGCTGCGGGTGCGAGTCGAGCCCGGGATAAATCACGACTTCCACGCGCGGGTGGTTCTGCAGGAACTCAACGACAGCAAACGCATTCTCTTCGTGCGCCCGCATTCGCATTGGCAGCGTCGCCATGCCACGCATGATGAGCCAGGCATTAAACGGACTGATTACACCACCGTAGTGCGTCAGCGCCTCGCCCCGCAGCGCCGAAATCAGCTCCTGCGATCCGCAAATCGAACCACCCATTGCGTCGCCATGCCCACCGATGTACTTCGTCAACGAATGCACCACCAGGTCGGCGCCGAGCTCCAGGGGTCGAGTCGCAATCGGTGTGGCGAACGTGGAATCGACGACCAGCAGCGCACCTTGTTTCCTCGCGACGTCAGCCGCCGCTGCAATATCGGCGAGCCGGAGCAGCGGATTGGATGGCGTTTCCAGCCAGATCATCTTCGTTTCACTGCGTACTGCGTTTTGAATGTATTCCGGTTCTCGCGTGTCGACCGGCGTCACGCTGATGCCAAAACGTGGCAGCGTTTGCCGTGCAAACTCGGCAGTTCCCGGATAGTTGGTGCTGCTGATTACGAGGTGATCGCCCTTACTCAGGAACTGCAGTAAAACCGCGGTCGTCGCCGCCATGCCCGATGCCAGGGCGATGCAGGCTTCTGCCTGCTCCAGTGCTGCGAGTTTTTCTTCGAGCTGCGCGGTCGTCGGGTTGGACCATCGTGTGTAGATGTAGGGTGAGTCTGCGTCGGTTCGAGCTGTGCGATCGTCGGGTTGGACCATCGTGTATAGATGTAAGGTGAGTCCGCATCCAGGTTGGTGGCGGAGAAACTGACTTCCTCGTCGATCAGGAACGAGCTCGACATGACGAGGTCGGGTGCGGACGCGCCCGTGCTCGAGCGCCGGTCTTCGCCTGCGTGAATCGCTTTTGTGCTGATGCCCTTGTTTCTGCTGTTACTGGTCACTTGTTGGTCACAACGCTGTTTTCATGTTGTAGCAATAGTGTATATCTCATTGGGAAATAAGGCGCGCCTGGTGCCTACGTTCTAAGCCAGGCGCTCACCGCAGTGCGGGCATTTGGCCGGGGAAGCGTGGCGAATCTGATGCATCATACTGTCCAGCAATTGCAGCGCTTCGTCACTGTCCAGCCCCAACTCCTTGCGTAATTCCTCCAGTTTCCAGCGTTCATTTTCGTCAATAATGCCGTCTGCCAGAAACCTCTGAATGTAATGATTGTATTTCTGCTTGCGCCCGTGGATGTTCTCTGCGAACCCCGAGGCCATGATTGCGGCGGGCAAAGCAATCATACCGATGCCGATAAGGCCGATGAAACCGCCAAACATTTTTCCCATTGTCGTGATCGGCACAACGTCGCCATAGCCAACTGTCGTAAGCGTTACGATCGCCCACCACATGGAGTTGGGCATGCTGCCGAAGGTCTCTGGCTGGAGCTCGTTTTCGAGAAGGTAAATGCCGCCGGCCGAGATAACGAGCATCATCAGGAGTACGACGAAAGCCGACAGCAACGCGTCCGATTCTTTCTGAATAACGTCCAGCAACGCGCCCAGAGCCGGTGAGTAGCGGGTCAGCTTGAATAGCCGCAGCAATCGCAACACGCGCAGGAAGCGAAGATCGATAGACAGGTAAAGGCCCAGGTAGAAAGGCAGAATCGCGAGCAGGTCGACCAACGCGAGGGGCGTCAACATATACTTGATTCGGCCCCGTATTGGTGATGAATCGGCAGCTTCCTCCAGGTCGACACTGCTCCAAACCCTGGCGAAATACTCGATGGTGAAAATCGCAACAGAGAAGATTTCGAAATACCAGAAAGCTCGTTGATATTGCGCATAGATTGAATCAACCGTTTCCAGAAAAATGGCAACAACGTTCAGTGATATCAGCAGGATCAAGAACAGGTTGAGAATTCGGCTGTGCCTGTCGGTGTGGTACCCCTGTTCGAGCAATTCGGCCATACGTTTGCGTACGTTCATTGTGTCCCCGGGTTGATGCGCGCAGGTTTGAACTGCTTTATATAACACGTCAGGAGGATCGTTCGGGCGTCCGCGGAATTTCTGGCCGCCGGCTATATACGGGGTCCGGCAGCAATACAGCAATTACCTCACACGGCAATAGATGCAATAATTGAGAGTCTTTGCCGCCGAGCGCGGCTACAACGAATTTTCGTATCACGTGCGCGACTGCCAAAAGGGGCAATTGTAATGAGGATCTTCTTGAAGATATTTGGCGGCCTGCTCGTCGTGTTGCTGCTGGCGATCGGCGGCGCGTCGATGTGGTTCTGGTTCACGCCGGTGGGCGTTAACAACTACATTAACAAGGTCATGTTGCAACTGGCGATGGACTCGCCAGAACTCATGACCTCGCTTGGCATGGTCGACAACACGCCGCTGGATTTTCACAGCGGCAAGCTGGACGACCGCACCAAGGCCGAGGACGACAGGTCGCTGGCGAAGCTGAAAAAGGCACGTGCTGGTCTCGACAAATATGGCCCGGAGGGTCTTGAAGGACAGGAACTTCTCAGCTGGCGGGTTGCCGCGTGGTTTTTTGACGATCTTTTGCGGCAGGCGGAATTCGAACATGGCGGCTATCGGATCACGCAAATTTCCGGCGCCACCGTCAATATGCCGCAGTTCCTGACGGACTCTCACGTCATCAAGAACGAGAAAAGCGTGCGTCGCTATATTTCGCGCCTCAACGAATTCGGCCGCGTCCTCGCCGAGCTAAAAGTACGCGTCGAAGATGATCGCGATCATGGTGTCGTGCCGCCGGACTTTGTCGTCGAAAAATCGCTCGTCGGAATGCGCGCCTTCATCGAAGGCGGCGCGGCAGACAATCCGCTGGTAACGACGCTCCCCGAAAAACTCGACAAGATCGAAGGACTCAGCGCCGATACGAATGCCGAACTGATGCAGGAGGCGACGAAGGCCGTCGAGGAAAAGGTGATCCCTGGCTACGAGTCAATGATCGCGCTTTACGAAGAACTACTCTTGAGCACCGACCACAATGCGGGCATCTGGCGTATTCCGGATGGTGATGAAGTTTATGCAGTCGCGCTGAAATCAAGCACCACGACCGACATGAGCGCAGACGAGATTCACGAAATCGGCCTTGCCGAAGTAGCACGTATCCAGGAGGAAATGAACGAGATCCTGATTGCGCAGGGCTACACGGAAGGCACCGTAACCGAACGCGTCAGGGCGCTGATGCAGAACCCCGAAATGAACTTTTCGAATGATGATGATGGCCGCCAGCAGATGCTCGACTACCTGGTAGAGCTCAACGATGACGTCATGTCGAAAGCCGGGGACTACTTCATCACGCTGCCGGATCAGCCGCTGGAAATTGTTCGCGTGCCGGAGTATTCGCAGGACTCCGCTCCCGGCGGCTATTACAACCAGCCCGCGCTGGACGGCTCACTCCCCGGACGTTTCTACATCAACCTCAAGAACACAACCGACAACCCGCGCTGGACATTGCCGACGCTGCTTTATCACGAAGCCGCGCCTGGCCATCACTTCCAGCTGTCGCTGTTGCAGAAGATAGAAAGCCTGCCGGTTGTGCGCAAACTGCCCCTGTTCACTGCCTACACGGAAGGCTGGGCGCTGTATGCGGAACGTCTGGCAAAGGAAGACATGAACATGTATGCCGATGATCCGCTGGGCGATCTCGGCCGGCTGCAGGCGGAAATATTCCGCGCCGTACGCCTCGTCGTTGACACCGGCATGCACGCCAAGAAATGGTCGCGGGAAGAAGCGATAGTCTACATGGTAGCGAATACCGGGATGACCGAAGATGAGGTGACGCGAGAAATAGAACGCTACGTCGTGTGGCCGGGGCAGGCGACCGCCTACAAGACAGGGCAAATCGCAATCTTGAAGATGCGCAAGCGCGCGGAGGATACGCTTGGCGACAAATTCAATCTGCGTGAATTCCACGAGCTCATCTTGATGAACGGTGCCATGCCGCTCGGTATTCTCGACGAGACGGTAGATGAATGGATTGAGCAGGAGGAATCGTCTTAGCCTGAAAGACAGGTAAAATCTACTTCCGTGACGCAGGCCTTGATTTGCCTCTCGCCTTCGACTTTCTCTTGAAGTTCGGCTTCGCTGTTCGTTTGCGCAGAAACGTGGCTTCGCCCTGTCGTGAAATGTTCATCGGCTTGACCGCAAACCCGAACCTTTTTCAGGTCCATAAATACGTCTTTCGGCATTCCGGCGGGCAGATCGACCAGGCTGAATTCCGCCTCAATTGCGATGTGGCCGATATGCTCACCGTCCAGACCTGATTCGTTGGCGATGGCGCCAACGATATTGCCGGGCTTGACGCCGTGCACATGGCCCACTTCGATTCGGTACCGTTCCGCGCCGGCCTCCGCTTCCCGATGAGGCCTCATCCTGGCTTTGCCTTTCTCCTTGTCCGGACTGAGCAACATCGGCTTGTCGCCGATGGCCATTTTCGCCAGGGCGGCAGCAATTTCGACCGCCGGCACGTCGTGCTCCTGGCGGTATTGCTCGATCAGGCCCTGCATGAAGCCGAGCTCGCCGACGCCTAGCGTATCCGTGATTTTCTGCTTGAAATCGGCAATGCGTTTGTTGTTGACGACTTCAGTGCTCGGCAACACCATCTGCTCGATTTTCTGCCGCGTTGCTTTTTCGATGGCCGCCAACATGCGTCGTTCGCGCGGCGCCACAAACAAGATGGCATCGCCACGTCGTCCAGCCCGTCCCGTACGACCAATGCGGTGGATGTACGCCTCGGTGTCATAGGGAACATCGTAATTGATGACGTGACTAATCCTGTCTACGTCCAGACCGCGTGCTGCAACATCGGTCGCAACCAAAATGTCGAGTGATCCTCTCTTCAACCGCTCGACGGTTTGTTCACGATGATTCTGAGCCATGTCGCCGTTCATCGCTGCGGCGGCATAGCCGCGGGCCTCTAGCTTCTCGGCAAGTTCCGTCGTCGCAGTCTTGGTGCGAACAAACATCAGAATTGC
>CAWJCA010000005.1:0-168994 GCA_963841165.1 uncultured Gammaproteobacteria bacterium | reverse complement strand
CGCGGAACACGTCGAAAACGTTTCAGGCGGCAAGATCAAAGGCAAGACGGGCTCGATGACGGCGCTGCCGATCATTGAAACGCAGGCCGGTGACGTATCGGCGTTCGTACCGACGAATGTGATCTCCATTACCGACGGCCAGATTTTTCTCGAGACCGACCTGTTCAATGCGGGTATACGTCCGGCCATTAATGCCGGTTTGTCGGTCTCCCGAGTGGGTGGTGCGGCGCAAACCAAGATCATCAAGAAACTTGGTGGTGGTGTACGCCTGGCGCTGGCCCAATACCGCGAGCTGGCAGCATTCGCACAGTTCGCCTCCGACCTGGATGCAGCGACGCGTGCCCAGCTTGAGCGCGGTGAGCGTGTTACCGAACTCATGAAACAGAAGCAGTACTCACCGCTGTCGGTTGCGGAAATGGCGCTGTCGCTGTTCGCGGTGAACGAGGGCTTCATCGATGATGTTCCCGCGGAAAAAGTCGTTGACTACGAAACGGCCCTGCATGAATTCGCTCGTTCGAGCTACCAAGACGATCTCGATGCGATCAACGCCTCGGGCGATTACAACGACGAGGTTGCGGCCACGTTGAAGGGTATTTGCGACGACTTTGCTGAGAAAGGCGCTTACTAGGTCGTCACGCAATTCCAAAACACGGATTAACAATGACCAAGTCGGAAAGAGCAGAGTTCTAATATGCCAGGTGAAAAGGAAATACGCTCCAAGATCGCTTCTGTAAAGAACATGCAGAAGATCACGAGCGCGATGGAAAAGGTCGCTGCCAGCAAGATTCGCAAGGCGCAGCTGCAGATGCAGGCGTCGCGGCCGTACGCTGAGCGTATTCGACGCGTGGTCGGTCATCTGACGCATGCCAATCCGGACTACAAGCACCCGTTCCTTACCGAACGCGACGTGCACCGGGTTGGCTTCATCGTGATCTCGACCGACCGGGGTCTCTGTGGTGGCCTGAACGCCAACCTGTTCAAGGCAGTAATCGCAGAAATTGCGAAGTGGCGCGGCGAGGATGTGAAGGTTGACCTTGCGCTCGTGGGCGCGAAGGCCGTGCGGTTTTTCCGTCGCATGGGCGGCAACGTGGTCGGTACCGCCTCGCATCTTGGCGACAAGCCGAACGTTAACGACCTGATCGGCTCGATCAAGATCATGCTCGATTCGTACAGCAAGGGAGAAATCGATCGCTTGTTCCTGGTGCACAACCTGTTCGTTAATTCGATGACGCAGAAGCCACAGGTTGTGCAGGTGTTGCCGGCGACAGGGGTCAAATTGGCCGAAGGCGAGCTGCAGGCGCACTGGGACTATATTTACGAACCCGGGGCGGACGAGTTGCTCGACGACGTATTGATGCGTTACATCGAGTCACAGATCTACCGCGGCGCGGTTGAAAATTTCGCGTGCGAAATGGCCGCGAAAATGGTTGCCATGAGGTCGGCAACTGATAACGCGGGTGAGATCATCGATGGCCTGCAGTTGAAGTACAACAAGGCTCGACAGGCAGCCATCACCCAGGAAATTTCAGAAATTGTCGGCGGCGCAGCTGCTGTTTCAAGCTGAAGAATTTAATTATTGAGATTAGCAGTGGATCGCCACTGAATTAAGTTAAGGAAAATAGATGAGCACCGGAACTACTGTGCAGGTTATTGGCGCTGTTGTGGACGTTGAGTTCCCCGCGGGTCAGATCCCCAAGATATACGACGCATTGCTTATAGACGATGCACAAATCACGCTGGAAGTTCAGCAGCAGCTGGGCGATGGCGTGGTTCGCACGATTGCCATGGGTTCCTCGGAGGGTCTGAAGCGCGGCATGGACGTGACGAACACGGGTGGGCCGATATCGGTACCGGTCGGCGAAAAGACCCTGGGTCGCATCATGGATGTGCTCGGCAAGCCGATCGACAACAAGGGCGACATCGGTGCCGAGCTGCATATGCCTATTCACCGTGCGCCACCGTCGTACGAAGACCAGGCGGCGACGACCGAGCTCCTCGAGACCGGCATCAAGGTTATCGACCTGATCATGCCTATCTCCAAGGGCGGCAAGGTCGGGCTGTTCGGCGGCGCCGGTGTCGGCAAGACCGTAACGCTGATGGAGCTGATTCGAAACATCGCCCACGAGCATTCGGGCTACTCGGTATTCGCCGGCGTTGGTGAGCGTACTCGTGAGGGTAATGACTTCTACCACGAGATGACCGAGTCCGGCGTCATCGACAAGGTATCGCTGGTCTATGGCCAGATGAACGAGCCTCCGGGCAACCGCCTGCGCGTCGCGCTGACCGGTTTGACGATGGCCGAAGCGTTCCGTGACGAGGGCCGCGACGTCCTCATGTTCATCGACAACATCTACCGATACACGCTGGCCGGAACTGAAGTATCGGCCCTCCTGGGCCGCATGCCTTCAGCCGTGGGCTACCAGCCGACGCTGGCCGAGGAGATGGGTATCCTGCAGGAGCGCATCGCGTCGACGAAAACGGGTTCCATCACGTCGTTCCAGGCTGTTTACGTACCTGCCGATGACCTGACCGATCCGTCGCCGGCCACGACCTTCGCTCACCTGGACGCAACGCTGGTACTGTCGCGTAACATTGCCGAGCTCGGCATCTACCCGGCGGTCGATCCGCTCGACTCGACGTCGCGTATTCTCGACCCGCTTATCATCGGCCAGGAACACTACGACTGTGCGCGCGGCGTACAGGCGGTGCTGCAGCGTTACAAGGAGCTGCAGGACATCATCGCGATCCTGGGCATGGACGAGCTTTCCGAAGAAGACAAGGAAATCGTCAACCGTGCGCGAAAGATCCAACGCTTCCTGTCGCAGCCGTTCTTCGTCGCCGAGGTCTTCACGAACTCACCCGGAAAGTACGTGTCACTGGCGGAAACGATTCGCGGCTTCAACGGCATTGTGAACGGCGATTACGATCACATTCCCGAGCAGGCGTTTTACATGGTTGGCACGATCGACGAAGCGGTCGAGAACGCCAAGAACTTCCAGTAATCAACTGAGACGAGATCATGGCCACGATTCAGGTCGACATCGTATCTGCAGAAGGCGAGATCCATACGGGCGAGGCCGTCATGGTGTTTGCCCCTGCGAGAATGGGTGAGGTTGGCATCGCGCCGCGCCATGCACCCATGCTGACGACGCTGAAGCCCGGAGAGGTCCGTGTTCAGGACGAGGACGGCAAGGAAAAGACCTTCTATGTCACGGGTGGCATGCTCGAGGTGCAGCCGACCAAGGTGACCATCCTGGCTGATACGGCGCTGCGCGGTGATCAGCTGGATGCCGCGGCGGCCTTAGCGGCACAAAAACACGCCGAGGAGGCGCTCAGAGGCGCCTCGAAAGAAACGGACGTCGCCCGAGCACAATCCGAGCTCGAAGAAGCAACTGCACGTTACCGCGCCGCCCAAAAGCTCAAAGGCAAACGCTAGGTCTCTGCATTGACCGTCCGGTTGCGGGTGGTTCGTCCCAAGAGACCGGCTACCGCTGGTGGTAGCCCCACGAACCGATAATGCGGGTCTGCGGTTCGTGCCGAGGCAGGTTCGCGCGCTGCCAGCGACGGAACTTGTCGACCTGCACCTCGATGGGCACCTGCCATTCGTCGCGGCCAAAGTAACGCACCGTGTACTCATCGAGATACCCGGCTTCCTGTATGGCGATGAGATCGTCCAGGTAGGTGTCCGCGGCGTCAGCGTGTTCCAGCCGCTGCTCTTCCCAGGTGTCGACGAGGTGCCGGCGGGCCGTGTATTCGCAGCTGTAGTTGCTTACCCGTGCCGGAATCGGACCGCCGACATCGAGCTGACATGCGCTTTTCATCAGGCTGTACGATACCCAGCTTTGCAGAACCGGGTCATCGGACTCAAAAGCACGCGGCGCGAGGTAGAACGAGTCGCCGTCCGTGACGCCGTCGCGGGTGTAAATCTCGCTATTGCAGGCGGCGAGCAGCAGGAGGGGCAAGAAAACGAGTTTGCGCATGTTACAGAGCATATATCCCAACCATTAACGAGACCTGAATCAAGTTCGCAATACCGGACTTCCTGTATCATTCGCAGGCTAGGAAATCCGGAGAGGGTCACGTGGGCCTGAGCATCATTATTCTAGCCGCAGGACAGGGAACGCGCATGCGTTCGGACCTGCCAAAAGTGCTGCAGCCATTGGCTGGCAGGCCGTTGCTGTCGCACGTGCTGGACTGCTGCAAGGCGCTCTCGGCCGACGATATCTGCGTTGTTTACGGGCACGGCGCGGACGCAGTTCAGCCCGTCTTTGCAGACGAGCCGCTGCGCTGGGCCCTGCAGGCCGAGCAGCTCGGTACCGGACATGCCATGCAGAAAGCCATGCCCGAAACCCCGGACCAAAACCGCGTTCTTGTCTTGTTCGGCGACGTGCCTTTGCTGATGCCAGAGACGCTGTCGACATTACTCAGCGAAACGCCGGTGGATGATGTGGCGGTACTGACCGTCGATATGGATGACCCAAGCGGCTACGGGCGCATCATCCGCGAACGCGGCAGAGTCAGCTCCATTGTCGAAGAAAAGGACGCGGGCGTAGACGAAAAAGCAGTTTGCGAAATCAATACGGGCGTCATGCTGTCTCCGGCGGATAAACTGAAAGGCTGGCTCAAAGACTTGAGCAACGACAATGCGCAAGGTGAGTATTATCTGACCGACGTCATTGCCATGGCCGTCAATGATAAGGTCGAAGTGCACGGCATCAAGGCGAGCAGCCCGGTGGAGGTTATGGGGATAAACGACAAAAAACAGTTGGCTGAAGCGGAGCGTGCGTTGCAGGCGCGCCTGGTCGATGAACTCATGCAAGCCGGTGTCGGCTTCGCGGATCCGGCTCGCGTCGATATACGCGGCACGCTGACCTGCGGCAAAGACGTGTTTATCGATATTAATGCTGTGTTCGAGGGGAACGTCGAGCTCGGTGATGGCACCAAGATAGAATCGAACAACCTGATTCGTGACAGCCAATTGGGCGCCGGCACCGTCGTGCACTCAAACTGCCACCTGGAAGGTGCGACAACGGGCAGCAATTGCGAGATTGGCCCGTTCGCGCGCATGCGCCCGGGTGCAGAGCTTGCGAACAATGTGAAAATCGGTAATTTCGTCGAAATCAAAAAGAGTACGGTCGGCGACGGCAGCAAGGTGAACCACCTGAGCTACCTTGGCGATACCCAGGTAGGGACGGGCGTCAACGTCGGTGCCGGCACAATCACCTGCAATTACGACGGCGCTGCAAAACATAAAACCAAGATCGGGGATCGTGCGTTCATCGGGTCAAACGTCAATCTCGTCGCGCCCGTTGAGATTGGTGAGGGCGCGAACATCGGCGCAGGTTCGACGATCTCGAAGTCTGCGCCTGCCAACCAGTTGACGCTTACGCGCGCCAAACAAACAACCATAAAAGGCTGGAAGCGGCCGGTTAAAAAGGAAAGCTAGTCAATGTGTGGAATTGTCGGCGCGATTGCCGGAAGGGATATAGTGCCAGTCCTTGTTGAGGGACTGCGTCGTCTGGAGTATCGCGGCTACGATTCCGCGGGGGTGGCAGTTGTTGACGACAACAACAACATTGGGTTGTGCCGAACCGTCGGTAAAGTGGCAGAGCTTGACGAGAAGCTTGAAAAAAATTCACTGGCGGGGCGCATCGGTGTCGCGCATACGCGCTGGGCTACTCACGGTGGCGTGACCGAAGCAAACGCACACCCGCATGTATCGGGTGGACGGGTCGCGGTTATTCATAATGGCATCATCGAGAACTTCCAGCCGATCAAGGACGAGTTGCTTAAGAAGGGCTATGTCTTCGAATCGGAAACCGACACGGAAGTTGCGGCGCACCTGGTTCATGACTATTTGAAGCAGGGGCTCGACCTCGTCGGGGCCGTCGGCAAGGCGGTCGAGCGGTTCGAGGGCGCGTATGCACTGCTCGTTGTCGACGTGGAAGACCCCGATAGAATCGTTGTCAGCCGCGTCGCAAGTCCGCTCGTTATCGGACTTGGAGACGGAGAAAATTTTGTAGCCAGCGGAGTACCCGCTTTGCTGCCGGTTACGAAGCGCTTTATCTATCTTGAACAGGGCGACCTGGCCGAGATTCGCCGCGACGGCGTGCGAATCGTTGCCACCGACGGTAAGGAAGTCACGCGTGAGGTTCATGAGACAGAGTGGGACAGCGCGTCGGCCGAAAAAGCACCGTACAGTCACTTCATGTTGAAAGAGATATTCGACCAACCAAGTGCGTTGGCGGATACGCTCTACGGTCGGGTGTCGAATCAGCGGGTCCTGCCCGAGTCGCTCGGACCGAGGGCGGAAGAACTGCTGGACCAGGTAGAGCATATTCACATCGTTGCCTGTGGCACCAGCTATCATGCGGGCTGCGTTGCCAAGTACTGGATAGAATCGCTGGCTAGAGTGCCGTGCCAGGTCGAAATTGCCAGCGAGTACCGTTACCGTCATGTCGTAGTCCCGCCAAAAACGTTGTTCGTTACGCTCTCGCAGTCCGGTGAGACCGCGGACACGCTGGAGGCCCTGCGCATTGCAAAGGAACTCGGATACCTTGGCACGCTGACTATCTGCAACAGTGCGCACAGTTCGATGGTACGAGAATCCGATCTTGTAATGATGACGCAGGCGGGCCCGGAGATAGGCGTTGCGAGTACAAAAGCATTTACAACCCAACTGCTGTCGGTACTCATCGTTACGCTAATGATGGCAAAGCATCGCGGCTTATCCAGGGAACGAGAGAAAGAGTTTGTTGCGAACCTGACACATGCGGCCGCCGCTTCGGACCTGGCGCTGCGAATGAATGACGAGCTTCAGGAACTCGCCAAGGATTTTGCCGACAAGCAGCACACGCTTTTTCTTGGGCGGGGGCCGATGTGGCCGATCGCAATGGAGGGCGCTCTTAAGCTTAAGGAAATTTCTTACATTCATGCAGAAGCGTACGCCGCGGGCGAGCTTAAGCACGGCCCCCTGGCATTGATTGATGACGAAATGCCCGTTGTTGTTGTTGCGCCAAATAACGAGTTGCTGGACAAGCTCAAGTCCAACATGCAGGTAGTGCGCGCGCGCGGTGGTCAACTGTATGTCTTTGCGGACCAGGAGACCGGTATCCAAAGCGAGCCGGGCATGAAGGTAATCGCGATGCCGCACGCGGACCGGATGATTGCCCCGATCGTCTATACGGTTCCGCTGCAACTTCTCGCTTATCATGTGGCAGTGCTGTTGGGCACCGACGTTGATCAACCGAGGAATCTCGCGAAGTCGGTGACCGTTGAGTAACGCTTTTGCCGCGTCTCTGCTTTTGAACCTGAAAAAATAACTCTGTCACAAAACAATAAACTCCGTCACTTTCGCAGATATCGACAATTAACTCCGTCACTTTTGAGGTCGTAAATTATTGAAAGCAGGTGGTGGGTATCGGCCAATACTTGCCGCTCGTGAGAACCTGGTTCTATCCCGAAAGTTACCGCTCCTACCGAATGTCTGCTTTTCTCAAGAGCGGCCGTTCAAACGCCGCTTTTCGGCATTTCTGACCGGCTGCTTTCGGCCAGAAGCAGACATTGGTCAATTGCCGGGTGAATCGCAAATTGCCATTCCTACCTTGATTGGTCGCCGGCAGTAGTCTTTTTGTGAACCTGATACAAGACGCTCCGAATTGGTTCGGCCTGTTCCGAAATATTCCGAATGTAGCCTAGATCGAACCAATCCGAGAAAGCATCCTGAAACGACTCGGCAAGATCGGCAATCAAGCCATCTTCGTCCGCCATCTTGCTTACCCATTCACGGTGCGGTTGCGAGTGCCAGAACTCCCAGTCCTTCTCCGGATGTCGGAGATGTCCAGCATGATGGTCGGTGAGCTCCCAAAAGTTCATGTGATCGTGGATGAGAAACTGTCCAGGTTCCTTGATTCGACCAGATACGATCTCGGCGCTATGGGCTCGAGCGCACTTTCTTATTAGGTGCTGACTCAATTTCTGGCAGACCAGTCTATAGACGCCTCGCCTAGAGCTGGCGTTAGCTCGCACCTTATTCACCTTAAGGTAACGGTCAAGCTCCTCTTCAATCGCCTGGTTGTTCAACCACTGGTACGATTCGTCGGCAAGCAACATCGACGCAATGTTTGACGAATAACTGAGGTCTTCAGCAGCTGTCAGAACACCGAATATACGAAGTATGGCCAATAGATTACCGAATAGGTTTGATTATCGAGGGGCCGCTTTGGGTCAACAGCAGTCGTTCAGTAGTTTATCACTCGACAGGCTGCTTTCGGCCAGAAGGAGACATTGGCCGACAAAGAAAAACCCCGCCGAAGCGGGGGTTTTCAATACTGAAGCTTAGAAACCGTGTTTCGACGCCAATATTGACAAGATTTACGAGACGCAAAAATACGGATGGTTTAGTCGCCGCTCCAACAGATTTCACCTGCGAGCGTCCCACCCGCCTTCTTACCAAAAGTCAGTGTTCCGGTCATCCAGCCAGTGGCACCCTCGTACATGCCGGTACCTCCCATTACAGCTATGCTTGCCGCGTAGCTATCGAAGGCATCGAAGTTCGTAATTCCATGCTCTTTGGCATTGATATCGCCTTTGTTGGTTTCAAAAACGTCGTCGATATTTATCGCGAGGGAGGTGATGTTTTCGTCTTCCCAGAGATACACTTCATCCTCATCATCCCAGTAGGCCCACCACCTGCCATTAATGGTTCCTCTGACGTCTACGTACTGGCACCAATCGTAGTCACCGCACATTTCCGGACCTGCCAAAGGAGGGCCGATGTCCGTGACGTTTGAGCTCACCTGTCTGCAAGTCTGATCCGCACTAGTTGGCAAACTCATCACCAGCAACGCAACCGCCGCCAGAAAAAATTTTCTGTATCCAATCATGTCGTCTTCCTCCCCTCAGTTCTGAACCGGGGACATACCCGGCTCGTACCACTCTTCGGCAGCCCGGCGATCTTGGGGTCCTTCGGGGAGTCTTCCATGGCTTCTCGGAGGAAGCGAGGACCCGTGGCTTTGCGTCCCTAGCTTTGGCTAGGTTTGCCTTCCATCAACCTTGTAAATAGTTAACACACGAAGCCCGAGGTCTCCTTGACAAATGTCAAGCGAGGATCGGAAAAGCCTGCTTAGGATTCATGCTTGTTGGATGGTTACTTGCTGCAAATATGAACGAATTGTGCAGGAAGAAGCAATTCACTGGCGAGTCGTGCTATGGCCGCTTTGGGTCAACAGCAGTCGTTCGTTAGTTTATCACTCGACCGGCTGGTTTCAGCCAAAAGCGGTCGCTTGATCATGGTAGCGAACAACACCAGGGGCGCCGGGTCTTACCATTCAGGCGGCATACACTTCCATGATTCCGATTGTATTATTCAGGCCGTGGGCGATGGCGGCCGGCCAAATACTTCCGCGTGCAGCCAGCGTCAGCCCGCCATATACGAGGCCATTGATCGCGGAGCCAGCAATCCCCGTCGGGCCTTGGTAAGAGTGGATAAGACCGAATACGATTGCTTGAAGTACAAGCGCAATCGCAAAGGCCTTTCGATCGTCGCCCAACGCATGTGCAATCCCACGCATCAACACGATCCGAAACGCTAACTCCTCGCCGAACGCGGCGACTGTCCAGTTCAGAGTCAGTAACTGGGCTAGCGCTGCAGGGGAACCGGCCACGTCCGAGAACCGTGTCAGATCTCGCCCGGAGCCAAAGATAAGCTCCCACACGGGCGTGAGCAACGAACCGCTAAGCTGAAGAATCGCTACACCAAGCAATGCTAGAGCAATAACGATCCATGGCCGGACAGTCATCACAAACCCCAGGCGTCTAATCGGTACCCCGGTACGAGTTAGTGAGATCGCCGCGAAAACGGTCAGACCAATGTAGATCAGCGTCGCGTATGCGGCCAACGCTGGCGGGTCGTCAGATCGAATATCGTAGAAACGCAAAGCGCCCACCATAAGCAGGCCCGCACCGAAAACTGTTACGATTCCGGCGACCTTCCAAGAACCAACTTCGGACATTGACTCGGAATGTTCCCCATTGGTCTGGCCCATCGAACCTGCGGCAGATCCAGATTCTTTCCGGTCGCGGTCACTCAAGGCACTTGAATCTCCGAATGTGACGAAAGACTACGTCCAACGACCGCTTTGGGTCATTACCAGCCGTTGAGTGTATCAAAGGGTGAACGACTGCTTACGGCCAATAGCGGTCATTCGATTGGCCTCACTTAGCTTCTGATAGCCCGGGTAATCAACGCCACTAAAGCACTTGCAACAACAACTAGTCCGACTAGCACGACAAACATGCCCACGGCGACGCCAATAGGGATTGCTGATGTTCCGGCGATTGTCTCAGCCCAACCACCACCCATATTGCCGCCGACCGTCACGGCAATGAAAAACGATGGGATGGCCGCAGCCGCTGCAGCAACGTAGGCGGCCATAGCGACCGCCCGCGGGTCCGCGCTCGGTCCTGCGATCAGTTTCGCCACCACGCGGACCCCGTAGATCAGGACCAGAGCCCCAGTGGCAGTTGCAAGCGACATTGCTATAGATATCAAGTATCGATTTCCTCCAATGCCGTCTGTTTCGCCAAGTGATCAGTCGTGCTCTAAGCAGTCAGAATACTACTTCCGGGCGGAAGCAGCTGCCCAAGCAGCACCCTAGACCGCTTTTGATTCGATAAAAGTTATCGCATCCGCTCCGACCGATTCCTCCGGAATGTAGAAGTACACTCCCTTTTGCGGCCAGAGCAGGATCCCCTTCGGCGTACGGACACATTTCTCGACGCCTTCCCAAGCCATGCGCGCAGATGAAAAACTGCTCTTTGTCTCGAAGCCTGTATCGTCGAACGACATCTCAATGTTTGCGTTTGCAGCCTTGCTTTTGCCATGTTTCCGGAGCCAAAAGAACTTCTTGATTCGGCTACTGAAAATCTCGAAAATACCGATAACGATGAGGACAACTGGCAGAGCCGTTGCCCAATCTGCGTACGCCAAAAGCACCATACCAGCAACAATGAAAATTACGCCGATAGCCAACTCGTTTAGGCGCCATCGGCTCCCGTACCGGCGTGCTTGATCAAAGCTCTCGCTCATGAAATCCTTATCGAGAGTCATTGTTGCGGTGTAGTTCACGATATCCTTTTCAGTCTTGGCATGGAGACTCAACCAGTCTTCTCGGTTTGGGTCGGGAGGCACGTGAATGTGTCCTCCGGATCGGAAGCTGTAATTCTACCTCGAAAAACTCGAGCGGCTTGAGACGGAACATTAGTGGTCCTTCAATTCTTCAGGTTCGAGTTCAGGGTGCATTCTATGAATCGGTCGATCCACATCCGTGTACATGTAGCCAAGAACCTTTCCTACGCCCCGTCGAAGCTGATTGAATTCATTTGCTGGAACGGTCTCTTGCACCTCCAGTAGGAGGGTATTTAGCCGCCTGAGGCATTCGGCAGTCTCCGCCAAAACCTTGACCGCGAAATCTTTGTCACTAAGCATCTTGTCCTCGTTTAGTGTGATGTGGAGTGGAGCCGACCAGCCCTTCTGGGTCAGAAGCCGTCAATCTACTTCGAATTGCGTGGGCGGCGGCTTCCGGCCAGTTCCAGTCATTGACAATACTGGAATATTGAAAAAGCGGACATTCAACGGCTGAACTCAGCCACCGGCGGAACCGGTCGGCTGGAATGATTGGTTAGGGCGCGTATAGCACGCAAGTCCGGCCAGATATGCCCACCCCAGCGCTATGACCAGCGAACTCGCCCACTCCGGCGGGCCGAAGATCGTTGGGGTTAGAGTGCTTAAGGCATAGGGACCCAAAATCGCATCGACAGCACTGTAACCGCACATCACCACAAAGATACATTTCGCCCACACCTTTCCCTTCTGGGTGAACCACGCGAAGAAGCCACCAATCGTAAGAAACGCGATGCCGCCTCCGGCGAACAGGAGCTTAAAGTACTGCGCCGTCTCTTCTCCTACCCTCTCGGCGTAGTCGCTCGTAGAAATGACTAAGCCCCCGTATAACGCCAAGAGAATCGCCCATACCACGTAAGTTATTAGAATTGATCTAGGCATGTGTGATTATCCTCGTGCCCTCACGGTTGAAGTCTGCCAACGCTGAAGGAGCGCCAGCGACGTAGGCGGATAATTAGGAGTGACTGGTTAAGTGTAGCTTCAGTTGGATTCTCTATACATGTTAAACAAATACATCGCAGATACGACGAGGCCAAATAGACCAATCGTACTAATCTGAGTAAGCGACCAGACCGAAAAAACTGCGCAAATAATTCCTATTACTACAGATGCTTTGCTTTTGGTTAATATGCTTACAGCAAAGACTACGAATAAAGTTAATGCTGCAACTGGAGCATAGAAAGCCCACAACTCAACTTCATCATATTCCGGCGCCTTAATAGCCTCCAATACTTGAGCCACTCCGCCCTGCTTAAAGTCAGACAGGAGCAATATGCCAGGTATTCCTAAGTAGAAAATACCGGAAAGCAATGCTAGCCCAGAGAATACTAGTTTCTTCTTTGCTATTTCCATTGAGCGCTTATCACCTCTTTCCTCAAGCTATCGTTCATCGTTTGGCGGCAACTCGATCGCGAGAGTCAACTTCCGCCAACGCCGAAGAACGTAAACGGGTAGAACACTATCATTGCGTGCCGAGGAAACAGAGCGCCTAAGATCGCACTTAAAACGGCGACGGAGACTCCCCAGTAGAATAGGACCGAAATAGGCGCTGGTCCGTCGACGAGAATTAGCCGACCAAGGAGTCCAATCCATAATCCGGCGAATAAGCCTACGAATGCCGCTGACACCCTGTCGCTTGTGCGAATAGGCCGCTGCCACCACAATAAAAAGCGACTCGGCATTGCTTCGGGCCTCCCGATATTCGGCATTTCGCGAACGACCGCTTCGGGTCAGCAGCAGTCGGTCGTTAGTTTATCACCTGGGCGGCTGCTTTCGGCCAGGAGCGGTCGTTCCCTACATCAGCCCGCGTCGTAGATTATTTCGTGGTGCGGATACCCGAACGGAGCCCAGATTCTCTCCTTCCATCCGGTCGCGAGACTCGGATAAGCCGCCTCCATTGCATCAGTTAGTTGGTCAAAGCCCGAGATCGAGTCTTCAATCAGGATTCTATGGCGGCCCCAGAAAAGGCTTATCTTCAGACGGACGGAGATCACCCCGTCTTCGTCAGAACGAAACACCTCAATTCTCTTGATGTCGGTCCAATCGACTTTGTTTACAACCGGCAACTCGGCATGAACGACTAACTCGAATCCACCTTCATGAACATTCAGATGAACTATGTCTGACGACAAATCTCCCCCTCATTCGACCGGCTGCTTTGGGTCAACAGCAGTCGTTCAGCATCATATCACTCGAACTTCTGCTTTCGGCCAGGAGCGGTCGTTTGGATGAAGGTCTGGCATCGCATCGCTCTTGCTGGTTAGGCATTTTCTCTAGCGTAAAGATAGGCTGGCAATGCGCAACTCAAACCGATCGTAAGATTCAGAATGATGAAAAGATACGGCTTAGGGCCCTTCGACCTTGTTTGCTGCACGAACATGAATAGCCAGAATACGAATGATGTAAAAAGAAGATCTGCGCTGAAGCCACCAGCAGCACCATTTACGAATAAGGCCTCCACAAATGTGAGTAGGCTAAATCCTTCGATTTGAACGAACTGAAAAAAGAAGATGTAGGGCAGAATCGCTCCGACGACGGCCAACAGTAGATATGTCCTCTTCATGGTTTTCCTCCAAGTCCAAAACGCCTAAGAGCATATTCGTGCGCTAATTGCGCCGTATTTTGGTTGCAATTCTCCCATAATTGGCCAGCAATTGAATGTCCGCTTTGGGTCAACAGCAGTCGTTCAGTAGTTTATCACTCGACAGGCTGCTTTCGGCCAAAAGCAGCCGCTCAAGTCGCTTACAATTACGGCTCGTCTTGGCCGAGTTCGCCTGTAGCAGCGAATCGCAATTCCTCGTCAGTCACCTTTGACGAGTTCATTAACTGCTGTGCCCGGTGAGCCAACGATGTGGCCACGTATATTTGCACTTCATCAATTAGTCCGGGCAATGGCGAGACTGTTCGAACTTCTGTCGGCACGCCTTCGCTTCGCAGCATTCCAGCAATAATTTCTGCAGATGCCTCATCCTCGAAGGTCGCAACTTGCGTAAGGTCTTCTGTCATTCGGGTCTCTGTGCAGTGTAAGCGAACGGCTGATTTGCGATCAGCAGCGGTCGCTCAACATTCTAGCACCTGTGCGACTGCTAACGGCCATAAGCGGACGGTCGCGATAGGCAGCCACTACCTTCCAGTAGCACAGTCGCCGGGGCTGTACTTTTCGCAGATCGGCCCCCACGTTTCCCACGCTTTATCAAGTTCTGCGTCGGTCATGTATTCGAAGTACGACGGGCCGATGTAACCGGACCCGGCAGGATGCCCCTGCGTTGCGGGCCAAGAGACGTATCGCACGCTCGTACTGAATGATCCGGAGTTAAACTTGAGTGGGACTAACGTAGGCACTGTGTTGATACACTGGCTGTCCATCAATACCTTCAGCTTACCGCTATCCCGGCGAGCAGTAGCATCCTCCAGGCGGAGTGCAGCATTCTCAGTAATGCAAGCAAAGCCACTCTTGCCTACAAGGTATTCTGACTCGCGCGTGGACACACCACCGCCGTCAAACCAACCGAACGGGCCAAGGTCAAACAACCACATTATCGGCAGAACAACGAATAACGTAATTGAGCCGACAGCCAAAAGGAACTTCTCCTCGGCCTCGCTTTTCTTCTTGGGTGTTTCGCTCAAATGAAAACCTCAATGATATTAGATCGCCAATGTCTGCTTTGGGTCAGTAGCCGTCATTCTACCTCGAATTGCCTGGCCGGCTGGTTTCGGCCACAACGAGTCAGTCTTGTTAGAATTGTCAGCCTCCGCCCCCAATACCTATCTATTGCGACGCCGCCAGAACTTCAGGGCTTTCGCAGGTATCATCCACGAAGAACTTATGAACCGGATCAAGTGCCAATGGCCGAATGCCTTTTCTGCTCGATAGGGGATGAGCGAGTTATCGCCTCTAACGCCTACGCTTATGCGATACGGGACGGATTTCCCGTTACGGAAGGTCATACCTTGATCATTCCCAAGCGCCACGTAGAGAATTACTTCGGACTGACAAGGGATGAGATATTGGCCTGTGACGAACTGCTGAAAAAAGTTAAAGAAGATTTACAGGTCAGCTATCCCAATATTGAGGGTTTCAATATCGGCATTAACGCGGGTGAGGCAGCAGGACAGACTATTTTCCACTGTCACACGCATCTCATCCCTCGCCGCGTGGGCGACGTGGAAGATCCTCGTGGCGGCATACGGCATGTGATTCCAGGCAAAGGTTTCTACTGAGCGATGTACCCCTCTGAGAGCATCAGGGAGCCGACGATAGAGGACAACTGGCGCGGTATTGTCCTATATGGTCTCAACGTCCAGAGCTATAAGTTCGCGCTGGCGAAGTCGCTGTTGGACATACGGCCCGCTGAAGGGGATCTGATCAAGTTAGAAGATCTCGCGCCTATCTACGTCAGGCACTTAGTCGAGCATTTGAAGACGGCAGACAAGCAGGGGACGTCCGCTAGCAGTAAGTTTCTCGATGCATGTCGCGGTTTCAATGCAGGCATCGTTTCCCGGTCAGCGCTGGTCGACACGACCGTGAAGTTGGGATTCGCCAATGTCATAGATGCATTTCACCGCGTCCAACAAACGGATGTCCCGGCGCGATTTTTCATCGATGAGCGTAAAACCAATGGCGGCATCCGCATCACGGAGAACTTTTCATTGCTTGCGCAACAACCCCAGTTTGTCGATCTCTCTCAGGAAGCCGAAGCTAGGTGGCGGCTGGTGGAGACTGCATGGGAACTTAAGGTATCTCGGGCGTTGGTATCTGTAGGCCATGACCCCGACACTGAATCATTATTTGCTGTCGATAGTAAGCTACGACGGAAGATTGTCACCAGCAGTCGTGATGCTCTTAATGGATATCAGATGGGCTACTGCTTCTATTGTTTTGATGGCATACATTTGGACAAAGAGAAGGACTCGTTCCCAGAGGTTGACCATTTCTTTCCCCACGTCTTAAAACAGCATGGATTTGGGCCAATTATTGATGGGATCTGGAATCTTGTGCTGGCTTGCAATGACTGCAATCGTGGTTCGGGTGGTAAGTTTGCGTCCGTACCAACCGAAAAGTTGTTGCACAGGCTATGGACTAGAAATGAGTTTCTTATTGGAAGCAACCATCCACTCAAGGAAACTCTGATGCAACAGACGGGAGATCAGGAATCTAGCCGAAAAGCTTTCCTAGAAGACTTCTATAACCGGGCATTGGCCGGCCTGTTGCATCGATGGGAGCCGGAAGAAAAGCAAGAAGCCAAATTCTAGTCGCGCCAAGTAAAAGATCATCTTCTCTCGACAATCACTTACTGCTAAAGCTCCCTGCGATATGTCTGCAAAGGGTCAGTAGCAGCCGTTCAAATTTGTCAAAAATAGCGGTTTGAACGGCCGCTTTGCGAAGTCACCAGACGTTCGCTTAGCCCTGTTTATACGTCAGTTTGCTCCGACATTTCCAGCGCATCGTCGATTTCGATGCCCAGGTAGCGGACGGTGCTGTCGAGGTTTGTATGACCCAAGAGAAGCTGTACGGCCCTGAGATTCTTGGTTCGCCGATAGATTAGCGTTGCTTTGGTTCGCCTGAGCGAGTGCGTTCCGTACGAAGTTGGATCGAGTCCTATCCATGCCACCCACGTGTCGACTATCCGCGCATACTGACGGGTCGAAAGATGCGTAGACTCGCTGATGCGACTCGGGAACAAATAGTCGGTTGAGCTGGGTTGCGATACCTTTACCCATTCTTTGACCGACTTCCTTGTTCGAGCCGTTATCTCAAATCGCACTGGGCGGCCGGTCTTTTGTTGGGAGATCGATGCCCGCTTGTTCACGTGACCACCGCTGGAGATGTCGGCAAACTTGAGCTGAAGTAAATCACAGGCCCTAAGCTTGCTATCGATGGCCAAGTTGAACAGCGCCAGGTCCCGCGTACACCCTTCGTCTTGCAGGCGCATTCTAATTGACCATATCTCCTGAGCTGTCAGGGGTGCTTTCTGACCCATCAGTTTTCCCTTGTTCCACGGTCCCGGGTTTTGGAAGTGCTTAAGTAGTTTATTCATGGTTTTTATCCTCTCGTCGTCAAAATGACACTGAGGATTGTTGAACGAGCGGCTCCTTTACTCCAAGAGCAGCCGTTCAAATGCTAGTATTGAGCGCATTGGAAATGGCTGCTATTGACCCAAAGCAGCCGTTGGCAATATCGGAAAAATAGCCAAGTGAATTCAACTTTTATACCGCTCCTGTTCTTCGTTCTGACAGCATTTTTGTTGCTGAGAAAAGGCGTGCAAAAAATTCGCTGGACCATAGATGATGAAATGTTGCGGGTGCGCGGAATTATCGAGAACGGGATGGTCCCAGCGATGGTGCGGGACTTTCGCCATATTTCCCTGCTCGCTCTATCCATCGTTATCGGCTCTTACGGCATGAGCAACCGTATTGCTTGGTGGGCATTGGCTGGCCTCCTAGCTTTGCTTAGCCTAATTGGTTTCATAGTTTCAAACTCGCTACATATCAGGATATGAAAACAGAACTTATTCCAGAGGAAGACGTCCTCGAACGAAAAGTTCGCACCAAGAAGATAGCAGGAGCTGTCTTTCTTGTGGTTCTAGCAGGTTGGTTAGCAAGCGGTTTGCAATACCTTCCGAAATAACCGTTAGTGACCGACCGCTTTTGGCCGACTGCAGAAGTTCACGAGGAAGCAGAATGAGCGGCCGCTTTACTTCGCATTCCAGCCGGTCGGATTGTCTGAGTTACAATGACGGCTCCTGACCCAAAGCAGCCACTCACTGGCAGCTGCTTAGACGCGCTCAAAAGCCGACTTAGGGCAACCCCGAAGCGCATATCGCGCAGATCAGTCGTGAAGCGCCCGTTAATAAGATCCTACCGATGATGGTCAGCCTGAAGTAATATCCCGGAGTGCCAACTACACCGAGAGAGCAACAGCAGTTTCTGGATCTTCTCGCCCAGGAGAAGACACTGGATTTCGCGGATGTGCTGCAGGTTTTTGTAAACAAGAACGGCAAGTACACCCAAAGCGCTGTCAACGAGGTTCTCAATTTCCTTTGGAACGAGGACCTTTATTCTGTCGTACACCGCGCAAGTGGCAAGGAAACCTGGCTCGACGACGAGATGTATCGAACGCCGGAGGACTACCAGATCCGCTTCAACGGATTCAGCGGAAAAGACTGTCTCTATTCGGAGAGCTACGCGGGCGAAGTCGACAAGACGGACGTCGAGAAACTCGCGAGGCACTACCATTGGGTGGGCGCAAAGCAGCGCGAGGTTATCCGGGTCATCGGCGATCTGAAAGGATCAATGATCATGGCCGAACGCGTGCGGGCCTTTACCCATTATTTCGCGGTCAACCTCATTACTCGCAATCTGGAAAAGCTCGAGGCTATGTTCTCCAGCAAGGTGCGCGACAGTCAGAATGCGGAAGCCATCTACGCGAAAATCAATAATCTCGAAAACCAACATGGCGTCGCGTACGAGTATTTCGATCATGTCGAGGTCATTGCCGTGTACAACGGCAAGCATGGTGATGCCAAGGTCAGCGAGCAAATGCCATTACCGCCTGGCGTTGACAGGTCGGCGCGGCGAGGCGAGTCCGCCTTCAAGCTGGTCAGCGTGCACACGCCGAACGGCGTTGCAGTGCATGACTACATTATTTACCTCGCGATCATCGAGGAAGAAGACGGGCTGTTCAAAGTGTCAAAAACCGATATGTTCTCAGGGTATTGAAAACCGTTTTCCAGCGTCTTGTCACTTTCATCGAGCGGCCGCTTTTGGCCGTAAGCAGTCGTTCACCCTTTGATACACTCAACGGCTGGTAATGACCCAAAGCGGACTACACGTACGCTTCTTAACTCTGAATCCTTGGAGCAGCTTGCTCAACCGGAGCAGTCCACAAGCAAAGCGGAAATTGATTTCCGCGACAGGGGTTACCCAACCATATAGTCCAGTATCGGGTAGCGTCCACTGCGAGCGAGCGCAGCTTCCCGGTCAAAATTGGAAAACCTGTTGTCCGGTTCAATGAAATTAAGTCGCTCACGTACGCTTTTTGCACGCTGGTGCGCATTTCGCATGACCAGTCCAATGGCATCTGAGATGGCCGCGTCCTCCGTTGTCACCATGAAACAGTAGAGCTCGAAATACTCGCGATAGATCGATTCGTACACTTCCAGCAGGTGGATACTGACCGGATCGTGCATAACATTGATGAGATGATCGGCCGATATGCGGCTCGATACCGCAAGTACGTACTGGCGATGTTCGGTGATTATTGCATCGATGGGGTCTCTGGGCCCGTAAAAAACATGGAATAGCTTGTCCCGCTCCGCTCCGACAATCTGGCGTTCGCGAATGTGTTCGATCAGGGCGCGACGATGCAGAAGGCTGGCCTCGATGCTCCGCAGTGCCAGAACCTGCGGCCCCCGCCTCCTTTGTTCTGCGACAGGCCGAACCAGATCGGCGTGGCGGGATTCCCACAGACGGTATGTCTTGGGGTCTGCGAGAACCTGTTTGGCAATTCGGGATTCAAGCGTGGGTACGCTTTGGACTGCATCCGATAGAGCCTGCTCGGACTCATCCATCAGGCACCGATGGCGGCGCGACTGGTAACTAATCAAAATGCGCTCTCCGTTCGCATAGAGACTAAATTTTTTCGGACTAAGCTCAACGTCCTTGATTAACATAACCTCGACATCGTCGCCCGAGCAAGTGACATTTTTGTTACAGAGACAGTATCGGTGACGACTCGCAATGCGGTTGCGACTTCGCAAAACTACGAACCAGTTTGCACGGAACTTTTCGTCGGTTTCATAAATGATTAGCTTCTATTCTTAATAATTGACATGAACGTGCATCGAAGACGCGATGCGGATAGATCCGAAACGTCATTATTGTGTGGGCAAGGAAACTTAGTGGCACTTGCGCACTCCTAGGCATCGGTTTCGCTAGAAGGAGTTTAGTGAGACGCCGGAAAAAGCCTGGCCAAGTATCAGGATTGAATAAGAAGCCTAGCCGCGGTGTTTCTTTTCGCTTGGGGAAATGACCGCTATTGGCCGATAGCAGCCCTTGGCGTGGTAAATTACTGAACGACCGCTACTGACCCGAAGCGGTCACTCGATAAAAGTGCGTCAGCTTCTATATTGAGTTGAGATTGGAGGGGCAAACTTGCGAATCGCTGTAATTGGTGCCAGCGGCAATACTGGGAGCGCCGTTGCAAAGCTAGCCTTGGAAAATGGTCATGATCTGCGTGCCGTTGTCCGAAACCCTGATTCTTGTGTGAACCTGGCACTCGATGGTGCCGAGATCGTTGCTGCCGATCTGGATGATCACAAAGGCGTCTCTTCTGCACTTACTGGCGTCGAAGCAGTGTATTACTGTAGTCCTCTTCCTGTTGGCTATGATGAGCCTTTTGACGTCGAGCGGTCGCGGGGTCGCAGTCTGATCGATGCTGCCCAGTCGGCCGGAGCAAAACACTTCGTGTTGCTCTCGGCCATGGGACCGGAGACAGCCCCGGGGGTCGCGTTAATCGAGACGAAACGTGCCATTGAGGGAGACTTAGCTGCCAGCGGCCTCGCGTACACAATCCTGCGGCCAAGCATGTTCATGGATAATGTCTCAATGGCGGGGCCGGAGGCATTGTTGGGCATTGGTCTCACTTGGCCGTTTTCCGAAAGCGCATTGATTCAGCCGATTGCGGCGGCCGACATCGCACAGATCGCGTTCCAGGCTATGATCAGTGGCCCTCGAAACCGATCGTTTGATCTCGTCGGGTCAGAAGCACTCACGTTCCCACAGATTGCAAATGGACTCGGTCGGGCAATGGGGTCCGAAGTGCGTTTCATTGCGATCAGCGACGACGTTTTCATTGAGCACGTAGGGGCCGCCATCGGATCGACGAAAGTAGCGGAGGCAATCGCGGGGGCGTACCGACTATGGGAACGCGATGGTAGCGGAACCGGCGACGCCTCGATTATCGAATCTGAGTTCGACGTCTCGTTAACACGGTTTCAAGACTATGCTGCCAACTTGGTGGAGACTTGGAAGCGCGAATCTATGATCTGAGGTTCACTCCAAATGTCTCCTTCTGGCCGGAATCAGCCGCCCAGGTGATAAACTAGCGAACGACTGCTGCTGACCCATTGCAGACATTCCAAGTAACGCACCTAGAGCAAGTGCTATGCTTCAATTTGGACTCGCGAACTGTGGTTAGCCAGCACTTGACTACGATAGTCCCAAAACCTCTATCACGCCTGTTCGAACTATCGAAAGCGATATCCTGCGACTCCCGCGGCGATGACATGTATTCGTTTGGTGACATTGGCCTATTTCTTCACCGCGCCTTTGACTACCCCGCCTACAAATACACGCCCACAAACTCCGTTACGTTTGCATCTACTGGCGGAGACGGCGTTCACTATGGATTCCTCGTCGGCAGCAAACTCGATGCGAATGATCCACCGATCGTAATGACCGTTCCGATGAATTTCGACCAGCCGAACGTGATTGTTGGAAGTAATCTGAAAGACTTTCTCTCATTAGGTTGCCGCGCAGGGTATTTTTCGCTGGAACAACTAGTTTACGACCCCGCTGGTACGATTCTAGACCTCCAAACCGGTGAATTTTATCCAGATACGACTCAACACGAAATTGAGTTGTTGAATCTGATTTCTGCCGAATTCGATGTCGTACCTTGGCGCGATCCGGAAAAACAGCTAGTTGAACTGCACTCGAAATTCGGGGCGTCAATTGAGTTGCAGGACAATGAAGAGGGGGCAGCCTAACTAATTGGCTGCATTGGCTTCTTTTCCATACGCTTTAACGGACCAAAAGTTGGTTAAAACATCGCTTGCCATCTTCTTGCTTCTTGGCCTAAGCCTGCTATCAATCGGAGGACTCTACCTCTCAATCGACGAATTCATGCCTTACCATTCCGAGGCAGTTCAAGCTGACTGGTCGGAGTTAGACATCAACCTTCAAGGGTTGATACTCGGTCTTCTGAAGGCCCTTGGTGGCGGCGCGTTCGTTGCGGGTTTCGCTACAATTTATATGGCCTTTGCGTCTTTTCGTAAATCAACGGAGCCATACAAGGTGCTTCTACCGTCTGTTTCGACTGGCTACTCAGCACTGCTCTGTTACGCGACCTACACGGTTCAAATGAGTACTCCAGGTAACCCCCCGCTTGTCCTGACAGTTATTCTCGTAGTAATGGGTTTGGTGGCATCGGCGCTACTAGGCTTTTCAACCGAAACGCACAAAATAAACAAATAACACACAAGTTGAACTTCCGCTTTCGGCCGTTACCAGCCATCCAGGTGCTAGAATCGTGAGCGACTGTTACTGACCCGAGGGAGCCGGTTGCGATGGACATAGGACAATGACGCGCTGGGTAGGTAGATGGATAATTCTTGTCGGTGTGATTCATTGTGTATTTGGCGCAGTCGTCTTCTTTGAGCCTTTATCTAGGATTGTGGGCGCTGGCGTCTGGAATGCCGTCAACGGAAATGCCGGAACATCCCTTGCATTCTGGTTTGAATTATTCGGAATAATGACTATTCTGTTCGGCGCAACGGTTGATCAGATAGAAAGAGACCAGCAGGTATTTTCGTCATTTCTACGCTACGGCTTCTCGATCTTGACGCTACTGGCCATTGTCGCAATGCCTGTTAGCGGTGGCTGGCTGATGGTCCCAAGCGCTGTTGGTTTGTGGCTGACGAAAGCCAAAGTGCCTGATCAGGTTGATCCCTAGCAAGTCACCGTGCTTGTTGCCTGAACGTCTCGTCATGGCCGTAAGCAATCGTCCAGGTGCTAGAACGTTGAACGACTGCTGCTGACCCAAAGCGGCCGGTCAAGCTTTCGGGGTTCTATTCCTCAAGCACTTCGCTATCGAGGACGAATAAGATGAGCATTCGGTTCGCGCAGTTTGTGGGCGGCTTCAAACTTTTTTGTTACCTACAAACGTTTGGATCACTGTTTGTATTGTCGTTGTTCCAGTTCCTCATATTTTTCGATGTCCTCTGGAGATAATGTGAACATTAGTCCAATTGCGACGAGCAACATAACAAAAGGAACCGAGGATACGCTCCAGCGCACTATTCCGAACACGAAAGACGCGGGAGGAAACAAAATCATGACAACTCCCCATACCGTAGAATCATTCTTGAAGGCAATTACGATCAACCATACCCATGCAACTGTGGATAACAGTCCAATTAAGTAAATCATAACTCCCTCTTTTTGTTGTACTACCTTAGTTCGTGGCTCTATCAAATCTAGCCGAAAATCCTCAGGTCATTCTGTGTGCCAAGTCACAAATGGCATCGTAATCCGGCAAGTAGGGGAAGTTCTGCTTCTGGCCGAACTGAGTCATTCGCCTGGTTCGCGCTATAATTTCCGCTCTTGACCCACAGCAGCCGTCAGGCGGCTCCAAAAATAATTTTTCCCCGCCAACGTTGCACAGGAACGGCGTTAGCAGCAAGGCGCCAACCCCGAAGGAGATCCCGATGATTGGATATGTTGTTCTTGGTACCAATGACCTCGCCCGAGCCGCGTCGTTTTATGATGAAAAATCCTTCGGTGCGCTTTGTTGGTAGCCACTGCCGAATAGGAATGACCATGCTCCTTGGGTTGGATTCCACGCTAACTCAGTAGACGACCAGTGACCGTTGTAATAGGTCATATTGGTAAACGGGCTGAAGTCTAAATCTGACACGACTCCCGAATCCCCATTCAAACCTAGCACGTTGTACCATAGGTTGCCCATCTCGCTGCCGGTGCAGTTAAAAGCAGCCGAAGAAAAAGGACCGGCACCACCCTGGCTAGAACAGCTCGGATCAGGCTGCGTCGTTGTCGGCAACCGCCAGCCGGTGACGCCGTCAATATCCAGGGCCGCCGCCCAAGTATTGGCAGCGTCCCAATTCATCAGGCCATTGATATTGGCGTTTGCCGTCCAGCTCAGGTCGGCCTCATCATCATAGTAGGCCTGCCAATCCGAGCCGCCCGGTGTTGCTGGTAAGCGGCCAATTAGCTCCGCATTGGCTGATACAGTTATTAAGGAAAACAGGACGGCGCACACAGCACTCAACAGATGTGATTTCTTCACGGTGACCTCCGCTAATTTATGTATTCCAGCCTGACTCTTGTTGCCGGTCATCAGACAGCTTCATACAAAAGAATCGGTGCTGCTTTCGGTCAAGGTATGTTACAGAAGAACGTCAGCGTCAATTCTGGCTTGTACCTAGCCGACGAATGGGAGTCACTCGCATGATGGAATTTGGCAGGAGCAGCCTGCCAGCAGTTTATCACCTGGGTGGCTGCTTTCGATTGCATACCGGCCGCTCATACCAATCAATCACCAGCGTCGCCTAACGTCCAATAGCGGAACTCCAGTCACCAGGAACGAGTACCGGAAATACTCGCTTCTTGCGAAAGATTCCAAAAGAACACTGCGGATAGATTCTACGTCATCACGCAACCCTGAGGCCCGTTCGGCATCCCACGCCAGATAGCTGTTGTCACAATCGCGAACCAACAGTCCCTGACGTTCCAGACGCCGCCCCACCCGATAAACTGATCTGCTCTACCAGCTACATCAGCGCCGCGTTGCAGCCGCAGCGAGTGCGCGAGTCTATCGCCCGCGCCAATCCCTCGGATCGATCAGCGTGCGGCGATCTGCAGCAGCAGGCTGTTCAACGCCTCGACGATCACGTCGGGGTTGCTGAGCTGCATGTAGTGCGACGCGTCGGGGATCGGCAGGTATGTTCCGCGCGAGCTCAATCCGGCCAGCTCCTGCTGCATCTCCAGCCAGATGGCATGGCCGGCGTCCGCATCCTCCTGCTCGAGATCGGGGATGCGCGAGGCGTCGGGCGGGTCGCCGCTGCTGAGGACGACCAGGGGAACATCGCCGAACGATTGGACGGCGTTCGCCTGGGCGAGTGTCTTGGTGATCTGACCGAACTCGCTCGCGACCGTCGCCATACTGCCGGCCGAGACGGCGAATAGGGCCTCCTGCCTGTCGGCCGGCAGGCCCTTGAAGCGCAGCTCCTCCTGCATCAGGTGGCGCACGACGCCGATCTCGCGCAGCAGCGGCATGGCGCGGATCAGGATGTCGGGTGGCGGGCTGAACGATTCGTTCTGCGGCAGACGATCGAACTGCTCGGGGTGGGATGACTCGACGAGCATGATGCCGGCGATCCGATCCGCGTAGCGGCCGGCGAAGATCCGCGCGTAGGGTCCGCCCATAGACTGCGCGACCAGAACGAACGGCCCTGTTTCGCCCGCCCGCGTCAGTGTCTCGTGCAGTTCACTCGCGATGCGCTCGCCATCCCGGGGGCGCGGTCCGGTGTCGCTCCACGCGATGCCGGCGCGGTCGTAGGCGCAGGTGCGGGTGAGCGACGCCATCCGGTCGTGTTGCAGCGTCCAGGAGATCGAGCCGAGCGGATCCATTCCCGACTCGAGAACAACGGTCGGTTCGCCCTCACCGCGACAGTCGATGTGCATGTCGTGCGTGTCAAGAGAGACGATCCTGCCCGGCGGCGGATAGTCGCGGATTGCTGCCGAGCGGGCGGCGCGGTTGTAGAGCCAGCCCGCGGCGACGGCGAGCAACGCGAGACCGGCGGTGATGAAAACGGCGTTTCTGGCGACTCTTCGTATCTGCATCGGGGACCCCGCTGATAGGATGAATAATCGCCCTATTGAAAGTAACAGTTAGCCGGAGATGGGTCAAAAGCCTGCTTGGCGGATGCGTATTGACTTGCCATTTGTCTAATCCACCGAGCGTCTGCAATGGGTCATCAGCAGAAATTATCGCGCGACCAAGTCGATCGGATCTATAAGAAGGCAATTGAACTCGGCGGCTCCGACGAAGGCCCTCCTGGCTTGCCCGTTGCCGACCAGGTCTCTACGCTCCGCAAAAACAGACCGACGCCGCCGCCCGTGCCGAAGGTGGCGACGGCTTCTACGGGCCTGGACTCTTCCGTGACTTGGATGGCAACAAACCCGACGTGTTCAGCTATGGCTGAGATATTGCGCATCCCGACTGCTGCTGACCCAAAGCGGTCGCTGGCGGCTGCTCGCCGAAGCGGACATGCCATAGACTATTGGAGCCGTATGTTATTGATCAAGAATTCGAGTTTGAGCCCACGGCATTCCAAAGAATGTAATCCTTACTAGAACTCGCGACTGGGATCATTATGAACACAACACCAACTTCTGAATATAGGGCCTCCCCAACCAGTGAGCCATCTTCAATATTTTGTGAATCCGACCCGTACCTTGCCGTAGCCCATTCCCAAAATGCCTTCCATTGTCCCAAATCCATAGTCCGAAAATCGAGACTCCGAAAACCAGATCCTTCCGTCCTTACAAGAAAAGTCACCATCGGAGCGAGAGAGCGTGAGAGATGGATGCGACTTGCCAGCACTGTAAATAATCGCTTGAATACTATCGATATCGGGATGCGCAATAGTAATCTCCGCTTCGTACTCGAAATATTGTTCTGAAAATAACTCGACAGAAATATATCTGATTTGTTTGACTGCTCTATTTCCGACGCCCAATTGCCGCCATTCTTATAGATGCCAGAAATGTCCGGACATTCCGTAGTGCCGACAATAACCGGGGACCAGTTGTCCGGGTACTCCTCGTTAAAAGCACAAGCAGAGCATAGGAAAAAAAGTAGAAGGACTGAATGACGCATTCGGAGATGCTCCTTACTCACTATGCCATCTACAGTGTGTCATGCGCCGAAAACGAGCCAATTCTGGAATGTACTTAGCAGTGTCTACTTTGCGTCATTAGCAGCCCTTGCCCAATATTAGACACGGCAGCGTTCAGGGGAAAACGGTCGCTCGCCAGGAATTTTCCGAAAGCCGGATTATGAATGACTGCTTTCACCGATAGCGGACGTTTAGATCATTGATAATTGACGGAATCGAAGGTCGGCTAACGGCCAGAAGCGGGCGGTCCAAAAAAGCCCCGCCGAAGCGGGGCTATCAGTGTTGATGACAGGCAATGTCAGTCAATCGTAATTATCGTCATTTGCTCTTGCAGTTTGGAATTACCAGCTGGATTATGCCACCGTCAGATGGGTTAAGAAAATGCACGCCTGCACCTTCTGAACCCCAACCGAGTTCCCAAGTGTTGTTGGTCAAGCCAATGGCAAAGACTCCCCCAGCAGCTGCATTAACGTCAAACATCGCATCGTAACTTAGAGGCATTTCAACTCGCGTGCCATCTGATTCTTCAACAAATACAGAAAAATTGCCGTATAGCCGGCCTGAACTAAGGTCGTCCTTTGAATCATAATAATCCTCGTAAGTCCAGATTGGCTTTGATAGAAGCGGTATATTGACATCGTAGACGGCAACCGGCAGTTCGTCGGGGCCCTCCCCCAACTCGTAGCCCCACGCTCTCTCAACATCAACGCGCAATTTTCCAAACAGCACAGGGCCCTTGAACTGCGGCAGCTCAAACAAGGCGAAAGCCGGTCCAAAATAACCAGCATCGACGCTGATACCAAAAATGGTCTGTATCGGCTTTATTCCAGCGTCAATCGCCGGAATCGCGTTATCATCAGGGGTAAAAATCTTTCCCCATTGTATGGCATCGATCACACATTCATCAGCTCCCGCCCGCACACTCGGTGCTGCTACCACCAATGATAAGAGCGCGATACTAGCGATCGATTTCACGATATTCATAGTCTTCTCCCAACAACTTTAATTTCGTTCACGATGACTGATTGCAGCCCGGCGATCTTGGGTCCTGCGGAGAGTTCCGGAGGAGACGAGGACCCGTGGCTTTGCGTCACTGACTTTGGTCAGATTTGCCTTTATCGGTTGTAACGAAATCTTATGCGCCGATAGGAGAATCGCGTCAATTCGGAGTTGTACGTAACGAACGCTAGAGTCAGTCTAGGAAGCGTTGAGTGCAATGGCAGCTTTCACCCAAAGCAATCATTCAGATAGTCGAAAATCAGAGATTCTGGCAGGCAGACAACAGCCACAGCGCGACGTTAAGAACAGAACTGTATGTTTTCCCCAATTGCGATAGTAATTACTAGACTATTTCTCGTCGTAAAACTAATTTAATGGCTACTACCTGAGCATCAGTTTGGGTGTTTTGGTGAGCGCTTTCGCTGCAACCACACTCTACAAGCTCAAAACCGGCAGGTAGTTCAAATAGGCATCCGATCGGACTGGCAAATCGATCACAGACGCCGTTCCTGATCTGCGGAGGTTGTGGCGGATCATTGCTGTTTTCGCCTATATCCACCCGATAAGTATCAAGTTTCTGTCCGATGAAATATTGTGAGATTGATTCGTTAAGGATCAGGATATCCTTAGGCCAAGTTGGCGCCCGCGACAAAGTTGTCCACACCACTTTCAAAATCAGTTTCATCATTAGCTGCATAACTATCACTGATAAACGCGATGCGAACCACCGATTCGACAGATCCCGCCTCCAAGTTGGGTTGTTCTGGGGGTTCAGCGTGGGCATTGCTGATGATCAGTCCGGTCAACAAGTCTGCCAGAGAGTGCGGTTGATCCGGGGTAAGTGATACTGAACCTCCATCGTTTTTGAGGAACTTGTCACCGCGGATTTTTTTGGCCTTCACCCTCCTCGGTTTTTGTCTTATCTTACGGGATTGATCGTTCATCGAGAAGTCGTTTTGCACTGTCAAACAGCTGAACTTTGTGTGAACCTGGTGGCAATTTCAGATTGATTGAGTACGGGCTGCTATCCCTGCTAACAATGTGCTTCTGGCCCGGATTAGCTGCTTCTTCCTCGGTGATAGGTGGTGCGCCATAGATGATGTCGGGAGTCTCAAACGGCACCCATATCGGTTCTTGTGAATCAGTGCGCAAAATCTTAATAAAATGAGTAGGGTGATCGGTCTCGGGAAAGGTTCTGAACTTCTGTCTGACCTGGCGAATCCTGTCAAACCCTAATTGTGAACCATGTTTGCGTAAGATGATTTCCAGTCCAGTACCGACGTCCTCATCGCCTCCTGATATTTCAGCGTCTTTCCACCGATCATCCGCCTGGACCGAGAACGCTGACAAACCGACCAGAATTCCCAGCGGGGCAAAAATATTCCGTTTTGACTGGAGACATTTCATTTCAAGACTCCTGCGCCGATGCGCGGACAGCTTATCGTTTTTTCTCAACCTGGACCACGCCATGCGTACGGATCAGCCGACTCACCGCCGGCAAGCTGTCGAGGCGGATGCGCATCTCACACCTTCCCCCCTGATTCTCGAATGTCAGCTTTGGGTCATTAGCGGCCCTTTCGCCAGATAATAGCCCAATGTCGGCTTTGGAGCGTATAGCGGACGATCTGGAACCAGATTCCCGATCAGCCAAACCCAATGTCTGCTCTCACCAATAGCGGTCATTCGATCCGCCGGATATCAGGAAAATTGACCGGCCGCTAACGGCGAGAAGCCGACATTCTTCTTTGAGACGATAAACCTGAGCGAGACCAGTGCATTAGTCGCGCACACTGGGATTAATGCGGGGGTGCCGGGTGATCGGCATTGCTGCCGCGCCTATGAAGAAAAACCGCTGCAGGAATACGCTTCCAGTGCGAACCGCCACAAGGTACTAACCAAGACCAACGCGAAAAAGGGTCGAACGCCTCATGTAATTGCCGCAGGTGACGTTCGACCGCCGCTGGCAGACCTACACACACCTGTCGAAACAGGATTCGACAGAGTTAGTTCGAGCAGGCCGGGTAAGGTCCTCGCGGTCCCTGGTTCTTATCAGGGCAGGTGCACAGTGAACTGAACGTCGGAACAGAACGGCGTGCAGTTGCTACCCTCTAAATTTAATGTCTCGAGGAGCTTCGGACCGCCACGCGCCTGGCCGTGAGTCTGCACGATGAAATGAACTTCGACGTCGTGCGGCGACTCTGTCAACAAATAGGGGCCGAAGCCCTGGCCAAACAAGACCTGATGATCACCGTTCGTGGCGTTCATCGGAATCCGCGCGCCGAATTCCAGCGTTCCGTCGGCTTTGGCAATATTCCCCGAGCCGTTACCGATCCCGAGACCAACCTCGACCACTTGCGGCTCATTGAGCGTCCCGTCCTCGTTGAAGATATCGTCCTCGCCGCAGACGTCGTCGGAGCAATTGTCCGGGTAGTTGAACACGAGTACCCACAATGTGTGGACATACCCGGCACGAGATTTGCGGGTTCCACGGGCGACGATCATGCCGTTGGTGCGTGTCAGGTGCGAAAGTCCGCCCGCGTCGCCACCCGCGTCGGGGCCGGAAAAGTAATAGAGGCTTTCCGTGTTTGTCGTCGAGTTCAGGTGCCCATCGGCCAGAGCGCTGCTTACACCGAAGACCAGCGCCAGTACTGCGAATGCAACTTTAATCCGAATCATTATTGTTCTCCCTTAAACTAAAGAGTGACAGAGCGGCAGCCCGGCGGTCTTGGGTCCTTCGGGGAGTCATCCATGGCTTCTCGGAGGAAGCGAGGACCCGTGGCTTTCCGTCCCACCTTTCGGCAGGTTTGGCTTTGTCGTTATAGAGTTATACACCCACTACATATGTATTTATACGTATAAGGCCGGTTGTCCCCACAGCAACGCAGTCGCAGACCAGAAATCCGCTATTTAACCGGTATATTGAAGAATCTGCTTGAGGTGCTCAGTTAATCGCCGCGCAATGTAATTCACCACTGCGGGCGAAGAACCCCTATGACGGCTTTGGGTCATTAGCGGCCCTTCTCGCTGATTTTAGCGCCGATGTCCGCTTTCGGGGGTAAAGCGGACATAAAATTCGGTCGTATTTGCGAAATAGCACGGCCGCTCTCGGCCACAAGCGGACGTTTGGAAACAGGGCAACACGCGACCTCATATCGTCAGTGCATATCCGCCATCCGGAGTCAGTGTCGTGCCGGTGATGTAACTGGCCTCATCAGAACATAGAAAGACAATCGAACGAGCGATCTCTTCCGGGCGACCCGCACGCCGAAGATGAACATTTGGGATTAATGCCTCGTCGTAAAGTTCGTCGCCGACGATCTTTCGCGCCCGATGATGCATCGGCGTATCGATGAATCCCGGACACACAAGGTTTACTCTGATTCCCTGTGGCGCCAACTCCGCGGAGACACTCGTCGTCAGCCCGATCAGGCCGTGCTTAGAGGTGACATATGCCGAGCCGGTCGGGAAGCCGAGGAAAGAATTCACGGAACCGATGTTGACGATTGCTCCAGCGTGTTCACACTCGAGCATAGCTCTGGCTTCATACTTCATGCAGAGAAATGCGCCTTTCAGATTAATGTCTAGAACTCTATCCCATTCATCCTCAGGCATATCAGTAATTCCAGCCCACTCCCCTTCGATGCCAGCATTGTTCACTGCGTAGTCAAGACGCCCATATGTCTCAATTGCGTGAGCGACCATTCGTTCGACATCTTTCGAGACAGATACATCCGTCTTCACGAAAGTAGCCGCTCCTCCTTGAGACTCAATCTCAGTCACTAGCGCAGCCAACTCGTCTTCCCGACGAGCTGCGACCACAATCTTGGCGCCGTTTGCGGCGAAGGCTAACGCGGTTGCTCGACCGATCCCGCTGCTCGCTCCAGTAATTAGAGCGACCTTGTCACTCATATTTGACATCTATGACCTCTCAATAATTTTCGTTGGATTGATGTATTTAGGCGTAGCTGACAAAAGTATGTTTGCAAAACCGAGAATAACATTCCTAACAGATAGGCTTTGGCGTATGACCGCCAAGGGTCAGCAGCGATCGTTCAAGACCGCCGAAAGGCCCTGATTTCGAGGGCAGCTAACGGCCAATAGCGGTCATTCGACAAATAGCAAATCAGTCAAATAGAACGGCGGTTAACGGCCAAGAGCAGATGTAACGGATGTCCAGCACGAGACACACCAGAATGTACAAAATTGGCCCGCAAAATGTCATTTGCGGGCCAGGTATTGCGCGCTGCAGTGGCAAATCGGTCGGCCAGACTTATCCCGCTCCTAAGGCGTCGTCAATGGTTGCGCATCACACGAAACACTTGGATTGTAGTCTGCAAATGTACCATTAGGATTTCTTTTCCAAGCCCAGACGTGCAGCCGCATGAATGGGACTCCAATACCGAAGCGATTGGGCGCTACTGTTAGCTGCATCAAATGTCCTTCTAATGCTACTGGCGGATCAGCAAAGACGATGTACTCAACTGCGACGAGGCGAAGCTTGCCGTTGCGAGTCGGTTCGTATACTAGCAATTCAGGAGTAGCGGCATTCACCACACCGTCTTCAACAAGAGCAGGGTTTAAAAAGTGGACTCCAGTCGCGCCTGTTTCGCTACCGCTTACACAGAAGTCGTCAACCACGAACCAACCCATAGATTTGGCAACTTCTGCATCTCGGTACTGCCTCGTTGCTTCACGGATCAACTTAACGAGTGGGGCGGACTTCCAGCCATGTCTGTCCTCTTTCCAGCCATGGCTGTCCTCGTCTGCGACTGCCGGCACGACCATTGACAGCATAAGACTGCAAATAATCCAGCCTAGAATCCTCATCGTTGAAACACGCTTTCTTTCCACCCAGCCCACACTTGGTTTGTTGAAGGTACTTGTTCGGCCAAAAAACATTTCATTCATCACATTCCTCCTTTTCGCATGAGCCGTAGTCACCGACACTGCGATAGACGGTTACTGCATGATGCAGCAACTCCTTAAATCCGCTCTGTGGATCGCGAATAGACTATGCGCCACCCACTCTTGTACCAAAAAGAATCAAAGCCGCAGGCGGATTGCTTACTGCCACTCTTACTTTAAATATAGACGAGAATTTGACTGTCTGCTTTCGGCCAAGAGCGGCCGCTTCTCATTGCGCCGATAAGATTAGGAGGCCAGCCGCTAACGCCAATAGCCCCCCTGCGATCACAAGGACTCGAGTGCGAACAATTGGCACTCCCCTTTCGCTCGCCTCAGCCTTCTCGCGCTGGAAAAGCCGGTACAGCACCCATGCGCCCAAAGGCAAAGTAACCAAATATTTTGCCCCGCCACCAAGTCCATATGTTAAGCGTCCGCAATGGGGCAGAAGCTGCCATTCTACCTCAGACCAGGCGACCGGCTGGAGCGGGCCAGAAGCGGTCTTACGGTGCCAACTAGTTTCTGCCAATCGCTACGGCGAGCACGCCATACATGGATGGGATGAGATCACCTCCAGTTGTCCGGCCACGGTGAATCCAGACAGAAATGTGACTGCTGGTGCAATTAGGCGCAGATTTCCTAGTGCCTGTACCTGGCTTGGCGGGACAACGCTGATGGACACTTCAGCTGCGCAGCTCAGGTTGCCAGTCACCACTTGTTGGAACGTGACGTTCTGCGGATCAAGCCCAGAACAGGAATTATTGGCAGTGAGGGGTTCGTCGTCGAACGCATCACCGATGCCATCGTTGTCGTCGTCCGGATCGGTAGCATCGGGATCGCCATCGCCGTCGGTGTCTGGGTCGAGCACGTCAAGCGCACCAAACGCTGAATAGATATCCTGATCTTGGCTGTCAGCTTCAAAGATGAAAAAAAGTGATATCAATATGTCACCCGGGTCAGGCGGGTAGTTCTCCAGACTTTCATCACTGACCGAGAGGGGATCCAATATATAGGACAATCCGATTTCTATGCGACCTCCTCCAGAAGTCATCGCGTCCCCTTCAAGATCGACCAGATCAACTTGATCTCCCGCAACAAAGTTAGTATTGCCAAGGGAATTCAGCAATGCAGCGTCGCCTGCATTCAGAGTTTCATTATTTGTAATACTCAACCCTCCTGCCGCAATACAACAACTGAATGCAGTCAGTGTCGTACCATCGGTGATGGACCCATTGAAGGTCACATCATCGATAACACCGGAAAAAACTGACCCTATGGCGACGCCGGAGTACACAGCACCGTTTGTGTCTAGTTCGACGACATCAAGTTGTCCACTAAAGTTGATAATGCCTGCTTGAGCAAGTGAGTGGACACCGATAAGAAATATACACTGCGTGATCCCCGAGATAGTGCGTCGGCTAGGTCGAAATATCATCATTTTTATTGCTCCGAGAATACGCATCGCCGTCTGCTTTGGGTCAGCAGCAGTCGTTCAGTAGTTTATCACTCGACCGGCTGGTTCCGGCCAGAAGCGGACATCCGCCTAACTATGCTTGCCCAACTGTTGACGACGAACTACGGCCCCCAGATAAAGAATCAGCGCAATAGGGAATGCCCACAAAGAGATAAAGGCTAGACCGAGGACGACGAGGTATGCCGCATCATTAGGACTGGCGTTCTCATCTCTAATTCCGGCCATAAGATCGAAAACCACGTGCTCCAAGTTCAGCAGTGTCAGCGTGACCACAATTCCCGACAACAACAGCACCGCAACTGTTGTTACGATAAACCAATGCAGTTTCGCGGATGTGATCAGATAGCGAAACAGTAAGGCCACTCGCCAAACCGCAATAATGCCTAGAAACCAGGCGTTGATCGACTGCGCGGCTTTCAAATCTACCACTCGCTCTACGGGTACCCCATAGAGCAATGCGGGGAGCGACGTCAGGCCAACAAAAATCAAGACGCCTCGAAACATCCAATTGGATGGCCGGAGCGGCCAGACGATCAAGTACAAAAGTGTCGACAAGCAGAAAATGTAAACGACCGATCCTGCGCCAAGATACTGCCAGAACTCCGCTGACGGATGATCCCAATACCTCCCAACCCCTACGAGCCACGTCACTACCGCAACGAACGTCAACCAACGCCAAAAATCTTGTCGTAAGGAAATTTGAACCGGTTGGAAAACCAGAAACGCAAACTGGGTTCGCAACATATCGCGGAATGTTAGGGGCAATCTACACTCCCAGGTGAATCAAAAAGAGTCGATTGTAGGAGCAACATCTTTCTCACTCTGTTATTTCGCGAACGGCTGTATTGGCTCAGCAGCAGTCGTTAAGTAGTTTGGCAGCCCAGGCGCCCCTTCCGGCCATTAGCAGCCGGCTGTAATCAATCCCGGCAAACCTTTCCGCGGACGGCGCGGCCTATCTCGTCTACAACATATTCTTGCGTGGAGCGAACAAACGCACGCCCAAGCAAGAACAAACCGATAGGGATAAATAGTGTCCATATGATCGAGTAATAGTTGCCATCAGCGGCATAGCGGTAGAATGACACTGGGGCTACAACGACAAGCCAGCCAACAAGAATGTAAATAGTCCAGCCGGACGGGAGGAACGAACCACCCGAAACGATACCCGACCACAAGTCGTTGAGGGTCAATTTTCCCTTCGAAGGTGGATCGAAATAGACGCGGGTTATGCTCTGCAGGAGCCAACTCGCGCAGCGCTGCGAGAACAGCTTCCTTGTCTAACTGAGTGACGATTTTCGTCAATCTTGTTCCTAAGTGACAGCTGTTGGTCGGCGAAAAAACGTTTAGGCGAACGTCCGGTTTGGGTCACAAGCCGTCATTTTACCTCAGAATGCTCGACTGACAGCTATGCGTACCTTAGCGGTTGCTCGTTCATCTTCCAGGCGAGCGTCTCAGAACGGCCAAAAGGAGACAGCCCGATTCAGCTATTAAGTACCGTTTTCGCTACACTTCCCTCGGAAAAGAGCGAGGGGAATATCGTTCAGTCCGGTAATACGATCACCATACACAGACGTTGATAATTCCATAGTCGCTGGAGACCCCTTGAAGAAAATTACTACTCCGTCGCCCCTGCTTCGATCCTCGTTCGGATAGTAACTCGAACCTCGGTATTCGTCCCCCACTTTGTAGCGAGTTTCAGTTCCCGGTTGCAGCTTTAGATACTCGACAATAATTGCCTGCATCCGGCCATCACTGGCAGGCTCGTACTTCGCCAAAGCTATAGCACTCGACTTGGCGATCTGTTCTTCGATAGACAGGCTATAGAAAGGTTCGCCACCATTTGCAGGATGGATGGTGAGCGAAGTGTTATCACCATCGTCAGGAAAGACCATCTCAGTATCAGCAAGGTCGGCCATTTGCGACTCGAGGTACACCGGGTAGATGAAGATTGTCACGACCATCCACAAGGCAACAAAGGCGATGCTAAACCCGGCCCCGAACGCCAATCCATCAACGAATTTCTTAAACATAAGTCCTCGGTCGATTCCGCTGATTCCAGATTTCAACGATCGGTTGCTTTCGGGATACAATGACCGTCGGCTACTGACCCAAAGCAGACATTACAAAAATTAATCAATCCCCGCGCAACGTACCTGTTTGAGTTCGATAATTCTGGAGAGGCTGTATGAGTTTGCGAGTGTCTAATGCGGTAGTTGCGCTGTTCCTGACTATCGCTTTTCCTGCCCTTACTAGTTTCGCCGCAGAAGGTCGGCGCGCTCGTGATCTCGGCGTTCCATTTGAGGGGCAACCTGGCGAGTTGAACGCAATTACCGACGTTGGTGGCGTCGAGGTCGGTCATGTCACACTATTCGAAGGGAACGGCGCGCTGAGCGTGGGCCAAGGACCTGTGCGAACGGGCGTTACGATAATTCACCCGCGAGGAAAAGACTCTACCGAAGGTGTCTTCGGCGGCTGGTTTACGCTAAACGCATCCGGAGAAATGACCGGCACGACATGGCTGGAAGAGCGTGGGCTGCTTGAAGGGCCGATCGGTATTACCAATACCCACAGCGTGGGCGTCGTACGTGACGCAGCGGTGTCATGGATGGTGCAAAAAGGCTGGGAGGCAGACTGGCATGCGCCTGTTGTCGCTGAAACATATGACGGAGGTTTGAACGACATCAATGGATTTCACGTCACCCGAGATCACGCGATTGAAGCGATGCGTGATGCGACAGCCGGGCCTGTCAACGAGGGTGCAGTCGGTGGTGGAACGGGAATGGTGTGTAATGGCTTCAAAGGAGGTATCGGGACTGCGTCGCGCCAAATTGATGTTGGGGATGAATCGTATACTGTTGGCGTAATTGTCCAGTGCAATTATAACTGGGGCGGTGAGGATCTCAGGATTGCTGGAAAGCCGGTCAGTCACCTGTTGCCCGTTGGCGCACACTGTTTCACAGACTCCACTATTAAGCGTCACGTGGACTGGTATCCTTACTGTGACGAATCGGGTGCGAGCACCATATCGCGACGTACTCGCGATGGTTCGATCATCGTCGTAGTAGCCACTGACGCGCCGTTACTTCCTCACCAACTTAGACGAGTCGCCAAGCGCCCGTCTCTCGCACTCGGTCGGCTCGGCGCGATTAGTACCGACGGCTCCGGTGACATCTTCGTCGCTTTTTCGACGGCAAATGCCGGCCAAATTGACGAGTCGAGTCTGTCGGATGTCACGATCTATCCAAACTATGAATTGACCGCCATATTCACGGCCACGGTGCAGGCGACTGAGGAAGCGATTGTCAACGCTATGGTGGGAGCAGATACGGTCGTCGGCGCGTCCGGTTTCAGGGTCAAAGAACTGCCAGAAGATCAGGTTCGTGCATTATTTGATACGGGATCAGAAAAGAGGGACTAACGTCTGGTTCTGGCCGGTCGAAGACGCAGGGCAAGATGCATTTCGTGTCCCTCGGCTGCGTGAGTTGCCACAGTGTTATTGGCGCGGAGCTGCCTGAACCTGCCGAAGAAGGTCCCGTACGCGTCCTGCTCGGCAGCCATACTGGCCTAAAGATGTCGTACGGCCAGCTCGTCACGTCAATTGTCAATCCTTCGCACAGGCTGTCGCCCCGCTATCGCAAGGACAGAATCTCCCGGGAGGGGGAATCCCTGATGACCTTCTATAACGACGTGTTGACGGTGACGCAGCTGACAGATCTTGTCGCGTTCCTGCAGGCACATTATGAGCAGGCTGAACGTCCCGGGTACGACTACCCCGCTCACACCTACAAAGCCAAAGACGATTCCGAGAATGCGGATCCGAAGTAGCGATACAGCGTGATGGGCAATTTCTTTGTCGAGGGCGTGTTAATTCTGAGGAATTGTTAGCGGATCCTCAATGAAAGTCCCGTTCTGGGCGATCGGAGGCCGTCGGGCTCTCGGATTTTCAGCTCTTTGAATGACCATTCTTGGGGAAAGCGGTCGTTGGGCTCCTGCGCTGTGTGAACGCTGTATAAAATTTGGGTCCCTGGCCACAATTGCTGCTTGTCGCCTCCGGGTCTGGGGCGCCGCATACGCAGGAGCAAATACTATTCTACGCTTCCGGTCGCAGATCGGCAATAACCGCTTAAGGCCGTAAGTAGCCACCCAGGTGATAAAGTGCCGACGGGCTACTACAGACTCGGAGGGGACGATGACGGATGCGCAAAACATGACAGACGAAGTCGAAATTGCGGCCACATTCGCTCGCGCAATTGTTGATGGCGATTCAAAGGCCGCACACATTATGTTGTCAGACGACTTAGGTGCTGCGATCGCAGCGACGGACCTCTCGTCGCAATTCGAGTCGTTGGCGGAGGACATGGGCGGCGTCACGGCAATCGGACAGCCAATGGTAATATTGCAGGAGTGGCCGGATATGTTGGCAAACGACCGGGCGATAGTTTACGTGCCACTCGAGGGCGATGACTTCTCTGAAGCAATCACAGTGACAATTTCTCAATTCGACGATGTTTTACGCATATCGAAGATCGAATGGGGACGACCCTGAAACGTCAGCGAGTAAAATAACCCGCGTGCAAATTTGCCCCGACGCTATTCGATTAAGCTGCCGTGCCTCGGGTGCGGTGAAGAGAGGAGATTCCTATGTTGCACCGAGTACTGCTGGTTGTGTCGATCATCGCGGGTTTAGCCGGCTGCGGTGCTGCGGACGAAACTGCCGCACAGATCGATACTGAGCGATTGTCGGCAATCGTCAAGGTCCTGGCTTCCGACGATTTCGAAGGTCGGGCGCCCGGAACGCCCGGCGGCAGAAAGACCGTCAAATACCTGACCGGGCAATTCGCAGGCCTGGGCCTCGAGCCGGGCGGCAAGAACGGCTCCTGGATCCATACCGTACCGCTGATCCGGACCCAGGTGCAGGCCCCCGCACTCATGAATTTCAGCGTTGGCGGCGCGACACAGACGCTGGAGCAGCAGACCGATATCGAAGCCAGTACCGTGCGGCCGGTCCAGTCGATCGCGATCGATGCGCCGGTCGTGTTCGTCGGTTTCGGTGCCTACGCGCCCGAGCGCGACTGGGATGACTATGGTGATATTGACCTCAGTGGCAAGGTGGCACTTTATCTTGTCAACGATCCTGACTTTGCTGCTTCGCCCGACGAACCCGCTGCCGGGCGTTTCGGAAACCGCCGCATGACCTATTACGGACGTTGGGCGTACAAATATGCCGAAGCGGCCCGTCGCGGCGCCACAGCCGCACTGGTAATCCACGAAACCGAGGCAGCCGGTTACGGCTGGAATGTTGCGTCATCGTCGCCGGGTGAAAATTACGCGGTGGTACGAGACGAGGCCGAATCGGATCCGGTTACGTTACAGGGGTGGCTGCACGGCGATGCGGCCGCCGATCTCCTCAGTGCGGCCGGTTACGATCTCGACGAGTTGCGCGTTCGCGCACGCAGTCCGGACTTCGAGGCATTCGAACTTGACGACGTTACTTTTGGCGCCGATCTGTCGGTGGATGTCGAGACTATCGAGAGCAGCAACGTACTCGCCAAACTGCCTGGCGCAACCCGTCCCGATGAGATTCTTATGGTATCCGCGCACTGGGATGCCTATGGTCTCGGCGATCCCGATGCGCAAGGTCGTACGGTGCGGCCGGGTGCCAATGACGACGCTCTCGGTACAGCCGGCGTTCTCGAGATCGCCCGTGTCCTTGCGGGAGGCGCGCCGCTGGAGCGCAGCGTCGTGTTCGCGGCTTGGACCGCAGAGGAGAGCGGCCTGCTCGGGTCGGAAGCCTACGCTAACGATCCTGTCTATCCGCTGGAGAAGACTGTCGCGAACCTGACGCTGGATATCCTGCAAACTGCCGGCCCGGCCCGCGACGTGATCCTCGTCGGCGAGGGCCAGAGCGACCTGGAGGAAGATCTCGCAAACGCGGCTGCCCGCCAGGGGCGCGTTGTGACGCCCGAGAGCCTGCCGGAAAACGGCTTGTTCTTTCGTGCCGACCACTTTTCATTGGCACGGCGAGGCGTGCCGGTGCTGTTGATCATGGGTATTGCAGGCGGCGCGGACCTGGTCGAGGGCGGACGCGAAGCGGGCGATCAGTGGATCGCCGATTACATCGGCAACTGCTATCACCAGACCTGTGACGAGTGGAGCCCCGACTGGGACCTGCGTGGTGCCGCCGAGGACATTGAGCTTTTCAGAAGCATACTCGAAGACCTCGGCAACTCGACACGCTGGCCGCAGTGGAAGGCAGGCTCGGAGTTCAGGGCAATACGAGAGCGAAGCGCGGACGCGCGCCCGTAACGGCGGGGAACAGGGCGGCGATCTCGACTCAGCAACTCTCGAAAATCGCGAGTGCTGCTGCCCAATGTGTCCTCATCAGTTATCGACTTTTTACGCGCCTGCCGGCGTAACATCCGTGGGCGTCAGGCGAATTTCCCCGGTTTGTGTATGTAGGACCAGGGTTTTCGTCGGCGTCATCATACTCTGCGGAGCTTATTGCCGACTCCACACGAGTCTGTTGTTGATTCGGAAACGAATTCAACTTTATATAGGTTCTGCTCTGTTGGTGGATCACAAAAATGTGCTGTGTATGTCGTAACGTGTCATCGTAATAACGCAAGACATACAAGCCAGGTGATCCGTTGCTTAGCACGTCGGCAGTTCGCCGGAGTTGCACTGGCGCATCACCGAAGCGGTCAAAAGGCACTGACAGATCAGTAATTGTCAGGCCCGTTTCTCTGGCTATCTCCTGCAAGGAGTCCTCGATTGAGGCCGCGGCAGGGCGCGTCACCGACGGTGCGTCATCGATTGATTTCCCGCAAGCTCCGATAGCGCAGGTAGCTCCCAAAGCAAGTATGCAAACAGTGGTTTTCACTGCAGTCTCCGCCACATGCACAAGCGATAGCCAGTCCCCCCGGGTCAGCATATCAGGAGGCGGCTCGTTGCTCTCAGGCTTCGCCCTGGTTTAGTCCACCCGTCAACACGAAGGCCTGAAAGTCCTTCTGTTTCAGTATGAAGGCCGCGGCCGAACTGCGCCGACCGGTATCGCAACAGACTACGTACTGTTTTCCGGGATCCAGCACATTGAGCTTATGCCGAAGAACGTAAAGCGGCATATTCAGGGCGCCATCCTTATGGAAGACTTTAAATTCGCTTGGCAGGCGGACATCGAGCCATTGACCGCCGTTGGCAATGACCTTGTCCGCTTCATCCTGGTTCAACCACTCGAGCATCGGCTCTTTTAGAAGAGACCGAAAGTCGTCTTTTCCCAATCGCATCAAGACGCCATCCGTCTGCATCTTTATTGTCGCGTTGCACTTTGTCTCCGAGAGCAACGCTTCCTCGCCGAATGTGTCGCCGACAGCCAGCTCAGCCAGGTCTATGCCCTTGTCACTCAAAGGTGTCTCTCGTGTGACCATGCAGCGGCCATGACTAATGACATAGAAATAATCGCCTTCATTGCCCTGCTGGATAATGACGTCTCCCGCTTTATGGTTAACCTGCTGCAGGCGCATGAAGATCGTCTGAATATTCGCCGGCGGTATCCTCTGGAAAGCTTTGATATGAAGAAAGGCGGCCATCCAGTTTCCGGTCTCCTTAAGTTGTTCGGTGCTGAAATCACCAACTTCATAGATACCGGTCTGATCCCAGGTCAATGTCACATCCAGAAATTCACTATCTATACTGATGTACTTGACGTCGTCCGCCGCTACGGCCGTCCGTTGGCGCGGCAGTATGGGGTGGATCGGGCTACATGCTTCATCCGTCCCACCAGCGATGGTCTGAACGACTTTGTCGCCTTCTATGAGCCCTATCGTTCCGGACAGCACATAGATCGTCCGCTTTTCTGTATCGCCCTTCTTGAACAGAGTCTGGCCGCGGCTCGCTTCCAGCACTTCGATCTTGTCGAGAATCGCACGGAGGGTGTCCGTCTTCAGCCCGTTCAGTGGGGAGAGGCTCCTGAGTTGAGCAGTGTCGAGTTTATTGGCCATAGAGTGCGGGAGTATCCTCTCCCGAAGGAGTTCCAGTCCGGGATGCGTCGAAGTCTAACATGAGATGAATGCCTGCTGTCCTAAGGTAATATTGCCCTGGCCATGCGCTGTGAGGTGAATGCTTATGCCGAATGATCAGGACTTTATCGACTTCGTTGTTGACCAGGTGCAGAACGGATGTGAAGTGACGTACCGCCATATGTTTGGCGGGACGACGTTGTATGTGAATGGCAAAGTGGTCGGGCTGATCTGCGATAATCAGCTGTTCGTCAAACCGACCGGGGCGGGTCGTGCTTACATAGGGGCGGTCGTCGAAGCGCCGCCGTATGAAGGGGCCAAGAACTCGTTCCTCATCAAGGACGAGATCGAAGACGCAGAATGGCTGACTGAGCTACTGGTCATTACGGAAAATGAACTTCCGGTGCCAAGACCGAAGAAGAAACGCAGGAAGAAGGGGTCGTCGTGAAATGCCGGGACTCAAACACGAGCGCCTAAACAGGGGTCGTAACGTGAGGTGACGGAGCTTATATGTTGGGACCAGGAGCAAAACTTTACGCGCATCGTAGAACGCTTCGAAATGTAATTCTTGTGTCCGTTTCTCGCCAGCCTTGGGTACGCTGTTCTTGATTCCGTGGTATATCCGGATTTGCTGGTCTACGATGCTATGGACGTTGGCGGATGTGTTTCACCGGAAGAGGGCTGGTTGTGTCCCGATAGTCGGCTCGCCTTGTTTTTTCCGTGGCTTCGATACGTATTAATCGTTGTTTTAATTACGTTGTTTCTTTTGCCTGCGTTTGTTTGGCTACTGGCCTATTCCTAATCAAACAATCGTAATTTCATTGAAATGATTGCGCACATGAAAAATGTGTGCGGCGCGATACTCGTCCTGCGCCAGTTCGCCGTAGGCAAAGTGTGGCTGGAGCGCACCGGAGTAAGCCTCGAATCGTACAAGCGATTCAATCAAAAGGTCGATGGCGTCGACTGTCGGCCCGTCCTCGACGAGGACGGGCGCACCCGGGATCGGTGCCGCGAGGTCGTGGCGCATCGCGCCCGCGGTGGAAAACGCGAAAAACGCCGCTCGCCCCAGCGTTTGTCGGAACGCTGTCGATTTCATTTCCGGATATCCCGTAATTGAGTAGTCGATGCTCTGGGCCAGGTGGGTGAAAATTTTGAATGGCGACCAGGCGCCCGTGGCGGTCAGGTGCCTGGCGCGCAGGGTAGTCAGATCGTCGATGAGAATCTCGAGTGACGGTACAGGCAAGGTGGCGCGCCTGACCAATACGGCGCCGGCAACCAGGCCCGCCGCGGCTGCACCGGACAACGCTAGAAAACCTCGTCGGTTCATCACTCCTCCACCAGCTGGCCCGCGTGAACGACGAGAAAAGCGGTCGTTTCCGCATCTTTAAGGAAAGCCCCGAGCGTCAAAATTTCCGTCGGACATCACCTACCACTATCTGCGTAGGCGCATTCCAGAATTGACACTTTGGGCGTTTGTAGGATGATAGTCTAGTGAGAAAGCTGAGACTGGCTAAAGCCAGTGACGCGAAGCCACGGGTCCTCGCTTCCTATGCGTCGCGTTCTGTTACGCCACGAGGGACCCCAGGATCGCCGGGCTGCCCAGATTCTCCAGGACGACCCAAGAGGAGGCCGGTCATGTTCTTAATCAAGAAAATTCCAGTTTCTTTGACGCTACTAGCGCTGCTGATGTTGTTCTATTTTGCAACTGGTGCATTGCCCTAGGCACGACGAGTAGCGAACCTGGTCCGACCGGGCGCGGTGTTAATTAGCGAGCCTTGCTCAGCTCGCTCACAGAATTGATTCTCTGTTCCAGGGACGGCCTAGCTGTTTTTCGGTGATACCCACATGGTTATTACCGCACGGAATACAGGTTTGCTGGCCGCATCTATAACGGTAACCGTGACCGGCAGTTCAGCCGCCTCGGCGAACGTTGGTATCGAGTCAATTCGTGCGACGGCTTTCAGGTCTGTTTCGGCCTTCGAGATGTATTCCACTCTCATACCCTTCGGAATCCAGCGATAGCCAGAGGGGACTGTTACCTCGGTCATGGTTCCGCCAGCAAGCTCGGCCATGTTGCACATCGCGATGGCATGGACAGTACCAATGTGATTGAGGACCCGCCGACGCTTTTTCACATACACCTCGCAAAAACCAGGGCGCAAGTCGACGAACCTGGGTCGTATGCTGCCGAAGTAGGGAGCTTTCCAACAAACCAGCCGGGTGAACACCCATTTTCCGGCAGGCTTCCTGGAGAGACGCTGCCAGGTGGCCAACGTAGAATTGAGTTGCTTCATCAGAGCCTTTCTTCGTAGCAGAATCGCGACGCAGTCGGTCGAAATCCAGTTGTCGATACGCTTATACTTTAACGGATTTTGTTGCCCATGAGTCGCAAAAGACATGTGCGAATTATTTGCAATGTCGAGCCGGTATCCTACTTCGGTCGGTTTTTCGCTGGAAACCCTCGCCCGCCGCGGTGGTCACGACGGGCCCCACAAGGACGGCTGGGGCGTCGCATACTTTGAGGATCACGACGTGTTTCTGCTGCGGGAGTCGAGTCCTGCTGCGGAAAGCGGTCTCGTGAGATTCATGGAGAAGAACGGGCCGCCGAGCAATCTCGTGCTCTCGCACATCCGCCTGGCGACCCAGGGGGAACCGGCACTGCGTAATACGCAACCCTTCCAGCGCGAACTCGGCGGACGCGCGCATGTATTCGCTCACAACGGCAACATGCCTGGCATCAGAGAAAAATGTTGCCTTGAGTCTCACCGTTTTACGCCGGTTGGCGATACCGACTCTGAATTTGCGTTCTGTTGTCTGCTTGAGCGGCTTGGACAACGGTGGGACCAGTCAACAGGGAGGGCGCCGTCGGTCGATTCGCGCCTGGAGATTGTGGCTGACTTTGCCGCCTGGTTGCGGCCGCTTGGCCCGTTCAATTTCGTTTATTCTGACGGCGACGCACTTTTCGTCCACTCGCACCGCAGGACCCAAAGCGATGGCGAGGTCCGGCCGCCGGGGCTGCATCTCTTGGTCCGTTCCTGCAACGAGCAGGCCGTTGACCTTAGCCAGTCCGGTATCATGCTGGCCCCGCTGGCTCAGGAGCTGGCGCTCGTCGCGAGCGTGCCGTTGACCGACGAGCCGTGGGAGCAAATAGGTGAGGGTGAGGTCATTGCGCTGACGCAGGGAACGGTCTGGGCGCGAATGCCGGTTTCGCCCGCCACTGCATAGCGCTAGCGCCTTTCTGGCGCACCGAATCCTGCGGCCGCGGATGTCGCGGCGCTCCGCTCATTCATTCTCACTGGTGACCCGTACACCGAGGTGGTCGTCAGGCCCGATTTCAATACTAAAGTTGATCGGACGACAGCAAACCTGGCAATCCTCTATGTAGTCTTGTCGAGGAACAGAGGGATCGACCAAGACACTAATATTCTCCCCGCAATAGGGGCATTCGACATGGCGTTCGCTGAGCTCTCTCATGCGCATCTAGTCTTGCGCACCGTCATGTGTCGGGGTATCGCCAAACCGTCGCGGACGAACCCAGAACCAGCTGGCGACAACCGCGGCCGCAAAAGTCGTGTAACAAACAGTGAATACCCACGCGGGAGCCTGGTAATACAGAAGGGTCTCGAGCCAATGCGATATGAAAGAACCGGAGTACACTGCGGAACCCGCGCGTTCACGGAGCGCCATTTCCCAGCTTGTGAGCGGGCAGATTACGCCGATCCAGGACTGCAGCACGACAATTCCGATAGCTGCGAGATGGGCGAGCCGAAACCATGGGTTTAGTATCCATGCCCAACCAAGGGGCTTGCCGACAAGAATAAGGGCCAGGCCAAGGACGACAAACGCAACGAACAAGACGTGAGACAGAAGAAGAACGTCGGCGGCAAGTAGGAACAGGAAGTCAGACTGCATCTGTGCCACCTATCGTCGAAGCCGAATAACATCCAGTATCTGGCACGCGCGTCACGGCCACAAGGCAGGCGATGGACAATAGTTTATTCGACGTAGCTGACTGACTATTGCCTCGGCTTTATTTCGGCGCCCGACGTCAGGGTCGGGTATGCAGGACTGCAGCTCGAAGCCACGCACATATTCATCGGGAAAAGCATGATAACGAGCGCCCTCGACAATCATGGACTTGTACCAATCATAAGGTAGTAAGTCATCAGAGACATGCGTCGCTGCGGCGATGTAGGTGAACACATTGAAAGTCACGTCGGCGACCGTCACTTGGAATTTCGTCTGATCGTAGCCCTCGCCAAGACCCTCTGCGGCGTCGAGCAGGTGCTTCTCCGACAAAGGAAGTTCATAGATCGCCACGTATGCGGCGCTATCCGCGCTTGCCGCTGTGGCCAGACTGCACTTGCTCGAACCATCCTTGCTGCGTTTCGTAAATGAAACCGCATGGCCGTCCAGACGCGTCGTTGCAACGCAGTCTCGCGTTCGGCACTCGCTGGGTGAGACGAAACGGATGCAGGTTGGACCCGTAGGCCAGGTAGCAAAGCGTGTCGTCAGGTGTCACTTGATGAAATAGCCGGCAACCCTCCATACACCGTCCGGGTCTTTCATCGCCGTCACGGTCTCGACGGCCGACGCCTTGTTCTCAAACGAGGCATTGAACTGAAAAACGACGTAGTCGCCGTCGGGCGCGCCGGGCAAGCTGTTGCTGAATTTTTCAGAAGCCAGTTCGCGTGACTTCAGGGAGCCGATGGGTGAGCGCACGGCACCCACCGTACGTATCCAGTCTTCTTTTGAAATCGCGGCTTGAAACAGGGCTGCAGCTGATTCCCAGCTCTCGCCGAATTGACTAGCGTCAGTCAAAGACAGCCAGGTAAGAGCCTCGCCTCTGGCCGTTTGGATCGCGTCCGTGTCGCTCGCTTGCGCTGACAACATCATCGATACAGCGAGCAACGCTGTGCAAAATAAACGTTTCATGGCATCTCCTCTTTCGTTAGCTTATTGATATTCAGCATAAGCGCCCTGCGAATGCCACCTTGTTCAATAAACTCATTTTCTTGCTATTTGCGAGCGCATTCATTTGCAGGCAGTCTAGCATTGCAGACGATGCGTCCGACAGACTCCAGGTATGAAACAGCCCGCCTCACAATTTACCGCTTAGGCTGCGGAAGAAACACGGATCCGGTGCACGCCGCGATGTCAGTGCGGCAGATGGAGAGCGCCTGGTTCTTGCACAGTCGTTCGCTTACGGCCTCTTCGCCGGGCTAATTACGATCGTGATCTTTTCAGTGCTTTGGGTCGCGCTGTCGTCGCTGACCAACCGGGTTTTTCCATGGATGACGGTGGTGCTCGGCGCCATGCTGGGATTTGCGGTACGGCGCGCCGGTCGCGGCGTCGACTGGCGGTTTCCCGTGCTCGCGGCAGCGCTGACGCTGCTTGGCGCACTGCTGGCCAACATTGTCGTCGCCGCTTCTTATACGGCAGAGACCTTCGACACAGGAACGCTACAGGTATTGCGCGCAGTGACGAGCATGACCTGGCCCGTGTTCTTCGATGAAGTGCTTACTGCAGCCGATGGTTTCTATGCGCTGTTTGCCGCCGGTCTTGCTGCCTTCCTTGCAAACAGGCGGCTTACGCGATCGCAGTACTATGCTTTGCGTTTGTGGCGCGCCGAATCAGACCGGCATCACTAAGGGGTTGTCGCTGGCAATCGCCGAGCCTTTGAACGACGCAAGCTGCTTGGCCACCAGTTGCTCGATGTCCTGAACGGCGTTGGCGATGCCCAGGAAAAAAGCGGGCTCCCGGCGCAAGAGGGACCAGTTTCCGGTCTCGAGAATACGAACCAAATGCGTAATGTTGCTGCGGATAGCTTCGATATACGGATTGTGGCCGTTGTACAGGACCTCGATGTAGCGATAGACCCGATTGAACTTGGCGTTCAGTCGTTCACGCATGACCTGCTGGTAGAATGCGGGTGTTTTTTGCAACAAGTCATTGCCGGATTTGTATCGCACCATGTATTCGCCAGGTGCGGCATTCTCTACAGCGACTCCGCCGACTACAAACTCCTTGTACAGGCGATCCCGGCACTTCTCGAGATAGCAACGGTCGGCCATTTGCGCGATCAGGTCTGCGGTGCCAATGAGGTGCCCGCAAATAATGTCGCGTGGATCGTCGAGTTCTATTTTGTCGAGGTCCAGCTCATAGCCGGTGAAGTGCACGATCATACTGCTGATACCCACATCCTTGGCCAGGCCAAGGTTGGGCAGGTAGCGTCGTAGAAAATCGGCGCTTCGCGAGACGTGATAGAGCGTGAACTCCGCACCGTTCGTAAAGTCCTTGTCACGTTCCTCGTGTCGAATGTAGCCCGAGTCGTGGAACAGCGACGTGATGATGGCCATTTGTGCACGCGCCGCACCAAGCTTGTCGGGCGGCTCGACACTGCGCTCGTAACCGGCGACAAGGCGGGCGAGCGCCAGGGTCATGTCGAGCGTATGCTGCATGTCATGGTAGGTCGTGTCACAGCCCTTGTAGCCGGGATAACGACCCGTAAAAAGGCGCTCGAAATCGTAGAATGCCAGCCAGAGTTTATCGAACGATGTACCGGGAAAGGTCTGGAAAAATAATTCGTGTACTGCATCCCGTACCGCGGCAGGATTGCTAACCTGCACGGTATTGGTGACGTCGTAATCGTTACGGCGATCCTGAGGCATCGTGCTCCCACTTTTTTTCTTTCCATGATACATGGTGGGCTCGCTGCTCACAGTTGGAAAACCGGCAATATGTTATGTCGGTTTTCTTTACGCATCGTCACAATTCGAACTCGGCGACAACCGGGGCGTGATCCGACGGGCGCTCCCAGCTGCGTGGCTCCCTGTCCACATAACTTGCGGTACAGCGTTCTGCCATTGCCGCGCTGGTCAGAATCAGGTCGATGCGCAGGCCGGCATTACGACGAAAACCGGCGGCCCGGTAGTCCCACCAACTGAACGATTTCTCAGGCTGGTCGAACTTGCGAAAAACGTCGGTCAGCCCGAGATCGAGTAATGCTTTCAGCGCCTCGCGTTCGCGCGGACTGCAGAGAACCGCCTCACCCCATTTCTCAGGATCGTAAACATCTTGGTCGGCCGGAGCGATATTGAAATCGCCGAGTACAACGACGTTTTCGTGCTGTTGTAGCTCCGTTTGCAGAAAGCTATGGAGTGACGCAAGCCAAGCGAGTTTGTAGTGGTACTTGTCCGAACCGACTTCCGATCCGTTGGGCACATAGAGGTCGATCACACGGACGTTGCCGATAGTACTGGCGAGGATGCGTCGCTGCGGGTCCTCGTACTCCGGGAAGTCCGTGACGGGATCGGACGCCGGGCTCTTGCTGATGACGGCAACGCCGTTGTAGGTCTTTTGTCCGCTGGCAATGGAGTGATAACCCAGCTCCTGCAGGGCGTCGGACGGAAACTTTTCCGTGACCTGCTTGATTTCCTGCAGTACCAGGACGTCGGGCGCATGGGCCTGCAGCCACTCGATGACGTGGGGCTGTCGCACGTTCATCGAGTTTATGTTCCAGGTTGCGATCTTCACTAAGGCTGGATTCCGTTCTGCCGTAGCAGCGCGTCGATTGTTGGCTCGCGGCCGCGAAAGGCAACGTAGGCCTGCATGAAGTCGCGGCTTCCGCCGATTTCGAGTATCTCGTGTCTGAATCGCTGCGCCGTAGCCTGGTCGAATATCCCGGCCTCGGCAAAGGCGGCAAACGCGTCCGCCGCCAGGACTTCGGCCCATTTGTAACTGTAGTATCCGGCCGCATAGCCGCCAGCGAAAATATGCGAAAACGCATGGGGAAAACGGTTGTAATCGGGGTGGCGGATCAAGGCTACTTCGTCGCGCACTTCGGCCAGGGTTTCAAGCACGCGTGGCGGTTTATGCGGATCGTACTCCGCATGTAATCTGAAATCGTAAAGTCCGAGTTCGAGCTGACGGATCATCGCGAGCGCGGCGCCGGCATGACGGCTTGCGTCGAGCTTGTCGAACAACTCGCGCGGTAGTGGCTCGCCGCTTTCGTGCGTGTGACGAGCAATGCGTTAACACGCGGTAACTCCATGCGAAGTTTTCCATGAACTGGCTCGGTAACTCCACGGCATCCCAGGGCACGCCGTTGATGCCGGAAATACTCGGAAAGCCGATCCGCGTAAGCAGGTGATGCAACATGTGTCCGAACTCGTGGAACAGCGTTACGACGTCGTCGTGAGTCAGAAGTGACCGGCCCTCTTCATTGGGCGGCTGGAAATTACAGACCAGGAAACCAACGGGTAAATCGAGCGTTCCGTTGAGCTGCTGGCGGCCGATGCATTCGTCAATCCACGCGCCTGCGCGCTTCCCATTTCGTGCAAACAGGTCCGTATAAAAACCACCGAGTATCTCGCCGCCAGGCTCGCGGATCGTGAAATAGCGAACGTCGTCGTGCCAGGTTTCGACGCGGTCATCTGGCGCCAACTCAACGTCATAGAGTTTCGCGGCAAGCGTAAACAAACCGTTGATGACGGTATCAGCGGGAAAGTATTGTCGCAGCTCTTCGTTGGAGATCGAAAACTCCGACTGCTTGTATTTTTCCAGCCAGAAAGTGACGTCCCAGGGCTCGAGCTCGATCCCGGCGAACGCCGACAGGTCTGCATACTCCTGCTCGGCGGCGCTGCGTGAGTGTGCCGCAAGCTCGCGCAGGAACCCGATAACCTGGTCCGGGGAATCGGCCATCTTGGTTGCCAGCGAGTAATTGGCATACGTCGGAAAGCCGACAAGATCCGCGGCCTCGTGACGCAGCGCGAGAATCTTCTCGATGTTTGCGCTGTTGTCCCATTCCTCGCTTTCCCCCTGATCCGACCCGCGAGTTACCCAGGCCCGGTACAGGGTCTCCCGAAGACCGCGATTGGCGGCATGTGTCATGACAGCATCGTAGGTCGGGTAGTCAAGCGACAGTAACCAGCCGTCGAGTCCCTTGAGCGCAGCGTCTTCGGCTGCCCTGGTGATGGCTTGCTGCGGCAGTCCGGCCAGCTCGTCGATGTCGGTCAGGTGTAAATTCCATGCGTCCGATGCGTCCTGCACGTTGTGCTCGAAATTCGCCTGTGTTGCCGCAAGCTCCTGCATGATGGCCTTGAAGCGGTCTTTGGCCTCACTTTCGAGGTCGACTCCGGCCAAATGGAAATCGCGCAAGGCGTGTTCGACAGCGCGGCGACTCGCCCGGCTGGCATCATTGGGCAGGGTCTTTCCGACCTCTGCGTAAGCACGCTGCAGCCGTTCGTTCTGTGATATTTCGGTGCCATGCTCGGTCAGTAAAGGCAGCGCCTGGTTATAAGCCTCACGCCAATCCGTTGATCCAAGTACACTTTGCAGATGCCTGACGGGGGACCAGATGCGCCCCAGCGTGTGTTCCATCTGTTCGATCGGACTGACCAGCGAGTCGATGTCGGGCTGATTATTGGTATCGAGTAACTCATCGAGCCTCGCTCGATGGTCGGCAATGACCTTTTCGATTGCGGGCACGACGTGCTCCGGCATGATTTCGTCAAAACGGGGCAGCGATGAGGTGTCGAGCAGAGGGTTATTCATAAAGCGGGTTGATATCTGATTTCTGGCGCACAATATTAACACGGGTCGCCGGTGTCGCCGCGCGTACAAATTGACTTAACGACGGAGAAAAATGTGACGGACAAATTCGATCTGCTGGTGATCGGTGGTGGCAGCGGTGGACTCGCGCACGCGCAGCGCGCGGCTGAATACGGAGCAAACGCAGCGGTCGTCGAATACGGTCCGCTGGGTGGGACCTGCGTCAATGTCGGATGCGTGCCGAAGAAGATCATGTGGTATTCGGCGCATCACGCGCACCAGTTGCATCATGCGCCGGACTACGGGTTCGATGTCGTCGTCAAGGGCCATGACTGGAGTGCGCTCAAGTCGCGCCGTGATGCTTATATCAAGCGACTAAACGGAATTTACGGCAATAACCTGGACAAGCGCGGTGTGGCTCATATTCAGGGCGGCGCACGTTTCGTTGACGCACATACGGTCGACGTGGCCGGCCGCAAGTACCAGGCCGAGCGCATCGCGATCGCAACGGGAGGCAGGCCGATCGTGCCCGATATTGCCGGGGCTGAGCTGGGTATCACGTCAGACGGCTTCTTCGAGCTCGAGGAGCGCCCGGAGCGGGTGCTGGTTGCGGGCAGCGGCTATATATCAGTGGAGCTCGCGGGTGTCCTCAACGCGCTGGGCAGCGAGACGCAGGTGGTTGTTCGCAAAGAAGGCGTGCTGCGCAGCTTCGACAAGATGCTGAGCACCGAGTTGATGGAGGCCATGCGAAATAGCGGCATCGGACTCGATACCGGTGTCATCCCGGAGAGCGTGCAGCAAACCGGTGACGGGATAGTTCTGCGTGCTGCAGACGGGCGCTCTTTCGGACCTGTCGATACGCTGATCTGGGCCGTAGGGCGCTCGCCGAACACAGAAATGCTGGAGGCCGCCAACGCCGGCGTGCACATGGACGACAAGGGCTTCATACCTACGGACGAATACCAGCAAACCAACGTCGATCATATTTTCGCGCTGGGCGACGTAAGCGGTCGTGATGCGCTGACACCGGTGGCGATCGCGGCGGGACGCCGACTCGCCGATCGTCTGTATGGCGGAATGGAGGGACGGCACCTCGAGTATCGCCTGATCCCGACCGTGATTTTCAGTCACCCGACCATCGGCACGGTCGGCATGACCGAAGACGAAGCGCGCGCCGAGTACGGGGATGACGTCAAGGTTTACACGTCGGCGTTTATTGGCATGTACTACGCCCTGGGCCAGGACAAGCAACGCTCGACGATGAAGTTGATCACGACCGGCGCCGAAGAGCGCGTCATTGGCTGCCATGTTATCGGCGAAGGCGCCGACGAAATGATGCAGGGCTTTGCGGTTGCAATGCGCATGGGGGCGACCAAAGCCGATTTCGACGACACGGTCGCGATCCATCCGACCAGTGCCGAAGAACTCGTAACTATGCGGTAATGGTCATTTGCTTCAGGACCCTGGCCGTGTCCGGACGCACACCCCGCCAGATACGAAATGATTCCGCCGCCTGTTCAACCAGCATACCCCAGCCCATTACGGACCGGTCCGCGCCGTGTTCGCGCGCCCAGACACTGAACGGCGTGGGCTTCAGGCCGTAGGAAAGGTCGTAACAAACGGTCTGCTTCGATACGGCGGCAGGAGGATACGGTGGCGCTTCGCCGCTCAGGCCGGCCGACGTTGCGTTGATAATCAGGTCGTAGTTTTCGGTGACGGGTACGACGTTGAAGCGACAGGCGGTCACGGGCCCTGAGCGAGAGAAGTGATCGGCAAGCGCCTGGGCTTTGCCCAGAGTACGGTTTGCGATACGAAGGGAAGCCGGCTGCATTTCGAGCAGTGGCCCTATGATGCCGCGGGTAGCGCCGCCCGCGCCAAGAACCAGGATATTGGCGCCCTCCAGCGTGAGCTCGAGATTCACGACGAGGTCGCGAAGCAAGCCAAAACCATCGGTATTGTCACCGAGAATTTCACCCTCCTTGAACGTGAGCGTATTGACGGCTCCGGCCGTGCCGGCCCGTTCGCTCAGGTGGTCAACCAGCCGTGTGACTTCAGTCTTGTGCGGCACGGTGATGTTGAGGCCCTTGCCGCCGGTTCGCTGAAACTGGCGCACGGCGGATTCCAGCTTTTCCGGAGAGACCTGCAGTAATTCGTACTGCATGTCCTGGCCGGTCTGCAGGGCAAACAAGCGATGTATCACGGGGGAACGGCTGTGCGAGATCGGGTATCCCATGACTCCGTAGCGATCCACCGACATTATTTCTCCTCCGATAACCAGCGGGCCGCTTCGACCGCAAAGTAGGTGAGTATGGCATTAGCGCCCGCTCGCTTGATGCCCAGCAGCGCCTCGAGTACTGTCGCGCGCTCGTCGAGCCAGCCGTTCGCGGCCGCCGCCTTGAGCATCGCGTACTCGCCGCTGACCTGGTAGGCGAACGTCGGCACCTGGTACGTGTCTTTGACGCGACGGACGATATCAAGGTAAGGCAAAGCCGGTTTGACCATCACAAAGTCAGCGCCTTCCTGGAGGTCGAGAGCCACCTCGCGCAGCGCTTCATCACTGTTTGAAGGCGCTACCTGGTAGGTTGATTTGTCGCCACCGCCGAGGTTCTTGGCCGAGCCGACGGCGTCCCGGAACGGCCCGTAGAATGCCGATGCAAACTTGGCCGCGTAGGCGAGAATGACCGTATTAACCTGACCGTTTTCCTCGAGCGCGCGGCGCATTGCACCGATACGTCCGTCCATCATGTCCGAGGGCGCAACGATATCGGCCCCGGCGGCGGCGTGCGACAGCGTCTGTCTTACGAGCATGGCAACCGTCACGTCATTCAGCACGTAGCCGCTGTCATCGATGATGCCGTCCTGGCCGTGGGTGGTGTAGGGATCGAGGGCAACGTCGGTCATGACGGCAAGATCGGGCAGCGCTTCCTTGATTGCGCGGACGCTGCGTTGCACGAGGCCGTCAGGATTGGCGCACTCGGAGCCATCCAGCGTCTTGAGGTCATCGTCAATCACCGGGAACAGGGCAACCGCCGGTATCCCGAGCGAGTGAGCTTCGGTAAGCTCGGGCAGCAAGCCGTCGATACTCTTGCGCGTTACGCCGGGCATCGATGGGACGGTTTCGCTACGTCCCTTGCCGTCCAGGACAAAAACCGGGTAGATGAAATCGCCGCTCGAGAGCGTGGTTTCTGCCACGAGGCGTCGTAGCGCAGGCGTCCGGCGACTGCGCCGCATGCGTGTCTCGGGGAACTGTCCGGGGGCCGATGTACTCATAGGAATCTAGAATAATTAAGAGAAGTTCTTATTTTCCCTGTATTTAGGTAGGGTTTCCACGTCTTAATCACAGTATTAAGCGATTCCGGTAATAAATGCCACAACAGGCGGGTCATCTCGTATGAACACTAGCAGTGCTGAGGCCGCGCGAAGGCGAAGGTTCGACCGCATAGTGGCCGTATTTCACGCGGATATGTACCGCTACGCGGCCTGGCTCTGCAGGGACAAGGCGATAGCGGAGGACGTTGTCCAGGAGGCGTTGCTGCGGGCCTGGAAATCGCTGGATGCGCTGCGCGACGATGCCGCTGCCAAACACTGGCTGCTGACGATCGTACGACGGGAAAATGCCCGCTATTTTGAGCGGCGACGGCTGGAGACGGTCGATATAGACAATTTGACGGCATCTCAGGCGGCATTGCTGGCCGAGGCGCCCAACGAAGAGCTCGAGGAGCTGCGCGAGTCGATCTACGAGCTTGACGACGATTACAGAGAACCGTTGGTTCTGCAGGTCCTGATGGGCTACAGCACCACCGAGATTGGAGAGTTGATGGGTCTGAAGCAGGGTGCGGTACTAACGCGCCTGCACCGGGCCCGACTAAAGCTGAAGGAAAAAGTGGCTGACGAGGAACGCTCGTGAGCCCGGCGACCGAATTGATGAACTGCGACGAATACAGAGAGATGATTTCAGCGGACCCGGCGTTTGACGGCGGTGCCGGACACCTGTCTTCGTGCCGCGAATGCCAGGCATTCCGACGTGACATCCAGTCGCTGAACCTGAAAATTGCGAAAGCGATGCAGATCACTGTCCCCGAGCTGGAGCTCCCGGAGCTACCCGAGATCGAGACAGAGAACGTAGTGTCCATAGCGGCACGCAAACCGTTCTCGAAGCCCGCGTGGTTTGCACTGGCCGCGACGGTCGTGCTGGCAGCGTTCGTTGGCGTTCGCATGTTTGGCGTCGGCGTTCACTATGACTCGCTGGCCGACGAGGTACTGGCACACCTCGATCATGAGCCGGCCGCGCTGAGAGTGTCGAGCACACCCGTGACGGACACGCGCCTTGCGAAGGTTGTGCCGGCAGATGTCGCGCAGCTGGATCACAGCGCGGGGCTGATTACCTATGCTCGCAGCTGCGAGATCAATGGCAAGACGGTGCCGCACCTGGTTATACAGGGCGAGCACGGCCCGGTAACCATCCTTTTGATGCCTGACGAAGCAGTGGCGGAAGCCGTGTCGCTGGACGGTGAGAATGTTCACGGCGTTATCTTGCCGGTCGGCACCGGCAGCATTGCGATTATCGGCGCTCGCGAAGAAAAGCTCGAGCGCATCGAAAAGAGTGTTTTGAATTCAGTGAAGTGGAGTACCTGAGACCCCCCTTCATTGACAAACGAGCGCCCGGTTTTGGGCCATAATCCTGGTAGGAGATTTGAAGATGTCAGAAAAGAAAATAGTTAAACCGGTTGCGCTGGCTGTAGGCGCTGCATTGGCGGGAACATTTGCGCTTAGCGGTGCGGTGAATGCCGACACGGTCGAGAATCCGTTTGCAATGTCTACCTTAAGTGCCGGTTACATGCTCGGCACGTCGGAAGGCTCTTGCGGCGGCGACACTGAGAAGAAAGAAGGCGAAGGTAGCTGCGGCGAAGGTTCCTGTGGCGCTGACAAGAAAGGCGAAGGCAGCTGTGGCGAGAAAGAAGGCGAAGGTAGCTGCGGCGAGAAGGAAGGCGAAGGTAGCTGCGGCGAGAAGGAAGGTGAAGGCAGCTGCGGCGAGAAGGAAGGTGAAGGTAGCTGTGGCGAAGGTTCCTGCGGCGCTGACACGGATGAGAAGAAAGGCGAAGGCTCCTGTGGGGGCTCTGCTTAAAACCAGCCTCATAACTGGTGTGATAAAGCCCGCGCATTCGCGCGGGCTTTTTTTGTGCAAAGGGCTATTTATGTCGGATGACCGCGGAGATATTGACTGCTAGATTAGGGCTCCGAATTTGCAAAGATACCGTCATGAGTAAAGCTGTCACGCGCTGCAAATGGGCCGAAGGCGTTAGCCTCGATTACATTGCGTACCACGACAAGGAGTGGGGCGTACCCGTGTGGGACGATCACAGGCAATTCGAGTTCCTCGTACTGGAAGGAGCGCAGGCGGGCTTGAGCTGGTCAACCATCCTGAACAAGCGCGATGGTTACCGCAAACTGTTCGCAGAATTCGATCCGGAGAAGGTTGCGCGTTTCACGAAAAAACGCATTGAGAAGTTACTCCTGGATCCGTCCATCGTCAGGAATCGTCTCAAGGTTGAGTCGGCCGTGACAAATGCAAAAGCTTTTCTCAACGTACAGAAGGAGTTCGGCACATTTTGCGATTACATCTGGCAATTTGTCGAAGGTGAGCCCGTCCAGAATGCTTTCGAAAAGGACAGCGAGGTGCCGGCCACGTCGCCGCAGTCGGATGCGTTGAGCAAAGATCTCAAAAAGCGCGGGTTCAAGTTCGTCGGCAGCACGATTATCTACGCACATATGCAGGCGACCGGCATGGTGAACGACCACGTGACCGGCTGTTTCCGCCACGGGACCTGCGCCGCAATGGCCAAAAACAAGGGATAGCGCGCTCCATGCTTGCAATGTATGCATTGCAGGTTGTATATCTGGACATTCCCGTGAATAAACCGAATAAGAGGGATGCACCATGAGCGATGCACTGAATGGCAAGTTGCCGACTTCATTCTGGGTATTAGGCGTCATATTCCTGCTCTGGAACCTGCTGGGCCTGTTTGGCTACTACACGCAGGTAACGATGACCCCTGAAGTAATGGCCGAGAATTTCACCGAGGCACAGCAGGCGTGGATGCTAAACGAGCCGGCCTGGGCGACCTCGGCTTATGCAATTGCAGTTACGGCCGGTGTGATCGCCGCCGCGTTGCTTCTGATGCGAAAGGCACTCGCTTTCCCGTTCTTTATTGTGTCTTTTGTCGCCGTCCTGGTGCAGGATTTCAACGCGTTCATACTGAGTGACTGGCAAGGCGTGTGGGGCAACAGCGCTTTGTATCTGCCGTCTGTCGTGTTCGTCATTTGCCTCGTTGAGATCTGGTATTCGTGGTCCGCGAAAGCAAAGGGCTGGCTGACCTAGGCTGATTTTTGTTGACGGGCGCGGTCAGTTACCAATGGTAATGATCGTCAGCCCGGACAGGCCTTGAGGCGTGTTATGCGAGATGCCGCCCAGGTAGATCGCGTTCGAGGTCAAGCCGGACCAGTTGATGGTCACATCCGCCGTTGTGCCGGGGCTCACGAACGCTGGCCCTGACGCGCTCATATTGCCCTTGTCGTCGACGATACCGATAGCCCAACCGAGCAGTTGGTAGTTCGCGCCGGGACCGCCGGATACCTGGTCAGTCTCGAAACCATGGATGAGCACGTTATAGAGACCGGCTGCCGGGCGGAACACGTCGAACTGCTCCTCCGACGTCGGTTCGCCGCTCTCACCGATCTTGCGGCAGCTCGTGCCGTCGGCGCCGCAGTAGTACACGTACATGTCGAGGTCATCGTCCCCGTCCGTTAGCGCGTCGAACAGGGAGAATCGCAGGTAGAGCTGATCGGCTGGCACCGAGATGACATGCGCCGTCACACCATCCGTGTCGCGAAACGAAAACGTCTTCGTGGGATCGTTATCGACAAAGCCGTTCAGGATGAGTGGCAGGTTAAGGCCGTGAACGCCGGGCGAATAACCACCGTCGTAACCGAACTCGACCTCAAAACTCGTGGTGCCGGTACCACCGAACGTCGTTATCTCGTCTGGTGCAGAGACCGATGCGGGCTTCACGGCGATCGGACTGTAAACGTCACGCGTTGCACTTGACCAGGTCAGTGAACCGAAACGCCACAGGTCGAGAGGGCCCGACAGATAAGTGAGCGCAACATCGTAGTTGGCGGATTCACCGGGACCCAGGGACAAGCTCGGCGGATTCACATCGACGTTCATCCCGGGCGGGGCAGAGATCGTGACCGCGTAGGAATCCGCTTCGTCGCTGACGTTAGTCACCCGTCGTTGTACCGTTTGTTGGCTTGTAAGTTCGGAAACGGCAATGGAGGGTTGATTGAGTGCCACGGCCGCGAACGACAGGCCAGCTGCCGCGAGCTCGTCACAGCGTGTCGACGAGACGGCCGGTGATTCGGTACCGCACGCAAAGGCATCAAACTCGTCGTCGCTGACGTCAAAAACCAGGCCGGGATCGACGGCCCCGTTCGGCGCAATATGACCGGCGCCGAAATCGAAAGGATTGGCATCGCTTAAGCCCGCCGAAGCGCGGACGTCGCGCCGCGCCGTCGTCATCAACGCCGACTTGATGGCGGACGGCGTCCAATCCGGGTGTTCTTGCAACAGCAATGCGGCGACACCGGCGACGTGTGGCGTCGCCATCGACGTACCACTCAGGAAAGCGTAGTTTTCACCCGAAGCCGCATTGGCGGCGTCAGGTGTGAAGCCGGCCAGTATGTTGATGCCTGGCGCTGTGACGTCCGGTTTGAGGATGTCGGCAACCGGAGCCGGGCCACGGGCGGAGAAGGATGCCATGACGTTGCCGGTATCGTCGGTCGTCAAGAGGAAGCCCTTGTCAAGAACGATCGTGACGTCGTTGCCGGCGTCAAGTTCGGCGAGAATCAGGTTGGCGTCGGCCTGCCCAATCATAACTGCCGGGATGTCGGACAGGCCTTCCGTACCGTTCATGACGATAGGGTCGCCAGCAATGTTGTACACGACTGCTGCAATCGCGCCGGCATCCGCGGCGTTTTTCACCATGTCTTCGAAAAGACAGCCCGTGCGCTGGATCAGGGCAATGTTGCCGCTGATGTCATCGCCGTTCACGAGTGCCTGGCAAGCGTCCGACGGCGTGCCGCTTGATCCGTCCGGCAGTGAGTCGTCATCGTCGTCAACGAGAACGAGCTTGGCCTCAATCGGGTCACTGTCCTGCAGCGGCGGCGTGAAGTTGGCTTCTTTCGTCGCGTACTTGCCAGCCAGCGCTGGTGGTGCCGTTATTTGCAGCGCTTCGACTGACGATTCTCCGTCACGACTCGAGGCAGCGGCCGTGATGACCCATGGCCCACCGGCCGGTGAGCCGATCGTCCCCAGGTTCGGCCCGTCGTTACCCGCGGCCACCACGGAAAGCACGCCGGCTTTCGTCGCCGCCATGAGCGCGACGTCGTCGGGCGCGGTAATTCTTCGTAAAGAACTGCCGATGGAGTAGCTGATGATGTCGACTCCATCGGCGACCGCTGCATCGATCGCATTGACAAGGTCCGACGTGTTGCAGCTCGCACGCGTTGCGCCGGGACGCAGCCAACAGGCTTTATACGCGGCGACACGCGCCTTCGGTGCAATGCCTTCCAGGTCACCGATCAATGTGCCGAAAATCGATGCGCTGCTGCGGTTGCCGACCGCAATTGTTGCGGTGTGTGTGCCGTGTCCATCCACATCGCGCGCAGAGCGGATTTCACCGTCATCGACGGGACCGGATTCGAGTGCACCATCGATAAACCAGCGCGCACCGACAAGCTTGTTGTTGCAGTCTGTATCGGCGAACTGTTCGCCAGACTCGCACGCGCCGTTCCAGTTCTCCGGCGCTTCAAAAACCAGCGTGTCGGGGAGCTTTCTGAAGCGCCGACAAAGCCACTGCCCGAGCAACGTGGTTTCTGCCCAGCTGCCACGGCATAGCTTCGGGCGATCTGCCTCGCGGGTATCGCGAAGTGCCGGGTGCTCGGGCGCGACGCCGCTGTCGATCACGCCAATGATGATGCCTTCGCCGTCGAGCCCCTGCGTGCTTCTCAAGCCGACGTCATTGTCGAAGAGGCCCAGGAACGTCGGGCTGTAACGCAATGCCATGGGGCGGATCTCGTCCTCCCACACATTGAGCACCTCGGGCATGTTCTCGAGTTTCTGTGCCTGTGCCACGCTCATGCTGGCCGCGAATCCGTTGAGGCCAAATTGGTAGCTGTAGATTTTCTGGGCACCGGGACCGGCTTTGCTGAGTACCCGGTCTTGCTCGTTTGCCAATTCTTTCGCGTAGGCTTCAACCGCGGCGCTGGTCTTGTCGAGACGAGATTTCGGTTTCATGGTCGCGGTGGGCGCGACGGCCTTAACCTGTCTGGCATGGTGTTCTGCGATCGATGGCGCTTGCAGCTGCACAATGTAAACCTGGACTGCTGCCGGATCTTCGCTGCCGGCAAGACGCACCGGGATCGCGCCTGCGTCGCGCAGCGATGACTCAGTCTGCGCCATGGGTGCTGCAGAGAGCAGCAGCAGGCCGCAAGTCAGCAATAAGCGAAAGCGTGTCATCGGCCGGCCGCCAATTAATCGTCGCGGTAGCCGCTCAGTTCGTCGGCGGAGAACGTGACGCCCAGGCCCAGAGCAATGCGATTGACGAAATTGAAATACGAGACGATCAGCGTGAGATCGAGAATGTCCCTGTCCGATAGACCCTCGGCGCGAAGTTCATCCAGATCACTCTCGGTCATCGCTACGGGCGCCGTAGTGAGTTTCTCTGCGTGCCGTACAATATTACTCAGGCGTGGCTCGAGCGTTTCCAGTCCGTCCGACGTCATAAGCATGGTTAGCGTTTCTTCGTCGTCAATGTAGCGTTTTAGCGCCGCGATGTGATGGCTGACGCAATACTCACAGTCGTTGTTCGCTGAAACGACGACGGCAACCGCCTCACGCTCGGCCCGACTGAGCCCGGACTTGCCGAACATCAACGTCATATAAAGGTCGAGATGGTCGCCCATTGCGTCGGGGTTGAGGCTGTGAACCTTGAGAATGTTAGAGACCTTGCCGCGCTGTTTGATTAGCGCGGCGTACATCTCTGCCAGTTTGCCTTCGGCTTCGCTGACCTCAACTTCTTCAATCCAGGACATGGCTCCTCGCGACGGCAGGCTCCCCGGCGCTGTCGTCATGGTTATCATCCAGGTGCTCGACAAAATCGAAACTTGCACCATCTTCACCGAAGACAAACACGCGGCAGCTGCCCCATTCAGGTGCGAGCGTCCACGACGGGCCTTCTTCGACGTCGCCGCGGATGCGATTCGTTTCGCATCGTGCTTCAAAGCTAGTGACGTTACCACTGAGATTGGCAAAAGAGAATGTCCTGCGAGCCGGTCGATAGTCCCAAAGAGGCTCGCCAGCATCGCAATTGCAGGGATTATAGATAGTCGCGCGCGCAGACAGAGTTTCGTTGTCGTGCATTAGCGCAAGAATTTCCTCGGCACGCGGCCCGAACCTGGCTATTTCCGCGCTGTTGTTGACCTCTTTCTCAATCTGTTTATAAGTTCGTACGGCGCTGGCGTACTGGCCAAACTGGTCCTCGAGTTCAAAAATCCTCGACAACAATTCACGACGATCGTCGCCACCAATGGCCTTGCGAGTGCCTATCGAAAGGGCGCGTCGGTAGGCCTCGAGTTTGCCGGCGAAGTCGCCCTCGACGCCGTCGACGCGACCGATCATCAGCCAGAGCATGGCGGACTCATAAAGGTTCCAGCCACCCAGTTCATAGGCTTCATCGACGAGCTTGCGAGCGTCTGCATATTCTTCAGAAGGCAGTTGCGTGACGATGCGGCGATACCGCCTGATGAAGTTCGAGGTCGCCGCGTCTCTGCCGCGACGAATTTCCGAACGTACGTTGACGACATTGGCTGGGAATTTCTGCCCCGGACGCCGGTGGCTCGAACCGCCATTTTTCCATGGCATCACGAACGGCCGTCTCAAAGCCGGCCCCGCCGCTCGAATCCATGATGATCGGATCGACCGCCCGGCCATCAGCGCTGACCACGTAGCTAACCCAGACCCAGCCTTCCTGGCCCCTGCGCACCGCGTGGCCGGGATAGTCCGGTGGTGCTTGCTCGATCACGACACCGCCACCCTGCGTCTCGAGCTTCGGATCATGGAGCTGGGCTTGTGCCGCGGGAGCCAGTATCAGAGCTCCGACAGTGATGAGCGTTGCGCGCGTCATGGTTTGCCGAACGGACCACAGTCGAACAGGTAGCTTTGGCTTAATCATTGCGTTCTCCGAGCCAGTCACGGGGTTCAAGGTAATCGCGGTACAATTTTTCTTCCGCTGATCCGGGCTCGGGATGCCAGTTGTAGGCCCAGCGAACCTGTGGTGGCAGCGACATGAGAATGGACTCGGTTCGCCCACCCGACTGAAGGCCAAATAGCGTGCCGCGATCATAGAGCAGGTTAAATTCGACGTATCGGCCACGCCGGTAAAGTTGAAAGTTGCGCTGCCTGTCGCCGTAAGGATGTGCGAGGCGCTTCTCGACTATGGGTTGATAGCCTTCCAGAAAACTGTCGCCGACCGACTGCAGAAACGCGAAACTCTTGTCGAAACCCTGTTCATTGACGTCATCGAAGAACAGCCCACCGACGCCACGCGTTTCATTGCGATGTTTCAGATAAAAGTATTTGTCACACCACTGTTTGTAGCGCGGGTACAGGTCCTCGCCGTAAGGCTCGCAGGCCGCTCTCGCCGTCCGGTGCCAGTGCAGCACATCTTCATGAAAAGGATAATAAGGTGTGAGGTCGAAGTCCACCGCCGAACCACCACACGGGTTGTCGTTCGCCAGCCGTAAAGAACCGCAGGTTCGCATGCGTTGTCGGAACATAGGGATTGTGGGGATGCAGCACGAGCGAAACACCGACGGCCTGGAAGCGTTTTCCGGCCAGCTCGGGCCTCGTCTTGGTGGCTGATGCCGGCATCTGGTCGCCGAACACGTGCGAAAAACCGACGCCGGCCTGCTCGAATACGCCACCGCCTGCCAACACGCGGCTCTCGCCACCGCCCCCACCCGGTCGTTCCCAGGCGTCACGCGCGAATTGTGCCTGGCCATCCAGCTGTTCGAGCGCGGCGCAGATGCGATTCTGTAATGCCACCAGGTAATCTTTTACGTCGTCGATATGGCTCATTGTCAGCGTGGCCGCAGCACCTTGCCGCTCGTCAGGTCCCGAATCTCCGAAGCACCCGAAGCGGGTCCGCAGTTACCGGGAACGATGTAGTCTACACGAGCGCCAAATTGACGGCGAAGGACGAAGCGATTGCGTGCCGTGGGCTTGCCGCTGAGGTTCGCGCTGGTGGACACGATTGGCGATGCGACGGCATCACAGATAGCGGCGGCGACCGGGTTGGTCGTGAGGCGGATGGCGAGTCCTGCATGCTCGCCGCGAATCATCGGGTGTACTCGCGGGCCGGGTGGCACTATCCAGGTCACGGGATGTGTCGGGTCGGGCAGAGGCAGGGTCGACCTGTCGGGCAAGGAAACCCACCCGTCGAGTTGATCGAAGTTTGATGCAATGAGGATAAGACCTTTCGCCGCATCGCGATGCTTGATGTCCAGCAGTCGCTCAACGGCCATGATGTCATCCGGGAGGCATCCCAGGCCGAACACGCCCTCAGTCGGATACGCGATGATGCCACCGCCCAGCAGGACATCAGCGGCACGCGCAACAAACATCATGACTCAGTCCTCAGCCGCTTTTTTTCTTCGCTTTCTTCGCCGGCTTCTTCCTGGCGGCCTTTTTCCTGGTCTTCTTTTTGGCTTTTTTCTTAGTTACTTTCTTCTTCGCCGCTTTCTTCTCGGTTTTCTTTTTCGCAACTTTCTTCTTGCCGCGGCGGCCACGTTCCGGCGCAGCGGCCAGCAGTTCCTTACATTCTTCGAGTGTCAGTGACTTCGGTTCCCGGTCCTTTGGCACGCGGGCGTTTTTCGACTTGTCGGTAATGTACGGGCCATAACGCCCATTGAGTACCTGGATGCCCTCATCCTCGAAGTCCTGAATAATCCGGTTCGCATCTTCTATCTTCTTGGCTTCGATAAGCTCGAGCGCTCGCGGCAACTCAATCGTATACGGATCGTCGTCGTTGTCTTCGCCACCACGAATCGATACGTACTTGTCGCCGTAGCGAATGTACGGGCCGAAGCGACCGATGCTTGCCGACACCGCCAGCCCGTCGGTTGTTTCGCCGAGCTTTCGCGGCAACTTGAACAGGGCCATTGCTGTCTCGAGGTCGATCTCATTCATTTTCTGGCCGGGCCGCAAACCTGCGAACTTCGGTTTCTCCTCGTCGTCCTTGGTACCTATCTGCACGAACGGACCGTAGCGGCCCATGCGCACGGTAACCGGCTTGCCGCTTTTCGGGTCAGTACCGAGTTCCCGCGCCTGCGCAACCTGTTCACGAGTGACTGACGTTTCCTTTTCCTCGCAGAGCTTGTGGAATGGTCGCCAGAAATGTTCGAGCAATGGCACCCAGTCCTTCTTGCCAAGCGACACGAGGTCGAGATCGTCCTCGAGTTTCGCCGTAAAGTCGTAATCGACATATTGCGTGAAATGCTCGGTCAGGAAACCGGTGACGATTCGGCCGATATCGGTCGGGATGAAACGCTTGGCGTCCATTTCGACATATTCACGGTTCTTGAGCGTTGCGATGATGTTGGCGTACGTTGACGGTCTGCCGATACCGTACTCTTCGAGCGTCTTGACGAGGCTTGCTTCCGTAAAGCGTGGCGGTGGTTCCGTAAAATGCTGTTCGGGGCGCAACTCTTCGAGCTTGATCGTATCGCCTTCAGCCACCTCGGGGAGCAGTCGGTCGCTATCGTCTTCTTTTGAATCGTCCTTGCCTTCCTGGTAGACGGCCATGAAGCCCGGCTCGACCAGAACCGAGCCGTTGGCTCGCAGGCGGTGGCCCTGATCTTCGCTACCGGCGGCCATTTCGATGGCAACCGTATCGAACACGGCGGGCACCATCTGGCAAGCCATCGTGCGCTTCCATATCAGCGCATAAAGTTTGTGCTGGTCCTTGTCGAGAGAGCCCTTGATCTCATCGGGTATGTACGCGACCGAGGTTGGTCGAATCGCTTCATGTGCTTCCTGGGCATTCTTCGACTTGTTCTTGAATTCGCGCGGCGCGTCAGGGACATTCTGACTGCCGTAGCGCGCTGCTATGACTTCGCGAATCTCGTTGACAGCGACGTTGGCCAGCGTCACCGAGTCAGTACGCATGTAGGAGATAAGGCCGACAAGCCCTTCGCCAGGCAGCTCGATGCCCTCGTAAAGTTTTTGTGCGACGCGCATGGTGCGCTGGGTATTGAATCCGAGTTTGCGCGACGCTTCCTGTTGTAAGGTCGACGTGGTGAACGGCGCAGCGGGATTACGTCGCCGCTGCTTCTTTGCAACGCTGACAACATTGAGCTGTCCCTGTGCCGCATCGAGAATTGTCTTTTCGACGTCACGTGCGGCCACTTCGTTCTCAAAACTGAACTGTTCGACCTTGTCGCCCTTATAGCTGACCAGTCGTGACACGAACGGTTGTTCGTTCTTGCTGACGTCGGCTTCGATCGTCCAGTACTCGCGCGCCTTGAATGCTTCGATCTCGAGCTCACGCTCGACAATCATGCGCAGAGCGGGGCTTTGTACGCGACCGGCGGAAAGGCCCCGCTGGACCTTCTTCCACAGAAGCGGCGAGAGGTTGAATCCTACGAGGTAGTCGAGCGCGCGCCGAGCCTGTTGCGCACCAATCAGGTCGCCGGATAGCTCGCGCGGGTTGTCGACAGCGTCTTGCACCGCCTGTTTCGTAATCTCATGAAAGACGACGCGGTGCACGTCCTTCGAATCAAGGGCCTTCTTTTCCTTGAGCAACTCAATCAAATGCCATGAAATAGCTTCGCCCTCGCGATCCGGGTCAGTTGCGAGGTACAGGGCATCGGCTTTCTTCAGGGCACGGATTATTGCCTTGACGTGCTTCTCGTTGCGTTCGATGACCTGGTATTTCATTGAAAACTGGTTTTCGGTATCGACGGCGCCTTCTTTGGGCACAAGATCCCGGACGTGGCCATACGAAGCCAGGACCTCGAAGTCCTTGCCCAGGTACTTGCTGATCGTTTTCGCCTTGGCAGGCGATTCAACAATAACGAGATTCTTTGACATCGTGTATTTGGAGTCCCAAAAGAATAAAACCGCGGACGGTGCCGCGGTTCAATTACAGGCTTGTTTGCTACGTGTCAAGTTGACGCATTTCCGGACTAGTGGATCGAGCCCGAACTTTCGTCGAATACAAGGTCTTCCATGCGGGCGTAGGCCAGCTCCTGGCCGGGCTGGCTGAACAGCACCATGAGAACGACCCACTTGATCTGATCGACGTCGATATCCGCAGTTTCCAGCGCCAGCAGTCGATCTACCAGTATCTCGCGCTGTGGCGGCGACAGAATGCCGATCTGCTCAAGATAAGTCATGTAGCCGCGACATGACGAATCCAGCCTTTCATGTTCGAAGTCGTTGTAGATGCGCATGCCGGACCCGGTCTGGCCACCGTAATCGAGGCTTTGCTGCTGGTCTGTCAGGCCATCCAGCCACTGCAATGCGCGCTCGATTTCACTGTCACCGAATCCGGCACGTGACAGCTCGGCGCGTAGTTCATTCTGGTCGGGTTCGGGTTCTTCTTCGGTGTCGACGTACGTTTCGAACAGGTACATGAGCACATCGAGTACGTTTTCTTTCATGCCTGGAGCGGCTCCTTGCGCTGTCTTTTGACTAAATGCTCAACCTGATAAGGCGTATCGTCCACCGGACAATGACTCCACTTCTCCATGGAGCTCCAGGATCAGAAGCATGGAGGAAAGCTGGTCGATCGTCAAACCGGATTGGCTTTCCAGTTCATCGATCGTTATCGGGTCATGGCTGAGAATAGTGCGCAGCTCGTCGTAGTCGTTGTCGGAATTCAGTGCGGGCAGTTCCGAGCGCGTTGATTCCATTGTGTTTTGCAGCATGTGCCCGGTTAATGGTGCGAGCTCATTCACGATATCGCTTGCCGTTTCGACGAGTTTCGCGCCCTGCCGTATGAGTTCATGGCAACCTCGCGCCAGCGGATTATGGATAGAGCCGGGCAATGCGAATACCTCGCGTCCCTGTTCGGCAGCCAGTCGCGCCGTAATCAGCGAGCCGCTGCGCCTGGCGGCTTCAATAACAAGAGTCCCGAGACACAAGCCACTGATCAGTCGATTGCGTTCGGGAAAATGCCAGCGCAACGGGCGTGCGCCGAGCGGATATTCGGTGACCAATGCGCCGCAGTTCGAGATGGCGTGCGCGAGGTCTCGGTTGGCTGCCGGATATACGCGGTCGATACCGTGACCAAGAAAGGCAACCGTCTTGCCGCCGCCGTCGAGCGCGCCGCGATGTGCCGCCGTATCTATACCCTCGGCGAGGCCACTGACAATCAAGAATCCCTGTTGAGCCAGGTATCGGGCAAATTCGACTGAATTGCGGAGCCCTCCGCGCGTCGGGTTTCGGCTGCCGACAATGGCGAGTGACGGCAGGTGCAAAGCATCGATGTCGCCGTTGACATATAAAAGGAGTGGCCGGCCCGGAATTTGCGTCAAGAGTTCGGGATAGCTGTCGTGTCCGAAGGTAAGCAGATGGTGCGAGTCGTGGTCCAGCCACTTGAGGGCACGGGAGAGGTACTGGTCATCCGGTGACGCAATGGCTGCACTCTTTTCATCGGACAGGCCGGCATCCTTGAGGTTGCTTCGTCTCTGCTCGACGATGCCCTCAACGTCGCCGAAGCTGGACAGCAGAACCTGGAGTTCCGCGACACGTAGATTCGCATGCGCCAGGATCAGCCATGCGCGGGTTAATCGATCCATTACCGAATCCGAGACCAGGCATTGCGACAATGATACCGTCAATAGCCTGTCGGCTGGCGGCCATAATTGGTTGCATTAACCGCAATTGGCAGGCAAAAAAACGGCGCCATCAAGGCGCCGTTTTCTTCAATGCTGTTGCGACGTTAGCGAATTGGATTGCGCACGGCGTCCAGTACATGGATAGCTTGTGTAGCTTCCATCACGAGTCCGTAGCTGATGCGGTCATAGGTCTTGAAGATCATGACGGTGCCTGCGTCTTCATCCGGAAGCTTTACGCTACCGCCCTTGATGCGATCACGGACGACTTCACCCGCCTGAAAGACCGAGAGGACGTCGCCAACCGACAGCCCGTTGCTTGAGCCACGATTGATAACAACGACCTGGTACTGGCCGATCTGCGTGACGCCACCAACGACTGAAATGATTCGGCCGTCAATGAACGTATCCGGTGACCGGGGGAAGAAATTCAACGGAAGGTCGATCGATTCGGGCAACAGTCGATCACCCTTCAAGGCTTCCCGCACCGTGTCGGTCAGTGCGACGGTAGCCGGGTCGCCACCGCGACGGAGCGCACCGTCGCCAACGACAATTCCCTGGTAACCGATCAGGCGGTTGTCATCCGGGTCCCGCAGCGGGTCGCCGATGTGCACAACGTTGTAGCGAGTGCCAGGCATGTCTTCCGTGAGGCCGCGCACATAGATCTCATTGCCTGCGGCCGCGACGAGGTGTTCGCCGCGAGTTTCGAGCAGGTAGGGAAGTGCGTCAGCCTGGTCTTTCTCGAGGATTACACCTGAACTAAGGAAAGCCGCAACAGCCTCGTATGGAATGCTGTTAACAGCCTGGGTCAATGGCGTCACGCGCGCCTGAGGCGACAGGCGATACGCAGATCCGCGCACGTTGGTGATACGCGGCTGGCCGTCAATATAGACGAGGCCAAGCACATCACCCGGATAAATGAGGTGCGGGTTTGCGATGTCAGGGTTGACGTACCAAATTTCGGGCCAGAACCAGGGGTCCTTGAGGAAGGTCGCGGCGATATCCCAAAGCGTATCGCCAACCTGCACGACATACTCGTTCGGGTGACCCGATGCCAGCGGCACGGGCTCGTCGATGCGTTGCAGAACGGGCTCGTAACTCGTCGACTGCGATGTCGTCGTGCTCTGCGCAGGCTCAAGCGACGACGAAGCGCCGGCAGGCGACTGCGATGATGAAGCAACCGGTGCGTTTGCGCGCGGCGCATCATCATTGGAAAACGGATTTAAAGAGCATCCGGCGAGGGTTACGGTCAGCGTGACGAGGGTCAGCCGGTAACAATTATTCAGGCAAATCTTGCTGAGAGACATAATTCGCGGGTGCTCCGTACAAATTGGTTTAGGCCCGTGCTATCCGGGCATTGGTATACTATGTCGGTCCGATCAAGCTCAGGCTGCTAATTACGTCACATTTCCGGCCCCAAACGCAGCCCGGAAGGGTGTTTTTCAGGCGGCATTGTCCGATATCTTATTCAATAAAGTCAAACATTTAGGTCGTTTTGGTAGGACTTCACGCGAAATATGGCCGGATTCATTATGTTTGAACAGCTTGATTTTGCACATTCGGACGCAAGAATAGCTTTCAAGAAATTATGGCAAAACTGACGATTTTGGAATTCCCTGACCCGAGGCTCAGGACGAAAGCGACCCCCGTATCGGTGGTTGACGATTCACTGCGCGCGTTGATCGGCGATATGTTCGAGACGATGTACGCCGCGCCGGGTATCGGTTTGGCGGCGACGCAGGTGAACGTGCACAAGCGCCTGTTGGTTGTGGACGTGTCGGCCGACAAGTCTGAACCGCTTGCGCTGATAAATCCTGAAATCCTGGAAAAAGACGGTGTGATCGTCAGCGATGAGGGCTGCCTCTCTGTGCCGGGTTACTACGAAGAGGTCGAACGCGCCGAGCATGTTCGGGTTCGATTCCTGGATCGGGAGGGCGTCGCGCAGGAAATGGAGGCCGAAGGCTTGCTTGCGGTCTGCATCCAGCATGAAATCGATCATCTCGACGGCAAGCTGTTCGTCGATTACCTGTCCGAAGCCAAGCGGCAACGAATTCGCAAGAAGCTGCAAAAAGAACGCCGCCATCAGTCCGCCGCGGTTGTCATGTAAGCGATCGACCGGAGAGTCGCAACCAACGCCGTTGTCATGAAAGATCCCAGGGTGATATTTGCCGGCACGCCGGAGTTCGCGCTTGCTTCGTTGTCGGCGCTTGTCGAGGCCGGTATTGCGCCCGTTGCGGTTCTTACTCAGCCGGACCGCCCGGCCGGGCGCGGTAAGCGCATGACCGCGAGCCCGGTGAAGCGCTTCGCCATGGAACAGGGCATACCGGTCATGCAGCCTGCCACCTTGCGCGACGAAGCAATTGTCGCGGAACTGCAGGCGCTCGAGCCCGATGTCATGATCGTTGCCGCATACGGACTCATACTTCCGCAAAACGTACTGGATATCCCCGTCAGGGGTTGCCTCAATGTGCATGCGTCTCTCTTGCCTCGCTGGCGCGGCGCGGCACCGATACAAGCGGCGATCCTGGCCGGTGACGAAACAACCGGCGTATGCCTGATGTCCATGACCGCCGGTCTCGACTGTGGCCCGGTGTTCGCCTCGGCATCGCTCGTCATTGCGGCCGATGAAACAGCCGGCGAGTTGCATGATCGACTTGCAAACCTGGGTGGCGAGATACTGGTAGCGAAGCTCGGAGCTATCCTGGAAAAGAAAATCACGGCGGTTCCACAGGACGAATCGATGGCAACTTATGCTGGCAAGATTCACACACGGGATGCACGTCTCGACTGGTCACAAAACGCCAGCCACCTGGAGCGTTGCGTCCGCGCCTATAACCCGGTCCCGGGAGCATTCTTTTTTGCTGACGAATCTTTGCGCGTGAAATGCTGGCGCGCCGCCTGCGTGCCGGAGATCGATGCCACACCCGGCACGGTTGTCGCAAGCGGTGCCGACGGCATCGATGTCGCGTGTGCTGCGGGAGGACTTCGTCTGCTTGAACTGCAGCTGCCCGGCAAGCGACGGGTACAGGGCTCGCGAGTTTGCAAAGCAGGTCGACCTTGTTGGTCGAGAGTTGAGCTAGGCGGTCATCGAAGGTGGCTGTCACCGGAGCAAAAGTGCGGGCAGTTGCTGCCGAGATTGTCGATGCCGTCCTGTCAAAGGGCCAGTCGCTCGACGCCGCGATTGCGACCAACGAAAAACGGGTGAGCGCCAATGACCGTGCCTTGCTGCGCATGCTGTGTTTTGGGTCGCTGCGGCATCATTGGGAGTTGCAGGCCTGGATCACGGAACTGCTGGACCGACCGCTAAAACGAAAAGACAGTGTGATCAACGCGCTGCTTGCGCTCGGCCTGTATCAGCTCAACGACACGCGAATTCCGGATCACGCGGCAGTTTCGGAAACTGTCGAAGCGGCGAGACTGCTGCGGCGGCCAAAGCTCGCCGGGCTGATTAATGCCTGCCTGCGTCGTTTTCAGCGCGAAGACATCTCGGCCCGCGCCCCGAAGGATGCGGAGGCCCGCTGGAATCACCCGCGGTGGCTGATCGATGCTCTAAAGCAGGACTGGCCCGATGACTGGGATGCCATTCTCGCAGCGAACAACGAGCGGGCTCCGATGTGGCTGCGAGTCAATTCATCGAGAACCGGTATAGCCGATTATCGGGAGCGACTGAGCGAGGCCGGCATTTCTGCCGAAATGCTGGCGGCGGCACCCGATGCGCTGCGGTTATCGGAGCCATGCCTCGTCGATGAGTTGCCAGGCTTTTCTGAGGGCGACGTCTCGGTTCAGGATGCGGCTGCGCAGATAGCGGCCCGCTGGCTTCTGACCAAGACGCGCGGCCGCATTCTGGATGCCTGTGCCGCACCGGGAGGCAAGAGTGGTCACCTGCTCGAGCTTGGCGGGAAGGATATTGCGCTGACGGCCGTTGACCGTGACGCGTCACGCATCGAGAGCATCCAAGAAAATCTCGACCGAATCGGTCGAAGCGCAACCATAATCGCTGCCGATGCATCGAAGACAGGAGAGTGGTGGGACGGTGTGCCGTTTGACGGCATTCTGCTCGATGCGCCGTGTTCGGCGACGGGCGTGATTCGGCGACATCCCGACATCAAGTTGCTGCGCAGGGCCAGTGATGTCGATGGGCTGAGCGAGCTGCAAAGCGCACTTCTTGACGCGCTTTGGGCCCTGTTGGCGCCCGGCGGTCGGTTGCTGTACGCGACGTGTTCGACGCTGGGGGCCGAGAACGAAGCGGTAGCCATGCGGTTCCTGTCAAGCCACGACGATGCGACGGAAGATAACGTGTTGCCAAATAACAACATCCGCGATCTAATGCGGAGACGGGCCTGCGGCTACCAGGTCCTGCCGGGAACGGCAGGGCTCGACGGTTTCTACTACGCCTGCCTCGAAAAGAAGGTTTCCTGAAAATACGATGTTGACGCCTCCCCGATCGCGCCGCTGGACCAGCATGATGCACGCAGTGCTCGTGTTCCTTGCCGTGCTCGCGATTGGCACGGGCCTGGCCCAGGACAATGTCGAACGCGAGGGCTATTTCGAAGTTCGTTCGGCGAAAACCGAGGTTCTTGACGGCGTGCACGCGCTCGACGCGCGACTACAGCTGGTATTGAGCAGCGAGGCGCTTGCGGCGCTGGAAAGCGGTGTCACGCTGACGATCGAGCTGCAGATGCAGGTTATTCGTGTGCGACGCTGGCTGATCGACGACACCGTGGCGGAACTCGCCGTGCGTTATGAGCTCGAATACCGACCGCTCAGAGAGCGCTACATCGTAAAAAACCTGAACAGTGGAGAACAGGACTCCTTTGCAACACTTTACTCGGCATTAAACAGCCTCGGTCGTGTACAGGGGTTGCCGATAATTGATGATGCGCTGCTCAAACCGGACCGCGAATACCGTATCCGTCTGCGCGCAATGCTCAATACCGAGCAGTACCCGGCCACTCTGCGCTTGCTGTTTTTCTGGCGCGGTCAATGGCAGTTACAAAGCGAATGGTTTGAATGGTCGCTCGAACGCTGAAACGAGTCTTATATTTCCTGGTGGCCGCGTCTGGCGTCGGTCTCGCGCTTGCTGCGCTGTTCCTGCTTACACAAACCGTGCAGAAGTCTGATGATTTTGATCGGCTGCAGGACATCATTCTCGCGATCAATATCGCGGGCGGCGTTCTGCTTATTGCCTTGCTCATCGGCAACCTCACTCGACTGTTTCGCGACTACCGGCAAAATGTACCGGGCGCCAAACTCAAAGCGCGGATCGTCGGGATGTTTGTCGGCCTCGCAGTTCTGCCGCTGATCGTCGTCTTCTACTTTTCCATGCAGTTCATCAATCGCGGCATCGACAGCTGGTTTAACGTACAGGTTGAAGAAGGGCTCGATAACGCCCTGACGCTCAGCCGTGCGGCGCTCGAGATGCAAAAGCGCCAGAATCTCTTTGCGACACAGCAGGTGGCAAGGCGTCTGTCACGCATCAACGACCGGCAGATCGTCTTCGAACTCAGCATGTTGCGGCGCGAGGCCGGCGCGAGCGAGATGACGCTATACGGACAAAATAACACCGTGCTTGCAACGAGTTCAGATAGCTCTATGGCAAGCCTGCCGAAACCCCTGTCCGAAGAGGTCGTACTGCAGATGCAGCAGGACCGGCCTTTCGTCAGCCTGGAATCGTATGGCGCCGGCAGCGTAGAGGTTCGTACCGCGGTCGTCTTTAAGCACCAGGGCGGCAGCATGCAGCAGACCCGCGTCGTGCAGGCGCACTACCCGGTTACCGAACGGCTCGGGCGCATGATCAACAGTGTTGAGCGCTCCTACCAGGAATACCAGCAACTGCTGTTTTTCCGCGAGGATCTCAAAGACCTGTTGTCTCTGACGCTGGCTTTTGTATTGTTGTTGAGCTTGCTTGCCGCTATTTACGGCGCATTTGTTTTGTCGCGCCGACTTGTTGCTCCAATTCAGGACCTGGTGGCTGGAACACGTGCCGTGGCCATGGGCGACTTCGATACACGATTACCTACGCCGACACGCGATGAGATCGGCTTCCTGATCAGTTCGTTCAACGACATGACGCAGCGGCTGGCAACCGCGCGACGCGAGGCAAGCCTGAGCCAGGCACTGGTTGAAGCAGAACGCACCAACCTTGAGGTAATTCTTGCGCGTCTTTCCACGGGTGTCCTTGCGCTGGAGGCAGACCTGACAATCCGCACGGCCAACCAGGCGTCTGGTTCAATCCTGGGCGTTGACCTCGAGAGCCGGTCCGGAGAGTTATTGACTGCCGTTGCCAAGGACAATCGTCTGCTGGAGCAATTCGTGGATGTTGCCTGCGTGCACCTTGAAGCGGGTGAAACCGAGTGGCGGGAGCAGATCGTATTGAGGGGTGAAGTTGGCCGACGCGTACTGACCTGCGCCTGTACGACTTTGCCCGGCGACGAAAATCACGCGGCAGGCTACGTCATCGTATTTGATGACATTACTGCTTTGCTGCAGGCCCAACGAGACGCGGCCTGGGGTGAAGTCGCCCGGCGCCTGGCGCATGAAATCAAGAATCCGTTGACCCCCATCCAGCTGTCGGCGGAACGGATGCGTCGAAAGTATCTGCACACACTGCCTGAAGAAGACGCCCAGGTACTCGATCGTGCCACGCACACCATTGTGCAGCAGGTTGAGGCGATGAAAGAAATGGTTAATGCATTCAGCGACTACGCCCGCGCGCCCGACATGGATTTTTCCCTGTTCGATATCGACAAGCTCGTGCATGAGATCGTCGACCTTTATCGTGCCCAGAAGAGCGGTGTCGAAATCGTTCTTACTACCGATCCAACCATGCCATTGATCGAGGCCGATATGGGACGCGTGCGGCAAATGCTGCACAACCTGATTCGCAATGCCATAGAGGCGCTCGAAGGTAGAAGCGACGGACGAATCGATGTCCACGTCAGTGCCGCGGAGATCGAAGGTGTCGAAATTATCCAGATCAAGGTCGAGGACAACGGGCCGGGATTCAATATGAGTTCCGTCAATCAAATCTTTGATCCCTATGTGACGACGAAGCCCAAGGGAACTGGTCTTGGATTGGCAATCGTAAAGAAGTTAGTCGAAGAACACGTTGGTTCGATTCGTGCGAAGAATCGCAAGGACGGTGGCGCGATGATCAGTATTCGGCTGCCAGTCAACGATGCCGCGCGTGAGCTGATTATTGCGAAAGCTCCCGGACTTGCAGACAAAAGGAGGGAACAAGCATGAGTAATCCTCATGTACTGGTTGTCGATGACGAGGCTGATATTGGCGCCCTGATCAAGGACATTCTGTCGGACGAGAGTTTTGGTGTAACGGTGGCGACCAATGCTGCCGAAGCAAGGCAGGCACGGGCGGGCCGGAAATTCGACCTCATTCTGCTCGATATATGGATGCCAGATACCGACGGCATTACGTTGCTACGTGAGTGGTCCGAGAGTGGCGATTTGAATTGTCCGGTAGTGATCATGTCGGGACATGGCACCGTCGACACGGCGGTCGAGGCAACCCGACTGGGTGCTTTCGATTTCGTTGAAAAACCACTGTCGATCGCGAAGCTGCTGCGCACTGTTGAAGCGGCGCTCGAGTCGGCCGGCAAGCAGGCAAAAGTCGCGCGCAACTTGTTGCCGTCTTTGTTGGCGCCCGTTGGCCGCAGCCAGCTGATGCAGGGCCTGCGCGAGCGCGTACAGCAATATGCGCGCCACGATGGATCGGTATTGATAAGCGGTGAGCCGGGAACCGGCCGCGGCGCATTCGCTCGTTACATGCATGCCTTGAGCCGCCGGGCAAACGAGCCAATAACGACGCTGACAGCGGCAAGTATCACCGAAGGCAATATGGAAGAACAACTGCTTGGCAGTGAACATGACGAAGAGATCGTTGCCGGGGCATTCGAACGGGCGTCGGGCGGAACGCTGGTCATCGATGAGCTGGCCGATCTGAACGATGCCGCACAGAGAGTACTATTCGGAATTCTGGAGAATGGCCATTTTACGCGCGTTGGTGGCTCCCGGCCGATCAAGGTAGATGCACGCGTCGTTGCCACCGTGGGCGCTGACTATGAATCCCAGGTCGAGTCGGGTGCCTTGCGCCGCGACCTGGTAGCCAACCTGAGCGAGCTGAGCCTTCGAATACCGCCATTGCGCGAATACGCCGAGGACGTTCCGGAGTTGCTGACCTACTACGTGGACAAACTTGTTGACGCGGAAGGACTGACGTTCAGGCGATTCAGCGTTGCGGCGCAGAATCGACTGAGAAACTATCCATGGCCCGATAATGTGCGGGAGCTCAAGAATCTCGTGCGCCGACTGCTGTTGTCCGGCAGCGATGAGGACATCACGCTCCAAGAGCTCGAAGCAGAGATCAGCGCCGCGGCTCCGGTTGACGAGCCGCTGGTCAAACAGGATCTTCTTGCGTTGCCGCTGCGTGAAGCACGCGAACAGTTCGAACGCGCTTATCTGCAACAGCAGCTGGTTCTTTGCGATGGCAAGGTGGGACAGCTCGCAAAACGAGTCGGGATGGAGCGGACGCACCTGTACCGGAAACTCCGGTCACTTGGGGTCAGTTTCAAATAGACCGGCTGCAACCACACCACCCATCTACCGCCCAGAATCCGGGCGCGGCGTCGATCGATGACGCACCTGAGGCAATCGACCGACATGCTTTGCTGGCGGACTGTCTCGCTTCGCTCGCTTGATGTCTCGCCAGCAAACATCTCGCCCGCTTGCCTCACGCAGCACGTTTGAGCAGCGGCGGTGAGTGCGGGTGTGTCCTGCGAGCGACTGGTCCCGGCGATCGACGCCGCGGTCAGATGCTGGGTGGTGGGTGATGGGGGTGGGTTAGTTGCCCGGGGTCTGGAGAACGTGGGGTGGGACCGGTGGTCGCGGGGCCGGGAGTATCCGTCCATCGGGAAGAAAGGTGAGGCCCGGCTCACCGAAATCCTCGATGCTCAGGCCACGCATCAGGTTCAGCGCCCGCTGTTTTGGATCAACGCTCGGGCCGGCCGGCCGTAACTGAATCGTCGAAACGATATTCCCTTCGACAAAGGCGCCATTCCCGTCGAGCGTCGTTGTCAGTATCGGCGCGATTCCCTTGATGCCGGCCACGCTGATGCCGTAATAGGTCGCGAAGTTGCCGAGGCTGTAGGCGATGAGCCGGTCCTTGTACCGTTCCATGCCACGAACGACGTGCGGGCCATGACCGACGACAAGGTCCGCGCCGGCATCAACCACACCACGAGCAAACCAGACGACGTCGCCGCGCGGTTCACCGTAGTACTCTTCATCGGCGAACGGGACATGCGTGACATCAGCGCCTTCCGCGCCGCCGTGAAACGAAACCACGACGATGTCGTGCGTGGCCGCGAACATTGCAACGGTTTCGAAGGCCAATTCATAATCGAGCATCATGTTGGAGTTCTTGGTAACGGCGTAGGCGAGTACGGCGACACTGATGCCATTGACTTCAAACCTCGCAAAATCGTCAACGCGTCCGGAGTGATGCATGCCGGCGGCAGCTATTGCCTGCATGCTGCTGCTGCGACCCTCTTCCCCGAAATCACGGGCGTGGTTGTTCGCGAGGCTTAACACGTCGAAGCCAGCAGCGCGGTAGTGATGGACGTAACGGGTAGGTGAGCGAAACAGGTAGCAGGCCTTGGGATTACTGCATTTCTTGCCCGGCTCGCCACCATCCAGCAAGACGCCTTCGAGATTTCCGATGGTAACGTCAGCGGATGACAGAAACGGTGCGACGTCCGCGAGAAAACCGATGCCGTCGTCATCGGGCAGATGGTTCTGCGGGTAGTCCGTGCCGATCATCATGTCGCCAACCGAAGCGATACTGAGACGCAGGGTCGACTTGTCCGGCATTGGAGGCGGTGGTGGCACGGCCGGCGGTGCTGTCTCCGGCAGGGCTTGCTCGGGGGCGGGCTGAGCTTCGGGGGCGGGGCTCGTTGCACATGCCGCCAAGTGCAGTAGCAGCGCGGCAACTGCGAGTTGTCGGGACCAGGTCGCGAAGCTAGTCACTGAGTCGGATCCGCAGGACGTCTATTTTCGCGGCGCGCAAACGACTGCGCAGCATATTCAATTCAGCGAGATCGTCGGTCGGGCCAATATACACGCGGTGGTAATTGCGGTCGTTGACTTTTACACGCTGTATATGAGATTCGATGCCGTGCAGCGCAAGCTCGGCACGGCGACGGTCGGCGTCGTGATTTGTCGAGAATGAGCCGGCTTGCAGCACATAAACGCCAGGCTCCTCTATTGCCCTGGGTTCCCTGTCTGCCGTGACATCGGGCTCTTCGTCCGGCGTGACCACCTCGAAGTTCGGCAATATATCGTAGAACGTGAAACGCTTGTCCTTGGGTTTTTCAACCTCGACAGATGCCGCCGGTTCGTCGTTATCATCAAGCGTGCTTTGCAGGCTCGCGGGCCGCGGTGGCTCGGACTGCGTAACCCCGATTGGCTCACGGTCTTTCACATAGACTGCAAACGCGACCGACAGGCCAATCGCGAGCCCGAACAGCATCCATACAAACGGCGGGTATTCCGATTTTTTCGGACGAGCACGACGACGTTTCTTGCGCTGTGCCATTACATTTTCTCCGGGGCCGACACGCCCAGGATGCCGAGACCGTTTGCGATGACGACACGCGTTGCCGAGATCAGGTACAGCCTGGCGTCACGCAGCGCCGCATCGTCGACGATGAACGCGTGCGCGTTGTAATAGGTATGAAAATCGTTGGCAAGGTCGCGCAGATAATGCACAAGGTGCTGCGGCGCGCGGTTGTTTGCAGACAGCTCGACAACCTCGGGGTACCTGCTCAACGATGTCATCAGCGCTTTTTCCTGGGGCTCTACCAGTAGCACCAGCTGATTTCTGCCGTCAGCGCTATTCCACTCGAGCGACTTCTCGGCCAGCTGCCGGAAGACGCTTGCGACGCGGGCATGCGCATATTGGATGTAGTAAACCGGGTTGTCACTGGACTGCGATTTCGCAACGTCGAGATCGAAGTCGAGGTGCTGATCATTCGATCGCGATACGTAGTAAAAGCGTGCGGCATCGTTGCCGACGTCGGCACGCAATTGCCGCAGCGTGTCGAACTCACCCGAGCGCGTGGACATCTGCATCTTCTTGCCACCGCGGTAAAGCGTTACGAACTGCACAAGCTCCACTTCGAGGTCATCGCCTTTGTAGCCCATCGCCTCCAGGCCCGCACGAACACGCGCCAAATAACCGTGATGGTCAGCACCGAGGATATCGATGAGATGGTCAAAGCCACGCTCGCGTTTGTCAAAGTGGTACGCGATGTCCGAAGCGAAATAGGTCTTGATGCCATTCGCGCGAATGACGACACGATCTTTTTCATCGCCAAAGTCTGTCGCAGGAAACCAGGTTGCGCCGTCCTTCTCATACAACATGCCGCGCTTCCTGAGTACCTCGAGCGCGTCGTCGATACGATTGGTTTTCGTCAGCGACTGTTCGGAATACCAGGTGTCGAAAGTGACGCCGAATTCGGCAAGATCGTCCTCGATATCCTCGCGAATCAATTCCAGCGACTGTTGGCGCACGTGGTCGAAACCGGCTTCGCCCAGGAGGGTACGGGCTTTGCCGATTAACGCTTCGACGTAAGCTTCCTTGTCTCCCTCGGGCGCATCGGCCGGAAGTCCTGAAAGTACAGATTCGGCTGACACTGAAGTCACGCCATCCGTATTGATCGTTGCCGCGATGTCGCGGATGTAGTCACCGCGATAACCGCCCTGGGGGAAGCCGACAGCAATGCCATCTTTCTCCAGCATGCGCAGCCAGACGCTCACACCGAGGATATCCATCTGCCGGCCCGCGTCGTTGACGTAGTACTCGCGATGCACCGGGTAGCCAACCGCCTCAAGCAGGTTGCCGACGGTGGCGCCGAAAGAGGCGCCCCGGCCATGACCGACATGCAGCGGGCCGGTCGGATTAGCGGACACGAATTCCAGCAGGATCTTCGGCCGATTCTTTCGCGCCTGTCTTCCGTATTGTTCGCCCTGTCAGCAGAATCGCTTCCAGTTCGGCATGAAAAGCAGACAAGCTCAGATGAAAATTGATGAAGCCTGGTCCGGCGATGTCCACTTTGTCGACGTCGGCATTGTCTGCAAGCGCGGCAACGATGCTCGTTGCGATCTCACGCGGGCTCCTGCGCGCCGGCTTGGCCAGCCGCATAGCAATATTTGTGGCGAAGTCGCCATGGCTGGCGTCCCGGGTACGCTCGACCGTGCTTTCAATCGACAGGTCAGCGACTGCCTCGGCGAGTTCGGGCAGGCCGGCAAGGGCATCTGCAACAAGTTGCGCAACGATGTGTTTCATTTGGAACGGAGGGCCAGTCTTGCGAGGCGGCAATTCTACCCGGATATTTCCTCGAATGTGGGCCCCGCAAGAGCCAGGCTAGAATAATTCGATCGGATCAACATCGATCGACCAACGGACCTTGCGGGCCATGGGCTCCTGCTCCAGGGCAGGGCGTAATTCTCTGAGCAGGTTTTGCAGCGCCTGTCGATCGCTGCTTTGCAACAGCAGTTGAGCCCGGTAACGGCCGGCTCTGCGCGCCATCGGTGCATCGACCGGACCAAGGATACGCAAGGTCTCGTCGGCCTTATCCGCGACAGATTGTCTCGCAATCTCCAGGAACCCGAGAGCATCGCCGTGGCGATGCGCGGCAGACCGAATCAATGCGAGCCGGGTGAATGGCGGCCAGCGTGTGACTTCGCGCTCGGCCAGCGCCTCAGCGGCAACCTGGCTGTAGCCTCCCTTGATCAGCGTTGACCAGAACGGGTGCTCCGGGAACGCGGTCTGAATCAGGACTTCGCCACGGCGACTTTCGCGGCCGGCGCGGCCGGCGACCTGCACGATCGACTGCGCCATACGTTCGGCGCTTCTGAAGTCGGTGCCAAACAAACCCTGGTCCGCGTTAACGATGCCCACCAGCGAGAGCTTTGGAAAATGGTGGCCCTTGGAAAGCATCTGTGTACCTACAAGGATGTCCGCGTCGCCTTCCGTTGCCTGTTCGAGCACCTCGTGCATTGCGCCCTTGCGTTTGGTGCTGTCGCTATCAACGCGGGTGATCGAATGTCCCGGAAATTGGGCACGCAATGCTTCTTCCAGTCGCTGCGTGCCTTCGCCGAGGGGCTTGACCACTTCTCCGCACTCGCCACAACGTGTGTCGAGCGAACGGCAAGCGCCGCAGTGATGACAGCGCAGTTGATTGCTGTGCGCATGAACCGTAAGGCGGGAATCGCAGCGATCGCAGCCGGCCATATGCCCGCAACTGGCACAGATGAGCGTCGGCGCGAAACCGCGTCGGTTAAGAAAAATCAGTGCCTGTCCACCCGCCTTGAGGTGGTCGTCAATCGCCTCCCTGAGAGGCTCGCTGATTCCATCGGTGGCGGGCGTACGGATTGTGTCTATCAGGCGGATAACGGGCGGCTCCGCGGCACCGGCGCGAACCGGCAAGTGGATGTGCTTGTAGTTACCTTCGCGACAGTGCTGCAACATCTCCAGCGTCGGCGTTGCTGTCCCGAGAATGACCGGGACATCGAGGTGTTTCGCACGCACGATCGCCAGGTCCCGTGCCGAGTAACGCAGTCCTTCCTGCTGTTTGAAGGAGTGGTCGTGCTCTTCATCAACGACAATCAAACCAGGGTTTTTCAACGGCGTGAAAATTGCCGAGCGTGTTCCAACCACGAGGTGTGCTGCGCCGGAGCGCGCTGCGCGCCATGCGGTCAATCGTTCGATGTCGGTCAGCCCCGAGTGCAATAACGCGGGTTCGATACCCAGGCGATCCCGAAGTCGTGCGACGAGCTGCGGCGTCAATCCAATCTCTGGTGCAAGAACCAGAACCTGTTTTCCCTGTCCGATCACATCCTGCATGCGCTGCAGGTAGATCTCCGTTTTGCCGCTGCCCGTAACGCCGTCAACCAGGTAGGCTGCGAAATTATCGCTGCCGCGCAAGATCGCGACCGCCTTTAGCTGGTCGTCATTGAGAACCAGGTTATCCGATACAGGAATTGCGAGCGTTTCGTCGAAGTCGTCGGAACGCGCTTCGAAACGGGCGATGTGGCCTTTCTCGAACAGCGCTTTTGCGACGCGTCGCCAACTTGGCAGCTCTTCGGTCAAGCGGTCAGCGTCGATACCGTTGCCCCCGGCGTCGATCAGGAATTCGAGCAATTCGGCCTGCCTGGGCGCCCGTTTCGCCAGTGCTTCGATGTCCTGGGATTGACCCAGATCGGAAACGGCGACGGTCTCCACGGTTGGATGCAGCGCTTTGCCTTGCCGCAGTAGCGCGGGCAAGGCGGCGGCGACGACCTCGCCGATGGGATGGTGGTAGTAGTCGCTGGTAAATCGGATCAATCGCAGATCCGCCGCGGCCAGCAGGGGCGATTCATCGAGGGTCGCGTCGCAGCGTCGGATCTTGCCTGCTGGCAAGGAGGACTCATCCGAGTGCCCCAGCACCAGCCCGACCTGCTGGCGACGGCCGAACGGCACCAGCACCCGGCACCCCACTGCCGGGGGCGCGCCGGTCCTGGGTGGCAAATAGTCGAACTCGCGTGACAAAGGCACGTTCACTGCGACATTGAGTATGGGGCCGTCGTTAATCAGGGATCACTCAGGAGTTTTACATAATATGGCAAAATGGCCTCGGATCCTGTCAACCGGGACCGAAGCTCGGCCGTTAAACAAGGGAGACAAGTTAGATGACCTCGTCGTGGAGTCAAGAGATATGGACGTCAGCACCGCGGTTTTTGCGGTATCTTGTTCCGGCACGCCAATAACAGGGACGCGAGCACTGCAAAAAGAACGGCAACTCAACCAGTTTCTGGCCGAGGTGGAGCGGCGTGCGCTGCGTATCGCTGAGATCGGTATCCGGGATCGCGACGAGGCCCTGGACCTTGTCCAGGACGCCATGATCAAGCTGGTGCGCAGCTACTCGGAGCGTAGTCGCGAGGAATGGGCGCCATTGTTTTACCGCATTTTGCAAAATGGCGTTCGTGACTGGCATCGCCGCCAGGCCGTGCGTAACCGCATCATGGTCTGGTTTGGCAAGAAGCCCTCGGACGACAACGACTACGACGTCATTGCGGCGGCACCCGATCCGATTGGACGGACGCCTGACGAGGAGCTCTCGAACAGCGAGGCCATGCAACGCCTTGAAACCGCCGTGCATGACCTGCCTGCGCGGCAGCGTGAAGCATTCATGTTGCGCATGTTTGAGGGCCTGAATGTTGCCGGGACCGCGGTGGCGATGGGCTGCAGTGAGGGAAGTGTGAAGACACACTACTCGCGAGCCGTACATACGTTACGGGAACAGTTGGAAGAACACAGGCCCGAAGAGTACGGGTCTTAGGAAGGAAAATGATGAACAAACCAGACGACACGTTTGACAGACAAGTGAAAGCCACATTCGACGAATCTGTTGATAAGTTGGACGCCGCGACATTGTCCAGGCTGAACCGTAGTCGTCATGAGGCGCTTGCTGAATTACAACGCCCAAGACGTCAGTGGTCACACTGGATGCCGGCGACAGGTGTTGCCGCGGCCGTGCTGGTCGCCGTAATGATGCTGCAGAGTCCGACGGCGGTTGACGATTTTCCCGACGCGGCGAATGTGACCGATATGGAGATTCTGCTGGGCGAGGACAGTATCGAGATGCTCGAGGAACTCGAGTTTTACAGCTGGATAGACACAGCGGACATGGATAGCGATGTCGGCTAGGCGCACATTGGAAGCGTTGACGTGCGGAATCCTGTTGGGCGGCAGCGGCCTGGTGTGCGCTGAAGAGGAACGCGAGCCGGACATGGAGTTCCTGGAGTACCTCGGCATTTGGGAAGAATCGGATGAAGACTGGCTGATCTTCGATGAAGCGATGACGAACGGTAATGAAGAGCGGAGCGATCCCGTACCGGAAGGTAAAGAATCGATGGAGAATGAAGATGAACGTTAAGACAAACGTCATGACAATAGTCACGGTTACCGCGATGCTGATTTTCGGCACGGCTATTGCCCAGGAAGACGGTATCAGCTGGGATAGTCTGAGCGATGGTCAGCGCGAGGTTTTGAGCCAGCTGCAGGAGAGCTGGGATACGCTGCCGGCCGAGCGCCAGATGAGATTGTCGAGGGGCGCCGATCGCTGGGATAACATGTCGCGGCAACAGCGCAAAGACGCGCGCAAACGATTTCGTGCGTGGCGTGACCTGGCGGACGATCGGCGCGAACAGATCAGGGAGCGCGCACAGATTTTCAGGAGCCTTCCGCCGGGCGAGCAGGACCGAATTCGCAAGAATTTTCGCCACTATCGTGAGATGAACATGGATCGCCGGAAGCAGCTCCGGGATCGCTACAAACGTATGACGCCCGAGCAGCGGCAGCGTTTGCGGGACCGCCTGGCAAAACGCCCTCGCCCGGCAGGTCGCGATTAGGCTGCCTTCGGAAAATGCTTATGAAAAGGCCTCCAATCGGAGGCCTTTTTCTTTGTGCCCGCAGAAGGCGTTCGTTACACTGCCGCAGTCCAAATGGAGGCGTACGAATGAAAATCGGTGTTCCGAAAGAAATCCATGCAGGTGAGCGGCGTGTCGCGACGACGCCTGACGTTGCTGCCCAGCTAATCAAACTCGGATTCAGTGTCGCCGTCGAAACGAATGCTGGTGCCGCGGCCAGCTATTCGGACGACGCTTACAGGGAAGCTGGATGCCATGTCATGGACTCGAGCAGCGACCTGTGGATGCACGCCGACCTGATTCTCAAGGTCAGGGCGCCCGAGGGCGCCGAGACAGCAGCGCTGCGCTCCGATCAAACGCTGATCAGTTTCCTATGGCCAGGTCAAAACCCGGAACTACTCGAGCAGCTGACCGAAAGCGGCGCGACGGTGATGGCGATGGATAGCGTGCCGCGTATCTCCCGTGCGCAGAAAATGGATGCGCTGAGTTCAATGGCCAACATCGCGGGTTACCGCGCAGTCGTGGAAGCCGCCCAGCATTTCGGTCGGTTTTTCACGGGGCAAATCACAGCGGCGGGCAAGGTGCCGCCGGCGAAAGTGATGGTGATCGGCGCCGGTGTTGCCGGGTTGGCGGCCATCGGCGCGGCGAAGAGCATGGGGGCCATCGTTCGCGCATTCGATACTCGCCCCGAAGTCAAAGAGCAGGTCGAGAGCATGGACGCCGAATTCCTGATGCTCGATTTCGAAGATGACGAAGACGGTTCAGGTGAAGGCGGCTACGCCAAAGTGATGAGCGAGGAGTTCATCAAAGCCGAAATGGCGCTGTTCGCCGAGCAGGCGAAAGATGTCGATATCATCATTACCACGGCACTGATTCCGGGCAAGCCTGCCCCCAGGCTGATCACGGCGGAAATGGTCCGGTCGATGAAGGACGGCAGCGTGATAGTCGACCTTGCGGCCGAGCAAGGTGGTAACTGCGAGCTCACCAAACCCGATGAGGTTGTGCAGGTAAGCGGCGTCTCGATTATCGGCTATACGGATTTGCCGAGCCGACTCGCCACCCAGTCCAGCCAGCTGTACGCGACCAACCTCAGGCACTTGATTACCGACCTCACACCTGAAAAAGACGGCAACATCGTCGTCGATTTCGAAGACGAGGTTATCCGTGGTGCAACCGTTTGCAAGGATGGCGAAACGACATGGCCGCCACCCGCACCAAAACTTTCCGCAGCACCGCCGAAAGCGGAACCGGCGCCGGCGCCGGTCGTCGTCCCGGAGAAGAAACGCTCGGTTATCGGACCGATTGTTGCGGCCATTGTTGGTGGAGCAGCGCTACTGGGCCTGGGTGCGGTTGCACCGGAATCGTTCATGGCGCACTTCACGGTGTTCGTGCTGGCCTGTTTCGTCGGCTACATGGTGATCTGGAACGTATCGCCTGCGTTACACACACCGCTGATGAGTGTCACGAATGCGATTTCGAGCATCATTGTTATCGGCGCACTTTTGCAAATCAGCTCGACGGACAAAGTGATCATGTGGGTTGCTTTGGCCACGGTGCTGATAACGAGCATCAATATCGCTGGCGGTTTTGCCGTCACGCGCCGCATGCTCGAAATGTTCAGGAAGTGAGGTCGATATGATTCCTACAGGCGTAGTTACCGTTTCCTACATCGTAGCGACGGTACTCTTCATACTGGCACTTGGCGGACTTTCCAACCAGGAAACCGCCCGACGCGGCAACTGGTATGGCATCTTCGGAATGATCATCGCCCTGCTCGCAACGATTTTCAGCGAAAACGTGACGCAGAATTTCGGCTTGCTCATTGTGGCGCTGCTTATTGGTGGCAGTATCGGCCTGGTGCTTGCCCGCCGCGTGCAGATGACGCAAATGCCGGAGCTTGTTGCCGTTCTACACAGCCTTGTCGGTCTTGCGGCCGTGGCGGTCGGATTCGCAAGCTTCATGGATCCGAACAAGCATTACGTCGGCATCGATCTGACGATTCACGATATTGAGACGTATCTCGGCATCCTGATTGGTGCTGTTACATTTTCCGGATCCGTAATTGCGTTCGGCAAACTGTCGGGCCGAATCGGCGGCAGTCCCATGCTGTTACCGGCACGTCATTGGATGAACCTCGCATTGTTGATAGGTGCGATCTGGTTTGGTCGTGAATTCGTATTGCAGTCTGCGGCTGGCGGCGGAATAGCTCCGCTCATAATCATGACGGTTATCGCGCTGCTATTTGGCATTCACATGGTGATGGCAATCGGCGGCGCCGACATGCCCGTCGTGGTTTCGATGCTTAACAGTTATTCCGGGTGGGCCGCCTCCGCGACCGGCTTCATGCTCAACAACGACCTCCTGATCGTCACGGGTGCCCTGGTTGGCTCGAGCGGCGCGATCCTGAGTTACATCATGTGCCGTGCGATGAATCGCCGGTTTATCGCCGTCATCGCCGGCGGATTCGGTACCGGCGGCGGAACGCCGGCGAGTACTGGCGCGCAGGATCAGGGTGAGGTCTATCCGATCGATCCGCAGGAAACGGCGGCTTTGCTGGCCGGCGCCAAAGAGGTCATGATCGTTCCCGGTTATGGAATGGCGGTCGCGCAGGCGCAGCACACGGTCTTCGAGATCACGCGGGTCCTGCGGGAAAAGGGGGTCAATGTTCGATTCGGCATTCACCCGGTTGCAGGCCGCATGCCGGGCCATATGAACGTATTGCTCGCCGAGGCAAGAGTGCCTTATGACATCGTTTTTGAAATGGACGAAGTCAACGACGACTTTCCGGATGTCGATGTCTCCGTCGTAATCGGCGCAAACGACATCGTGAATCCATCGGCACAGGAAGAGCCGGACAGCCCGATTGCAGGCATGCCGGTGCTCGAAGTCTGGAAAGGCTCGACATCTATTGTGCTAAAACGCAGTATGGCAACGGGTTACGCGGGCGTTCAAAATCCGCTTTTCTTCAAGGAAAATACGCGCATGTTGTTCGGCGACGCGAAAGAAACCCTGGACGAGGTTTTGAAGGCGCTCTAGAGGTAGGTCATAATCGGGGCGTAACAAGTAGCTCGTACGAGACGTGATTTCCCGGAGGGGACAAGTATGCTCGCAGGACTCGCATCCGATATTTCGCAACAGGTCCTGAGGACCGACGTTGCCGGAATGCCGCTCGAGTGGATTGACTACCGCGAAGCGGTACGTCTTTACCACGCCGAGCAGGTTGCCTATGACTGTGGCACACGCCTTTACTCCGTTTTCGGCGGATACAGCTCCATAGACGGTTGTCGCAGCCGTATCGACGTCAACTCGATCATCGCAACGCACGGCACGAGCCAAAGCCTCTCGCGAAACCGCGACAAGTATGTGCCGCCACTGAACAATCGGACCCTGTTCAAACGCGATGCAAACCTGTGTCTCTACTGCGGCATGCGTTACATGACGCGCGATCTAACACGGGATCACATAACACCCGTATCGCAAGGGGGTCGCGATTCCTGGAACAATGTCGCCACGGCATGCCGTCGTTGCAACAACTACAAGGGCGGCCGCACGCCCGAGCAGGCGGCAATGCAGCTGATCGCCGTACCGTTCACCCCTAATTATGCCGAGTATATTTACCTGAAAGGTCGACGCGTACTGGCCGACCAGATGCAATACCTGCTGGCGCATATCCCACGCTCCAGTCCATTGCATGCACGATTGAAAGATCATCTTTCCAGCGGTGAAGAGATTGTCGAAGTGCACTTCCACGACTGATGCAATACCTGATTGACGCCAGCGTTTACGTCTTTCGCGCCTACTATTCCATGCCCGACGACATGGTCGATGACCGCGGTAATCCCATCAACGCGCTCTACGGCTTCTGCCGCTTCATGGGCGATTTCATGGAAAATGTAACGCCTGAATACGTGGCCGTATTGTTCGATGAAAGCCTGTCGAAGTCTTTTCGTACGGAAATCTACCCCGAATACAAAGCCAACCGGGACCCGGCACCACCCGAGCTCAAGCGGCAGTTTGAGCAGTGCCGCCGCTACGTACGGGCGCTCGGCCTCATGGAGCATGCGAGTCCATCGTACGAGGCGGATGACCTGATAGGAACCCTGGTCGAACACGGACGTCGCAAAGGCCGGCCGTCGACGATCGTGACCCGCGACAAGGACCTGACCCAGTTGCTGGGGAAGGAAGACGTGTTCTGGGATTTCGCGGGCAAAGGCAAACTGCGGTACGAGGAAATTCCCGATTCGTTTGGCGTGTGGCCGGAACAGATTGCCGATTTTCTCGCACTGGCTGGTGACGCAGTCGACAACATCAAGGGTGTTCCGGGCGTCGGCAAGAAAACGGCAACCGTTTTGCTGCAACATTTCGGCAGCCTTGACGAGATCTATGACAACCTCGACAGGGTTCATGAGGTCAATGTGCGCGGAGCGAAGACGCTGGGCACAAAACTCGAAACGCATAGAGATGACGCGATGCTGGCGCGCCGCCTGACCGGGATTGCCTGCGATGCGCCTTTCAAGGATGCTGAGGCAGGCCTGCAGCCGTCTGCCCCGAAGCTGGGTGAGATCAACGCGTTGTTCGATGAGGCGGGCATCGGTACGGCGCTTCGCCGACAGGCTGAGCGTGTGTCCGATATCTACCGGCACTAGTCATCGCCCGGGCCATGCCTGACTGGTCATCAATAACTCAACACCTGAGAGACGCCGGCATTCCACTTGAGCGTGCGGCGATGCCGCGGCCCGTGGGCGGTGGCGATATCAGCGCCGCGTGGCACCTCGATACCGAGGGCGGTGGCGTCTTTCTCAAGACCGGCCCCGTCGTGACAAGCGACATGTTTGCGGCTGAGGCAGAAGGTCTGTCCGAGATCGCGTTGGCGAAAGCCATACGCGTTCCCGAAGTGCTTGCCGTCGGACAAACTGCAGACACCGCATTCCTGGCGCTGGAATGGTTGCCCTTCGAGCGGCCGGGCAAGACATGCGAGGAGCGGTTCGGCAAGCAGCTGGCGGACATGCATCGCACGACCAGGGACCGTTTCGGCTGGCATCGTGATAACACCATCGGGCTGACGCCACAACACAACTGCTGGTCAGCCGATTGGGTAGGGTTTTTTCGAGATCATCGTCTTGCCTATCAACTCAAGCTCGCAGCAAAAAACGGGTATACCGGAGAGTTACAGCAGCAAGGGCTTCGCTTGCTGGAACGACTGCCGGCGTTGTTCGACAACTACGAGCCGTTGCCGTCGTTGTTGCACGGTGATCTGTGGGGGGGTAACTGGGCCAGCAGCGGAGGCGAACCCGTAATTTTCGATCCGGCGGTCTACTACGGCGATCGCGAAACGGATCTCGCGATGACCAGGTTGTTCGGTGGTTTCGGGCGCGCTTTTTACGAAGCTTACGAAGCGGCGTGGCCGTTAGAGCCCGGCAGCGCCAGTCGACAGGACCTTTACCAGCTTTATCACGTGCTGAATCACCTCAACCTGTTTGGCGGCGGCTATCAGGGTCGGGCGCTGGCGCTGATCAGGGCCCTGTTGTAGGGTGCTGCGAAAGGAGAAAAGCTTGAACAAAACAATAGCAGCCATAGCCGTCATGATCCTGGTTGCGGCCCTGGCGCTGACACAAATCGCCATGCGCGACGATGATGGGCCGGGCGTTATTGTCGATCGCCTCGGGCGAATTGACTCGGCGATTAGCACAGAGATAGAAGCCGGCGGGATAGCGGGTGCGGTTGCGCTGATCGTGAGAAATGGCGAAGTCGTCTATCACAAGAGCTTTGGTCTTGCAGACATTGAGTCCAAGGTGCCTATGCGAACTGACAGCATCTTCCGCATCGCGTCGATGACGAAGGCGATAACCTCGGTCGCAGCGATGGTGCTATATGAGCAGGGTCACTTCCAATTGAACGATCCCGTCGCAAAATACCTTCCGGAATTTGCACAAATGAGTGTGATTTCCGGCGTTGACGAAGCAGGCAATGTGACGGCAACTGTTCCGGCAACAAGACCGATAAAGATCATCGATCTAATGACACATGCCTCCGGGATTGGCTACCCGTTTATCCCAAGCAAGGTGCAGAGGTCCTACCACGATGCAGGGCTCATCGACGGGTTGACGGTCAAGGACCTCAGGCTCGCTTCGCAAATGAAAGTACTCGCGACTCAGCCGCTGCTCTTCGAGCCCGGTTCGGCGTTCGCCTACGGTCTCAGTACCGACGTTCTCGGATACCTCGTCGAAGTCGTCAGCGGCAAACCACTCGATCAATTTTTTAGTGAGGAGATTTTCGATCCGCTGGGAATGAACGACACGTATTTCTACCTGCCGGACGACAAGGCAGGCCGTCTTGTCACCCTCTATAACGCGGTCGATGACGTCGGCCTGGTTGCGCACGAGGGTAGTGGAACGGACATAGAAGTAAACGATGCGCTTTATCCGATTATCGGTGCGAAGACCTACTTTTCCGGGGGCGCCGGATTGTCGTCAACGGCGCATGATTACGGACTTTTCCTGCAGATGCTGCTGAACGATGGCGATCTCGACGGCGCCAGGATTCTCGGTCGCAAGTCGGTTGAACTGATGCGCACGGGCCGGGTCGATTGGGACGGTGACGATGTTCCCGATTTTGGCCTGGGATTTGCGGTCGTATCGGATCTGGGCAGGAACGGTGAACTTTCGTCGCCCGGTGCCTATACCTGGGGCGGGGCGTTTGATACGTCTTACTGGATAGATCCGCACGAAGACCTGATCGGGGTTTACATGTCGCAGGCCCGGCCGACCAACTCCGACCTGAGCGCGAGATTCAAAACGCTTGTCTACCAGGCACTTGAATAGCCAGGTGGCTGCGCCTAGCCCGGCAACGTGCTGAAGTGACCGGTCTCCTCTACCTCGTAGGACTCGCCGAGAAAGTCCTCTTCGAAGACATACAACACCGTGCCCTCCGGCGCCCTGATTGCAGCGAACGCGCCCTCGAAGCCCGGAAACTTCTCGAAGTCCATGCCGTTCTGTTTGAGGAGATGAATCAACTGTGGACGATCGGCGCACTTGAACGACAAGGAAGGCCCTTCCAACGCAATACTCTCGGAAAGTCCGAGGGGAACTCCGTTGGCATCAAAACGCATGTGCGTTGTCGGCTCTTCTCGCATATCCAGCAAAGTCGGTGCGATAGGCGCCCAGAATTGCGCGGCCCTCAAGGTGTCGCGAACAGGAAGCGTCAGTTCCAGTAAGCTGCCACATAGCGAGTCCCTCTCCGCTTCCTCGCTCGCGTGAAACGTGCGTGCTTCGACCATGCGGACCATGTGCCCGTCGCGATCAGCGAAACCGACTTCATTGAAAGAATCTTCACCAAGCTGCATAACGGTGAAGTCGAAACCGTGATCGGTCATCTTGCGTGCACGCTTCGCGAGATTCTGTTTTACGAACGTGACGGCGGGCGAGTCAAATTCGCAGTCGTGCAGGCCGATGTTGAGCTCTCCATCGCTGACGACGGCATACTTGTGTGTCCAGACATCGCCGATTTCGAGCTCGACAAACCCGAGCGTCTTGTAGAATTGCAGCGACTCGAGAACGTCCGGGGTCTGCACAGAAAACTCCAGAAAATGACCCAGGGTGCTCATCTCGAAGCTCCCATCGCAAGGGCACGTTCACGGCATGCCGTGTCGTCGGAGTAAGACCGGGGCCAGCCGCCGAGATGCCGCTCGACAAGATCAGCCAGGAAGCGTACGTGATCGTCGCGTGCGTTCAGCGCGGGTATGTAATGCAGCGATTCTCCGCCCGACTCAAGAAACAGTTCCGCATTTTGCATCGCAATCTCCTCGAGCGTTTCGAGACAATCGGTGGAAAAACCGGGGCAGACGACATCGAGACGGTCCAGGCCCTGCTGGCCGAGCTCGACAATGGTTTCGTCGGTGTAGGGGCGCAGCCACTCTTCACGGCCCACGCGGGACTGAAACGACAGAATCCACTCGTCTTCGCCAAGCTCGAGCGCAGCGGCGACAAGTCGCGCCGTTTTCTGGCACTGGCAATGGTATGGGTCCCCTTTCAGGAGGGTGCTTCTTGGCACACCGTGGAAAGAGAACATCAGGCGCGTGCCGCGTCCTTCCTGTTTCCAGAATTCGCGGATGCTGGTGGCCAGCGAGTCGATGTAGCCTGGCTCGTCGTGGTACTGGTTGATGAAGCGAAGTTCGGGTATCCAGCGCAGGCCGTTCAGCTTGCGAGCAACGGCGTCGAACACGGATGCCGTTGTCGTGCCGGAGTATTGTGGGTACATCGGCAGCACCAGGAGTCGCCGGGCCCCCTTGGCAAGCAGGCGGTCGATTGCGGCATCGATAGAGGGCTCGCCGTAGCTCATGGCCAGTTCGACGTTCGCGGTCTCGTGCAGTTGTGCCTGGACTCCATCGGCAATGGCTTTCGAAAAGATCATCAACGGCGAGCCATCGTCAGTCCAGATCTTCTGGTAGGCAGCTGCCGATCTTGACGGGCGAATTCGCAGAATTACGCCGTTAAGAATCAGCCACCAAAGCCAGCGCGGATACTCGATGACGCGCGGGTCCGAGAGGAACTGCTTGAGGAAGCGGCGGACGGCCGACGAAGATGGCTCCTCGGGCGTACCCAGGTTGACGAGCAGAATGCCTGTCGATTCGGATCGTCCGTGTTCAAATTCGGGTGTTGATTGGTAGGTTGGCATAAGCCCGGAAGCCAGCAACAGACGCGATCAACAGTACTGCAAAGCCAACCCCGGCGCCAGCCGATAGGGCTATAATTGCTTGTCTTACTTGACATTTGTCAGAAGAAATCCAAATGAATGAATTGTCCGAAAGCAAAAACGACTCATCCGATCGCTGGACCCTGGTCCGCGACATCGCCGTCCTGCAGGTGAAGCTCGTCGTCGATGGGCTGCGCGACCTGATTCTCGTGCCCGCGTCGCTGATTGCGGGAATAGTCAGCCTCGTGTCCAGTGCCGATGGACGGCCAGGGAACCAGTTCTATCAATTGCTCGGTATGGGCAAACAAAGTGAGCACTGGATCAACTTGTTCGGCGCCTTGCGGAACGCCCCACCTGACCTGCAACATTTCCGGGAGTTTCCAGAGGCTGGTATTGACGACCTCGTCGGTCGATTGGAGACGTTTGTTGTCGACGAACATCGCAAGGGCGGCATAACCGCGCAGGCGAAAGCGCGCCTGGACAAAATGATTGACGCGATGGGCCGCGGCCCCGGCACAAAGGAAGGGGACGGCTAGGCCCTCAGTTCTTCTCTACATCACGCCCGGAGAGAAGGTCATCGAGGGAAGGCGGCGGATGATCGGGCCCCATTCGGCCGGATTTGAGCCGACCGATATATTCCTTGTAAGCACGCATCGCCTGGTAACCGAAGAGCCAGCAAATCGGAATATTCACAAATAACAAAACGGCGGTCCCGATTCCCGTCACATTGTCGAGATCGGTATCGGTCTGCACGAAGCCGAGCGTCGCGACAACAATCAGCAGGCAATAGACCAGCTTGTATCCCGGCACGGCTTTCTCGCCGGCGAGAAAGACGACGCCCTGCTCACCGTAGTAACCCCAGGAGATCATCGTTGATACCGCAAAAAACCATGCGGCGACCGAGATCAGCCATTTGCCGAGGCCCGGCCACACGGTATCGAAAGCTTTGGCAGTCAGCGTCGCGCCGATGTAATTTCGGTAAAGGCCATCACCGACGATCGTTGGCATAGTGGGTCCGACAAAGGAATCCCAGCTTGTCGAATAGCCGGAATCATTGCTGAAAACCGTACCTTCGATGCGGTGAAACGTCAGGCCGGTTTTCTCGTTGTCGTGTGCTTCGATGACCATTGTGGTCTTGTTTCCAGCAATCCAGTCATCGCCTGGGAGTGGCGTATCGGCGAACAGCCAGCCGGTCTCGGTCTGTGCTGCAACGGGGAGCGGATCGAGCGCGATGTCCGGTGCCCGATTCCAGATACCGGTCGAGAGAATAATCAGTGCCGTAAACGTGCACACCACTATCGTATCGATGAACGGCTCCAGTCCGGCGACGATACCTTCGCGAACCGGCTCGTCGGTCTTTGCGGCCGAGTGCGCAATCGGCGACGAGCCCTGTCCCGCTTCGTTCGAAAACACCGCGCGCTTGAGGCCAAACAGGAAAGCAGAGGCTGCCGTACCACCAATGAACGCGCCGCCGGCCTCAGTCGGCATGAAAGCCGATTTCACGATAAGTACGAACATATCCGGTATGTCGCCAATGTGTATGGCGAGCACGTAGCTTCCAGCCGCCAGGTAAAGCGCCACCATCAACGGCACCAGGGTGCCGGTTACTTTGCCGATGCGTTTGATGCCGCCAATAATGACGGCGCCTACGATCACGGCCAGAACGATGCCCGTGATCCAGCTCGGAACCGAGAAATATTCTTCGGTCAATTCACCCACGTTCCAGGCCTGGAACATGTTGCCGCCGGTTGCTGTGGAGACGAGGAGACAAACGCAGAAGATGCCGCCCAGGGTTCTCCCGAGTCGGGGCATGCCTCTGCGCTCCAGGGCCCTGGCAGCGACCCACATGGGTCCGCCGTGAGGATTGTCGGGATCGTCGATGTTGCGATACAACATCGACATCGTTACTTCGGTGAGCTTGATCGACATGCCCAGAAAGGCGATGACCCACATCCAGAACATGGCGCCGGGTCCGCCGAGGGCGATCGCCAGTGCGACTCCGCCGATATTGCCGAGTCCAACGGTCGCGGACAACGCGGCCGACATAGCCTGGAAGTGATTGATGGCGCCCGGGTCGTCGGGATCGTCATAGACGCCGCGCAAGACCATGGATCCGTGAGTGAGGGCGCGGTACTGTGAGAATCCGCTCCAGATCGTGAACACGAGGCCGGTCGCGACGATCGTGTACAGCACATACTCGTGCCAAAGAAGACCATTGAGCGTGGCAAGCAACCCGCTAATGTCTCCCATCAGGTTTGCCGTATCTTGATTAGTTGGCCTCCATGATCGCCGAGATGCCCATGCCGCCCGCCGTACAAACCGAAATCAGGCCACGGCCGGAGCCTTTTTCCTGCAGCATTTTCGCCATGGCGCCGATGATACGCGCACCAGTTGCCGCGAATGGATGGCCAATAGCAATACTGCCGCCCTTCGTATTGAGCCGTGACAAATCGATCGGGCCCATGGGTTCATTTCGGCCGAGTTTGGTACGGCAGAACTCTTCAGACTGCCACGCCTTGAGTGTGGCGATGGTCTGCGCCGCGAACGCCTCATGAATCTCATAGAAATCGAAATCCTGCAAATTGAGGTTGGCCTGCTTGAGCATATCCGAGACCGCATACGCGGGCGCCATCAACAGCCCTTCCTCATCGATGAAATCGACCGCTGCAACCTTGGCAAATGTCAGGTACGCCATGACAGGCAGGTTTTTCTGGCGCGCCCAGTCTTCCGATGCCAGCAGCACAGCCGCGGCACCATCAGTCAGCGGCGTGCTGTTGCCCGCGGTCATCGTGCCTTCGCCGGTTCTGTCGAATACCGGCTTCAAAGTGCTTAGCTTCTCAAACGTCGTATCGCGCCGGATGTTGTTGTCTTCCTCAACATCCATGAATGGCACGATGATGTCGTCATACCATCCGGCATCATAAGCCGCGGCCGCCTTGATGTGACTGGCGAGAGCCAACTGGTCCTGGTGTTCTCTCTGTACGTCCCACTGCTTGGCGGTGATCTCGGTACTTTCACCCATGGACAGCTTGGTGCGCGGCTCCTCGACACCGGGCAACACGGGCTTGAAATGTTTGGGGCGAATGCGCAACAGCGGTTTGATGCGGTCCATCAGTGAGCGCGAACGGTGGATCTCGAGCAGGATGCTGCGATAGTCGTCGGGATAGACGATCGGCGCGTCACTGACCGTGTCTGTGCCGCCCGCCATGCCGGCTTCGATCTGGCCCAGGGCGATCTTGTTGGCAATCATGATGGCGGCTTCGATGCTGGTGCCGCAGGCGCGCTGCAGGTCCACGCCCGGCGTTCGCAGAGACAGACGGGAGTCAATAACGCACTCGCGAGCGAGGTTCCAGTCTTTCGAGTGTTTGATGACAGCGCCCAGGGCCACGTCGCCTAATGTTTGTCCCCTGAGGTCACACTTGTCGACCAGGCCACTCATCGCCGCCACCATGAGATCCTGGTTCGAGCAGTTTTTGTAGGCCGTGTGCGATCGACAGAACGGAATTCGCGCTCCACCGACTACAGCAACTCGAATAGCTCGTCCATCGTGCAACATACTTGTCTCCGTTTATTATTGTGACTCAGGGCGCGTCGCAACTTTACACCATCCAAGGACTTCACCTCTAGGTTAAGATGCGGCTCATGAGGGCAAGACACGACAGCGATTGGCGCGTGCAGGCGAAATCGCTGTTGCGACTCGGTGGCCCGCTTATTGTCAACAACCTGGCGGTCGCCGGCATGCAGTTTGCCGACACGGTCATGGCCGGCCGGCTCGGGGCCGATGCGCTGGCGGCGGTTGCCGTTGGTGGCAGCGTCTGGATGTTGGGGTTTTCATTCTGCCTCGGGCTGCTCATGGCGATCTCACCGATCGTCGCGCGACATTTCGGGGCCGGCGATCACGGACAGATCGGGCGGTACACGCGGCAGGGTATTTATCTTGGTCTTGGGCTGGGCATCCCCCTGATCCTGATCGGCCAGTTTGCGGTCGAACCATTATTGACGCTGATCGGCATCGATTCGGAGTTTCGCGACCTGACGGTCGGGTATGTCGCCGCGATAATGTTCGGCGCGCCGGGCATTTTCATTTTCCTCGCACTCAGGTTTACGACAGAGGGCATCGGCCACACGCGCCCGATAATGTTCACCTCGGTATTTTCGCTGGTCTGTAACGTGTTCTTGAATTACGTGCTGATGTTCGGCAAGTTCGGGGCGCCGGCGATGGGGGCTGTCGGCTGTGGCATAGCCAGCGCGATAACGATGTGGATCGTGGCGCTCGCACTTGGCACACACATTTTCATTAGCAAGCACTACCGGCCATTCAAGATATTCTCGCGAGTCGCGCCGCTGCGATTGTCAGCGCTCAGTGAAATTGTATTTCTTGGCGTGCCTATCGCGATCACAATTACAGCTGAGGCGGGGTTGTTCGCGGCCGTTTCAATTCTAATGGGTACCAGGGGCACGGAAATAACGGCGGCACACCAGATAGCGATCAACTTTTCGGCAACGATGTTCATGATCCCATTGGCAATGAGTTCGGCAACAACCGTGCAGGTGGGCCAGCGTATCGGCGCCGGCGACATGCAGGGCGCAAGAACCAGTGGTGCGGTCGGTATCGGTCTGTGTGCGTCCTTCATGGCCCTCTCGGCCATGTTTTTACTGGTCTTCAGGGATGCCGTTGTCGATTTGTATACCGATGATCCCGCGGTGCGGGGCATAGCGATCAGCCTGTTACTGATGGCCGCAATTTTCCAGATTGCTGACGGGGTGCAAATCGGGGCGGCCGGTGCGCTGCGCGGCTACAAGGACACTCGAATTCCAATGGCCGTCAACATGTTCGCTTATTGGGTCCTGGCGTTTCCGCTGGCATTTCTTGCCGCGATTACCTACAAAGCACCGCCGAACTATGTCTGGGGCGGGTTCGTCGTTGGGCTCGGTGTCGCCGCCATATTGTTGACGTGGCGCTATTCTCGCCTGTCGAAAATCGAGGCCTGAAGGATCTAGCCGCCGCCCTGACCGAAGGTCGGGCTGTCGCCGGCCAGGTACTCATCTTCTTCGGCTGTGTTCTCGCGATTCAAGAGCGTGTTGCGATGCGGAAAGCGTCCGAACTGATCGATGATGTCTTTGTGAAGCTCCGCAAACTGTGCGACCGTCATGAAGGTCTCGCGAAGGGTTGGCGAGACAGTCTCGGCAAGGCGACGAAAAAGCTCGACTGATTTCGCCTGCACCTTGCGAGATTCCGTGTGCTGCAATGGCATGTAGAAAAATACTTTCTGGATTGCTGTCAGGCCCTTGTCCTTCTTTTCCATGGCGCCCTGCACGCACAATTTCAGCGCGAGATGGTCTTTGGAGAAGGCCTTAGCCGTGCCGCGATGAATATTGCGGCGGAACTGGTCTATCAGAATGATCAATGCGAGTCGGCCATGCGGTTCCGTCCCCCAGTGATCGAGTTCGCCTTTGCTGGCCCTGGCCACGTCATTGGCGAATTCTTTCTGAATTTCGAGATCGAAAACCGGGTCCTCGCTGAACCAGATTTCCATGCGCTGGTCGATTTGCGGGGCCGAAAGCTCATGTTCCTTGAACCAGAATGACAGAATGGCCTCGATGCGAACCTGGTCGTCATCGGTAATTGTGGCGTCCATACTCTCGCTCAGGAGTTTTACTGACATTTTTCTCATCCCAGCCGTCGTTTAAAAGCCAGTGTGCGGTGCCTGCACAATGCGAAGTGCGAACCCGGTCACAAATTGCGTCGATTGGTTCAATTGGCGTACCGGATACCAGTAGACTTTAGCAGATGAAAGGCAAAGCAACCCGATATTGCGAATGGGACATGCTTCGTTGCTGGCTTCTCGCTGGCGTCGTGATCATGCTTTTGTGCGCCTGTGGGCAGCCGTCTACAGGCCCGGAAGAGCAGTTACGCGACTGGGTCGACCGCGGTGTCACGGCGGCCGAGAATGGCGAGCGTCGCGTGCTCGTTGGCATGATTTCGCCAGCCTATGCGGATGCCCGTGGCAACGACCGGGATAGAATTGAGAACATATTCAGGGCGTATTTCCTGCGCATGAACACTATCGAACTGCTAACGGGCATCGAAGAAATCAATGTCATCGGTGACTCGGCGGCAGAATTGTTGCTCACGGTGGGGATGGCGGGAACTCACGATGGCGTCTTCGGTTTCAGCGCCGACGCCTACCGGTTCTCGCTTGAGCTCGAGAAGGATGGCGATGACTGGGCACTGATCTCGGCGCGCTGGGGCGAATTGGGCGAGGAGTTGCGATGAGAGCCGTGGGTCGGAGGCTTGCTTTGTCGTCCGTGGTATTCGCGATTGTCCTTGGCGGCTGCGCGACGACCCTGGATAACCTCGTAAAAAGCCCCAGCGTTGAGCTGCGAAATATCCAGATCGTAGGTCTTGGCTTCAACAGCCAGACTTTCCTGCTGTCGTTCGATGTCAGCAACCCGAATCCGTTTGCGCTTCCGGTAAGGTCCGTCAGTTACGGCATCAAGCTCGACGGGCAGCGCTTTGCGAGCGGCAAGACGCCCGGTGAATTCTCAGTGCCGGCAAACGGCGAAACCAAATTCGCGATAAGTGTTGATCTGAACCTGCTGCAAACCGCGCCGCAGCTGCTTTCGATCGTGCGCCAAAGTGTCCGTGAAGACGTGACGTATGAACTCGACGGAGTTCTGGCCGTTGATATTCCGTTGACCCCGCCCGTTTCCTACCGCAATACCGGGACAATTCGCCTGAGCCCTCAAGGCCTGTAAGGATTGCCGCCGCGCGCCTGCATTGGCGCGCCCCTTGGTTACGCGCGCAACAAATCACCGGGGTGCCGGGTCGGCCGCGAGAACCCTTGGAAAACACAGGATTCTGCCGAAAAAAACGCTGTTTTCGACAGGCTTGAGTATCAGTGCGGGTTCCTGCTCTATACTAATGGGTTCGCGGCGTCCTGCGCCAAACCATTGTAACGAGTAGAAAAGGGGGCGCCCGCGCGCTCCCGACGGCACGTATGACACAGCAAACCGCAAATTCCTTGTACGACCCCGCATTCGATCGCGATAGCTGCGGCTTTGGCCTGATTGCGAACCTGGACGACATGCCGAGTCACTGGGTTGTCGAAACCGCCATTTCCGCACTGGCACGATTGACGCACCGCGGTGCGGTCGCGGCAGACGGCAAGACGGGCGATGGTTGCGGCCTGCTGATCAAGTTCCCGAAGAATTTTCTTCGGGACCGTTGGTGAAGAGTCGGGCTTGACTATCAGTGAGCGTTTTGCCGCTGGCACTGTATTCCTGAGCCAGGAGGAATCAGTCGCCGATGACGCGCGAAAGGTCATCAGCGACGCTGTGGCCGAACTTGGCCTCGAAGTCGCCGGCTGGCGTACGGTCCCGATCGATGCGTCAGCTTGTGGCGAGCAGGCACTGGCGACCTTGCCAAGAATCGAACAAGTCTATGTCAACGCGCCTGACAACATGCCGCGCGGCCGCTTCAACCGTCGCCTGTTTCTCGCGCGGCGCCGTGCGGAGAATCGGCTGGTCGATGCCGAGACCTACATAGCAAGCCTGTCGTCAGTGACAATCAGCTACAAGGGCATGATCATGCCTGCAGCGTTGCCCGTGTTTTATCCGGATCTCAGAGATCCGCGACTCGAATCATCCGTTTGTGTATTTCATCAACGATTCTCCACGAATACGCTGCCCGAATGGCGACTGGCACAACCGTTTCGTTTCCTCGCCCACAACGGCGAGATCAACACCATCCAGGGTAACCGCAGCTGGGCGCTCGCACGTACCAAGAACTTCCGCTCCGACAAACTCGACGACATATCCGATCTTGATCCGATCATCTCGCTGACCGGATCCGATTCGTCCAGCCTCGACAACATGCTTGAAGTACTGCGAGCCGGCGGCATGGACGTCATCCAGGCCATGCGCATTTTGCTACCACCGGCCTGGCAAACTGTCGACAACATCGACCCTGACGTACGGGCTTTCTACGAGTTTTTCGACTGCCAGATGGAACCCTGGGACGGACCCGCGGGCATCGTGCTGACCGATGGCCGTTACGCGGCGTGCTGTCTTGATCGCAACGGTTTGCGCCCGGCACGCTATGTCATCAGCAAAGATCGCCATATCACGGTTGCATCGGAGGTTGGCGTATACGACTACGATGAAGCAGACGTCGTTGCCAAAGGTCGACTCGGCCCCGGTGAGATGCTTGCGGTAGACCTTGTAAACGGCGTCTTGCTGGATAACGACGACATCCACGACATTTTGAAGACGCGCGCACCTTACAAAAAGTGGCTAAAGAAAGGCATCAGGTATCTCGATTCCCAGCTCGTCGATACGGCGACGACTGCGGAGCCCATGGAACCGGAAGTACTTGCCACCTACCAGAAGATGTTCAACCTGACGCGCGAAGAACTCAGTGAGATCGTTGCCGTTCTCGCCAAAGCCGAAATGGAAGCCGTCGGTTCGATGGGCGATGACACGCCGATGGCCGTACTGTCGAAGAAGATACGCTCGCCATTCGACTACTTCAGGCAACAGTTTGCGCAGGTAACGAACCCGCCTATCGATTCATTGCGCGAACGTATCGTCATGTCATTGCAGACCAATATCGGCCGCGAATCGAACCTGTTCGATATCGGTCCGCAGCACGCAGAGCACGTCATTATCAACTCGCCCGTATTGTCGCAGGCGAAATTGCGCCAGTTGCTGGGTCCCGACATGTTCGAGGACAGCTGCAAGTTCATCGATCTCAACGTTGACGAGAACATGAGCCTGGTCGAAGCCCTCGACAAGATCTGCAGTGAGGCCGAGCAAGGTGTGCGTGACGGCAATTTGCTGCTGATGCTGAGCGATCGATATCTTGAGCAGGGCAAGATTCCGGTACACGCGCTCCTGGCGACGGGCGCCGTGCATCATCACCTGGTCGAAGCGGGTTTGCGATGCGACGCCAACATTATCGTCGAGACCGGCGTCGCACGTGATTCACATCATGTCGCTTGCCTGATCGGCTACGGGGCCACCACGGTCTATCCCTACCTGGTTTACCAGTCGCTGCACGAAATCGCGCGACGCGGCAATGCCGGCAAGCAGCAGCAGCTTGGTCGCAGTTACCGGCGCGGAATTCGCAAGGGACTGTTCAAGATCATGTCGAAGATGGGTATTTCGTCGATCTCGAGCTACCGCGGCGCACAGCTGTTTGAAATCGTTGGCTTGCACAGCGAAATCGTCGAGAAGTGCTTCAAAGGCACGACATCGCGCATACAAGGCAGCAACTTTGAAGATCTGATCAACGATCAAAAAGTGCTGGCAGCGTCCGCATGGGATCCGCGACTGTCGATCGGGCAGGGTGGCTTGTTCAAGTACGTCCATGACGGTGAGTACCATTGCTACAACCCGGACGTTGTCGCGACGCTGCAGGCGGCCGTGCGGTCGGGTGACTACGCGCACTACCAGGAGTACGCAAGGCTCGTAAACGAACGGCCCGTCGCGACACTTCGCGACCTGATGAAAATCACGCCGGCCGGCCCGCCTGTACCACTTGACGAGGTCGAGTCTGTCGAGGAAATACTGCCGCGCTTCGACAGTGCCGGAATGTCGCTCGGCGCGCTGTCGCCTGAAGCCCATGAAGCGCTCGCAATCGCCATGAACCGCATGGGCGGACGTTCCAACTCGGGCGAGGGGGGCGAAGATCCCGCGCGATATGGCAACGAACGAATGTCGAAGATCAAGCAGGTCGCGTCGGGACGATTCGGTGTGACGGCGGAATACCTCGTCAATGCCGAGGTCATCCAGATCAAGATCGCCCAGGGCGCGAAGCCGGGTGAGGGAGGGCAGCTACCGGGTCACAAGGTCAACGAAATGATTGCGAAGCTTCGTTATGCGAAGCCCGGCGTTGGCCTGATATCGCCGCCGCCGCATCACGACATTTATTCCATCGAGGACCTGGCGCAGCTGATATTCGACCTGAAGCAGGTCAATCCCGATGCGCTGGTATCCGTGAAGCTCGTTGCCGAGCCCGGCGTTGGCACCATCGCCGCCGGTGTCGTCAAAGCCTACGCGGACCTCATTACGATCTCGGGTTACGACGGGGGCACGGGCGCCAGTCCCTTGAGCTCCGTCAAATATGCAGGCAGTCCCTGGGAGCTGGGTTTATCCGAGACGCACCAGGTCTTGAGAAAGCAGGACATGCGCCACAAAGTGCGGCTGCAAACGGACGGTGGCCTGAAAACCGGCCTCGACGTCGTCAAGGCGGCCATGCTGGGCGCCGAGAGTTTCGGCTTCGGCACCGGACCGATGGTTGCGCTGGGCTGCAAGTACCTGCGCATCTGTCATCTGAACAACTGTGCAACCGGCGTTGCGACGCAGAATAACGTCCTGCGCAGCGAGTATTTCGTTGGTCTTCCCGAGATGGTGATTAACTTCTTTCGCTTTATTGCTGAAGAAGTGCGTCGTCTCATGGCTGAGCTTGGCATACGCAGGCTCGAAGAGCTGATTGGCCGCGTTGACCTGTTGGAGTTGCAGCCCGGCGAGACTGAGCGGCAGTCGCGCCTCGACCTCGGCCCGATTGTGTCGAGCGACGGTCTCACGAAGGACGGACCACAGTTCTGCACGGATCTGCGTAACGAACCTTTCGACAAAGGTGAACTCGCGGAGAAAATGGTCGCAGCAACCCTGCCGGCGATCGAGTCGATGACGGGCGGGCAATTTGAGTTCGACGTGCAGAACTTCAATCGTTCGATCGGTGCACGCCTCGCCGGAGAAATCGCCCGCCGACACGGCAACCACGGTATGCGCGAAGCGCCGCTGGACATCGTGTTGCGCGGCACGGCGGGCCAGAGCTTCGGCGCATGGAACCTGTCGGGCCTGAATCTCACGCTGACCGGCGACGCGAACGATTACGTCGGCAAGGGCATGTGTGGCGGGCAAATCACGATTCATCCGCCCGCTGAGGCCGGCTACGTCGCGCACGACACAGCCATCATCGGTAATACCTGTCTTTACGGTGCGACCGGTGGCCGCTTGTTTGCAGCAGGTCGCGCCGGTGAGCGTTTCGCAGTAAGAAACTCAGGGGCGACGGCTGTCATTGAGGGTTCCGGCGATCACTGTTGCGAATACATGACGGACGGCGTTGTCGTCGTACTCGGTAGCACCGGTGTCAATTTTGGCGCCGGCATGACCGGCGGTTTCGCTTATGTCCTCGACATCGATCGTGATTTCGTCGATCGCTACAATCACGAGCTCATCGATATTCACCGCATTACGCCTGAAAGCATGGAGGCGCATCTGCATCACCTGCGCTCGCTGATTACGGCACACGTTGAAGCGACAGGCAGCGAATGGGGATCAGCGATTCTCGATGACTATCGCACCTTTCTGCCGAAGTTCTGGATGATCAAGCCGAAAGCCAGCGAGCTGGGTTCGCTCATCGAATCGCTGCGGCGGGCCGCGTAATGGCAAAGCATCCACTACAGTTCCTGGAAGTGCCGCGGCGCGATCCGGACAAGGAACCCGCCGAAGAGCGCATAAAGCATTTCGGCGAGATTTACGGGCACTACGACGGCGCGAATGCGGCCGCGCAGGCCGGCCGCTGCCTGTCCTGCGGAAATCCTTACTGCGAATGGAAGTGCCCGGTTCATAACTACATCCCGAACTGGCTGGTGCTCATCGAAGAGGGCCGTTTGTTCGAGGCGGCCGAACTGTCGCATCAGACGAATTCACTGCCGGAGATCTGCGGCCGCATTTGTCCGCAGGATCGCCTCTGTGAGGGCGCCTGCACGCTCAACGACGGCATCGGTGCCGTAAGCATCGGCAATATCGAGCGTTACATTACCGACGAGGCCGTGAAGCAGGGTTGGCGGCCGGACATGTCCAATGTTGTCGGCACCGACAAGTGCGTTGGTATCGTCGGTGCGGGTCCTGCCGGCCTTGCGGCCGCCGACGTGCTCGCGCGCAACGGCATCGGTTCGGTCGTCTACGATTCATACCCGGAGATCGGTGGTTTGCTGACCTACGGCATACCGCCTTTCAAGCTCGAGAAGCACATCGTTGATCAGCGTCGCGAGATTCTCGAAGGCATGGGCGTCAAGTTTGTCCTCAACACGCGTATTGGCGAGGACAAACCGTTCCAGGACCTGCTCGACGAATACGATGCCGTCTTTCTTGGCATGGGCACCTATAACTATGTGCGCGGCGGATTTCCCGGCGAGGACCTTCCGGGCGTTCACGAGGCATTACCCTACCTGGTAGGCAACGTGTACCGGGAACTCGGTCACGACGAGTCGGCTACGCCGTATATCGATCTTGAGGGCAAGAATGTTGTTGTTCTTGGTGGTGGCGACACGGGCATGGACTGCAATCGCACGGCGATACGCCAGGGTGCGGAGAGTGTGACCTGCGCTTATCGCCGCGACGAGGCGAACATGCCAGGGTCGCGGCGTGAGGTTGCCAACAGCAAGGAAGAAGGAATTCGTTTCCTGTTCAACCGGCAGCCGGTGGAGATACTGGGTGATAAGCATGTCACTGGTGTCAGGGTGGTGGAGACGCGCATGGGCGCGGCGGGGTCGGACGGCCGTCGCCAGCCGGAGATCATTCCAGGCTCCGAAGAAGTTCTGCCTGCCGATGCCGTTGTAATTGCGTTTGGCTTTCGGCCCGACCCGCCCGCGTGGTTCGAACAGTTCAAGGTAGAGACTTTGCAAAGCGGACGGGTTCGCGTTGCGTCACTCGGTGCCTATCCGTACCAGACGACGAACCCGAAGATTTTCGCGGGGGGCGACATGGTACGCGGCTCCGACCTTGTCGTAACAGCGGTACACGAAGGGCGTGAGGCTGCCAAGGGCATCGCGCGCTACCTCGAGGTCTGACGCGACAGCCGAAGATCTTCTGGCAACTGCCGGCGTCAGACGGCATGAATGCAACATCGAGGGGAGAACAAAAGGTGTCGGACAGCAAGATCACAAAATACGGCGGCAAGAGTGCAGAGGTTTCCTGGCACGGCGGTCTATGCATTCATATCGGCGAATGTGGCCGGGCGAAAGGCGAATTGTTCGTCGGTGGCCGTCAGCCGTGGTGTCAACCCGATGTCGCTGGCGATGACGAGGTTCAGGAGGTCATCATGCGCTGCCCGACCGGGGCGTTGACGGTCGAGCTTGCTGACGGTTCGCATCCCGAAACGGCGGACCCCAAGAATACGATCAGCGTTGCCTATAACGGACCGCTGTTCGTTCGTGGCCAACTCGAGATCGATGGAGCCCCATCCGATGCGCCCGGGTTGAAGTTCCGGGCCGCCCTGTGTCGCTGCGGGCAGTCGAAGAACAAGCCTTTTTGCGATAACAGTCACGAGGAAGCCGGGTTTCGCGACTACGGTGCTGTCGGCGAAACCGGCGAGCCTAATACCGAGTCAGGCGGTCCGTTGGCGATCAAAGCGGTGAAAGACGGGCCATTAATTGTCAAAGGCAACGTCACGATCTCCGGCGGCAGCGGCCGCACCTCCTGGAGTGGCAAGCAGGTTGCGCTGTGTCGCTGTGGCGCATCAGCGAACAAACCGTTTTGTGACGGTAGCCATAAGAAAGTCGGTTTTACGAGCGACCAGGCTGCGCCCTCACCCGCGACACTGCCGGACTGAACTGTCTTCTGAGCGCATAGCGCTTATTCGATGGTTGCCGCCAACTCTGCCAGTTTTGTGACCGTGCGCCAGTTCCTTGCCGTCGTGTTCCTGCGAAACGCTCTGTCGATGCCGTTGGCAAATTTCGATCGGGCGACCCCGTCAGGAGCGTGCAGATAGAGCCAACTGCCGATGACCGCAAAAGACTCTGAATCGGATAAAAGATGCTCAGCGTCACGAACCTGTGCTTTCAGAGGCGGCTCGCCGAGAAAACACAGGTGCAGAGACTTCGGTTCGGACGCGGCCTGCGGATACGGATTGGAAGCGATTGCGGTTCTGAGCGCGTCTGCCGTTATCAGTTGAATTGCGGGTCGAAAGCCATGTTCTGTTTCGATCGCTTTGCCGATAGCGTCTCCAAATTTGCCCACGGATCTAATTCGGGCGTTGAACACGACATTGCCACTCTGAATGTAGGTCTTTATCGACTCACAGCCAGCAAACTCAAATATCTGCGAAAGGCTTTTCATCAGCAAGCGATTATGTCCTCCGACGTTGATTCCCCGAAGTAACGCGATCCATGTTTCCATTGGCTGAGCATACCACCGTCGGCTGCTCCCTCGATCGGCTGCCACCGACCCAATGCGCTGATTAAGTACTTCCCAGAATTGACCGGGTTTTACGACGTGAGAAGATCATCGCCGATGACAGGGACTGACGGTGAACGAAAGAACTGAAATCAAAAACCCGGAGCGGTCGCGGCACAGCACATTGATCAACCGCCTGGAAACGCATCCGCTGCGGAATCTGCTTCACGAAGAAGTTCACGCGCGGCCTCCGCCCCTCCTCAGTACGCCCATCAGCGTGTCGCACGTGGTCTTCCTGGCTGACGAACGCGGGCTGGACGAGAGTTTCGAGCATGTCGCCAACCTGGCCAGGCGATTCAGCGCGAACGTCCCGGATTCGCAGGCGAGCTGTTACTACGCGCAGCTGGGCGGGTTCGAGCTGCGGGTGGAAAGACACACCGAGTTCTGCGGCTATACCTTTATCCGGACAGGCGCTGCGGACCCGCCGTTCGCTGAATCAGCCCTGTCGCTGGTGCCGGATGATTGGCTGGAAAAGATACCAGGGGTATTTCTCGCCGGTGTGCACGTGGTGATGGAGACCGGTTCACCTCCGGATACTTTCGGGCCGGTTCTCGCGGCCGGGTTCGAGGGTCAATCCTTTGTCGGCAGCCACGTTGTCGATGACAAGGCGGTAGTCTGGACCAGCTTTCGTCTCCACAGCGATGGCTTTGGTCGGTTTCTGGTTTACAACCTCGGTCTCAGTGATTTCCAGACCGGGCGCACTCTGCAGCGGCTGCTGGATCTCGAAACATACCGTCTCCTGGCGTTACTGGCCCTGCCCGAGGCCAAGGACATCGGACCAAGAGCCGCACGCCTGGATAAGGAGCTGTCGGCGATCATGGACCAGTTCTCCGGGCTTCGCAGTACGGAGGACGAATATCGGCTGCTTGGCGAGCTTACCAAGCTTGCCGCAACCGTAGAGCAATACCGGGCGAACACCAACTACCGATTCGCGGCTACGCGCGCCTACCAAAGCCTGGTGGCGGCCGTTCTCACGGAGTTACGCGAGGAGAAGTTCCCCGGCATGTCGACAATGACGAAATTCCTCGAACGACGCCTGTTGCCCGCCATGCGGACCTGTCAGGCGGTTGAGAACCAGCTCGAGAGCCTGTCACGTCGAATCGATCGTGCCATCGACCTGTTGCGTGCCCGGGTGGATGTCACGCTCGAATCGCAGAACCAGAAGGTACTCGCGCAGATGAATCGGCGCAGCCAGCTGCAACTGAGATTGCAGCAAACCGTCGAGGGTCTCTCGGTCGCTGCGATCAGCTACTACATGGTGGGACTTACCAGATACGGTCTGGAAGCAGGACAGGCTGCCGGCTGGCCTGTCGATCCAATAATCGGTACCGGGGTTGCCGTCCCTGTCGTCGTTATTGGTGTTTGGTGGCTGGTGCGGCGCATCAGGCGAGGAATCTCGACGGAGGACCGGCCATCTGACTAGAGGCAGTCTCAAAAGTACGCTCGAACGAGAAGACAGTCGCGGGCCAGGTGATAAACTGAATTAACGACAAACTAAAGTCAGACTGCACGGGGAGAGTTGCGTGGACCTCAACCAAGTCACAATTCCGTGCCACGACTACGAAAAATCCGTCGCCTTCTATATTGGTCTGGGACTTCGACAAATTGTAGATAGTCCGCCTCGCTATGCTCGATTTGAAACAGAGTCGGGGACCACCCTTTCAATCCATCAGGTGGAATCCAGTAGTGTCAATCACGACGTCGTAGTCTATTTTGAAGTCGAGAGTGTTGACGAGTCAGTCGAGACACTGAAGCGCGCGGGCTTTGAATTCGAGATCGAACCTGTCGACCAGAGTTGGCTTTGGCGCGAGGCTTACTTGCGCGATCCTTCTGGGAATAGGGTGTGTATTTATCATGCTGGCCAGAACAGGCGATACCCGCCGTGGAGAATTGAAGGCGGCACAGTCTAACGATGCGCTGCGCTTTTCTACACTCAGAGCACGAGGCCCGACCGAAGGTATTGAAGGCCGTCTCTGATCAGGAACCACTAATTGTGTGCGCGGTCTGAAGTGTTGTGCAGAGATTGTTATGGAGCATCGGTTTCAACTCATTGTTGCCGGCCTTATTCCACTGTTTGTCGCGGCGTGCTCGTCGTATGGAGGTAGCGGCAAGACGTTTGCAGACTTCCGGGCTGAAGTAAAATTGGCGGCCGGAGCAGGCGCTACTAACTGCGGCCACGTGGTTCTTGGGGCGGACCGTTCAGTGGCCAATTGTTGCGTGGCCACGAACTTCGTACAGCGCCTCCCTTTCTCCGTCACATTCGACGAGCAAGGTATAGATTCCCGGGTATCCCGTGGCCTTGCGCTAGATGCCAATGGCACCACGACGGTTTTCTTTTACGATGGCGATCTTACCGGTGGCAATTGGCCGGCTCACGGCGTCATATACAGCCAGACCTGCAGAAACCCGACGCTTATCCGGAATCCCTGCAGTGACCCCGTCGGGTTTCCCCTGGACTGCTTCTGAAAGTACTCTTTGGATAACGAAAGGCGATTGTCCGCTTCACACCTCAAAGCGGCCGCTACTGACCCAAAGCAGACATGCTCGGTTCGACAATATCTTTGCAGGCCATGATTCGGCCCAACCTACTTTTACTTGTTTCTACGCCGATCCAGAAACGAAGGAATTGGCATTAACGCAAACAATGCAAAATACACATATCCGGCAACCGATACCCAAGCACCCGGAACGAGGAGCGCCAACAGAATTGACAATAACGCAATACTCGCGATGAGAGCCCATACCTGCATGTTGATTCTGGTCACCCGCAACTCAATATTATTTAGTGCCAGCGAGGTCGATCCCCGCAGAGTGGCGCGGTATAACTGGTTGAAAAGTAGCGATAAGGCGAGAACCCCACCGGAATAGAAAACGAGAATTCCGCGCGCCTCATCGTAAGTCTCAATCTCGAAGCTGGTAGCCAGGTACCCGCCACTGATAGAGGAGAACAGTAACTCGAATATCACTCTTAGCGGGTAAACGTAGACCAATACCACCAATATAAGTGTAACGCTAAGCAGAATCGTTTCAGAGTTCTCCAAGCCGTAGCGTCGGCTCCAGCGTCGGTGTCGCAGCCAAAACACCATTAACATCGCAAAACTGGCGGCAAATGCCGGAATTCGTTTTGCAGCCACCGCCATATCGGCATAGTTCGAAGGAATTTCGTCGAAAGATATAACAAGCAGCGTAAGTACGAATGCAAAAGCGGCGTCGACGAATGTGTCGAGACGCGTTACCTCCAACCCTCTCAGACGGAATTGATCTTCAACTATGAGGCGATCTATCTCCGTCTTTGTCCACTGCCTGCCGGAAGACGCGTGAGTAGTCATATACGAGCTTTTCCAGAAACGATTGATCATTCATCGTGCCCGGACAAGATATCAGAACTCACGCGAATATCCTGCGCTAACGTCGAATAGCCACAGGCTTCTCCTATGCAGTCACAGCCTTTGCGTTAACGCTTGACGAAGCCGGTAATCGGACGACCAACCCGATCAAGCCCGAATCAAGGATCATCCAATCAGGAACATCTATTCCGGGCCCTATAGGGGGTAGCCGCGGATGTGTTGATATGATGCCCCCTCAGCCGGTTGTTGCGCGTGTGCCGCAGCGGTGCGACGCCCGGAAATCCAACCCAGCCCGAGGTCTTACGCTGATGGTTTGGACCCTAAGTAACAGACTGCTTTTTTCAGCCATCTTCATCTCGGGCGCTTCCGCCCTGATCTACCAGCTGATCTGGGTCCGGTTGCTGGGCCTCGTGTTCGGGGTCAGCAGTTTCGCCGTCGCCACGGTGGTCGCAGTATTCCTGCTGGGCCTTGGCCTGGGGAGCTATTTCTTTGGCCGGTGGTCAGAGCGAGCCCGTGATCCGCTGCGCATCTACCTGTACGTGGAATTGGGGATTGCCGCGACTTCGCTCATCGCCTACCTGGTGATTGAGACCGTGCCGGTGTACCGCTATCTCCACGAGTACGCTTACAACAACCTCGGCTTCTATGGCCTTTCGGTCGCTCGGCTGCTGCTGTCGATAATTGTGCTGCTGCCCCCGGTGTTCCTCATCGGCGGCACCATGCCGCTGCTCGCCAAGTACTTCCTCCGCGATTCTGCCAACCTGGGATCCGGCTTCAGCAAGATCTACTACCTCAACACCCTCGGCGCCTGCGCCGGCGCGCTGCTAACTGGCTTTGTGTTCGTGCGGTACTTCGGCGTGATCGGCACGCTGATGATTGCCGTCGGCGGCAACTTAGCGGTCGCCCTGATCATTGCGCTGAGCAAGCGAGGCACAGGAGTCACGCGTCCCGCGACAGGCGAGCAGTCGCCTTACTCCTACATGCTGGTCTTCCTGTTTCTCACCGGCTTCATCAGCCTGGGTTACGAGATGCTGTGGGTGCGCATCCTCTCGACCTACGGGCTGTCGACCTCTCAGGCCTTCGCGCTCATCCTCGCGGGGTTCCTGTTGGGTTTCTCGGTCGGGGCGTGGATCGTGGCGCGACAGGTGGATCGCCGCCGGGATCTCGAGGCCTGGTTCAGCGCCGTGTCCATCGTCACGGCCTTCAGCGGCGCCGTCGTGCTCCTGTTGTTCCGGCAGTTCGAGGCTCTCACGATCCTGCTCGCGGACGCTATGCCGATGAGCCAGCTGACACTCGGCATGGCCCTGGCATTTACCGTGTCTTTCATCCCGGCAGTGTTCATGGGGATCCTGTTCCCGCTCGGTGTGCGCATCTACGCGCACGATATTGATCGGATCGGCGCCAAGGCCGGCAACACCTATTTTTCGAACACTCTCGGCTGCGTGCTGGGCAGCCTGCTGACGGGATTCGTGCTGATCCCCTTCCTGGGGATGTGGAACACCACGCTCCTTCTCATCAATCTCAGCCTGCTGATCGCGGTGGCTTTCCTGCTGCGGGGCCGCCGCCCCGCCAGGGCGCAATGGGTCTCGCTGGTCGTCGTCGCGGCCGTCGCGAACCTGTTGGTGTTCACGGACAGCAAGACGTTCCATGCCGAACTGAAGGGCCGCGACCTGCACACGGCGGCTAAGGGCTTCGACGTCATCTACTATGCCGAGGGCCTGTCGGGGACCGTCACTGCCGTCGAACGGGGCAACTATCGGGGGCTGTTTGTCGATGGCCAGAACGTCTCCGGAACGGATCCCGTGTTGCTCGCCGATTCGAAGATGCTCGCCCACGTGCCGCTGCTGCTAGCGGAGGAGCCGGAAGTTGCGCTGACGGTGGGCTACGGCACCGGGACCACTTCGGGGAGCATGCTGCTGTACGATGTCGAGGTCCGTGCCGTCGAGATCGAGAAGAAGATCATCGAGGCGGCGCCGCTGTTCAGCAAGGTCAACTACGCGTCCTATGCCGACCCTGATCTCGACATTGTGCTGGACGATGCCCGCAACTACATTGCCACCACGGACGAAAAGTTCTCCGTCATCGTCACGGACGTGACCAACCTGAAGTACAAGCGCAATCCCTATCTTTACACCCGGGAATACTTCGAGATCATGCAGGCCGCGCTCAGCGAGGATGGCGTTGCTGCCGCGTGGCTCCCGGTCGGCGGCCTGTCCTTCAACGATCTGCGCACCCTGATCGCCACGTTCGACAGCGTCTTCCCGCACACGACCGCTTGGTATTTCACTCAATTCCCAACCCATTTCATCATCCTGGTGGGCACACCGGAGCCGACGCGGGTGAACCTGACGGAGCTGAGAGAAAGAATGGCCAAGGTCGAGCGCGACCTGCGCAGCCTCAACATCGACAATGTCTATAAGCTCGCCAGCATGCTGCTGCTGGGCGAGAGCGACATCGACTCGCTGGTGGACAGTGCACCGATCCACACGGACAACCGCCCGATCCTCGAGTACTCCGACATGGACCTTTACAACGTCACGGACGTCGCACCGAACCTCGGCCGGCTCATCGAGTTCCAGCAGGAGGGCCTGCTCGCGTACTTCGTCGGGGCCGAGCATCAGCTCGCCGAGCTCGAGGAGTATTTCGACCTGTACACAGGCTATTACCTCGACTATGTCCAATCATACGAGCAGCAGCGCCTCAATTAGGCGCCCGGGGGCTGCTTCTGGCCGTTTCCAGCGCCAGGGCTGATAAACTAGCGACTGGTTGCTGCTGACCCAAACCGGACACGAAAGTTGAACTTATCGTAGACCCGGTCAAGCGGCAGTTACAAATAAAACCAACAATAAAGGGAATAAGACATGCCGATCCAAGCATTCAACAGTGTTACTGACGGTCTTGATTCAGGCTCCCGAAGTCGCGGTCATTTTGTTGCAAATCTCGACACCGACGACGAAAAACTCTGGGTTCCTTATGCAGACGGCGTATGGCTGCAACCGTGTTGCTTCAATGTAACCACAGGCGGGTTCAGTGTCCTCCTGAAGGGATTGCCTGGTGCACAACTTGGTGTTCATTATCACGTCGGAACCGTGCGTGGTTACACATTGCAGGGTCACTGGCGATACTTGGAACACGACTGGGTCGCAAAGCCTGGAACGTTTATCTATGAACCCGCGGGCGAAGCGCACACGTTAGTCGTAACAGATGATTCGCCTGAACCGGCTCTCATCATGTTCATGGTCGAGGGTGGGCTGATTTATCTGGACAATCCCGTCAACGGTGGATTTGCTGCGTACGAAGACGGATTTTCACTTCTTGAAGTATGCCGTAACCACTATCGCGATGCGGGCCTCGATGTGCAGCAGCTCGATGCGCTAATTCGATAAAGAAACAGCCACTTACCCACGAGCTCTATTGCCGCACCGACAATCCGCTTCTGGCCGTAAGCGGCCCTTGGTTGTACTCGCTTTTTCGCAACTTGAACGACCGCTTTTGATGCAAGCGGACATTCAAGTCTCTATGCTGCGTCGGTACGTAAAGGACAAACCTGATCGCAGCCCACAACACAAATGCAGAATGTCATGTTGAAACTCATCTTAGTTGTCGCTGCCTGTTACGGTCTGCTCGTCGTCGTCGTGTATTTCATGCAGGGTCGCATGCTTTACCTTGCAGAAGTGCCAAGTCGAACGTTGACGATGACACCGGTTGACGTTGGCATGGACTATGAAGATGTCTCCATCGACACTACTGACGGAGTGACGCTGCACGGCTGGTTCATCCCGGGGCGATCTTCTCGGGTGCTGTTATTCTTTCACGGCAATGCAGGAAATATCTCACATCGTCTGGACTCAATACGACAGTTTCAAGACCTGGGCTTGTCAGTACTAATTATTGACTATCGGGGATACGGTCAGAGCCAAGGCCGGACCACCGAAAGAGGAATTTATCGCGATGCTGATGCAGCGTGGCGTTATCTCATCGAGGGTCGCGGCATCGTGGCCAGCGATATCATAATATTCGGGCGTTCATTGGGTGCCTCTGTTGCATCACGGCTAGCCGCACAGCACCAACCGTTAGCGCTTATCGTGGAATCGTCCTTCACGTCTGTACCGGACATCGCCCTGGATCTCTATCCATGGCTCCCAGCACGCTGGTTGAGCCGTCTTAGTCACGCGACGCGTGATCACATTCAGGACGTTAAGTGCCCTGTACTAATCGTTCACAGTCGCGATGACGAGATCATCCCGTTTCGCCACGGCGAAGCAATTTTTGCATCTGCGAATGAACCCCGGACCCTACTGGCGATTCGCGGCACACATAATGACGCATTCCTCCTGGATGAGGATGCCTATATTGGAGGGCTCCGAACGTTTCTAACAGGACTCGCCGAGTCTGCTTTGCTGCGTTAACGACTGAGACGTCTGTCCCATCTCAAAGCGACCGCCATACACCCGAAACTGGACATTGAGCTAATATCACTGTGAAGGGCCGCTAGTGATCCAGAGCGGTCATCCACAGATTCTGCGGTCGATACGCATTGTGTTTGCCCCGTAGCTGCGTAAGCATCAATTCATGGGACTGGTGTCAGAGCTCAGGCGCCGTAATGTTCTTCGTATGGCGATGCTATATGCCGTAGCTGCCTGGCTGATTATGCAGGTGGTGGAGGTAGTATTGACGCTTGCCGCGTTGCCAGAATGGTCTGGCCGGCTCACGCTGATACTGCTCGCCCTGGGCTTTCCAATTGCGCTGATCTTTTCCTGGTTTTACGAAGTGACGCCTGAGGGCATCAGTCTCGAGAAGGATATCAAGGCCGGCGAGTCCATTACCCACGTAACCGGTCGACGACTGGATTTCGTCGTTATCTCTATGTTGACTGCTGCTGTCCTCCTTTTCGCGTGGCATACGTGGTGGCCAACTGCGCCGACCGATAAATCCATCGCGGTGATGGCATTCGAAAACATGAGTGACGATCCTGATCAGGAGTATTTTTCCGACGGCATTTCTGAAGAGTTGCTCAACACACTGGCCCAGGTCCCCGAGCTGCGCGTGATCTCACGTTCCTCGTCATTTTCCTTTAAGCACAAGAACACTGATATTCCAACGGTGGCGCAGCGTTTGGGCGTCGCCAATGTGTTGGAAGGATCGGTTCGCCGAATGGGCAGTCGGGTGCGTGTAACGGCGCAGCTAATTGACGCAGAATCCGATTCGCACTTGTGGTCGGAGACCTATGACCGGGAGCTGACAACACAGAATATCTTTGCGATTCAAAGCGAGATCGCTGCAGCGATCGCTCAAAAATTGCAGGCAACCCTGTCGCCGCAAGATGAGGCGAATCTGCACAAGATGCCAACGCAGAATCTACAAGCGTATGAAGCGTATCTGCTGGGCAAACAGCGAATGACGACCCGCACGCGTGCGGATTTGGTGGCGGCTGTCGAATACTTCGAGAAAGCCGTTGATCTCGATTCCGAATACGCCCTCGCCTGGGTGGGGCTCGCAGAGGTCAACCTACTGCTGAACAACTATGGCCACTTGTCGCTGGCTGACGCATTGGCAGAGGCGGAGCCTGCGTTAGAGACTGCGCTGCAACTCGATGGGCGACTTGGTGCGGCCCATGCCGCGGCAGGCTTGATGCTGGTTTTGCAGCGTGACAATAACGGGGCGACAGCCGCATTCGAACGGGCCATCGAGCTAAGTCTCAACGACGCGACGCCGTATCACTGGTACGGCGACATGTTGATCAACTACGTCGGAGAACCAGAGGCGGCGGTACCGCTTCTGGAACAGGCCCGCAAGCTAGACCCGTTATCAGCGGTCATTGCGGTCACACTCGGCGAAGCATTGGAAGCGGTTGGGCGATTTGATGAAGCCATGGCGCTATTTCAAAAGGCTTTAGAAATCGATCCCGACTACCATGGCGCATATTTTGTGATTGCTCAGCATTACCACGCCGCTCTCGCGCAGCTAGATGAGTCAATCCGCTGGCACCTGCGGGAACTCGTGCTTGATCCCGCCCGAGACAGGAGTTTTGTCGGCCTTGCCTATCTGGACCTCGGTGACGGTGAGCAAGCTAAATACTGGATCGATAGCGCCGTGCGATTGAACCCGACATGGTATTTTTCCAATTCGGCCTTGGTCTTCTTGCACCGCTATCGCGACGAGGAAGAACAGGCGCTGAATGCGGCGCGACGCCTGGCGGAGATCGCGCCAGGCAACAATACATCTGTCTGGACATTGGTAGCCTATGGCCGTTACCGGGAAGCGCTAAAGACCTTCGGCCCGTTCTATCCTGAACTGTCGTGTGCCGCGGGGCCAGTGGTGACTCGAATTAACCTGGGCCCGGCGATCAATCTATCGCTGGCATTAGAGAAAACCGGTGAAACAGAGTGCGCAGCACAATTGCTGACAAAATCTCTCGAACTGATGCGGAAAATGCCGAGGCTCGGTGCCAGAGGTTATGGAATTGCCGATGTTGAGGTCTACGCCCGTCAAGGCAGGATACGACTCGCGCTCGACACATTACGACAGGCCATCGATCAGGGCTACCGGCGTTTTTGGTGGTCACAAGGCGAACGCAGCCCGCACATAGTCTCGCTGCTCGAAGAACCCGAGTTCAAAAGCATGATGAACGAGATTGGGACCGACATGGCTATTCAACTTGAACGTGTTCGTGCGATGGAAGCCAACGGTGAACTTTCGCCGATCCCTGAGTGACTCACACTCCTGCGGCGTGCCATCAAATGGCCCGCATCAACTGTCGGCTTCTGGCCGTAACCGGACATCATATTGAGCATTGTTCGTACGGAACTAATGACCGCTTTGTGCGAAAACAGACATTAATTCAGTTTCACGTGGATTCGCATCGACCGGGTCAAATACCGGCTAATCCGCGATGATTTTGAAACTGCTGCTGTTTTCGATCGCAACGGATACTACGATCATATAACCAAACAACACGACGGCGGATTTTAGTGCGACAGCGAGCCAGCCTGATCGATAGACGCGGCGCACTGCCATGACGAAATATGCAAGGAAGTAGACAAACAGCACGACCTGCGAAATCATCAAAACAACATGTCGGTTGGCCAGTTCCTCGAGAGGCAGCATCATTGCGAGTATCACGTATGCGGCACTGTGGAAATGAAGCGAAAAAATCAGGTGATCGAAGTACATTCGTCTGAGGTACACGACCTTCAACAGCAGCGCAAACATGGGCAGCAAAACGAACATCAGGCGTGGCAAATCGTTGGACAGAAAACGTGCCTGGAATGCGGCATCAAAGCCCGGGTCCTGTCCAGGTTCGAGCAAAATGCCAGTTTGTGCGAGCCAGGCAAAAAGAATGAAAAACGAGATACTGATTACAAGGTAGAGTCGTAGTGGTGGCGTAAGAGTGCGGCGACGACCGGCGAGGAACTCGGAGGTCAGCATTCCCGGGTGGCGGAACAGGGATGAGGGCCTCGTTCGAGTCAAGCAGCGGCGAAGCCGCAATTGGCGGCGCGTAGCGGCAATCCCCCCCTCTCCACTAAGAACGAAAAGGCCCCTTCACGACCCCAGCCGAAACAGGAACTCCTGCATGCCGTTACTAAGTAGCCGCGCGCGGTCGATCAAAAAACCGCCCATGCTCTTGCCCAGGTCTTCGGGCGAATAGCGCGGGGCCGCGATCGCTGCTCCTGGGGCACTGCGATCGATGAGTTCGCCCTCCGCGGTCGGGATGAAGCGGCCGGGATGATCCTTCATGTCGCGCTCGGCGTAGAAGATCAAGGCATGGGCGAGGGCGCCCGGGCGGGCGCGGCGCCCGATCGCACCCATCAGTGCTGACAGGGCATCGAGCGTCAGGTAGTTCGGCAGATCCCAGCAAAACACGAGGTCAATGGCGTCATCTGGCAGTCGGTTCGGTAACGAGGATTCGGCCGCGTCGGTAAGCGCAGGGCCGGGCTCTGCCGTGTTCAGTTGGTCAATCCCGCCGAAATGCGCGAGGTCCGCGATTTCCACGCGGCAGCGAGATCGGCCGAGCAGGGCCAGCATCGCGGTCGACGCGGCACCGAGGTCGAGAATGACATGCCGCCCGGTCGCATCCATTCCGGCCACGAGATCCTGAAACAGGGGCGGGTGAAGCGCCGCCGGCGAGTCCGGTGGCACCCGGGGGCTCGCCCGGCGCAGAGAGGCTCTCACCTTCGTTACGCGTTCCCGGCCGGCGGGTTCAGGTTCGTGCGGGCGTCCTTCGCAGGCTTTTTGGGCGCGGCCTTGGTGTCAGCGGCATTGTCCGATTTATTTTCGCCAACCGGCTTGTCGACGCCATTTGCTGCGGTCTTGCCCAGCGCCTTGTCTACTGCGGCCGGGTCCATCTCGATCGAGCCCTTGAAGTGCGCGCCTTCCTCGATGCTTACCTTGGGCGCGATGATGTTGCCCTGAACCCGGGCATTGACGTGCACGCTGATGCGCTCGGCCGCATACAGGTCACCCTTGGTCTCACCGTCCACGGCGATCGACCTGGCATATACGTCGGCCTTGACCCTGCCTTCTTTGCCGATGGTCAGGGCGCTGTTCTTGAGTTCGACGGTGCCGCTCACGTCGCCTTCGATGCGCAGGTCCTCGCCGCCGCGCAGGTCACCATTGATCTGAATAGAACGGCCGATAACAGCGGCATCGCCGCCGCGACCAGCCACTTTGGACCTGAGGGATCCAAGAGTTGTCTCCGATGTGGTCCGGTTCGCATCCTGCGATTCGACGCTGTCGTCGTCTTTCTTGCTGCGCTCAAACATGTCGCTCTCCATCAGTTGTCTGGATGGCAGTAACTATCACGCGGTTATGGTGCTAACAAGTGTCTCCGAAATGCGACGCTGGTCGTGCGGATCATGTGTATTGTCAAAGTGATCTGCCCCTCAAATCGGCACCAGCTACGCCACAATGAGCACCGACTCGAAGCTCGAGTCGAGCAGCGGAGACTCGTGTGTGCATTTCTATTCAGGCGTCTTCGGCGAGTATCATTTAAGTCTGGGGCTCATGTCGGGCGCCAGGCGACCAGCGCGAACTGCTTGTTTTGGGTAACGAAGGGAAATTCAGATGAGAACACGCATTACAGAAATGCTGGGTATTCAGCACCCGATTATCCAGGGCGGCATGCACTATGTCGGTTTTGCTGAATTGGCGGCCGCGGTATCGAATGCAGGGGGACTCGGCATCATTACGGGACTCACGCAAAAAACACCAGCTGACCTTGCAAATGAGATAGCGCGTTGCAAGGACATGACGGACAAGCCGTTCGGCGTCAACGTGACGTTTCTGCCGACCGTCAGTGCACCTGATTACCCCGCACTCATAAAATCGATCATTGACGGCGGTGTCCCGGTCGTTGAAACGGCAGGCAACAATCCGTCGCAGGTATTGCCATACCTGAAGGACGCCGGGATTAAGGTCATACACAAATGCACATCCGTTCGCCATGCCCTGAAGGCACAGGAGATCGGCTGCGATGCCGCCAGTGTCGATGGATTCGAATGCGGCGGGCACCCTGGCGAAGACGATATTCCGAACATGATTCTGCTGCCCCGTGCTGCAGATGAGCTCGAGATTCCGTTTGTGGCCTCGGGTGGGCAAGCGGATGGGCGGTCGCTGGTGGCATCGCTTGCGATGGGCGCAGAGGGCATGAACATGGGTACCCGATTCATCGCGACCAAGGAAGCGCCGGTGCACGAAAACGTCAAACAGGCGATTGTCAACGCATCAGAGCTGGATACGCGGCTGGTTATGCGTCCTTTACGCAATACCGAACGTGTCCTGAATAACACCGCAGTTGAGAGTTTGCTTGAAAAGGAAAAGCAACTCGGTGATAAGCTCAAGTTCGAGGATATCATTGACGAAGTTGCGGGCGTTTACCCGCGCATCATGCTTGACGGCGAGATGGACGCCGGCGCTTGGTCCTGCGGGATGGTTGCCGGGCTCATCAATGACATACCGACGGTCAAAGAACTCATCGACCGGATCATGGACGAGGCAAATTCGATCATCAAAGGGCGCCTCGGCGGCATGCTGCAGATGAGCAATTGACCGTTGGTACCGATGCAAATTCAAATGTGTATGCTGACAAGAATGCAGGAAATGCAATGACAGACAAAATCACTATCAGCACGATTGAGGTGCGCAAGGACAAATGGAGCGAGACCCGGGTGGTCGAGGAAAAGTTTTCCGGGACACTCGCCGAGAATGAACTGCTCTTCAGGGTGGATCGCCTTGCACTTACGGCCAACAACATTTCCTATGCCGCAACGGGCGACAGCCTGGGCTACTGGGGTTTCTTCCCGGCCGAAGAGGGCTGGGGGCGAATTCCGGCCATGGGCTGGGGTGAGGTGATCGCCTCGGCGCATCCGGATATTCCGGTGGGTCAGCGGGTCTGGGGATGGTTTCCATTTTCGACGCACCTGAAAGTAAAGGCGGGCAAGGTGAGCGCCTCGACATTCACGGATGTCTCCCCGCACCGGGCAGAATACGCACCCGTGTATGCCCAGTTCGACCGTGCGTCCGCGAATCCCATTTACGAGGAAGCCCGCGAAGACCAGGACAGCCTGCTGCGCGGCCTGTTCATGACGTCCTGGCTGGTCGAGGATTTTCTGGAGGTTAACGATTTCTTCGGTGCGGACGCCTGCCTCATTACCAGCGCGTCCAGCAAGACCAGTATCGCGTTGGGGTATAGCGTGCAGAAGCGTGGCAAGCTGGCCGGTATTGGAATAACGTCACATGGCAATGTCGCGTTCTGCGAGAGCCTGGGATGCTACGACAAGGTCGTGACTTACGAGGACGTTGCCAGCCTCGACGCGGCACAGGCCGTCGTTATGGTGGACATGGCCGGGAGTGTGAAGGTGATTGGTGACCTGCACCATCACTTTGGTGACAACATGAAGCATTCCTGTCGCATCGGTGCTACCCACTATGACGAATCGGGTCCTGTGAAGGGGCTCCCGGGTGCCAGGCCGGAGTTCTTCTTTGCGCCGTCACACGTGAAGTCACGCAGCGAAGAACTCGGAGCCAGGGAATTAATGACGCGCATGGGTACCGCCTACGTTGGGTTCCGCCAATTCGCCGACAGCTGGCTCAAGGTAGAGCGTAGCTATGGCCCGGAAGCGGTCACCGGCACTTACCGGGTGGTACTTGCCGGCAAAGCGGATCCGGCCAGCGGCCAGATCATTTCCATGTGGCCGGAGTGAGACAACGAAGATGGATACGGTGAGTATGAATAAGACGATACGCAGTCAGGTCAGCGACGAGGAATGGCAGCTCAGAACAGATCTGGCGGCCTGTTATCGCATCATCGCGATGTACGGTTGGGATGACCTGGTTTTCACGCATATTTCGGCACGCGTGCCGGGGCCTGACGAACATTTTCTCATCAATGCCTACGGCATGTTATTCGAGGAGATGACGGCAAGCAGCCTGCTCAAGGTCGACCTGCACGGCAACAAGGTGCTTGAATCCTCGCAACTCGTGAACCCCGCCGGCTTCGTTATTCATAGTGCCGTGCACGAAGCACGCCCGGACGTCACTTGCGTTTTGCATACGCATACACGTTCCGGAATTGCCGTCTCTGCACAGGCCGATGGCTTGTTGCCTTTATCGCAAACATCGTTGTTTCCGTATGCCACGCTTGGCTACCACGACTACGAAGGCGTTGCGTTGAACGATGACGAGAAGCCGAGGCTCGTAGCAGACCTTGGCGATCGTAATGCACTTATCCTCAGAAACCATGGTCTGTTGACCGTAGGCGCGTCGATTGCCGACGCCTTCCTGTTGATGTACGTGCTTGAGACGGCCTGTCAGATTCAACTGCTGGCGCAATCCACGGGCGGCGAGCTGGTGACTCGTGCCCCAGCCTATCGTAGAGGGCATCAGCGCACAGGTAGAAGAAGTCACGAAGGGATTAGGCGGTGATCTTGTCTGGCCGGGCCTGCTACGCAAACTGGACAGGCAGGATTCGTCTTTCCGCGAGTGAGCTGGTATGTACCCGACATAGTCAGCACCATCGATGTCGACGAGAGGTGATTAATCATGTTGACGCAGGCATTTGTAATTTTGTTGACGTCGCTGTTGACCAGCGTTGTGACACTCACCACGGCGTGGTTCGTGTTCGACCGATATCTGAAGTCACGGATGTGGACGGAAGTTGATGCGAAAGCCGATGAGCTCGGGCTGCTATTGAAACAGCGGGTCAGTGAGGGTGTTCGCGAGGGCATGGGCAACGGTCTGGCGGACCTTCGGGAGAAAGCGACGAAAACGGCGACCCGCGGCGGAATCGACATGCTCGAGGAGAGCCTGAACTTCTGGTTGCGCGGTGGGCGGCCGAAGGACTAGCCAGCGGCGATAACCAGCAAACGGCCGTTGGGCTTCGATACTCTAGGCGTCGGGAAACTGGTAGTCCGCGAACTGCTCGCGTAAAGCCAGCTTGTTTATCTTGCCGGTCGCGGTGTGCGGTAACTCGTCGACGAAGGCAACATCGTTGGGCTTCCACCACGTCGCAACACGGCCATCGAACCAAGCTAACATTTCGTCTTTGGCGATTTCCTGGCCGTCTTTCGTGACGACGATCAACAGCGGCCGCTCGGTCCATTTCGGGTGATAGCGCCCGATAACGGCAGCCTCAGCGACTTCTGGATGATCCACCGCGGCATTCTCGAGGTCGATCGAGCTGATCCATTCGCCCCCCGACTTGATGACGTCTTTGGTTCGGTCGGTGATCTGCATTACGCCGTTTGGGTCGATTGTGGCGACATCGCCGGTATCGAACCAGCCGTCTTCGTCGAGCGGGCTGCCGGCATCCTCAAGCCGGAAATAACTGCTCGCCACCCACGGTCCGCGAACCTTGAGCGTACCGAAAGCCACGCCGTCCCACGGTAATGGCTGGTTATTATCGTCCGTTATACGCATTTCGATGCCGAACACGCCGCAGCCTTGCTTTGCCTGCAGTTCGTAACACTCTTCCTTCGACAGCTCACCCATGTCCGGCTTGATCTTGAACACCGTTCCGAGCGGACTCGTCTCTGTCATGCCCCAGCCCTGGTGGACCGTGACGCCGTGTTTCTTGTCGAAGCCCTCGATAATCGATCGCGGGCAGGCGGCACCGCCAACACTGACTCGACTCACGCTGTCGATCGTTTTCCCGCTCTTTTCGAGGTAACTCAGCAGCTCGAGCCAGATCGTGGGCACACCCGAGGCAACGGTAACCGTTTCTTTTTCTATAAGCGCATGCAAGGTCTCGCCATCCGCCATCTTTGGGCCTGGCATTACTATTTTGGCACCCACCATGGCCGCGGCGTACGGAATGCCCCAGCCGTTTACGTGAAACATGGGCACGACCATCAGCACGCAGTCGTGGCCCGAGAATGCCAACACGTCAGGTAGACACCCGGCATAAGCATGCAAAACAACGGAACGGTGGCTGTAAAGAACGCCCTTCGGGTTACCCGTGGTACCCGACGTGTAACAAAGCGTGGATGCCGTACGTTCATCGAACTCGGGCCAATCGAATTCTTCGGACTCGTCCGCGATCAGCGTCTCGTAGCAGATCACGTTCGGCAGCTGGCTGGCGGGCATGTGCGCCTCGTCGGTCATGACGACAATGCCCTCGACGTCCTTGAAGGTTTTTGCCAGCGCTTCGACCAGCGGCATCACCAGCGGATCGACGAACAGAAAACGGTCCTCGGCGTGGTTGACGATGTAGGCGACCTGCTCGGGATAAAGGCGTGGATTGATCGTATGACAAACGATGCCGCTGCCCGAGAGCGCGTAATACAGCTCAAAGTGCCGGTGATCGTTCCAGGCCAGGGTGCCGACGCGGTCACCGGCCTTTAGCTCCAGCCGCTTCAGAGCATTGGCCAGCTTGCGCGTGCGCACGAAAGCCTCGCGGTAGGTGTAACGCTGGTTCGGGTTGTCCACAGTCACCGAGACGATTTCGCGATCCGGGTAGTTGGCGTCCGCAAATCTCATCAACGACGAGATCAAAAGCGGAGTGTCCATCATCAAGCCATGCATACGGGTTCCCTCACCTCGTTGCTTTTGTTTTCGATACGCGTTTTCGCGTGGATTTCTTGCGGGCGGGTTTCTGATCGTCGGCCGCGTGCTTCGACCCATTGCTTTTTGCACGCCGCTTTTTCGAACGCTTTGCGTGACTTTTTTTGGCCGGGCGCATTGCCGCTTTCTTGAGGTCTTCGAATGCCTCAGTGAGGCAGTCGCAGTAAAACTCCGGATCCGGCATCATTTCGCGACACGAAATCGCGCTGACCGTAATCTGACCGTTATAACCGATCACGGGCTGAAAAAGCCCGACGCCGTGCGCAACCGGCCCGAGGCCGAAGCTGGCGACCATCCGCGAGCCCATGGAATACAGCGGGAAGTTGGGGCCCGGAACATTGGTAATAACCGTATTGAAAATCGGCGGCAAGCGCTTCGCCAGACCATAGCGACCGTAGGCGGTCGCCATGAGACCGGTAGTGGTTGACGGCAGAAAATGAGCCAGCTCGGTCCCAAGCGAGGCGCCCAGGGTGCGTGTCAGCTTCTTGGCCTGCTCGCTCGCATCGTGCACGGCGCGCAGCCGCTCCAACGGGTCCGCGATGTCACTGCGCACCGGCAGGCTCATCGTCGACACCATGTTGCCGGCGGCTTTGCGCATGTCATCCGGGCGCACGGAAACCGGCGCCATCGCGACGAGCGATTCCTCCGGCAATTCGCCTTTGGATTCGAGGTAACGCCTGAGCGCGCCGCCACAGACGCTGACAATCACATCGTTGACGGTGGCCCCTTCGACGCGGCTCTTAATCGCACGTATCTCGTCCAGCGAGAAGCTGCGGCCATCGAAGACGCGGTGTGGCGAGACGTTGCCATTGAAACGCGTACGCGGCACATTCGTTGTGAGATGCAGTTCCTTATTGAGTAGTCCGCGACCAAATCGCCATGCCGTCGAGGCATTCCGTGCCACCAACGAGCCGAATTCGAATGGCTTTTTTACGGTCGTCACGGCCGTCCGGCCCAGCAACCCCAGGGCGGTGGGAAAACGCTCGGGCTGCCACTCTTCGTCTGGCGGTTGCACCGTGTCTTCCGGCGACACATCGTGGATCGCCGCCGAAATCTCCGCGCCCGACACGCCGTCGATCGCAGCGTGGTGAAACTTCGTCACCAGGGCGAAGCTGCCCGGCGGTACCCCGGCGACATTGTCGAGACCCTCGATGACGTAGGCCTCCCACAGCGGTCGATTGGTATCCAGTGGCCGCGCGTGCAGACGTGCCGCCTGGATACAAAGCTGTCGCCAGTCGCCGGGTTTGGGGAGTGCGATGTGCCGCACGTGAAACTCGAGATCGAAATCGGGATCTTCGATCCAGTAAGGATAGTCCAGGCTCATCGGCACGTTCACTAGCCGCTGGCGAAATGCACGCGCTTTGTGCAGGCGTTTCTCGAAGAATCGCAAGATATCTTTGAATGTCACCGCACCGCCAGGGGCGGTTGACTGATCGTAGATCGCGAGACCGCCAATGTGCATCGGCATGTTGCCCGTTTCCAGGTAAAGAAATGATGCGTCGAGTCCTGATAGTTGTTCCATTATTCTTGTCCTGAATTGCGCGCAGCATTCTGCTGCTGCCCTGTGGGTCTGCGCTTAAGCGGCTTGTGCATCGTCATGTAGTTCTCCCGCAGCGCCCCGGTGCGGCCGATGATCATCGTGACGGTGAGATCCTCGATTGTCTGGAAGTCGGCATCCATGTTGACCGGAAATCGGAAGCCCGGTCAATACATATAATGAGCTGACCCGGAATCCCGCAATCACGGGGCAGAGAATCAGAGAATTGACCGCTTGTTATTGAGTTTGCATTCGAGCCGCAGACGCTCGTTTTCCTGATCGAGCTCGGTCATGAGCAGGTCGGATTGCTGCTGGAACTGCTCGAAGGCTTGCTGGAATTCCAATAATTCGTTTCGATGCGCATCGAGTTTATTCTGATGAAGTTCAGTCAACCTGGCATTTTCCTCGTCGAGCTTCGCAATTTTTTGCCGCAACCGTTCGACTTCTTCGCTGCGCCTTCGCAGTATTGCTGATTTCCTGCGCTCTTCTTGATTAGCACTATCGTCGTTCTCACCAAGCGGAGCAGAACGTTCTGTGCCCAGGGCGCTCGCGCCCTCGGAGCGCACGTCATGCATCGTGATCGGCTTTGCCGATTGGGCGATCTTTTGCAGGGTGTTTTTTTTCCAGAGCGAGCTTTTTACCAACGTAGCACTGAGGTTTGACCGGTCAGTCTCACCACTCAGATGCCGCTGGTTTCTTATCGCTTTGGGTATCGCCAACTCGGATGGTCGTTCTTTTTCCGACATTTCCCTGCCGTCCTGTATTTATTATTTTTTTCAAGGGACCAGTGCCGCGGTGACTGTGTCGCGTAGCGCGTGCGCCGTCCCCAGAGGCTAAAGCTAATCGATTTTACGTTAGGTAGGTTATGTAATTTTCTGAATTATAACATAATCTATGATTTATCCAATATTTCGAGTGGCGATTCGAATCAGCCCTCCCTCTATGCCGGCCCATCAAGCAGCCAGTCAATCGCCTCTGCCTCGTCAGTAAATGCCTTCACCGAATAGGCCCGATTGACCGCAACAGTTTCTGTAAACCTGACATCGTCAACAGATTCTCTATTCGTATCGACAAATGCCAGTCTATACCAGCGGAATTTTCACTGCAGGTCCGCACCGGGCCCATTCATGACTTGTCGACACCCCTGCGGTCATGCATCGTGTATCGTACTCAATAGGCAATTTTCCGTATTTTGAACCGCTCAAAAAAGGCGGACAATATCGACTAATATTGACCATTAGTGAGAGTGGGATCATGACAGACAGCAAACAAGGCCAGCCGAAGACCGTTGTTTCGATGTCCAAATCGGATACGGACGCGAGTGAACAATCGGAATCCCCTGCACATATCTTCGGTACGATGCGCCATGATCCAGAGCAGGTTAAAGAGCTGTTCCGGAACGGCACCTACCCGTACAAGACCAAGATTCGCAAAGCCGCCTACGAGCGACACAAGGAAGAGCTTCAAGTTGAGCTCTTAAAAGTACAGAGCTGGGTTAAAGAAACGGGCCAGCGAATCATCGTAATATTCGAAGGTCGCGATGCGGCGGGTAAGGGTGGCACAATCAAGCGGTTTATGGAGCATCTGAATCCACGTGCTGCGCGCACCGTGGCATTGGAAAAACCGACGGAGCACGAACTGGGCCAATGGTATTTCCAGCGCTACATCCAGCATCTGCCGACCGAAGGCGAAATGGTCTTTTTTGACCGCTCCTGGTACAACCGCGCAGGCGTTGAGCGCGTCATGGGGTTCTGCGATTCGCTGGAGTACCTCGAGTTCATGCGCCAGGTGCCGGATCTCGAGCGTATGCTGGTTCGCTCTGGCATTCGCGTGTTCAAGTACTGGTTCTCGGTTACGCACGAAGAGCAGCAGCGGCGTTTCAAGGCACGCCTGGCTGACCCGCTTAAGCACTGGAAGCTCAGCCCGATCGACCAGGAGTCGCAGGGCAAGTGGGCCGAGTACACCGATGCCAAAGAGGCCATGTTCTTCTACACGGACACGGCCGATGCGCCGTGGACGATCGTCAAATCGGACGACAAAAAACGCGCCCGCCTGAATTGCATGCAGCATTTTCTCTCGGAACTCGACTATCCGAACAAGAATAAGCGAGTTTTGCACGGCCCGGATCCGCTGATTGTGGGCTCGTCGTCGCAGGTCATCGAAAAAGACCGCCACCTCTGGGGCTGAGGGATTTTCGCACAATCGCGTTGTGTTGAGGTCGGCTAGCGGCGATAATCCCCGCCGGTCCGCGTCGGCTTTTCCGCGACGGTCAGCCGTGAATTCCGCCAGGCCCGGAAGGGAGCAACGGTAGCGGTGATACCGGGTGCCGGGAAGCGGCTGGCGCGGGCCACTTACGTTACACTGTGCGATTCTCACCGAGCCCCACAGGCTGCTGAAGTTCTATGAGCTATCTCGTCCTGGCCCGCAAATGGCGGCCCAAAGACTTCTCGGATACGGTTGGCCAGGAGCATGTACTCCAGGCCCTCATCAATGCCCTCGACTCGGGCCGCTTGCACCATGCTTACCTGTTTACCGGGACTCGTGGCGTCGGCAAAACGACGATCGCGCGCATTCTGGCCAAGGCGCTCAATTGTGAAAAGGGCGTCACGTCGGAGCCCTGCGGTGAATGCAGTGCGTGCAAAGAAATCGACGAAGGGCGTTTCGTTGACCTGATCGAGGTCGACGCTGCCTCTAAAACCAAGGTCGACGATACGCGGGACCTGCTCGACAACGTGCAATATGCGCCGGCGCGGGGCCGCTACAAGGTGTACCTCATAGACGAGGTGCACATGCTGTCCAAGAGTTCCTTCAATGCACTCCTGAAGACGCTCGAAGAACCTCCACCCCACGTCAAGTTCCTGCTGGCGACGACGGATCCGCAAAAGTTGCCGGTGACGGTTCTGTCCCGGTGTCTGCAATTCAATTTGAAACGCATGACGCCACGCCTGATTTCGGATCGGCTCGCGTATATTTGCGAAGCCGAGTCGATTGAGTTCGATGCGGCAGCGCTGGCGCTGCTGGCCCGGGCTGCCGACGGCAGCATGCGTGACGCTCTCAGCTTGCTCGATCAGGCTATTGCGTATTGTGGGGGCAAGATCGACGAAGCTCAGGTCGCGTTGATGCTTGGCACCATCGATCGGGAGTACGTTTCACGCCTTTTGCGATTGCTGGCCGATAACGACGCAAAAGGCATCATCGACGCGATTCGGGAGATCGACGAGCATTTTCCGGACTACTCGCGCCTGCTCGATGATCTCGCGCGTGATTTGCAGCGCATTGCGGTTTTCCATGTTGTTGGTACGTGTGACAGCGATGACGACATCGGCGAACAGGATTACGCGGAGCTTGCCGAGGCTCTGCCGGCCGCCGATGTGCAGCTTTTTTATCAAATTGCCATCATGGGCCGACGCGATTTGCACCTGGCGCCGGACCCGCGGAGCGGCGCGGAAATGACGTTTCTCCGGATGCTCGCGTTCCGGCCGACGTCGGACGAGTTGGTCGTGCCGTCGGGTGGTGAATCCCAGACCACCGATACATCACGGAAGTCACGGCAGCGTAAGCCGGCACGGGCCATCCCGGCCGCAGCAACTGGTGCTGAATCGCAAACCTGGCAGGACCCTGACTGGGCCCAGCTGGTAGCACAGCTTGGCCTTGCCGGCACCGTCCGCCTGCTGGCCAGTAACTGCGCGTTTCTGCGCCGCGAGGGAAACACGGTCTACCTGGGCCTGGACCCAAGATCGGAATCCTTGTTGACGAGGCAACGAAAAGACGCGCTTGCTACGAGTCTGTCTCAACATTTCGGTGAGCGACTCGGCGTCGAGATAGGGACCGAACCCGCCGTCGGTGCCAAGACGCCGGAAACGCCTGTACAGGAAGAATCGCGCATGGCCGACGAGCGCATGGAGGCCGAGAGGAAGAAGCTCGAAGCGGATCCTAATGTGCAAGCAATGAAGAATATTTTTGGCGCGGACGTAAAGACGGAATCGATTGAATTGATCAATCCGTCGCGGTCAGATTGAGTACGAGCTTGGGAGAACAAAAATGAAAGGTGGCATCGGCCAGTTGATGAAACAGGCGCAGCAAATGCAGGCCGACATGAAAAAGGCGCAGGAAGAAATGGCGTCGATTTCAGTGACCGGAGAGTCCGGTGCCGGAATGGTGCGCATTACGATGACGTGTCAGCACCAGGTGCAAGCGTGTCCAAATCGATGATTCACTGTTTGACGACGACAAGGAGATGCTCGAGGACTTGATTACGGCCGCTTTCAATGACGCAATTCGAAGAGTCGAAAAGACCGTGCAGGAAAAATTCTCCGGCATGACGGCAGGCATGCAATTGCCGCCGGGAATGAAGCTGCCTTTCTGAGTCAATACCGACGATGTCCTATTCACCGCTGCTCGTGCGTCTGATCGATGGCCTCCGCTGTATGCCGGGCATCGGGCAGAAGTCGGCGCAACGCATTGCTTTTCACCTGCTCGAGCGGGACCGGGAAGGGGCTAACAACCTGTCAGCGGCGCTCCAGGAAGCGGTGACCGGTATCGGGCATTGCAGTCGCTGTCGCATGTTCACGGAGCACGAGTTGTGTTCTATTTGCTCGGCCAGCGGACGGGACGATTCGCAGTTGTGCGTGGTCGAGTCGCCCGCGGACGTTATGGCCATAGAGGATGCGACGGGATTTCGTGGCCTGTATTTTGTGTTGATGGGGCATTTATCGCCTCTGGATGGCATTGGTCCGGATGAATTGGGGCTCGGCCAACTTGAAGACTGGCTGCAGCAGGGCGACGTCAAGGAATTGATCATCGCCACCAATCCTACGGTCGAGGGTGACGCCACCGCGCACTACCTTGCAGAACTGGCGGCCAAGCAGGCAGTACAGGCCAGTCGAATTGCGCACGGCGTGCCGTTGGGAGGCGAACTCGAATACGTTGACGGTGGCACTCTGTCGCACGCGTTTTTTGGTCGTCGGGCTGTCGACTAGGAGGAGAACTGAATGGCTAACCGCGATTGTCTATTTTGCAAAATACTAGATGGTGACATTCCGGCCGACATTGTTTACGAATCGGATACCGCAATTGCATTTCGCGATATTAATCCTCAGGCGCCAACGCATGTAGTAATTATTCCGCGCAAGCACATTGCGACGATCAACGATATTGAGCCAGATGATCACGCGATCGTGGGCAGCCTGTATACGGCCGCCAGTGCCATTGCCGGTGAGGAAGGGTTCTCGGAGGAAGGCTACCGAGCTGTAATGAACTGCAACAAAGCGGCCGGACAAACGGTGTTTCACATTCACCTGCACCTGTTGGGTGGACGCGTTCTTACCTGGCCGCCAGGCTAGGGTCTTAGGTGTAGCGGCCGTCAGACAGCTGTTCGGTCAGGTTTACAATGCGTTTGTAACTCTCGTATCGTCGCGCCGAAATCGTCTCGTCTTCGACGCCTGCCTTGACCGCACATCCGGGTTCACGCAAATGACGGCAATTCGCAAACTTGCAGTGCTGTGCCGCCGCGGTAATTTCGCGAAATCCTTTTGCCGCGATAGTTGATGACTCCAACGCCGGGGCGTAATCGCGCACGCCGGGCGAATCGATAACGGACCCACCGCCGGGCAAGGGAATCATCACGGAATTGACGGTCGTATGGCGACCTTCACCCGTCTTGTCGGACACGGCCGAGGTGCGCTGCGTCGCGTCGCCGACAAGACGATTGATGATGCTTGATTTGCCTACTCCGGACTGACCGACGATGATCGCGCAGCGGTTCTTCATTAAATCTCCGATGTCGGCCGTTCCGGGTCCTTTTTTGGCACTGCATTGCACAACGTCGTACCCGATGCGGGCGTAATTTTCGAGTTCTTCCGCGTTCGATGACGCATCGGTGTCCAAATCAATTTTGTTGAACACAACGGCGGCCGCTATGCCCATGAGCTCCGCGGCGCAGAGATAGCGATCAACGATGTACCAGTCAGCTTTGGGTTCGGCCGCAGCAACCACGATGAGGTAGTCGAGGTTCGCAGCGAGGACTTCGACCTGGCCGCGCATGTTGGGGCGAGTCAGCTCGTTTTCGCGTTCTGTGACCGCCGTGATCAGCCAGTCAGACTCATTGGGGATCGGTTCTGTACTGACCCGGTCGCCGCAGACCGGCCTGATGCGCTTGCCCTTGATGCGAGCGTCGACTTCTTTGCCGCTCTCAAGTCGCAATCGCATGCGGCGGCTGTAAGTGGCGATAACGGTCGCCGATTCGTGGGTCATGTCAGAACGATGATTGCCTGGGTCGTTGAGAGTATGCCGCCATGCGGGCAGCCTTGCACATCCAAGACATGTAAACTACGACGGTTCATCATTGTCAGGATATAGCGTGTATGTCGAATTCAGCTGCTGATCGCTTGAGCAACCTCATCTGGATAGATCTTGAGATGACGGGTCTCAGCCCCGAGACGGACACCATTATCGAGATTGCGACCGTTGTTACGGACAAGCATCTCAACGAACTTGCGGAAGGTCCGGTTTTTGCCATCAGGCAGTCGCAGACAACCATGGCTGCGATGGACGAGTGGAATCAGCGCCACCACGGCGAATCCGGATTGACTGCGCGTGTGCTGGCAAGCGAGGTTGACGCTCGCGACGCAGAAATCGCGACGCTGAAGTTTCTGCGAGAGTGGGTCGAGGAGGGCGCGTCGCCCATGTGCGGAAACAGCATTTGCCAGGACCGGAGATTTCTTGCGCGCGAAATGCCGGAGCTTGAGCGCTTCTTTCACTACCGTAATCTCGACGTCAGCACCCTGAAGATACTCGCGCAGCAGTGGGCACCCTCGGTCGCCAAAGGATTCGTCAAGGATTCCGCGCATCTCGCATTGTCCGATATCCGGGATTCAATCGAGGAACTCGCCTGGTATCGCGATAAATTGCTGGATGCTGCAGTACTGGAATCTGTTGGTGCCGATGCTTGAGAAACCCTACGCCGAGTACGCGCAGCGCAATGCAGAGCCGATTCTCGAGGTTTTGCGGCACGAGCTTCGGGGGCATACCGACGTTCTCGAAATAGGTTCTGGCACGGGCCAGCACGCCGTTCAATTCGCCGCTGAACTTGTCGACGTGCAATGGCAGACCAGCGACCTTGACGAAAACCACGAAGGCATCAGGTCCTGGATTGCCGCGGCAGGACTACCGAATGTCCACGGCCCGCTGTCATTCGACGTCACAAGGGCCGAGGTGAGGTATGAATCCTACGATGTCGTTTATTCATCGAATACCGCGCATATCATGAGCAGAAGTGCGGTCGATGCGATGTTCGGGCTCGTAGGCAGGGCCTTGCGACCCCATGGCCTGTTCATCCTCTACGGTCCATTCCGCCGGGACGGTCAGTTCAATACGCAAAGCAACGCCGATTTCGATGCCGATCTGCGGTCGCGGGATCCTGCGATGGGAATACGGGATCTCGACGCGCTCGATAAACTGGGCGCCGCAAATGGATTGCGGCGCGTGAACTTGTACGCTGTGCCGTCCAACAACCTGGTGGCTGTATGGCAAAAGATGCCGGCAAGCGCTCAATGACTACGCATAAAGGGGGTTGTCACTGCGGCCGGGTTCGATTCGAAGTCGATGCTCCAGCGACCATCGACGCAGCCGACTGTAATTGCAGTATTTGCCGCAAGTCGGGCTTTCTGCACCTGTTCGTGTCCTCCGATGACTTTCGATTGCTTCAGGGTGAAGATGTGTTGAGCACCTATACGTTCAACACCGGTGTCGCGAAGCATTATTTTTGCCGACACTGTGGCATAAAGTCTTTCTACATCCCGCGCTCGCATCCGCACGGCGTCAGTGTCAACGTGAATTGCCTCGATCCGGAAACCATAGAGCGCATCGAAATAACGCCATTTGACGGTCAAAACTGGGAGCAGAATGTCTCGAAATTGTCTCCGATAAGCGACTGATTTGACTGATTTTTGGCTGGCGAGAAGAACGGCCTTGGCTTATAGTTGCGTCTTTCGGATCGGGCCGCTGACGAGGATATGATGAAGACGATAGTTCGGGTTGCACTGGTGGGCACATTGTTTGCGGCCGCGGCTGCATTCGCCGCGCCGGCGTGGGTAAGCGACCAGTTTGAAATCACGTTGCGCACCGGGCCCAGCACCAGCAACTCTATCCAGCTCATGATCGACAGTGGACTGCGCCTCGAAGTCCTGGAGCGGGATGCCGACACCGGTTATTCGAAGGTGCGCACGCCAGGCGGAACCGAGGGATGGGTACTCAGCCGCTATCTCATGAATGAACCCAGCGCGCGCGAGCAACTCCAGAAGCTAAGCAGCCAACTGACCAGTGCCAATTCGCGCGGTAGCTCACTCGATGGCCAGATGAAAGCGATCACGGCCGAGTATGATTCCGCGAACCGCAAAATCAAGGAACTTGAGCGCGCGAAGGCGGCCGTGGAAAAAGAGCTGTCGGAGATCAAACGTACGGCCGCGAACGTACTGGCCATCGACAAACAGAACAAAACGCTGATGGATCAGCTGGCGGCCGCCCAGATTCGCGCGGACACACTCGAGCAGGAAAACCGCGAGCTCAGCAGTCAGACGACTCGCTACTGGTTCATGGCCGGTGCGCTGGTGTTGCTGGTTGGCATTTTTCTCGGCATCTGGCTGCCGCGTGTGCGGTGGCAGCGGCGCTCGCGTTACGACCGATTCTAGAAACGATCCAATCGCATCAAACGGTTTCGCCCGCGAGGAACATCCAGGTTTCGATGACCGTGTCCGGATTCAGGGACATGCTCTCGATACCCTGATCGAGCAGCCAGCGAGCAAGGTCGGGGTGATCGGACGGTCCCTGGCCACAGATTCCCACGTACTTGCCGTGCTTTTTGCACGCTGAAATGGTCATGGCGAGCAATGCTTTTACAGCGTCGTCGCGCTCATCGAATGTGTCGGCAACCAGCGCCGAATCGCGATCGAGCCCCAGAGTGAGCTGCGTCATGTCATTCGACCCGATCGACATGCCGTCAAAGTACTGCAGGTATTGGTCCGCGAGCAGTGCGTTGGTCGGCAGCTCCGACATCATGATGACTTTGAGATCGTCCTTGCCACGCTCCAGGCCGTTCTTCGCCATCAGGTCGATAACATCCCTGGCCTGTTGCACCGTACGAACAAACGGGATCATGACCTGCACGTTGGTCAGTCCCATGTCATTTCGCACGCGAAGCAATGCCCGGCATTCCAGTTCAAAACAGGGCTGGAAGCTGTCGGCGAGATAGCGGGCGGCACCACGGAATCCGATCATCGGATTTTCTTCGTCGGGCTCATATTTCTGGCCACCGATGAGATGGGCATACTCATTTGACTTGAAGTCCGACAGGCGCACGATTACGGGTTCCGGCGCGAACGCGGCTGCAATTGTCGCGATGCCTTCGGTGAGTTTGCTGACGAAGAACTCGACCGGATCGGGATACCCGGCCATTTGTTCATCGATGGCTGCTCGTGTCGCGTCGTCAAGTGCGTCGTACTCGAGCAGAGCCTGCGGGTGCACGCCGATCATGCGATTGATGATGAACTCCAGGCGCGCAAGGCCGACGCCCCGATTCGGGATATTTGCAAAGTCAAAAGCCCGGTCAGGATTGCCGACGTTCATCATTATCTTTACGGGAATATCCGGCAGTGAGTCCAACTCGATCACGGTCTGTTCGAACTCGAGATTGCCGCGGTAAACCACACCTTCATCGCCTTCAGCGCAACTTACCGTGACATCCATCCCATCTGCGATAAGGTCAGTGGCGTTGCCACAGCCGACCACGGCCGGGATGCCAAGTTCGCGCGCAATAATTGCTGCATGGCAGGTGCGGCCGCCGCGATTGGTCACAATCGCCGCAGCGCGTTTCATGACCGGCTCCCAATCAGGATCTGTCATATCGGACACCAGTACGTCCCCTGGTTGAACGCGATTCATCTCCGCCACGGAGCGAATTACCTTGGCAGTACCCGCGCCGATCTTGTGGCCGATACTACGGCCGGTTATGACGATGTCGGACCTGCCTTTTAGCGTGTAACGCTGGATGGTTCGGCCGCTTTGGCTTTGAACTGTTTCCGGACGGGCTTGCAGGATATAGATCTTGCCGTCATTGCCGTCCTTGCCCCACTCAATGTCCATCGGGCGTGCATAGTGCTTCTCGATGGTGACGGCCATCTTCGCCAGTTCGATTATGTCGTCGTCGCTGATCGAGAAGGCGAGGCTATCGCGCTCATCGACGTCAACCGTTTCTACAGTCTTGCCAGGCGTCGGATCATCGCTGTAGATCATCTTGATGGCTTTGCTGCCCAGGTTCTTGCGCAGAATCGGGTGCTTGCCGGCGGCGAGGGCGGGTTTGTAGACGTAGAATTCGTCGGGATTCACAGCGCCCTGAACAACAGTTTCGCCGAGGCCGTACGACGAAGTAATAAAAACCGCATCGCGGAAGCCCGTTTCCGTATCGAGAGTGAACACCACGCCAGAGGCCCCGATGTCACTACGGACCATGGTCTGTACACCGGCGGACAGTGCCACCTGAGCATGATCGAAGCCCTGGTGAACGCGGTACGCTATGGCGCGGTCGTTGAATAACGAAGCGAAGACCTGGTGCATCGCCTCGACCAGGTTGTCGAGGCCACGGACGTTCAGGAACGTCTCCTGTTGCCCGGCGAACGAGGCGTCGGGAAGATCCTCCGCAGTAGCCGAAGATCGCACAGCGACGGCGATGTCCTTGCCGTCACTCATTTCATCCCAGGATGAGCGGACTGCGTCCATCAGGGCATCCGGAAGCGCTGTCTCCATGATCCAGTTTCGGATGGTGCGGCCCGCGCTTGTCAGCGCGTTTATATCGTCGACATCCAGCTCATTCAGGAGGCCGGCGATTTTCTTGTCGAGCCCGCCGGTGGAAAGAAAGTCCCGGTAAGCCGCCGATGTTGTTGCAAACCCGCCCGGCACCGTAATGCCGAGGCTGCTGAGGTTACTGATCATTTCACCGAGTGATGCGTTCTTCCCGCCGACGATTTCGACGTCGTCCATGCCAAGCTCTTCGAGCTTGATTACATATGGCTCCAAGACATACTCCCTTGTGTTCCTGGGCAGGACATGGAGAATCCCACCGATGACAGAGCGCGCTGTATTTTTCCTATCAGATCAGACCGGTGTCACGGCTGAGGCCCTTGGACATAGTCTCATCACACAATTCACCGGACAGAATTTTCGGCAGATGACTTTGCCATTTATAGATAGCGAAGACAAGGCGCGAGAAGCTGTCCAGAGGATCAATGCTGCGAGCAAGAGCTATACCCTCCGGCCGATCGTTTTTTCTACGTTGGTGCAGCCGGAAGTCAAGGCAATTGTGAAAGAAGCGGAGGGCCTGCACCTCGATCTTTTTGACTCATTCCTGGAGCCGTTGTCAATCGAACTCAAGGCGTCGCCGACATACGCGCTGGGCGGCGCTCATGGAATGAGCGATATCGCAACATACATGAGGCGCATGGAGGCGACCAATTTCGCGCTCGCCAATGACGATGGCGGTATCAGTCGCAATTACGATGCGGCAGATGTCATTCTCGTCGGCGTCTCGAGGTCCGGCAAAACACCGACCTGCCTTTACCTGGCGCTGCAATATGGGGTGTACGCGGCCAATTACCCGTTGACCGACGAAGAGCTCGAAAATGGTTCCTTGCCCGATTTTCTGGTCGAGCAGAAACACAAGCTGTACGGCCTGACAATTGCACCTGAGCGCTTGCAGCAAATACGCAAGGAACGGCGACCGTTGGGTAAGTACTCGTCTGCGCAGCAAGTGAGATTCGAACTGCGCGAGGCAGCGAAGATTTTTCGACGTTATGGTATACCGCACGTCGACACGACAGAGTTTTCTATAGAAGAAATCTCGAGTCGAATCCTGAATAGTACCGGTGTTGAGCGTCGAGTACATCCCTGATATTTGGACGGAGCCGCGTGCTATATTGACCGCATGTTGCTCGATTCTTATCTGGTTCCGCAGGCCATAGTAAAGCCACGCAGCTTTATTGGATTGATGACGCTTTATGAAAGCAACTACCTGCGCCTCCTGCGACTCATCCCGGAAATTGACAGACTCGATGGCTGTTTTCGGTCCCGGGTGGCTGGTGACTGCGACCTGCATATCGAAATACTGGAGCGATGTCGCTACACAGTTACGCTCTCATTGACGTATCACCTGGAGACCGATGACGGGCTACTGTTAGATCCGGACATGACGATACGGGTCTATCTCGACGGCCAGGTGGCCGAAGCGATGAGCATTGACCAGGGCCAGCGCCATGCCGCGCTGCGCCAGCTCATCGGGGCACACCGCCGCGAACTGGACCTGCGTTGGCAACGCAATATCGTCTTGAACAAGTGGCTTGAGTACCTCTCGGATCAGGGCCACCTGGTCCTCGAACGCTAAAACCCGGCCTGTCACTCATTGCCGAAACTGTCGATTCGGTCAGAGTTTGTCCGTCATTCCATTGTCATCATGTGCTTGAGTCTTAAGTCGAGTGAATGTCTGCCCGGCATCTATTATGTTAAGAGGCGATGCATTGGCGAGTTTGACGACAATTTTCAAGAGCGGAGCTACTGATACGGCGGAGACGGACAAACTTGTCGATCTCTTTCGGAATCGTTCCGAGCTAAAAAAGGAATTTGCGGCCCTTCGCAACGAGAAGTATCAGCTACAGGATCGAATCAAACAGCACGAGGGGAACACGGCTCGAGCCAGGCAACAGTTGCTTCACCTGGAGAATCTCCTGCTGGACCCGGAGTGGGTCCACAACGTCGTCGCTTTCTACCAGTTGCGTGGCCTGACGACACACTGCATCGAGCAGCTGAGTCGATTTGCCGAACAGCTCAAACAGCAACGCGAACAGCGTGTCCATCACAAAGCACTTGTGTCATGGAACCAGGAGCGCCAGCAAAAAACAGAGCGCATTGAAAGCCGCATCGGTGAACATCGTATGGCGTCGCAATTGCTCGAAGACCAGCTTCAATCAGAGCGACACAAACTGATGACCATGAATGGCTTCGTCAAACTGTTTCGTGGCCGGGTGCTGGCCGGGCGAATTGCTGACATCGAGTCGCGGCTGGCGGCTGGCCAGCAGCAGGAGCAGGACTTCCTGCACGAGTTGGATGCAGTTCAAAGGATGGATCCGCCGGATCAGCGGGGCCTCGACATTGGCACGAAGCGGTCCATAAATTTCATGATTCTTTCGTTCGCGCAGCATTTGTACCTTCATTTCGAAGAAGACGGTCTCGTTGAACTGGCGAAGGAAGCGGGCGAAAAAAGTGTTGGTGCGATCAACTATGGCAACAAGTCTGAGTGTGACGCAATTCTGAAGCTCCTGGGACGGAAAAGGCAAGAAGTGGACGCCGAGTCCGACCTGGCCGAGGTCCTACAGAAACGAGCGAAGATGATCGCGGAAAACGCGCAATTTCGTCATGAACATGATGCTGTGCCGGTGCCCAACACGGTGGCGACGGTATTTGCTATCGACGCGAACGGCCTCGTAGAAAAACAAAACGCCAACCTTCTCGGCGACAATTATTTCGGGATAGCGAAAGTCCTGAGTCGCTAGACGCGAGATCAGATGTCTTTGCGGTACATCTGTCGTCTGTACCGGGCTAACTGTTCGTCGGAAATGCCGGGCACGCGGGTCGTAATCGCGGGACGCTGCGAGCCAAGAGGCTTGCTGTCGCTGTCGGCGAGTGATGTCGCCGGCTCTTTAAACACTTTGCGGAATGCCGCCTCGACTCTCGGCGCCAGTGAATGGGTCGGCGGCGACAATGTGTCCAAGGCGTTCGCAGACTCCGTGACGTCGTCACTGACCACCGGCGTATTTGACGATGCGCTTGCCGGACCAGCATGCCAGGCGACAAAGAACGCAAGCGCGGCGCCAGCCGCGAATGCCTTGCCCTGTTTAGACATTGAACGCCGTCCTGCCATGGTCTCTCCCACTGACGTGACGGCTTCGAAGAACCCGCCGGAAATCACCCTGGTGTTGCGACCGAGTATAGCACTCGACCTTGCGGTCGCAAGGCGCGCCGATCAGGGCTGAACGCGGGCTGTTTGCTCTGGTTTGGCCTCAATCTGCCGCATCGTAGCGAGATCGGTGGCAATCCCCGCCGCCTGGTCGAGCAGCACGTCCGGCAGATCGTCTTCCTCAATATCGTCGAGGCTTTCCACGGGCTCGAGGCCGAGTGCCGTACGGCGTTCATTCTCGCGCTTCAGGCGCTTGTCGAGGTCCTCCTGGCGTACGGCACGACGCGCGTCAATATTCAGCGAAATTGTCTTTTGCGAACGCATTTTTTCGGCTGCACGAATCATGTCCACCTGGTACTGGAAGTTCGGATCCTCTTTTGAACGTTCCGTGTGGCTCGCCGTCAGCGACTGAATCGTACTGTCGAGCGGTTTGCCTGCTCTGAAACGCGTAGTCTGAACCGTATCCCAGGGCAGGGCACTGTCCCGGACACTCTCTCCAAACAGCTCGGCATCGATGCCCGATGGCAGGGAGATATCCGGATCGACGCCGCGATGCTGTGTGCTCTCGCCGGTGACGCGGTAGTACTTGCCAATCGTCAGGGTGAGTTGACCAAATCCCTTTTCGTCCTCGGATCTCAGGTACTGATCCAGGGAATAGAGGTTCTGGACGGTTCCTTTGCCAAACGTCTGTTGTCCAACGATTACGCCACGAGCATAGTCCTGGATCGCTGCCGCGAAGATTTCGGATGCTGACGCACTAAAGCGATCGACCAGTACCGCGAGCGGGCCGTTATAGGCGACGCGGGCAACCGGATCCGGGTCATCGAGACGGCTGATTCGACCATTGGCATTGCGCAGCTGTACAACGGGTCCGTTATCGATAAACAGGCCTGACAAGGCAGTCGCTTCCGTGAGGTGGCCGCCGCCGTTACCGCGCAGGTCGATCACGAGCCCATCGATGCCTTGTTCCTCGAGTTCGGAAATAAGGCGCTTCACGTCTTTCGTTGTACTGGTGTAGTTCTTGTCGCCGTTACTGAGTGCGCGGTAGTCGCGGTAAAAGCTCGGCACATCAATCACGCCAATAGACCATTCACGCCCGTCACGCGGAATCTTTACAATCTTGCTCTTGGCCGCTTGTTCTTCCAGCTTCACCTGGTCTCGGGTCAGTTTGACAACCTTCTTCGGACTTCCCGGTGGAGCATTTGCAGGAATAATTTCGAGGCGAACGATCGAATCGGCCGGACCACGTATCAGGTCAACGACATCATCAAGGCGCCAGCCGATGACATCTTCAACGTCTCCTTCGAGACCCTGGCCCACGCCTGTTATGCGATCATTCGGCTGAAGTTTGCCGTCAATCGCCGCCGGGCCGCCGGGGATGATGCCGACGATCTTTACGAAATCATCTTCGGTCTGCAAGGATGCGCCGATGCCAAAATACGACAAGCTCATCTGAATTCGATATTCCTCTGAGTTTCTCGGCGAAAGATAGCTGGAGTGCGGATCGAGTGTGTGCGCAAAGGCGTTCATGAAGCGCTCGAAAACATCGTCATTGTTGACCTGATTGAGGCGCTTGATAAAACCGGTGTAGCGGGACGTGAGGACTTTCTGGATTTTCTCCCAGGGTTCGTCTTCGAGCGCGAGATTTAATGCGTCGTTGACAACGCGTTGCCGCCAGATTTCGTCGAGTTCTGCCGTGCTGGACGCCCACGGAGATTCGGAGCGGTCAAACACATACTCTTCCTGCAGCTGGTAGTTCGGCTCGGACTGAAGTTGTGTCAGTGCGAACTCCAGTCGCTCGCGGACTCGCGTCTGATACAAGTCAAACAGCTGAAACACAGGGTCCATGGGTTTGCTCTTAACGATGTCATCGAGTTCATGGCGATACGTGTTGAAATACTCGACGTCACTTGCGAGGAGATATATTCGGTTTCGGTCGAGGGACTCGATGAAGACGTCCATTACCCGCGAAGACAATTCGTCATTAACGGCAATGTGCATATAGTGGGATTTCTGGATGAACTGCGTAACAAGTTCACCAATTTTCTCGTGGCGCGGCTCTGGATGGAGAAATTGATCTTCATTGATCGCCGTTGTGCTGCCAATGGCCTGCAGCGTCAGCAGAGTCAGGGCTGCGGCAGTGAGCCATTGAATTCGGCGTTTCTCTGTTCTTCTCAACATTTTCTCCATTACTGCCAGAGACAGTTCTGTGACGCGGGCAATTGAGCTAGGCTAGATGTCCGGCGGCCTTGGATCAAGGGCACATTCGCCATAATCCGCATTGCCTGAAGAGTTAATTGTACCGTTATGGAAAATACTTGATGCGACCTCTGACAGCAATAAACCTGATTATCCTGGGATCCTGTTTTGCCATTGCATTCAGTCTTGCAGCCGTTCTGGTCGTTGTCCTGGTTCTCGGTGATGACTATCCGCGCCTGCAAAGTGAGTTCGAGCCGCTCCTCAAGAGCTTCTTCGTCTTCCTGGGTATGACCACGTTAGCCGCTGCAAGTTTCTACAGCCTCGTCCGACGGCACCGTATGCGTTTCTGGGCGCAGGGCGCGATGTGGCTTGGCCTTATCGCCACCGGCTGGTTTTACTGGCCATAGCAGGCGTCGAAACGCCCTAGCGTAGAAGACGGGGGCGGCCTTTGCGGCGGCGGCGCATTCGCGACTGCAGTGCTTTGCGCCGGTCTTGCAGCCATCCCGCCCGGCTGACGTCTGCCTTTTGCCCGCGCTCGTTCACGCTCCGGTCACGAAAATCGCAAAAGTCCTGATAGGCCTCGATTTCGTGTTTGAGCTCCCGTACTACGAGTTCGATCATAATCGCGTCGTCAAGGAAACCCAGCCCGGGGATATGGTCGGGTATCAGGTCTTCGGGATTCGCAAAATATGCCAGGGCATTAAGTACGCGCGCAGCTTCCTGGTGCGGTAGTCGCCACTCGACATCGGACAGCATGTCAATCATCAGCCGAAGTTTGCGAATGCGGTCGACAATAAAGCCGGGCGCACTGGAATCTGCAACGTCCTTAAGCAGATGCTCGGCACCAGCCACGATGTCTTCCGGGGCCATTCGGCCCGCGGTTTTGCGGGCCTCTTCCATAATTAGTTGAAAGTGCTTGAGGTCGCTTTCGTCCAGCTCAAAAGAGATACGCAGGCTCACGTCGTTACCAGCTCCATGTCGATCGAGAGCCGCAGATTATCATGCTGGTGTGGATTTGGCCCGGTGCTACTTGCGGAAGCGTTGATCCCATTTTTTCGAGCGATCGAATTTGCCGGTATTGTAAGGATCCAAGCCGGTCTCTTCGCCGGAATCGACCATCGAATCATCCAGTATCTTGAGCGTTTCGTGCGTACCGGTGTCTTCGCGAACGTATCGATTGCGGATCAGGACGTTCTTGCCGGGACCCTGGCTCTCGATCCGGCCTTCTACGGCCGGCTCGATTTCAACGATTTCCGGAGCCGATGGGGGCTTTTCGACAGCCTTTTTCGGCGCGCCCGGACGGCGTGCGCCGATATAGCCCGCCGTAGACAAGGTCTTCGGCTTCTTCACTTCTCCGGAAGAAAAATGATGTTGCAACCAGTTTTTGATTTTCTCGAGCATCAGGTTCATCTGCCAGTAAATGACGCCATTGCGCCGGGTCAACGGCAATTCCGCTTCGACCTACTGGACAGAATGCCCCAACAAGCGGCTTTTTACTATAGATATTAGTTAATTAGCGACGCATGCAGCGCCGAATATGTGATGCGTCTCACAGTTTCAGGCGCCAAGGTCTGATTCTGGGGTGGTCGGTCCGGCCGCGCGGCCGGCATGGCGCCAGGCCAATATCGTCAAACGCAGGCACTGCCAGACCAGGTAAGGAGAAAGCACGAGGAACCAGGCGACACCGTCGCCGCGGCGAATTTTCTCACTGATAGTGCCAAAGAAATCGCCGTAGCCGTGGCCGCCATAGGCACCGAACAGGTTTTGTCCAACCCAGAAAATCGCGACCGGCATGAGTACGAAGCCAACGAAAAGCAGGCCGACGAATAAACCCAGTTCCTTGCGCATGGTCTTCTTAAGAAAAGACGGGTTATCGGTCACGGGCGGTGCCTGCGTCATCTACACGGGACGGCTATCGTTGCGCAGCCGTCAATTGGCGTCAAGCCTGAGATCGAAACTCGGCTAATCAGTCGCTTCGGGCTGCTGCTTCAGGCTCCGATGGCGGCGCCGATAGACGATCACGCCAAGATGTATACATACGAGGGAGAACAACAGGTAATGCGGCAAGACCCAGAACCACTCTGTTATATAGAGCGTCGCAAAAAAGGCAGCGAGACCGGAGGCCAGGTAGAAGTAGGGCAGTGCATCGTAAAGCAGCTTCGGCAGCCAGATTCTTCTGGAGATCAGGCTGTTCTTATTGCGAGCCGCATGCCGCGCAGCGGTAGGACCCGTTGCTTTCCCTGCAGCTGTGTCCAACATCCTTGTGACTCAATTCCCTGTCAGTGCAATCAAGCATAGTCAAACTGGCAGGAAAAGACCGTGAATGCCCTCACAAATCGCGAGGAATCGTGCGAGGGGTAAGTCAGGCGTCCCGTTTCGGGCGCTCCTCATAATGGAATTTAACGTCGCCGATGGCGACGATGTCCCCGTTCGATAAAAAATGCTCTTTGACACGCTCAGAATTGACAAAAACACCGTTCTTGCTGCCCCAATCAATTACTCGGGTGGCGTCTCCCTCGGTCAGGATGACGGCGTGGCGGCGACTAACGTACGTGGTCTTTATTTGAATGTCGTTGTCTTCGTTTCGGCCAATTGTCAGTCGATCCTTGAACAGAGGGAAACGCAGTTCCTGGCTGCCGAAGTCGCCAATCAGGACGCGTGTAATCCGATCCCGATCGCTATTTTCTTGTGCTGCGACCGAGCTTGGGCTCTCATCCCTGTCCTGATCATCAAAGCGTTCGGACATGCGATCGTCGATTTCCTGGATCACGTTTTCGATTTCACCGATTGATTCGATTTGCTCGGATTTCTTTGCCAATTCGCTCAACAGAACAGCAATTGTGTTGCTTTTTGTGTCGAGTTTTTGCTCCAGGTCTTCAGTCGTTTGGGTAAGTTCGCTGAGTTGTTTCTCCAGTTCCCCAATGCTCTTTTGTGCAGCCTCGTCGTTCTCACGCAGCGTGCGCTCCAATTCTTGATTGAAGTTGCGGGTGTCCATCAGGTCAGACGCAAGTTGGCTGTTCAGCTCGTCGGTTTCGGTGACGGTATCCTTTGCTTTCCCCAGCTCGAAGCGCAACGTGCGGATTTCCTGCTCGTGATCTTCGTGCTGCTGCTTAAGCGCGGCCTGCAGCTCGATCGTCGAGGCACCTGCGGCGTCCAGCCGCTCAGACAACAACCAATTGCCTTCCATTGACTGTTCTATTGTCTCATTCAGTCGGTCGCGTTCCTGTGACCATCGAGATTGAGACTCAGTGAATTCCTGTAATTTATAACGCAGAGTGTCCGCGTATTTTTCGGCTCGGCTGACCTGCGCCTTTGCCTCGTTGACGGCTGCGGTGCTTGTCTGCTGCGTTAGAATGAGCTCGGCCGCGCTTTGGTCTTGAACGGTCAGGAGCGTGGAGCGTATTTTCTCCAGCTCATATTCTCTTTCTTCGAGCGTCGCGGCGGTTTCGGCGAGCTGCCGTTCAAGTTCAGCGTGTAGCTGTTCGAGCAGCTCCTGCGCCTCGCCTTTCTGTCCATTCTCTGATCTGAGTAACGCAATTCGTTGCTGAGCAGTGTCCAGATTCGAGCGCGTTTGTTCCAACTCGAGTTCTTTCTCGGCTAACGCCGCCGCATTTTGGTCAAGCTGCTGCGCAAGTTCAGCCTGATTTTGCTCAAGCAATGCGTGCGTCTCGTCGCGTTCTGTAATCTCTGTCTTGAGCGCCGCTGTTTCATCCTGGGCTGTCTCGAGTTTGGAGTGAATATCCTCCAGTTCGCGTTTGGCATCGTCGAGTGCCGAGACCTTGTCGGCATCGGTTGAAATTTGCGCATCGAGTCGCTGCTTAAGTTCGGCGTGCTGTTGCTCCAGCAAAGCATGTGTCTCGTCGCGCTGCCGGAGTTCTGACTTCAGGGACTTGATCGTTTTTGTTCGTTTCTTAAGCAGCTTCTCTTTGCGAGTTACTGCTCCTTTGAGCTCGTCAACGTCCCCGAGGAGATTATTGACGATTTCTTCACGCGCTTTGATTTCGGTTTCCAGCCCGAGCCATTTCGCACGCAACTGCTCAATATCGTACTGCAGCCGCCCGATCGTCTGGGTGCGTTTCTCCAGGTCGGACTTTAGTTCGGGTATCGATTGGCCGGACGATGAAGCTTCGTCGTCTTTTTTGTCGAATCCGTACGTATTTGACTCGGATTCGGGCTCGACATCGGCCAGGTCAAACTCCTCAAATTTGAGGATCTCCAACTCTGCCGTGGGGTCGTCATCGTCCGAGACTAATTCATTTATGTTTTTGTTTTCATTAGCCATACACACAGTCTACCATGCGTGGCGCGCACCTCAACCGCTGACGGCGCGAAGACCATGAATTAAGTAAAACCGTGTTTAGTCGCAGGGCACCGTTCTACCGGCCGCCCAATCACGCAGGATCGAAATTTTCTCTTGCATAACGACCGATAATGGCTGTGTCTGGCCGATTTCCTCCAGGATGTGGTCCGTTGTCAGCGATTGATTTTGTGCGTGCGCGGCATACAGTGCCGAAACCACCGCTTGTTCCACCTCGGCGCCGGAAAAACCCTCCATAGCGTCTGCCAGCGCTACGACGTCGAAGTTCGCGAGTGGCTGCTTCCGATTGGACAGGTGAATAGCCAGGATTGATGCGCGGATCGTTTTCCCGGGAAGATCGACGAAGAATATTTCGTCGAACCGGCCTTTGCGGACCAATTCGGGCGGCAGTGTGCTGATGTCATTCGCTGTCGCGACAACGAAAACCTGGCTCTTGCGTTCGGCCATCCAGGTCAGGAAAGTGCCGAGAACGCGTTGCGTCGTTCCGGTTTCTCCACCGCGGCCCGCGATACCTTTTTCGATTTCATCAATCCAGAGCACGCAAGGCGACATCACGTCCGCGGTCTTCAGTGATTCACGCAGCTTGCGCTCTGTCTCGCCATGATACTTGTCGTAAATTGCACCGAAATCGAGGCGCAATAACGGGACGCCGAATATTCCGGCTGTGGCTTTTGCGGCGAGGCTCTTGCCACAACCCTGAACACCAAGGAGAAGAATGCCTTTGGGCGCGTCGAGGTGAGATGCGCTGGCATCGCGCCGGAAAGCGGGTCGCCTTTGCGTTAGCCATTTCTTGAGCCTTGAGAGGCCGCCGACGTCGCTGAAATGCGCGGTATCGTACTCGAACTGCAGTGCGCCACCCCGGTTGAGTAATTCATACTTCGCCTGCATCACGCCAGGCAGATCGTTTCTTGTGATGGCGCCATCGAAAAAGACTGCGTTTCGGGCCAGGCGCTCCGTGTCGCTGTAGGTGAGCCCTGAGAGGTTTTGTATGAGCAGCTGGTGTGCTTTTGGATCGATCTCGACGCGACGGCCCGGATGTTCTTTGCCGTATTCGCTGACAGTACGTTTCAGTATGCGCGCTCGTTCCTGCTCGGAAGGCAAATCCATGTCAAAGCGTGCACAGTAGATCTCGAGTTCTCTGGGTATCTTGATATTGTGACTGATCAGGATCAGCTGCCGTTGCACGGCTTTATAGTGAATGCAGATGTCCTTGATCAGTCGCACGTGCACGGGGTCGTCAATAAACGGATGAAAGTCGAGCAAGACATAGATGCCCGGCTTGGAAACCGCTCGTATGTGCTTTAGTGCATCAGTAGGTGCCGAATTCAGTGATTGCGGTTCCAGCGAGATGTCGAGCCGCTGCAGTCCATCGGTGAGAGTCCAGCGAAACAGGGGCACGTAGTTATCGGCGGTACTGCGGATTGCTATCGCCTGCAGCAATTGGAGCACGCGAGCTTCGTCTTGCGACTCAATCACGATGATGGGCGTACGTGATCGCATGATCAGTTCGAGGTCGTGACTTCTGTCCATGTTCCGTATCAGCTGCTTTGATTGCCTGGCGTTATTTTAGGGCAGCCCGGGAGCTTATCGATGTGAAGTACGTCGGAGGGCGAGCCAATAATTTCGGCGGCAACAGCCTTGAGTTTTGCCACGTCGATCGGATCCCTGCTTACAAGCACCTGCCGCAACAGCTCATCCAGGTTGCTTGCGCCGCCGGTTCTGTCATTGATTTCCTTGTTTAATGCGTGAAATACGGTAACGGCGAGCGCCGTTGTCGCGCCCGTCGAATTCGCGCCGCACAGCGTATCCGCCTCCCTTGCCCAGTCAGCCTGATCGGCGATGGCGATTCCGTATCGCCTGGTCGAAATGGCGCCGCCACGCTTGAGCAGTTCAAGGCTGTAATATTCGGCGAGCCCTTCAGCAATCCAGTCAGCGCCCTCTTTAGTGCGTATCGACAACGCCGTATGAACGACCTCGTGCATTAGCGGGCTCGTGGCGTTCTCGCTGATTAGCGGCCGGTCTGCATGCACGTAGAGAGACGCCGGCGCAGAAAGACCGCCTCGCCACATCGGCTCACCGGCACTGACGATTGTCAGCCGCGGAACAGGCTGCGGCAGCAGGGCGATCAGTTCCGGCAAAGTCCAGTTAAGTAACGCCAGCATGTCCATGCGTCGCACCGCATGACCTTGTGGCCCGGCTACCGCCACTCTTACGCCTGCGATTTTTTCGCGTCGGACACCGATGTCGCCCACGGCGATCCAGCCGGTCGGTTGATCAAAGCGCCGGCCCGGTCGTTTGATGCTTATCGGGTCGCTCATACCTGAATACTCGGTCACAGCCGACCAGCGACGCGGCAGATCAAAAGACAGCGTAGTATTCGATGTCGATCCCTTCAGGGTTCGGGTTTTCGCCCGCGGGATGATGTCCTCGGCACGGAAGATGCCCCAGGCGGGCCCAAGCCACGCATCATAGCTATCCTTTCCTCGTCGGTGTGCGACGTGCACACGCCAGCGCAACGTTCCGCCTTCGGCCGGCGGCAACCAACGCAAGGTGCCGTTACTGACCTGCAATTCACCATTGCCGCTGTAGTCACTCAGTGTGTCGGGCAGAGACGTGAAAGTCAGTTCCCGCAACAAGTGTCGCGATTGCCGAATTTCCAGCAGCACCTCGACGCTGGATTGCTCCGGAATAACTTTGACCGAGTAGTGGGCATCGTAGTCGCGGGCCGCCCGCGTATCGGCTGACTCGGACGATTCCACGTCGCATGCGGCAACGACAATGAGGGCGAGGAAAAGTGCCCATCGGCGCTTGCCGGCCAGTGCCGATGACAGGGAGCCGGCTCCCATTCCTGAGATGCAGTTCATATTGAATTAAGGTCCCATGCCGTATGGTAGAAGGGTTCCGCGAGTCAGAGTGATTCAGATGATAGCGCAGCCAGCTCGCATTATTCGGATTTTTGCCTTAGCAATCACCATGTTGGGGCTGGCATCGGCGTGTTCGTCGACCCCGGCGTCAACATGGTATCCGGCAGCCAGCGGGCACCTCGGCGGCAGTTCACGGCGGTATCGGCGAGAAAGCAGCTGCTATCGCAGTGGATCAGGTCGGCGTGCCGTACCGTTACGGCGGCAGTAGCCCTCGCGGATTCGATTGCAGTGGGCTGGTGCAGTATTCCTATTCCCGGGTCGGCAAACGCGTGCCCAGAACAACCGGGCAACTTTGGTCCTCGACAGCGGCTGTAGGACGACACGAGCTGCGCATCGGTGACGTGCTGTTCTTCAAGATTGCAGGCAAGATGTCGCACGTCGGTCTGTACCTGGGCGGACGGCGCTTCGTCCATGCGCCATCGTCCGGCCGCACGGTCACGGTGGCTTCACTGGATTCGCCGTTTTACAAAGATGCTTTCTTGCGAGCGGGGCGCCCGCGATAGTCGAACAGCAGGAACGGCACTTTCCTTACTGGATGATGAAGGCTCTCAACTGCTGTGCAAGGCCTTTGCATGCGGCGGCCTGCGTCCGGGCGATGAGCGGAATAGGAACAACCAGTGCCGGCAGGAAAGATGTGCCGCTTATGTCGGCCGTTACGGTGCCGGCAGATTCGTAGCCGTCCAGATCCCAAACGGATGCCTCGTAGTCCGCGTCCTTCTGCCACCAGGCAAAACCAAAACAACCGCCGCCGCCGGGGCCGGCAGCGCAGGACAGGCTGCCGCCTTGAGCGACAGTCTCGGTATCACCATCCAGCCATACGATGTAACGGACACCGAGATCCTCCACTATTTGAGCGACGCCGGGCCGCGTCATCAACTTGCTTAGCCCTTTCGTTTCCGCCGGCGCCGTGCGTGGTTCGAACCATGGAAACAGCGAGTCGACAAATTGCTGCCTGGGGATAACCCGCAGGCCCGTGGAGCCACGTCCCAATGCGTCTTCAATGCAAGTGACGTAGTCGGATTCCGTTTCATTCCCCTGGTGATAGCTTTTCGCCATGATGACAACGGCCTCACCTTCGTTGAGCCCGGTTAGGTTTTCCCGGGCGTCTTCGACACGCGAGGTAACGCAGCCGCCCAGGCAGAACAGGAGCAGTCCGCAAACGGCAACCGCCCGGGTGGGCAGCAGAGGAGTACTTTCATTCATCTTCAATGCCTCCAATAGCGAAGACGCCAAAGTCGAGTTCGGCTTCGTCTTGTGCCGTATTCACGTCGGTATCGGCAGCCATCTTGGCCGGCTCTATTGACGGTTCGGCGAGCGCCCCACCTGCCAACCTGTTTATACCTGTTGCTTTGTCCATTTGCAGAATGATCAACGCAGCGGCATCACGCATCGCCAGGACGGCCGCTCTTCGCAATGAGTCCGAGCCGCGGAGACCCTGTTTCTGACTCTTGCCGTATGCGCTGACTGTCCAGTTAGACGCATTGTTGCCTTGCTGATCGAATATCCTGAGACGATAACGAATCCATACCGCGAATGCCTCGGTTTTGCTTTGATTCGGAACCGAGAATTCGAAGCCATCGATACTGGGCTCGATCAATGCATCGAATTCAAAATCACGTGCATCATCATTGGGTCCGATCACCGTCAAACCGTCGAACATGTAGCCGAACAGCTGCGTGAAGAACGTCGCATTCGCCCGACCGAGATTTATGGTCCATGCTTCTTTGCCGAGGACGTTCTCCTCATGGACGAAATCTTCAAACTCCTCGGGAATGCGGAGTGCCACCTGCACAGGAATTTTCGCGACGCGCGGTGCCGGAATGGTCGGCTCGTCCATCGTTACGTTAGCGCTGCAGCCTGCAAGCGCCAGGACGAGCAGACAGGCAGGGAGTGTGGCGCGTATCTTGGCGATCAAATGGATGAAATCCGCACGTCTATTTTGGGGTGAACTGTATATCAGAGCCTTTCGGCCCCGCAGAGTTCCAACGAATTGTCCTGATTCTAATCCTGATTGACTTTAGTTGCAGTGCATTCACAGTGCAAATCAATAGCGGGTTCACTTGGCCGTCCGTTACCGGTATAAAGTCGACGACTCGTTATGCCCGTATGCGCTGCGCCGAACGCCAATGCCAAGACCAAAAATTCTTGTATTTCAACACGTTCCTTTTGAACCCCTGGGAACGCTTGATCCATTGCTAAAGGAATCCGGCTTCCGCATACGCTATGTCAATTTCGGGCGCGAGCCAGACGCCAGGCCCGACCTGGAGAAATACGAGGCATTGATCGTCCTTGGCGGGCCGATGAGCTCCTCCCAGATCGATACCTACCCGAACCTCATCACTGAAGTAGAGATCATTCGCGAAGCCGTGGAGAGCGAAATGTCAGTGCTGGGAATCTGTCTAGGTGCGCAATTGCTCGCAAAGTCGCTCGGTGGATTTGTGTCGCGTAATGCAGTGCGGGAAATTGGCTGGCACGACGTTGATTTGACGGAGGCTGGCGCTGACGATCGCGTGCTGGCTTCATTTGCGCCGCGTCAGGAGGTGTTTCAATGGCACGAGGACGGAATCTCACTGCCGCCAGGGGCCGTGAACCTGGCTGGCTCTGACGCCAGTCCTGTGCAGGCATTCCGCTATGGCCAACACGCTTACGGCTTTCAGTTTCACCTGGAGGCCAGTCGTCCTCTGATCGAACGATGGCTCACAGTTCCGGACCATCAGTCGACTCTCGAGGCAGAACGGGAAAGAACCGACGCCGAATCAATACGCCGGCAAACGGCAGATTCGATCGGTCCGCTGAACGAACTCAGTCGGCAGACGTTTTCGCGCTGGATTGATCAATTCGAGATTCGGCCGCGGCAACAGCGCCTGCCGTCGAAGTAGTCAGAAATCGCGCCACTCCAGCGGCGCTTCCTGCATCAGTGCGACTTGCTCGCGCAGCGCGAGTACGTGGTCATCCCAGTACCGGCGGCTGTCGAACCACGGAAAGGCGAGCTTGAACGCCGGGTCCTCCCAGCGACGCGCCAGCCAGGCTGCGTAATGCATGATGCGCAAGCTGCGAAGGGCTTCGACAAGGTGCAGCTCCCGCGCGTCGAACGACCGGAATGACTGGTATCCCTCGAGCAACGCGGTGAGTTGCGGCGTTTGCTCATCCCGGTCACCCGACAGGAACATCCACAGGTCCTGAACCGCGGGTCCGTGGCGGGCGTCGTCGAGGTCAACGATATGCAGTTGATCGCGGGTAACGAGGACGTTGCCAGGATGAAAGTCGCCGTGCAGGCGAATTTCCCGAACGTGACCGGAACGCTCGAAGCATGCCTCGACACCATCAAGTACCAGTTCCGCGACGCTTTCATAAGCGTCACGGTTGTCATCGGGGATGAAGTCGTGGTCGAGAAGGTACTCGAGTGAGGCGACGCCGTACGAGTGGATATCAATGGTCGGGCGGTGCAGAAAGCGAGAGGTTTCTCCCTCGAGGTGTATGCGCGCAACCAGCCGGCCCAGTTGAGTCAGAAGATCGAAGTTATCCAGGTCCGGCGCGCGTCCACCGCGGCAGGCATAGACGGCGAGCCGATGGTGCCCGGAGTGGTGCAGGGTTTTTCCGGCGAGTACCAGCGGCGGGATTACAGGAATCTCCTGGACTCGCAAGGTCGAGTGCGAATGCATGCTCTTCGAGGATCGCGTCGTCACTCCAGCGTTGCGGTCGATAGAACTTGGCCACGATGGGTTTGTCGTCCTCAATGCCAACCTGGTAGACGCGGTTTTCGTAACTGTTCAGCGCGAGGAATCGACCGTCGCACGCAAATCCCATCTCGCTCAGTGTGGTCAGAATGTCATCGGGGTGCAGGTCTGCAAACGCAAGGGCAGCTGCATCGCCACTCACGAGACCTTCCTGCGCGAGTCCCTTTTGCGGTCTGTTTCTTTGAGCAGTTTCTTCCTGATGCGCAAGTTCTTTGGCGTTACCTCGAGTAACTCATCGTCGTCGAGGAATTCGAGTGATTGCTCCAGGGAGTAACGTGTCGGCGGCGTCAGGACCAGGTTTTCATCGGTGCCGGCTGCACGCACGTTAGTTAACTGCTTGGCTTTTGTCGGATTGACGACGAGATCATTCTGACGCTGATGAATGCCGATAATCATGCCTTCATAGACGGGCGCGCCGTGACCGAGAAACAAGCGGCCGCGTTCCTGCAGGTTAAACAGTGCGTAAGCAAGGGCCTTTCCCTGGACCATCGAAACGAGCACACCATTGTTGCGTTGCGCGATAGTTCCGGGAATTCTCGGCGCGTACTCGTCGAGTACGTGATAGATAAGACCTGTGCCCGACGTTGCTGTGAGGTACTCGGTTCGAAATCCGATCAATCCACGGGTTGGAATCCTGTAATCCAGGCGAATGCGGCCCTTGCCGTCCGGCAGCATGTCCACGAGTTCGCCTTTGCGTTCTGCCAGACGCGTCATGACGGTTCCCTGGTACGCCTCATCGAAGTCGACGGTCAGTTGCTCCCAAGGTTCATGCTCTTCGCCATCGACGTCGTGCATGATGACTTCCGGTCGCGAGACAGCGAGTTCGTAGCCTTCCCGACGCATCGTTTCGACCAAGACAGAGAGGTGCAATTCACCGCGGCCAGAGACGCGGAACTTGTCCGGATCGTCCGTTTCGTCGACGCGCAGCGCCACGTTGTGTTTGAGTTCCTGGTCGAGGCGTTCCCGAATCTGGCGACTCGTCAGGAACTTGCCGTCCTGGCCGGCAAACGGCGATTTATTGACCGAAAACGTCATGTTGACCGTCGGTTCATCGACCGACAGGGCAGGCAGTGCTTCTTCGTGAGTCGGCGTACACAAAGTATCCGATATGCCGAGTTTGTCGATGCCGCTGAACACGACAATGTCGCCGGCGCCTGCCGACTCCACGCGTTGCCGCTTGAGGCCGTCAAAACCAAACAGTTCAAGAACCCTGGCGCGGCGCGCGGAACCATCCGGCGCAACGACGCTGACCGACTCATTGGCTCGCAAAGTGCCGCGGTTGATACGGCCGATACCCAGCACGCCAACGTAAGTATCGTAGTCAAGGCTGGAAACCTGCAATTGCAACGGACCATCCGGATCAACATCAGGCGGAGAAACGTGTTTGATGATGGTCTCGAAAAGCGGCGTCATGTCGCCGCCACGCGATTCCGGCATTTTCGCTGGCATAACCGTTGAGCGCCGACGCATAAATTATCGGAAAGTCCAGCTGTTCATCCGTTGCGCCGAGACGGTCGAACAGGTCGAATGTCTGGTTGACCACCCAGTCGGGACGCGCGCCATGGCGGTCAATCTTGTTTATGACAACGACGGGAACCAGGCCTTGTGCGAACGCTTTTTGTGTCACGAATCTCGTTTGTGGCATGGGGCCTTCAACGGCATCCACGAGCAAGAGCACGCTGTCGACCATGGAAAGCACGCGCTCAACCTCGCCGCCGAAATCGGCGTGGCCGGGTGTATCCACAATGTTGATGCGGTAGTCGTTCCATTTGACGGACGTGTTCTTGGCGAGAATGGTGATGCCACGCTCACGTTCGAGGTCACTGGAATCCATGACACGGTCGGGCACAGCCGCGCGCGGACCGAGCGTGCCGGATTGCTGTAGCATCTGGTCCACAAGGGTCGTCTTGCCGTGATCGACATGGGCAATGATCGCGATATTGCGAAGTTTGGAAATATCAGGCATCAGGGTAAGGCTCTGGAAGCAGGCGGCGGATTATAGAGAGCCGTTCTCCGAATTGATATGGCACAGCTGGCTGGAAATATGAAGAAATCGATTGTCGTAACGGGGCTATTGATGGCCCTGGCCTCATGCGGTCAGGCGGAGCCCTTGTTTGATGCGGCCGCCCATGAACAAGAGGTGCTGGATTGGCGGGCCGAGCGTCTGCAACGGCTGAAGGACCCATCGGGCTATCTTAACCAGATTGGCCTTTACTGGCTCGAGCAGGGTTCCTACAGCTTTGGCTCCGATTCCGGCAACGATATCCGCTTTCCCGAAAAAGCGGCGCCGCTAATCGGCGTATTCGAAGTCACCGAAGACGGTGTGCGGATGACGGCAGAAGAAGGTGTCGCCGTTTACAGTGACGAGCAGCCGGTCCGGCGCATCCTGATCGCTGACGACACGACGGACGCGCCAGTGCAGATTACGCATCGTACGTTCGCCTGGACCGTGGTTAAACGCGACGGTCGTTTCGCCGTCAGGGTGCGCGACTTTGAGCATCCGTTTGTCGCTACGTTCGGGCCATTGCCGTATTTCCCCGTGGATGCATCGCTGCGCGTGCCCGCGATATTGCATCGATACGACGAACCCAGGATCGCCAACGTCGAAACCGTCATCGAAGGGCTGGGCTATCACCCGGAATCGCCGGGCACCGTGCGCTTTGCTGTTGACGGCCAGGCTTTCGAGCTCGAGGCCTATACGTCGGGCGACAGGCTATTTTTCGTGTTTGGTGACGCGACCAACCGTGACGACACTTACGGCGCAGGTCGTTTTCTTTACGCTGAGGTGCCGGGCGACGATGGTCAGACCGTGCTGGATTTTAACCTGTCGTACAGCCCGCCCTGCGCATTCAACGATTTCTCAACCTGTCCCGTGGCGTCACCGCGCAATCGCCTGCCGATCCGGATCGAAGCCGGTGAGAAGTACGATGAAGCACTGCACTATTCGGCGGACGCCGGACACTAGTCGCGGATTTCGAAGGTCAGGCCGGCGTTCTTCCTGAGGCGTTCGAGTAGCAGGCCGCCCATGGCCGAGGCGGGAGTCCAGACTCCACCACCGACCGTGATGTCGTCTTTCGCAAGGCAGACGGCACATTCGCTGAGCATCTTGCTTGTGGAGCCATAGCCCGGGTCCTGGTCGCCCGTGATTCGAGTCTGGATCAGCGTCCCGTCCGGTAATTCACCAATCTGCATGAGGTTAAAGAAACCGGTCTTTTGCAGTTCCGGACTCGGGCCTTCGCCCGGATCGGGCAGTATGAATGTCTGCAGCAACTTTCTTGTTGGCGCAAAGAATGCGCCAATCATCAGTGCCTTGATCGCGTTGGCCATCATGATGCCCTTGGTCCAACCCGTAACGCCTTTGCCAGTCAACACTGCCTCGTGGTATCGAAAGTCCTTTCCATAGGGATAAGCGGCGAGCGCATGACTGCGCCGGACTACTTTCGTATTGACGCTTGCCATGACGAAGGGTGCAGTCCAGGAGTCCGCGTTTTCGTCATACACGACATTTTGCTGATCTCTTCCATCCGGGCCCTGGCGTTCTCCCTCGGGATTGAGGGAGTAAGGGTGTACGAGTATCCGTGCAACGTCGCGATCCTTACGACTCTCTTCGATGAGATTCATCATGCTTGCGATCGTGCCGCCGCTGGCAGTGCCTTTGGTGGCCTTGACGAACAGCGTGATCGATTTGCAGTACGCGCCGAATCGTCTCTTTGCCTCGTCCTGCAAGAACCACACGCCGATATCCATCGGCACCGAGTCGAAGCCGCAGCAGTGCACGATGCGTGCGCCAGTTTGTTTCGCACGCGCCTGGTGCAGGTCAATCATCTTTCGAATCCACTGCACTTCGCCCGCGAGATCGCAATAATGCGTACCTTCCTCGACACACGCTTCCACGAGCGAGGAACCGTACAGGGCATAGGGACCCACCGTTGTGAGAACAACGCGGGTGCGACGTGCCAGTTTCCTCAGTGAGTCTTGATTGAAACTGTCCGCGACAATGGTCTCGAGGTCTTCCGCTTGAACGCCGAGCGAATTGCGCAGCTTCTCGAGTTTTTTCTTATTGCGGCCCGCAATGGCCCACCGCAGATCTCCGTCGGTGCCGTACTGCCGCATCAGGTACTCGGCAACCAGAGTGCCCGTAAAGCCGGTTGCTCCCCAGACGATGACATCGAATTCGCGCGCAGAATTTGTTTTGCTCAAAGCTTCTTCTCCATAAGGGCCACCTCTTTCTTGCCGCCTTCCGTTTCCTGCGAGGCAACGCGAACGAAGCCCTGTTGTTCGTGGTAGCGCATGGACGATTCGTTCGGCGGGCGAATATTGACTTCGCAGGTCATGACATCGACTTCGCCCTGCAGGGACCCGGCGAAGTCCTGGTAAAGGCGCGAGCCAATTCCCATGCGCCTGGCCGTTGCCGACACGGCAACCCTGTCAATGTAACCGAAGTCCCTGTAGTTCTCACTGAACCAGCGATAATTCGGGCTGCGATAGGGCAATCCAGGCCTCAAGCCAATCAGAAAACCAGCAAGCTGTCCTTCGTGTCGGACCACGCGAAAATAATGTGCGTTGCTCGCGAACCACTCCATCTGCGCCGAATCGATACGGCTGACATGCGGTACCGAGTCGTCGTTCAGGCGCAAGACCTCGTCGAGGTCATTGGGGGTTACGTCCGTAATCTGCATGCCCGCAGTGTACCTTTACCCGCGCCTTGACGTAGGTGTTACGCTGTTGCCATTCGACATCGAGACGCGCGGCCGGACTACGTCGGCCAGGCTATTGTGAAGATCGGAGGGGATACATGAGAAAAGTACTTTGGCTTCTTGCTTGCGGCTGGGTCTTGCTGTCAGCTTGCGCCCCCAGCATCGAAGCTGTCCCGGCATCGCCGCTTAAGGTGGACTTGCAGAGCGTTGTTGAAGTCGGGGCTGTGCAACCCGTTAATGGGATCACGTCCGCGGGACAGCCCGATCAGGCTGCTTTCAAGGTATTTGCGGACAGCGGCTACGCGGCCGTCATCGATCTGCGGACCGACGGTGAAGACCGCGGATTCGACGAACAAGCCGTGGTAAAGGGCTTGGGCATGGACTATTTGTCGATGCCGATCGGCAGTGACGGCATCAGTTTTGAAAACGCCAGGGCACTGGACAAGCTGCTGAGTGGCTATGATCAGCCCGTGCTGGTTCATTGCGCCAGCGGCAACCGGGTTGGCGCATTGTTGGCGTTGCGCGCGAGTTTGAATGGTGCTGACGACGCAAGCGCGATGGAGCTGGGCAAACAGGGTGGGCTGACGCGACTCGAGCCGAAGGTGCGCGAGGCGCTGGATGAAAATTGACGGACAAATTTCGGCTTGGGAGTTGTTTTGAAATGGTGGAGCCGAGGAGGATCGAACTCCCGACCTCCGCATTGCGAACGCGGCGCTCTCCCAGCTGAGCTACGGCCCCACACGGAGTAACTAGTCTACACCGGGGCACGAATGTGCAACCACGGTGGCACGAAAAAGGGCCGCCCGTTGGGCGACCCTTTTTCGCTTGTTGGTGGAGGTGGTGGGAATGGACTCGTCGCTATGCTCCTCGCCCTACGGGCGCGCTTCGCGCGTCCAAAACGGGCTACGCCGCGTTTTGTGAACCCACTACGTGGCTTCTCTTCCGCACCACTGTCCACAAACAAAAAAACCGCCCAAAGGCGGTTTCTTGTTTTGGTGGAGGTGGTGGGAATCGAACCCACGTCCGCAAGCCCTACGCTACGAGATCTACATGCTTATTCCGTCTTTAATCTCGCTGCAAGCTACCCGACGGGCAGGGAAAACTCACAGCCAGTTCAGCAAGGATTTAACGGTTTGAGCCCTGAACATGCTCGCGCCGCGGTCCTGTGTCGGTGACTCCTGCGATCCGGACGCACAGGCACGATCCGGGCAGAAGGCATTTACTGGTTTTTAAGCAGCTAGTGCGTAGTTGTCGTCGTTGGCAACTATGAGTTTTACAGCTGGATTTACGAGGTTATCTGTTCCTCGGCATGCACCCGGAGTTTCGCGACCCACGTCGAAGCCATGTCACCCCCGTGTCCCGTTAGTGTAGGGGCTAATTGGCAAAATACAATCCGAGTCGCGCACAGAATGGGTGTCCAAGCACTGTTTTTATAGTAAGAATTAACTTTAATAAAAGTTCATATAACTATCTGTTTATTAACTAATGTTTTAGAATTCGTTCTTTCTGCCGCTGCCAGTCGCGGTCTTTGTCGGCGGCGCGTTTGTCGTGTTGTTTCTTGCCTTTCGCGAGGCCCACGTTGAGCTTCGCGCGACCTTTGTGCCAATGCAGATCGAGCGGCACCAGGGCATAGCCCTTGCGCTCGACGGCCCCGGTCAACCGGTCGAGTTCGTGGCGATGCAGAAGTAATTTCCTCGAGCGGGTCGGGTCGGCTTTGACGTGTGTCGCCGTGGTCTTCAGCGGTGAGAAATGGGCGCCGACTAACCAGGCCTCGCCATTTCGCAAATTCACATAAGCCTCGGTCAGCTGCGCCCGGCCTTCACGCATGCTCTTCGCTTCCCAGCCTTCCAGGGCCAAACCGGCCTCGAACGTGTCCTCGATGAAATAGTCGTGACGGGCTCGCCGGTTGACCGCGATGACTTTACCTGCAGGCGATTTTGCTTTCTTTTTGCTCATGAATCTCGGGTCTGGGCTGGTCAGGGCGAGCGGATTATACGGGCAAAGCGTTGTCAGACTCCCGCATTTGTATAAGAATCGCCGCATTCAATGCCGATTTGAGAAGAATAATGCTAAGTAATCAGGCAGGCGACGCTAAGAGACAATCCCTTCACGGCCACTGGTCTTCCCGGATGGCGTTCGTGCTCGCCGTTACCGGTTCGGCGGTCGGGCTGGGCAATATCTGGAAGTTTCCGTATATCGCCGGGCAAAACGGCGGCGGCGCGTTCGTCCTGGTTTACCTGGTTTGCGTTGTCGTTATCGGCATGCCGGTCATGATGTCGGAAATCCTGATTGGCCGCCGCGGTCGCCGAAATCCGGTCGCCACGATGGAATTACTGGGCAAGGAAGAGGGCGGCTCCGGCAAGTGGCGCCTGGTGGGCAGCATGGGCGTGCTCGCGGGAATCCTGATTCTTTCCTATTACAGCGTTATTGCCGGCTGGACGCTCGCTTACGTCGTCAAGAGCGCGTCGGGCGTGTTTGTCGGTGCCAGTGCAGACGCCGTTGGCGCGGAATTCAGCAATTTTGTAGGCGACTGGCGGCTGATCGGGTTGTGCCACACCATATTCATGGCCCTGGCGGTTTTCGTCGTGGCGCGCGGTGTTGAGCGTGGCCTTGAACAGGCGGTGCGCTTCATGGTGCCGGCTTTGCTGTTCCTCATGATTGTATTGTTGGTGTACTCGATGAACTCCGGCTATTTCGGAGAAGGCGTGGCGTTCATGTTTACGCCTGATTTCGAAAAGCTGACCTGGAACAGCGTATTGGCCGCCCTGGGGCAAGCGTTCTTCACGCTCAGTATTGGCATGGGCGCTATCATGGCCTACGGCGCGTATCTCCCGGAGGAGACCTCGATCACGGGCGCCTCGGCCGCTGTTGTAATCGCCGACACCAGCATCGCTATCCTGGCTGGACTGGCGATTTTCCCGCTCGTGTTTGCGAACAACCTGGACCCGGCAGACGGACCCGGCCTGGTTTTTGACACTTTGCCGCTCGCGTTTGGCCAGATGGCCGGGGGCGTTTTCTTCTCCACTATTTTCTTCGTGCTGCTTGCATTTGCAGCCTGGACGTCGGCCATCGGTTTGATGGAACCGGCTGTAGCCTGGATCGTTGAGAGATTCAGCAAGACACGGGCTCAGGCGACGGTAATGGTCGGCATCACGATCTGGTTCATTGGACTGGGCTCGGTATTGTCGTTCAATGTCCTGTCCGATGTGACCTTCCTTGCCGGCACAATTTTCGACAACGTCGACTACCTCACGAGCAACATCATGTTGCCGCTGGGTGGTTTGCTCATCGTTCTGTTCGCCGGCTGGGTCATGGCCCGCAATTCCACGGCCGAAGAGCTGCACAGTTCTGGTGCCCTGTTCAAGTCCTGGCGAGTGCTGGCCCGATTTGTGGCGCCTGTTGGTATTCTGCTCGTCCTGATCAACGCGGTCTTGTAAGGCTGTTTGAGGAGCGGATCGCGGCCGTCGTAATGTGCTTGCCCGATCACTATGCGTAAAGTCAGTCGCAGTGCCCTGGTGCCGTATTCGGCGGCACAAATGTATGCCCTGGTTAAAGACGTCGAGGCCTACCCCTCGTTTCTGCCCTGGTGTAACGATGCCGAAGTGCATGTGCGGCAGCCCGACTTCATCGAAGCCTCGCTCGAGTTCCATCGCGGCGGCATAAGCAAACGTTTCAGAACGCGCAATGCGTTACGGGAAAATGCGGCGCTTGGTATCGAATTGGTCGGCGGCCCTTTTCGACATCTTTCCGGTGGCTGGTTGTTTCATCAGTTGGGCGATGCCGGCAGCAAAGTCTCGCTGGATCTCGAGTTCGAGTTCGACAGCCGCGGCATGGACATCATATTCGGACGTTTTTTCGAGAACACGTGTAACTCGCTGGTGGATTCGTTCACACAGCGTGCAGCGCAAATGCACCCGGGCGAACACCAGTAAGATGACCGATATTCATGTCGAGGTCGTATTTGCGAGGGCTGACAAGCAGAGCTTGATCGCCGTGACCCTGGCGCACGGTGCGACGGTGGCCGATGCTATTTCCAGGAGTGCAATCGCGCAGCAGTTTCCCGCGGAGAACATCGACAGGCTGCAGGTTGGCGTTTGGGGCCACCCCGTGGAAAGAGACCATGTTCTATCGGACGGCGACAGGGTCGAGATTTACAGGAAGCTGGAACTCGATCCGAGGGAAGCGAGGCGGCAGCTTGCGCTGCTGGGCCGGACGATGGGGCAGACCTCGAAGGACTAGAGGCTCGGGTCCAGCTCCTGGTCCTTGCGAATCTCGCTGACCCGGTCTTCCTCAAAGAAAACCGATACCCAGCGTTTAAAGGTCGCTTCCTTGCGGCCGATCTTGAGGTAATAAACATAGTCCCAGCGATCCTTGTGAAACGGATCGCCAACCATCGGAGTACCCAACAGAAATCGAATCTGATTGCGGGTCATGCCGATCTCGACCTGGTCGAGGTCCTCCTGCTTGATCAGGTTGCCCTGTGCAATATTGGCGCGGTAGACGCATCCGCCGGCCAGCGCCAGCGATAAGCACAGGAGAACGAGGACGAATGATTTACGGTTTACCATAGAGCCGGGCTGCCAACTGGGTCATAATAGGCGCGCATCATACCTTGAAAGAGTTCGTACATGCAGCAACGACAGGAACTTCGCAAGGCGGGCCTCAAAATCACTCTGCCGCGCCTGAAAATCCTCGAGATACTCGAAGGTGCCAAGCTGCGCCATTTGAGTGCAGAGGATATTTACAAGGATCTGTTGAAGGCGGGTGAGGACATCGGTTTGGCGACGGTCTACCGCGTACTCACCCAATTCGAAGCGGCCGGACTGGTTACGCGCCACAACTTCGAAGGCGGGCATTCCGTTTTTGAACTTGATGACGGTGAGCATCACGATCACATGGTCTGTGTCGAAACCGGCGATGTCATCGAATTCGTCAACGAAGAAATCGAACGTCTGCAGCATCACATCGCTGACGAGTATGGCTACGAGCTAATCGACCACAGCCTGGTGTTGTACGTAAAGCAAAAGGGCGACGACAAGGACTCGGACGATAGCTGAGTCAGGCGCGCTTCTTCGGCGCGCCAGCCAACATTTCTGCGGCATGCGCAAGTGTTTTCCGGGTTATTTCCACGCCGCCCAGCATACGGGCCAGTTCTTCCACGCGCTCGTCCTTGTTGAGGACGTGCAGGCGTGTTCGTGTTGACTTGCCGTCGCTGACCTTGCTGATGCGAAAGTGCCTGTCCGCGAGACTCGCGACCTGTGGTAAATGCGTGACGCAAAGCACCTGGCGGCTGGCGCCCAGCTCCTGCAATCTTCGACCCACCATTTCTGCAACGCCGCCGCCCACGCCGCTGTCTATCTCGTCAAAGACCATGGTCGGAATCGCACTACCGTCGCTGGCGATCACCTGGATGGCGAGACTCATGCGCGACAGTTCCCCGCCCGACGCGATCTTCGCCAGTGGCTGGGTGGGCTGACCAGGATTCGCGCTGATCAGAAAGTCGATCTCATCGAGCCCCCAGGAACGCGCTGAAGATTCGTCGATTGCAGTCAATGAAACCTCGAAAACGCCGCCCGGCATCCCGAGACTCTTCATGGCTTCGGTTACTGCTGCGGCAAACGATCCGGACGCTTTCCGCCGGCCATTCGACAGCGCTTTGGCGCGCTTGAGGAACTCGGACTTCATGGCCTCGGCTTGCCGCTCCAGTTCTCGCCCGCGCTCTTCGGCGTGACTGAGCAGATCGTGTTCCTGCCGCAGTCTCTCGGCCTGCGCATGCAAATCTTCCGGGGTAACGCGGTGCTTGCGCGCAACGGTCTGGATGGAATCGAGTCTTTCCTCCACCCAGTCGCGGCGCCCTGGGTCCATGTCGATCGAATCGCTGTAGCGACGCAGCGAGTCTGCTGCCTCGGTGACCTGGATGCTGGCGCTGTTCAGCATTTCCAGCACCGGCGCAAGGCTGTCGTCGTAGTCCAATAGCGACTCAACGGCGCGTAAGGCGTCTGCAACAAGACTGTTGGCATTGCCGGCATCGTTTTCAAACAGGTTCTGCAATGCGCTACTGACGCCCTCGGCAAGACGGCCGCTGTTTTGCAATTTTTGTCGCTCGGTGCGCAGTTCATCAAGTTCGTCCGGCCCAAGCGCCAGGGCATCGAGTTCCTGTAACTGAAAGCTCAATAGATCCAAACGCGATGCTCGATCCGTTTCGGCTTCGGTCAGTTGCTGCAGGCGATCCGCCACCGACTTCCAGGTCGCAAAACTCAGTTCAGTCGCAGCGCGTTTTTCGAGCAAGCCACCGAAAAAATCAAGCAGGTCGCGCTGTACCAAACGCCGACCGAGCGATTGATGAAAATGCTGGCCATGGATATCCAGCAGCAGTTCTCCCAGGCTCTTCAGCTGCGACAGCGGGACAGAGTTACCATTGATAAACGCTCGCGAACGACCATCGGAATTTATGACGCGGCGCAGCAAACACTCGTCGTCCCGATCGAGCGACTGTTCCTCGAGCCAGGCGCGCGCGGATGCAACGTCCGAGACATCAAATTCGGCCGCGAATTCGGCGCGTTTGGCACCGTCACGCACAAGTTGGGCGCTGCCGCGTTCGCCAAGGACGAGTCCCAGCGCATCGACCAGTATCGATTTGCCGGCGCCGGTCTCGCCCGTAAGCACGGTCATGCCCGCCTCGAACTCGATATCGATTCGGTCGATGATGGCGAAGTCGCGTACCTGCAGGTTCAGCAGCATGTCATGCTTCCCGGGACTCAGTTATTGCGGTTGCGGCTGTCGCGTCCCCAAAACAGCTTGGAGCGAAGTATGCCGTAGAAATCATAGCTGGGCGGGTGCACCAATGTGATTCGCTGATCGGCCGCAGAAATTACCAGCCGGTCCCTGGGTCGGATTTCGCCCATCGAGAATCCATCCACGGTGATCTCCGCCAACGTTTCGTCTCGCTCAAGTAGTACGATTTCGATGGCCTGTTCGGCGGCAATCACAAGAGGTCGATCTGTCAGCGTATGCGGACAGATTGGAACAACAGCGACTGCGTTCAACTGAGGTTCTATGATCGGCCCACCACAACTTAACGCGTACGCGGTCGAGCCGGTCGGTGTCGCTATGATTAGTCCGTCGCCCGAATGGGTATTCACATATTGCCCTGCGATCCGCGTTGAGAAATCCACCATGCGACCGGTTTCACGGCGTTGCAAGACGACGTCATTCAGCGCAAACGCCGTGCTTTCCTTCCCCGAGTCTGTGTGCAAACAGGCTTCCAACAGCATTCTCGAATCGCGGGTGTAGTTGCCCTGCAATACCTGCTCGACACTGTTGATCATTTCATCCGGCGTTACGTCGGCAAGAAATCCGAGGCGACCACGATTGATTCCCAGGATCGGCGTGCCTGATCCGCGCGCGAGTCGACTCGCATAAAGCATTGTGCCATCGCCGCCAATGGCAATGACCAAGTCAGCGGCGTCGCAAAGATCGGCTTCTTGCATGCGCGTTACGGCAAGCCCCAACTGCAGGGATTCTGACGCGAGCACGTTGATGCCGGCCTTGGTCAAATGCCGTGTCAGTACCTGCATGGGTTCGGCGACGCGGGAATCCTCGTGGCGGCCGAGAATCGCGATGTTAGGAAATTGCATGTTCATGGAGCGATTGTGGCAAACCCTTGACCGACCGCCAAGCCGTTGCTAGCGTGTGTCGACACCCTATCACAGCAAACAGGCTGGGGATTTCCCTTGTTTCTAGCGAATGTCAGCAGAAGCAACTAAACCGATACCGAGCGATCGCGGACAGCATCTGTTACGCGTGCTCATTCAGCGCTATATACGCGATGGGCAGCCTGTTGGCTCGCGTACGCTTTCCAAAGACTCTGGCCTGGCTCTTAGCCCGGCGACGATTCGCAATGTGATGTCCGATCTGGAAGACATGGGCCTTGTGTCGGCGCCGCACACATCGGCCGGTCGAATTCCGACGCCGAAGGGCTATCGCTTGTTTGTCGACACGCTGGTGCATTACAGGCAGCCTGGCGATAATGACATCAAGAAGATCCAGCAGCAGATTAGAGGTGAGTCCGACAATCCGGGCGCACTGGTTACTGCGGTCTCGAGCCTGTTATCCGAATTCACGATGATGGCCGGCGTTGTATCGGTCCCGAAAGCATCGCAAGTGACGTTGCGGCAGATCGAATTTCTGCCGCTCTCGGCAAACCGTATTCTGGTTATTCTCGTGACCAATGATCGCGAGGTGCAAAACCGCATACTTCATACCGATCGAGATTACAGCGCGTCGGAACTGCAACAGGCCCAGAACTTCATCAATGAACACTATGCGGGAACCGATCTGGAGTCGGTTCGCGCGCGCCTGTTGGAAGACCTTGACAGCACACGAAACTCAATGAACCAGGCCATGCATGACATTATTGCCGTTGCACATTCGGCAATGGACAGTGCCGCGCATCCCGATGACGAGTATGTTGTTGCTGGCGAGACTAACCTGATGGCTTTTGCCGAACTCTCCGATGTTGACACCTTGCGGCGTTTGTTCGACGCATTCTCGCGCAAGCGCCTGATCCTCGATCTGCTGGATCGCAGTATCAATGCTGACGGTGTTCAGATCTTTATCGGAGAGGAGTCCGGCTACGATATTTTTGATGACTGCAGTGTCGTCACGGCGCCGTATCACGTCGACGAAGACACGATCGGTGTGCTCGGTGTCATCGGGCCGACGCGCATGGCCTACGATCGGGTAGTGCCCATTGTTGACGTCACGGCCAGGCTGCTCGAGTCGGCCCTGAGCCAGGGCAACTGAGGTAGTCGGCCAGGAAAAAAACCGCCGCGCTCTTGATATTTTCTTGCAGGCCCCCAGACTGCGAGCGTTATTTGTGCGTCGGCCGTGCGGCTGGCAGCTGAAGTGTTGATTTGGAGCAGGTTAATGAATGGACAGGCAGAACGCCCGGATACCGAACGTAGATGAGGAGATTTCCGGGGCTGAAACCGAGGCGGCCGAGACCGAGGGCAACGAGCCCGGGACGGCGTTGGCCGCGGCTGAGGCAAAGGCGGCTGAAAACTGGGAGCGCTATGTCAGGGCGGCGGCCGAAACCGAGAATGTCCGCAAACGAGCCGCACGGGACGTAGAAAATGCCCACAAGTTCGCGCTCGAACGTTTCGGCAAGGAACTGCTTGCTGTCAAAGACGGCCTCGAGATGGCGCTGGCGGCGTCAGAGAACGCAAGTGTGGAGAGCCTGCTCGAGGGTAGTGAAGCGACCCTGAAGCTGCTGGGCAGCACCATGGAGCGCTTTGGAATCGAGCAGGTTGATCCCGAGGGCGAGCCTTTTGATCCTGAGTGGCACGAAGCGATCAGCGTGCAGCCGTCGGATGCTGTGGAGCCCGGTACGGTGCTGACTGTCGTCCAGAAGGGATATTCCCTCAACGGGCGCCTGCTGCGACCCGCCATGGTCATCGTCGCTGCAGAGTAGGCGGCTGTGGGCAAAAAAGTGGGCAGAAACGCTTGAATCATGGGCTCATGGCCCCACCTAAGATCCAGTTTAGGCATTTCCTATCGAATTTGGAGCACTAGAAAATGGGTAAAGTGATTGGTATCGACCTGGGTACCACTAATTCCTGCGTCGCAGTGATGGAGGGTGGTACACCCAAGGTCATCGAAAACAGCGAAGGTGATCGCACGACACCGTCGATCGTCGCATTCACGAAGGACGACCAGGTGCTGGTCGGGCAGTCCGCCAAACGGCAGGCCGTGACGAATCCTGAAAACACGCTATTTGCGATCAAGCGCCTGATCGGGCGCCGTTTTGAAGACGATGTCGTGCAGCGCGATATCAAGATGGTGCCATACACCATCGTCAAGGCCGACAACGGCGACGCCTGGGTTGAGGCGGGTGGCAACAAGATGGCACCGCCCGAGATCTCGGCGCGTGTCTTGATGAAAATGAAGAAGACCGCCGAGGACTACCTCGGGGAAACA
>CAWJCA010000004.1:0-6063 GCA_963841165.1 uncultured Gammaproteobacteria bacterium | reverse complement strand
CCTGGCTGACGCGCACGATGAGCTACGGCGGCAACATCGCGAGTATCGGTCTTGCGGCCAGCCCGGCACTCAATACCACCGTCCTGCCGTTTATCCTGCGCGCCGTTTGCCTCCTGGGGATCAACTCGGTCGATACGCCGCGCGATCTCAGGCGTGCCGTGTGGTCACGGATTGGTTCAGATCTCAGGCCACAGCACCTGGCCACGATCGGGCAGCGCAGCATTCAATTCGATGAGCTGCCCGATGCCTTTCAGGCCTACATCGACGGCAAGGTAACGGGCCGCACTGTGGTGGAAATAAATTAACCACCCGCTCTATTTGGGAAACGACCTTCCCGTGGTTTAGACTCCTCGCCCCCTTAACAGAGAGTACGCGAGATGAGTGCAGGAGCCCGATTCCGCGCCGCGCTCGAGGCGGAACGCCCGCTTCAGATCGTTGGCACCATCAACGCCTACACGGCCATGCTGGCCGAAAGTGCCGGTTTCAAGGCGATCTACCTTTCCGGCGCGGGCGTCGCGAACGCCTCGTTCGGCCTGCCGGACCTCGCGATGACCACCCTCAACGACGTCTGTGAAGATGTTCGCCGCATCTGTTCGGCCACCGACGTGCCGCTGCTCGTCGATATCGATACGGGATGGGGCAGCGCGTTCATGATTGGCAGGACGATTCGCGAGATGACCTGGTCGGGTGCTGCCGCAGTCCACATGGAGGACCAGGTAGCGGTCAAGCGCTGCGGGCACCGGCCGGGCAAGGCGCTGGTCGAACCGGAAGAAATGTGTGATCGGCTGAAAGCCGCCGTGGACGGACGAATCGACGACCAGTTCGTCATCATGGCGCGCACCGATGCACACGCCGTCGAAGGCCAGCAGGCGGCGATCGACCGGGCTGCCGCCTACGTCGAGGCGGGTGCGGACATGATCTTTGCCGAAGCACTTACCACACTTGAGGAATACCAGCAGTTTACCGATGTCATTAAAGTACCTGTACTTGCGAACCTGACCGAGTTCGGCAAAACGCCGTTGTTTACAACGGAAGAACTGGCCGGCGTTGGTGTAGCGATGACGCTGTACCCGCTGAGTGCGTTTCGCGCAATGTCTGCGGCTGCACTGAAGGTTTACGAGACCATCAGGAAAGATGGCACGCAACAGGCGGTTGTCGACACGATGCAGACGCGCATGGAGCTCTACGACGTGCTGGGATACCAGGCCTACGAAGACAAGCTCGATGCCCTGTTCCAGGAACAGGGACTGAAGACGGGAGAAGAAGATGGCAGCAACTAAAAAAACCGGCGGTCTCGCCGGCGTGACAGCGGGTGAAACACATATCTGCACCGTTGGTAAGGAAGGCGCGGGCCTGACCTATCGCGGTTATGACATTTACGACCTGGCCGACAATGCGAGCTTCGAAGAAGTGGCCCACCTCCTGCTGCACGGGAAGTTGCCGACACAGGCGGAACTCGATGCGTACATCGACAAGATAAAAGCCAATCGCGGGCTGCCCGAGGCGCTAAAGACGGTACTCGAAATGGTACCGAAGGACGCGCACCCGATGGACGTGCTGCGCACCGGTGTCTCGTTCCTCGGCAACATCGAGCCCGAGGGCGACTTCAAGAATCAGCAGAACGTTGCGGATCGTTTACTCGCTTGCCTGCCATCCATGCTGCTTTACTGGCACCGCTTCCATACGGACGGTGTTCGTATCGACACGAAAACGGACGATGACAGCATCTCGGGTCACTTCCTGCACATGCTGCACGACAAGGCCCCGAAAGAGCTGCATCGTAAATGCCTCGACACAACGCTGATTCTGTATGCGGAGCACGAGTTCAATGCATCAACGTTTGCGGCGCGGGTTATTACTGGCACGCTGTCGGACATGCACTCGGCGGTTACCGGCGCCATCGGCGCGCTGCGCGGGCACTTGCACGGCGGCGCCAACGAAGCCGCAATGGAGTTGATCTCGAAATTCGATTCAGCAGGAGATGCCGTCAAGGGCGTGCATGAAATGCTCGTGCGCAAAGATCTCATCATGGGTTTTGGCCATCGTGTTTACACGACGTCGGACCCACGCAACACCGTTAACAAGAAAATGTCGAAAGCCCTCGCCGACGATGTCGGTAACACGACGCTGTACCCGGTTTCCGAAGCGATCGAAAAAGTCATGTGGGATGAGAAAAAGCTGTTCGCGAATGCTGATTTCTTTGCGGCGAGCGTGTATCACTTCATGGGGATTCCGACGTATCTCTTTACACCGATCTTCGTCTGCTCGCGCATCACGGGTTGGGCCGCACACGTCATGGAACAGCGCGCGAACAACAAGCTGATTCGTCCGGCTGCCGACTACATCGGCCCTGGCCTGCAGAAATGGACAGCGATCGAAGATCGCGCTTAGGGAAACATCATGTCAAACCTGGATATTCGCTCGGCAAAGCGGGCCGACTGGGATCGGGCGCTCGTCGATATCGCCGACTACGTTTGTGATTACGAGGTGGATAGCGAGCTTGCTTTCGAAACGGCGCATTACTGCCTCATGGATACGCTGGCCTGCGGATTCCAGGCGCTCGACTACCCGGCCTGCACGAAGTTACTTGGCCCGGTCGTTCCCGGTGCCACATTGTCCGGCGGCGCGCGCGTGCCGGGCACCTCGTATGAGCTCGATCCGGTCATGGCCGCATTCAATATCGGCGCCATGAATCGCTGGCTCGATTTCAACGACACCTGGCTTGCGGCGGAATGGGGCCACCCGTCCGACAACCTGGGCGGCATCCTGGCGACAGCCGACTATCTGAGCCGCCAGGCCCGCGCGGCAGGTAAAGAGCCGCTGAAGATGCGGGATGTGCTCGTCGCAGCGATCAAAGCCCACGAAATCCAGGGCGTGCTTGCCCTGGAGAACAGCTACAACCGCGTCGGGCTGGACCACGTGCTGCTCGTGCGCGTTGCTTCGACCGCTGTTGTCACGCGCATGCTGGGTGGGGATCGTGAGCAGGTGCTGAACGCCGTGTCCAACGCCTGGATCGACGGCTGCTCACTGCGCACCTATCGTCACGCGCCGAATACGGGTTCCCGCAAGAGCTGGGCGGCGGGTGACGCGACCAGTCGCGCCGTGCGACTCGCGCTGATTGCGATGACCGGGGAGATGGGCTATCCGTCCGCGCTGAGCGCCAAGACCTGGGGGTACTACGATGTGTTGTTCAAGGGCAATGCGTTCAGCTTCCAGCGCCCATACGGCAGCTATGTCATGGAGAACATCCTGTTCAAGATCTCGTTTCCGGCGGAGTTCCATTCGCAGACGGCCGTCGAGGCGGGCATGACGCTGCACGCCGAAGTAAAGGACAGAATCGCCGAGATCGAAAAGGTCGTTATAGAAACGCAGGAAGCCGGCGTTCGCATCATCGACAAGACCGGGCCGCTCGACAATCCGGCCGATCGCGATCACTGCATCCAGTACATGGTGGCTGTACCGCTGATCTTCGGTCGCCTGACGGCCGCCGATTATGAAGACTCTGTCGCCAGCGACCCGCGCATCGATGAGCTGCGTGACAAGATGACGGTCAGAGAGAACAAACAGTATACGAAGGACTATTTTGATACCGAGCTGCGCTACATTGGCAACTCGGTACAGGTCTTCTTTAAAGACGGCAGCAGTACGGACCGCGTCGAGGTTCACTTCCCGATCGGTCATCGCGAGCGTCGCGAAGAGGGTATTCCCGTACTCAAACAGAAGTTCGTCGACAGCGTTTCACCAAAACTGGCCGCGAGTCAGTGGGCAGAACTCGATGCGCTATGTGCCGATCGCGAAAAACTCGCGGCGACATCGGTCGATGACTTCATGGCGCTGCTGGTTGCCTGATGAATAATGATTCCATAGCAGCCTTACGGCTGCCGCGGTGCTTCGCGGCCTGGGGGCCGCTCCTACTGGCAGTTCTTCTTGGGCCTGCGGTAGCGCTTTCTGATGTCGAGCGTCGCACGCTGCATGACGGCACCCTCGTCATGGAGGATGTACCGGAAATTCCGATCGACCTGGTTGTCGACCTCATGCGCTTCCAGAATATTCGCGCCGCCGGCTTTCGTGCCTGGGCTCCGGACGGCAACGGCATTTTCGTGGCCACGGGTTTTGGCGACGTGGATTCCCTCCACCGTGTGGAAATGCCGGGCGGCGCACGCCATCAAATCACGTTCTACCGCGAGCCGGTCAGGGAAGTAACGCGGCGACCCGGTGGCCAGGAGCTATTGTTCACGCGTGATGCCGGCGGCAGCGAGTTCGCACAGATATTCGAACTGGACCCATCGAGCGGCGAGGCGACGATGCTGACTGACGGAGAGTCAAGGAATACCGCCGTAGTCTGGGACCGTCTTGGCCGGCGTATTGCCTACCAAAGCACGCGACGCAACGGCGCATCGAACGATGTGTGGGTCATGGACCCGTCGCAACCCGGCGAAGCGGAGATCGCGCTCGAATCTCCGGACGGCAGTTGGTGGGGGCCAACAGAATTTTCGGCGAACGGCAGCAAGCTGCTGCTGATGAACTACGTCAGTGCGACGGATTCGCGCGTACACGTCCTGGACCTTGATTCGGGTCAGGCGTCGCTACTTGCGGGCGGTCCTGATAACAGGAGCGCCAATATCCCGGTCGCGTTTGACGACGAAGCGGATGGCATCTGGCTCGTTACCAATCAGGGCGGCGAATTCGGCCAGCTCGCGTGGCAGCCGGCCGTCCCGGGAGCACGGCCGGAAATTGTGAGCGCGGACATTCCCTGGGGCCTGTCCGAGGCCACGATCAGCCACGATCGCAGCCGCATGGCATTCGTCACGAACGAAGACGGCATGTCACGCATCTACCTGCTGAACACGCGGTCTCGCGAGTACAGGCTGGTCGAGAGTATTCCGACGGGGCTGGCGTTCGGCCTCCTGTTCAGTCCCGACGATCGCTACCTGGCGATGACCCTGAATACGCCGCAAACGCCGAGCGATACTTTCGTACTCGAGCTCGGCGAGAAACCGCTCGATTACGGTCCGCTGGTTCGCTGGACGATGAGCGAAGTCGGCGGCCTGGATACAAGCCAATTCCGAATACCCGAACTGGTGCGCTACCCGACCTTCGACGAGGTCGGCGGGCAGCCCAGGAAGATCCCCGCGTGGGTCTATAAGCCGGCTGGCGAAGGGCCGTTCCCGGTCATTATTTCCATCCACGGCGGTCCCGAAGGGCAGGCCCGGCCCTCCTTCAGCGCTACTTACCAGATGTGGATCGACAAGCTGGGCGTGGCGATCGTGCGCCCCAATGTCCGGGGGTCCAGGGGTTACGGCAAGACCTATCTCGGCCTCGACAACGGCTTCAAACGCGAAGACTCCGTGAAGGACATTGGCGCGCTGCTGGACTGGATTGCGACACAGCCCGATCTCGATGCAAATCGGGTGGCGGTTTACGGCGGCAGCTATGGTGGCTACATGGTTCTGGCGAGCGCGGTGCACTACAGTGACCGGCTGAAGGCGGCTGTCGACATCGTGGGTATCAGCAATTTTGTGACGTTTCTCGAGAACACACAGGACTATCGTCGCGACCTGCGGCGCGCGGAGTATGGTGACGAGCGCGACCCGGCAATGCGGGCCCATCTTGAGAACATCAGCCCGCTGAACAACGTCGACAAGATCAGCGTGCCGCTGTTCATCGTGCAGGGTCAAAACGACCCGCGAGTGCCTGTAACAGAAGCCGAACAAATGGTCGGCGCGCTGCGCGGGCAGGGCCGCACGGTTTGGTACATGAATGCGCTGAACGAAGGTCACGGCTACCGCAAAAAGGACAATCGCGACACGTATCAGCAGGCTATGATCCTGTTCTTTCAGGAACACCTCACGGGCGCCGAGTAAGCATTGCACGATATCGAATCCGCGATCCTGCAACTTGACCAGGCGTTCCCGGACGGCGCGGCGCTGAAGTTCGCGGCGCTGCTCGACGAACTGGAGAAATGGAATCGTCGCGTCAACCTGACGGCCATACGTGAGCGTCAGGAGATGGTAACGGCGCACATACTCGACAGCCTGGTTGCACGACCGCTGCTCGAGGGAG
>CAWJCA010000003.1:0-8833 GCA_963841165.1 uncultured Gammaproteobacteria bacterium | reverse complement strand
CCTGCGCGTGACGGCAGCCGAAGGGCTGCCTCCGGTCGATCCACGGCAAGTGCAAGTGCCCGGGAACTGGCAGAATTTTCCGGCCTTTCGTGTCGATCCGGGGGCCACATTTGCCATCACGGAGCGCAGTCGTGGCGTCGTTTCGGCTACGAATGAGCTGTCGCTTAACCGGACCATGTGGCTCGATTTCGACGGCGACGGCTTCGTGGTCAAAGACAGCGTCGGCGGGCGCATGCGCGCCGAATGGCGGCTCGATATGGAGCCGCCGTATACACTGTTGAGCGCGACTGAAAGTGCGCGGGACCTGCTCATCACGAAAGGCCGGGATGAAGGCCAGACCGGCGTCGAGCTGCGGGAGACTGATGTCAGCCTCGCCGCCCTGGGACGGACCAATGCGCGCGGATCGATGCCGGTTACGGGCTGGGACACGCGTTTCACCGATGTTCAGGCCACGTTGAACTTGCCGCCGGGCAACAAGCTGGTGGCGGCACCCGGTGTTGATAGTGCTCGCGGCAGCTGGCTCAGCCAGTGGCAGTTGCTCGATTTCTTCCTGGTGCTGATTATCACGATCGCCGTTTGGCGCCTGCTGGGCCGCGGTAGCGGGATTGTCGCGCTGCTGGCGCTCGTGCTCAGTTTTCACGAGCCGTATGCGCCAAGCTGGCTGTGGGTGAACCTGCTGATTGCCATCGCACTGATGCGTGTCGCACCGGCAGGCCGTTTGCGTCAGGCCGTTTCGGGCTACCAGTTGCTCAGTGCCGTGGCATTGATCATTGCGTTGGTGCCTTTTGTCGCGAACCAGCTGCGCATTGCGATCTATCCGCAGCTCGAGCCGCAGTACAACCAGTACCAGTTGTACGACTATGACGTCACGCCTGCATCGGCGCCTGCCGAACAGCCGATGCCTATGCGGGAACGCAGGGCCAGTGAGCTGAAAACAGAAGGTTTCAGGGCCGAAGGCAACACGCTGGACGAGATCATGGTGACGGGTTCGAAAGCCATTGATTTCGTACGCTACGCGCCGAACGCGATCGTACAGGCCGGACCCGGCATTCCCTCGTGGCAGTGGAATACCTATTCGCTAAGCTGGAGCGGCCCGGTCGATGCGCAGCAGACCATGCGTCTCGTCGTGTTGCCGCGTTGGCTGGTCAGCACGCTGCGCGTCATAGAAGTTGCATTGTTATTACTGTTCGCCGCCGTACTGGCCGCGGAAATACTGAAAAAGCGCTGGGCTTTGCCCGGCGGGTTCACGTTGGGACGGAACCAGGCTGCCGGTGTGCTGGCCGTTGCAATGCTTGCCATGACGACGGTGCTAAGTCCCAATGCCGAGGCACAAATGCCGGACGCGAACCTGTTGAAACAACTGGAGCAGCGCCTGACCGAACCGCCCGACTGTGTGCCGCGCTGCGCGGAAATCGTATCCGCTGACGTAGACGTCGGTGCCGATGCCATCAACATGCGCCTGGGAATTCATGCGATGGAAGATATCGCCATGCCACTGCCAGGCTCTGCGGACGGCTGGCAGCCGCAGGTGGTCTTGCTCGACGGTGCAGCAAATGCACGCGTCCTTCGCGGCGGCGACAATTCTCTGTGGCTGCATGTCGGGGCCGGACGCCACTCGGTGACGCTGCGTGGTCCCGTTCCGGCCGCCGACAGCCTTGAAGTTGCATTTCAATCGCCGCCACGCGTGATAACTGTTGACAGCGACGGCTGGTTTGTTGCCGGCATCAAGGACCGCCGGCTCCTGTCCGGATCATTGCAGCTGACCCGCCTGCAGACCGATGCCGGAGGCGCTGACACCGTACGCTGGGAAAGCAGTCGCTTTCCGGCGTTCGCACGAATCGAACGAACCGTTGAACTCGACCTGGACTGGCGCGTAAGGACAACCGTCTATCGCGTGGCTCCGACGCAAGGTGCGTTGACGCTGGACGTGCCGCTGATCGATGGCGAGAAAATCGTCAGCGGTGAATTTGCGGTCGACGAAAATCGCGTCCTGGTATCAATGGATCCACAGCAACAATCGATCAGCTGGACATCGAACTTGCCCCGCTCGTCGCCGCTGACCCTGACAGCCGAAGACGGCGCATCCTGGAACGAAGTATGGCGCTTCGCGATTGGCAATATCTGGAACGCCGAGTTCCAGGGTTTTCCTGAAAGCGATACCGGAGGCGACGTCAGTGATGTTCGTGTCGCCGAATTCAATCCCAGGGGTGGCGAGCAATTGACGCTTGTAGCGACGCGACCCGAGGCGTCGGAGGGTTCGACCCTGGCATTCGATTCCGTCAACCTGGCGGTCACCCACGGCAGCCGTTCCAGCGATACGACGCTCCGACTTGGCTACCGCAGTACGCGCGGTGCTCAGCACGTGCTGCGCCTGCCCGATGGCGCTGAAGTGACGTCGGTGCAAATCGACGGCCGCTCGCAGTCCCTGCGCGCCGAAAGCGGCGAACTGACCTTGCCGATCCTGCCCGGCGAGCACACGATCCAGGTCGACTGGCGGCGCAGCGGCGAAATGGGCCTGCGCACATTGACACCGGCGGTCGACATTGGAGCGCCGGCCAGCAATATCGAACTGTCACTGACCAAGCCGCGCGACCGCTGGTTGCTCGGCACGCGCGGACCGCAGCTGGGCCCCGCGGTGCTGTACTGGTCTGAACTTGCCGTGCTGATCCTGTTCGCACTCATTCTTGGTCGTGTTGGACTTGCGCCACTCAAGAGTCGGCACTGGTTGTTACTGGGCCTGGGTTTCAGCACCTTCAGCTGGCCTGTGCTGGGCGTAGTCGTCGTCTGGCTGCTGGCCTGCGGCGTGCGCGAAAAGTGGCAAACCGACGTAAACTGGTGGCGTTTCAACCTGATTCAGCTTGGGATAGGCGGACTCTCTGTCATTGCGTTGCTAAGTATCGTAACGTCGCTGCCGCAGGGTCTCCTCGGTACACCCGACATGCACGTGGCCGGGCACAATTCCTATGGAGACGTCCTGAGCTGGTTTGCCGATAGCAGCGACTCGGCGTTGCCCGTGGCGTCGGTATTTTCGGTGCCGCTGTGGATCTACAAAGCGTTGATCCTGGCCTGGGCTCTTTGGCTGAGCTTTGCGTTGCTGCGCTGGTTGCCGTGGGTTTGGCAGTGCTTCAGCAGCCAGGGCTACTGGCGATTCAAAAACAGCGATGCACTGAGGGCTGAAGGCGAGGGAAGATAAACATGTCACGTTTGAGACTACTCTGGATCGCCGTATTCCTCGGTGTGTTGATCTGGTCCGGCATTGCGCCGAAGGACTACGTGACCTGGTGCCTTGAAGTCTTTCCGGCCGTGTTGGGCGCGGTAGTTCTGTGGTTCACTCGCGAGCGCTTTCCGCTGACGACGCTGGTCTACGTGCTGATCCTGATTCACTGCGTGGTCCTGATGGTCGGTGGCCATTACACTTATGCCGAAGTTCCGATCGGCGACTGGTTCCGTGAAACGTTCGATGGATCCAGGAATAACTACGACAAGCTGGGGCATTTCGTTCAGGGATTCATTCCGGTGATGATTGCGCGTGAGCTAATGATCCGATTGAGCGTATTTAACTCGGCGGCGTGGCGGAATTTTTACATTGTTTGCTTTTGTCTCGCTTTCAGCGCGTTTTACGAACTCATCGAGTGGTGGGTTGCATTGTTGTCTGACGAAGCGGCCGAGGCATTCCTCGGAACGCAAGGGTACGTGTGGGATACCCAGTCCGATATGGGTTGGGCCTTGTTCGGCGCCGTGCTTGGCCTGTTGCTGATCGGCAAATGGCATGACAAGCAGCTCCGGGAACAGGGCTTTGTTACCGCATCCTGAGGCATGATGCGACGTGCGGGAATCGTTTGCGTACTGCTGCTGTCCAGCAGTCCGGCCCTGGCCGCCGATTGCGTCGTTCTGCTGCACGGGCTTGCTCGAACCGCGATGTCAATGAACCCGATGCAACGCGCTTTGATCGATGCTGGATTCGAGACCGCGAACATTGACTATGCGTCGCGTGACAAAACGGTTGAGGAGTTGGCAGAGAACGTCATTCCGGAAGGACTGGGCGCCTGCCGTGCCAAAAGCAGCGTCGGGCACATTCACTTTGTGACGCATTCCCTTGGTGGCATATTGCTGCGCCAATACCTGAGCACGCACCCGATTTCCGACCTGGGCCGTGTAGTCATGCTTGGCCCGCCCAACCAGGGCAGCGCTGCGGTCGACGAACTCCGGGATGTTCCCGGATTTGACTGGCTGAATGGTCCGGCAGGACTGCAGTTGGGCAAAGGAGACGACAGCGTGCCGCTAAAACTGGGTCCGGCCACGTTCGAGCTCGGCGTAATCGCCGGTAATCGGACTATTGATCCAATAACATCGTCGGTGCTCGAGAATCCGGATGACGGGAGAGTCTCCGTTGAAGACACGAAGCTCGACGGAATGGCCGATTTTGTCGTTGTCGAACACTCACACGCCTTCATGATGCGAATGCGCCGTCCCATAGATCTGACGATCCGGTTTCTGAACAGCGGGAGTTTTGCGGATTGAAGAGAGTCGCCTATTTGACCATGGAGGATATGGGAGAATTCGTTACCGATTTTCATTTGAGTGTCGAACCAATGGCCGCGCTCGGCTGGCAGGTCGAGACAGTCCCGTGGCGATCAAGCGTAGATTGGGACGAGTTCGATGCCGTGTATATCTGCACTCCATGGGATTACCCGGACTACCTGTCGCAGTTCCTCGACGTCCTCGTAAGTATCGAATCGTCGCAGGCCTTGCTCATTAATGATCTTTCCCTGGTTCACTGGACGATGGAAAAGACCTACCTGCGAGATATCGAGCTGCGTGGCGGTGATATCGTTCCCAGTACCTGGTACGAAGGTTTTGAGTCGGTAAATACGGCCAGTTTTTTCGCTGAACACGATACCGGCAAAGTGGTGATCAAGCCGACCGTGGGCGCAAATGCCAAGGACACGTTCGTGCTGGCAGACCCTGTTGATGACGATATTCTGCAAATGCTGCGGCAGGTTTATTCCGAACGTTCGTTTCTTGTTCAGCCATTCATCGAGGCCATACAGTCGGAGGGAGAATATTCGCTGTTCTTCTTCAACGGCGAGTACAGCCATGCGATTCTGAAGACACCAAAAGCCGGCGATTTTCGCGTTCAGGAAGAGCATGGTGCTGACATCAAGGCCGCGCAACCGCCCGAGGCATTGCTCGATACCGCACACGAATTGTTCGCTTCGATCGAACCGCTCCCCACCTATGGTCGAGGCGACTGGGTGCGGGGGCCGGATGGGCGATACCTGCTGATGGAACTGGAGCTGATCGAACCGTCGCTTTACCTACGCACTGACAGCGGCGCCGCGGCGAGGTTTGCGCGCGCGTTTGACAAGAGGTTTCAGAAATTCGCCAGTAAAAGAGCCCTTTGTTGATGCGACTTTCTCGGGCGTTCCCGTTGCAATAATCCGGCCGCCGTTATCGCCGCCCTCGGGGCCAAGATCAATTATCCAGTCGGCCGTCTTGATGACATCGAGATTGTGTTCGATAACGACGACCGTGTTGCCATGGTCACGCAACCGGTGCAGCACACCCAGCAGTTGTTCGATGTCGTGAAAGTGCAGGCCCGTCGTCGGCTCATCGAGTATATAGAGCGTATTACCCGTGTCCCTCTTGGACAGTTCCTTCGCGAGTTTAACCCGCTGCGCTTCACCGCCCGACAAGGTCGTAGCATTCTGGCCGAGCCGGATATAGGTCAGGCCGACATCCATCAAGGTCTGCAGTTTCCTCGCAACGACGGGCACATTCTTGAAAAACTCCAGCGCATCCTCAACCGTCATTTCCAGCACTTCGTGGATGTTCTTGCCCTTGTAGCGAATCTCCAGCGTTTCGCGGTTGTATCGTTTTCCACGGCAGACATCGCAGGGCACGTAGACGTCCGGAAGAAAGTGCATTTCCACTTTTATAACGCCGTCGCCCTGGCACGCTTCGCATCGGCCTCCCTTGACGTTAAAGCTGAAGCGCCCCGGCATGTAGCCACGCGAACGGGCCTCCTGGGTACCCGCGAACAGCTCGCGAATGGGCGTGAACAGCCCGCTGTAGGTCGCCGGATTGGAGCGCGGCGTGCGGCCGATAGGACTCTGGCTGATATCGATGACGCGATCGATCTGGCTCAGACCCTTGATTTCCTTGTGTGGCGCCGGATTGCGGCTGGCCCGATTGAGTTCTTCGGCAACGGCCTTGTACAAGGTGTCGTTGACGAGCGTCGACTTGCCGGACCCGGAAACACCGGTGATGCAGGTCATGAGACCAACCGGGATCGAGGCTTTGACGTTTTTCAGGTTGTTGCCAGTGGCGCCGACGATCACGATCTGGCGACCGGGGTCCGCGGGTGTGCGGACATCCGGCACGGCAATCGCACGCTTGCCCGACAGGTACTGGCCAGTGAGCGAGCGAGGCTCGTCCTTGATTTCCTGGGGCGTACCCTGGGCGACAACCTGGCCGCCGTGCACACCGGCACCGGGACCGAGATCCACAACGTGATCGGCAGAGAGTATCGCTTCCTCGTCGTGCTCCACGACGATGACCGTATTGCCGATATCGCGCAGGTGAGTCAATGTGCCGAGCAGGCGCTGGTTATCGCGCTGATGCAGGCCGATGGAGGGCTCATCGAGGATGTACATGACGCCGACTAATCCTGAGCCAATCTGGCTTGCCAGGCGAATACGCTGCGCTTCGCCGCCCGACAAGGTTTCCGCGCTGCGGTCGAGCGAAAGGTAGTCGAGGCCGACGTCAGACAGGAAGCCGACGCGTTCGCTGATTTCCTTGACGATCTTGTCGGCAACTGTTCCGCGCCAGCCATCCAGTTTCATGTTGTCGAAGAATTCTCGCGCGTGTCCGACGGACAGTTGCGTGATCTCCGGGAGCGACTGCTCCGCGACAAAAACGTGTCGGGCGGCGCGGTTCAGCCGGGTACCTTCGCAATCCGGGCAGTCCTGGCTATTCAGGAACTTCGAGAGCTCTTCGCGGACGGCGCTGGATTCGGTTTCCCGGTAGCGGCGCTCCAGGTTGGGAAGCACGCCTTCGAAGCGATGCAGTTTCTTGATCTGCATGCCGCGCGAATTGGCATAGAAGAACTCGATCTTTTCCTTGCCGCTACCATTCAGGACGACGTTCTGTAACTTCTGTGACAGTTCATTGAATGGCGTTTCGATATCAAAATCGTAGTGCGACGCCAGGCTCTGGATCATTTGGTAATAATAAGTCGTTTTGCGATCCCAGCCGCGGATCGCACCGCCGGCAAGCGACAAGCCGGGACTTACGACGACGCGGTCCGTGTCGAAGAACTGCTTGACGCCGAGACCATCGCAGCCCGGACAGGCACCGCTCGGGTTGTTAAAGGAAAACAGGCGTGGCTCGAGTTCCGTGAGGCTGTAGCCGCAGATATTGCATGCAAACCGGTCGGAGAAAATTATTTCCTCGGCGTCCGTATCGTTCATCCACGCAATACGCGCAACCCCGTCAGCGAGTCGCAGCGCCGTTTCAAATGACTCGGCAAGGCGCAGGCGAATATCGTCCTTTACTTTGAAACGATCGACGATCGCGTCAATGTTGTGCTTCTTGCGGAGATCGAGTGCAGGTGGCTGGTCGAGTTCATAGATTTCCCCGTCGATGCGCGCGCGAATAAACCCCTGCGCCTGCAGGTCCGCCATGAGCTGTACGTGCTCGCCCTTGCGATCGGCAACCACGGGCGCGAGCAGCATCAGCCTCGAACCTTCTGGCAACTCCAGAACGTGATCCACCATCTGGCTGACGGTCTGGGCCTCCAGCGTGATGTCATGGTCGGGGCAACGCGGCGTACCGGCCCGTGCGAACAACAGGCGCAGGTAGTCGTAGATCTCGGTGACCGTGCCTACCGTCGATCGCGGGTTGTGAGACGTCGATTTCTGCTCGATCGAAATTGCCGGCGACAGTCCATCGATGTGATCGACATCGGGTTTTTCCATCATCGACAGGAACTGGCGCGCATAGGCGGACAGCGATTCGACGTAGCGACGCTGACCCTCGGCGTAGATTGTGTCGAACGCCAGCGAGGACTTCCCCGACCCGGATAGCCCGGTGAACACGATCAGTTTTTCTCGTGGCAGGCTGAGGTCGATGTCGCGCAGGTTGTGGGTCCTGGCGCCACCAATATTTATGTGACCATGGATCGACTTCATAACAGGGATTCAGGGATCGGGAAACAACCTGTTAATATACGCCGCCGCGCATCCGCGGCGCAAAGGAAGTCCACGATTGAGTTCAGAAAGCCCTGACACCGTTATCCCGATGCATGCATCCGAACGTCGCTCTGTGGCCGTGGTTGCGCTGATCTCCATGATTCGCATGTTCGGCCTGTTTGCGCTGTTGCCGGTGCTTTCGCTGTATGCGAGGGACCTGCAGCACGCCACGCCGCTCCTGATCGGACTCGCAGTTGGTGGCTATGGGCTGACCCAGGCCGGGTTCCAGATACCGCTGGGCGCGCTCTCGGATCGTATCGGGCGCATCCCGGTTATCGTGCTCGGCCTCGCGATATTCGCGGCCGGCAGCGCGCTCGCCGCGCTCAGTGATTCCATATACGGCGTCATCGCGGGTCGCCTTCTGCAGGGCGCAGGTGCAATATCGGCGACACTAACTGCACTCATCACCGATGCCACGCGTGAGGAAGTCCGGACCCGGTCCATGGCCGTATTCGGTATAGGTATCGGCATGTCGTTCATGGTTGCGATGGTCGCCGGTCCCCTGATCGCGGCACATTTTGGCGTCAAGTCGCTGTTCTGGATCGCGGCGGCGCTGGCCATTGTTGCAGGGCTATTACTTG
>CAWJCA010000002.1:0-10328 GCA_963841165.1 uncultured Gammaproteobacteria bacterium | reverse complement strand
GCAATGTTGATTGTCGTGCCGGCGGCTGCGGGACTTGTTGTTCTTGCCGGTCCATTGATAGCGACATTGTTTTACGGCGGGATCTTTGACGAAAAGTCGGTCGGCATGACCAGGCTTGCCCTGCAAGCCTACGCGCTTGGACTTATCGGGTTTTCCTTCGTAAAAATCCTGGCGCCGGCATTTTTCGCCCGCGAAGACACTCGGACGCCGGTGCGTGTGGGCATCATTGCCCTCGGCGTCAATCTCGTGCTGAGCATTGCGTCGGCCTGGTACCTGACTTCCGTTGAATTCGCGGGACCTCACGTCGGTCTGGCCGGGGCTACCTCGGTTGCGGCAATACTCAATGCCGCATTGCTATACCACGGCTTGCACAAAGAGAACGTTATTCAGCACTCCACGGGATGGTTGGTGCTGATGGTTCGAGTTATGGCGGCAAACATCGCCATGTGCGCGGTTCTGCTGCTGCTCTATCGTCCGCTGGAATGGTGGCTGGGCGTCGCGTCGTTTGATCGCGTTTACTGGCTGGGCATATCGGTTGTCGCGGGAGCAGCCACGTACTTCCTTAGTCTTTTAATACTGGGACTGCGGCCGTCGCAATTCCGCTTAAGGGCTATCTGACGTGCGGCTTGTCAGACACCTGGTCGATCTCCCGCACGGTGAACTTGCACGTGGCAGTGTCGTCACCATTGGCGCCTATGATGGCCTTCACCTCGGTCATACACAACTGCTGGATCGGGTCATAAAGACAGCACGGGACAAAGGCTGGCCCGCGATTGTCATGAGTTTCGAACCGACCCCCAAGGAATTCTTCGCGGCGGTCAGCCCACCGGCCAGGCTCATGCGTTTTCGGGAGAAATACGAGGCGCTTGCCGATTACGGTATCGACATTTTCTATTGCCCGCGTTTCGATGCCGCGATGCGCGGTATTCGGGCTGATGCGTTCGTTCGCCAAATACTCGTTCACGGTCTCAATGCGCGCCACATCGTCGTCGGCGATGACTTCCAGTTCGCAAGCAGGCGCGAGGGCACGATCGGGCATTTGCAGCGGGTAAGCAAGGCATTGCAGTTTGACGTGGACCAGGTGCCGAGCATCGTTGTCGATGGCGTAAGAGTCAGTAGTACGGAAATACGCGATGCGCTCGCCGATGGCAATGTCGAGCGCGCGACGGCATTATTGGGTCGCCCGTACCGGATGTCCGGGAAAATCGTCAAAGGTCGGAAGGTCGGCCGCTCGCTCGGCTATGCGACCGCGAATGTCGATATCAGGAGGCGGCAGAGCGCGGTGCTTGGGATTTTTGCCGTGCGCGTACACGGGCTGCCCAACGGTCCGTTTGACGGTGTCGCCAGCGTTGGAACGCGTCCAACATTCGATCTTTGCAAGCCTGTGCTCGAAGTTCACCTGTTTGATTTCGATGCAGATATTTACGGCGAATACATTCACGTCGACTTTCTCGCACACCTTCGTGCCGAGGAGAAATTTGCGTCGGTTGACGAACTGGTTGCGCAAATGACGATTGATGCCGAAAATGCACGTATGGCACTTGCCGCTCACGCGGTTTGACAGGAAATGACTTTGACTCAGGTACAGGAAGGTAACGCCGGCAATGCACGCTTCATCGCGTGGATGGTCATTGCGCTCGTCATCGTCGTTGTCGACCAGCTTACGAAGTGGGCAATCGTCGAGTGGGTGCCACTCTATGATCGAGTTCCCCTCAACTCGTTTATTAATCTGACGCATCAGAAAAACACGGGTGCCGCATTTAGCTTCCTTGCCAATGCCGGCGGTTGGCAACGCTGGTTCTTCGTCGTGCTTGCCACCGTGGTCAGCGGCGTCATAGCCGTGTGGATCTGGCGTATTCGCAAGGATGGGCAGGCGCTGCTGTCAATCGGTCTCGCGCTCGTGCTGGGCGGAGCCGTCGGCAATCTCATCGACCGTGTCCGATTTGGACACGTGACGGACTTCATTCAAGTGTGGTTTGGCGGATGGGCCTTTCCGTCGTTCAACGTCGCTGACGCCGGCATCTCGGTCGGCGCCGCGCTGCTGATTATCGATGCGCTGTTTTTCTCAGGCAGACAAAGTCCGTCGAAGACTGATTGAGCCTTAGCGCCTGAGGGCGCGGGTGACGGATCCTAGTTCTTTCGCGTCCAGCAGTCGGCATAGGTTCCGTCTGGCGATGTCCTGTTGCCTCGCCCGTCAATCTTGAATGTCGGGCACTTTGCATTTTCGCTGTCGGTGCCTGTGTAGGTAGCCGTTACCAGAAAGTCTACTGCCCAATCCGGATTCGGGGCAACGCTAAGATTGTAGGTGCCAGACTCCGACTTGAACGGCGGGCCGCTAAAACCGAGCTTTGTAAGGTCGTCGGTAAATGCCTGGTTCTGCAGGTAAAACTTTTCCTGATTCGTAGCGGCTTTCAGCAGTGCGGCTTTCGCCTCGGTGCGTTTTGCCCGAATTACGAAATTGCGATAGTTCGGGAAAGCGACCGCCGTGAGTATGGCGATGATCACAACCACGATCAGCAGCTCCACCAGCGTGACGCCGCGCATGTATATACGCATTTGCATGTTTCTCTTCCTGGTATACCTACCGGCCAATTCAATCCGACTATTCAATTCCGTCCTGCGTCCAGAGCGTACGGACCGGGTTGTTTGCAAAGCCCGGGTTGAAACACTCGACGCCAACGCAGCCGATCGGCGGCGGTGAACAGGCAGCCCCGGTGCAAGGTTGCGGTGCGGTCGGGAACAGGAATGTCGGTGTCGGTGCTATGCCGCCCTGTTCCAGGGCCGTCGTTCGAGCCTCGTTACTTTCGCCCGGTGTCATCGTATCGAGGTTGTTCGCAACCGGGTCACCGTTAGCGACGTTGACTCGATACAGGTAGTTTTTACCTGGTCTTACCTGGCAGCTTGCCGCAGACACCACGTTGGGTTCATAACCGATGAAGAACACGGAATTGTCGAATGTTGCGGACGCCGACAGCATCATTTGCTCTGCAGGGAAAGTGAATTTCCAGCCGCGTTGGTCGTTACCGATGACCGTATTGACCTGGCCACTGACTTCAGCCATGTCGCCGTCCAACGCAATTCCGACATTGGTATCGTAATTGTCGTACGCATCCTGATTGAGCTTCGCGAAAAGGTCCGGATCGCGCAGCGAATAGTACGCGTCAGATGCGCTGACATCGAGTGGATGCGCCCGGTAGCCGCTGCCTACGCCAATTGCGAGGAATCGGCGGTTGAGTACTGGATCATAAAAGATCGAGACGTCCGGAGCGGAATAGAATCGGCGGGTATCGGTTGCGCCTGCCGACGCCACTCCCTCGCCCCCGAATCGTGCGATGACGCCGCCCGTTACGAGTGGGTCGGAAGTACTATCCGGTTGCTTGTTGCGGAACACGTCGAAGCGCCACACCTGGCCTCCGACATCGACTGCATACAGGCGATCAACAAATCCGTCGCCGCTGAAATCCACAGCCCGAATCTGACTGGGAAATGACCGGGTCATGTCTGCAAGCGTCAAGTCGGCATCCGCTCGCCCGGCACGCCACAGGCGCTCACCCGTCTTCAGGTCCAGCATTGAAATGCCGGCGCCCGCGTTGTCGGCATTGCTGGGAAATGCCGCCGTGTCGTGCACGGTGTCGTAGCCTTCGCCGATTATGACGACCGCTTTTTGGGCATTGAGGCCCGAATCAATCATGTCGACGCGCGCAACGACCGGTTTGCTCCAGCTCTGGCCAAACTCCGGATAGCTGGCGGTCCACATCAGTTCCGGTGCGTCCTTGTCGGTCACATCGAGCGCGTAGTACCTCGTACCGCCACGGCGCAGACCAAAAATAAGGTGCACAAAGTCGCTTCCGTCGATAATGCCGTTGTCATTCAAATCGGCAACGACGGGAACGATGTCGCCGTCAACGCCGTAGTGTTTGTAGGTCGAATTGCCGTTAAGCATCAGCTCCGGCAGGTCCGGGAGGAATTGCTTGGGGATAAACGACCAGAGCTCAACGCCCGTCTCGCCGTCTATCGCATGCAGATAGCCATCATTCGTTGCTGTGAATACGACTACTTCCGGGTTATCCACGTCACCGCCGTAAACCACAGCTGCGGGTTGTGAATGCAGCGGGTCACCCATGTCGTTTCGAGCGTCAACGGTTTCACCGTCGCTGTCATCATCCAAAATGTCCTGGCCGCGCGCCCAGCGAATAACGTCCTCAACCGTCGGCTCTCCGGGAGCGCCGGTGAGGCCGAAATCGCTCGGGCTGAACGCCGTCGCATTTGACGGCGTGATTGCGTTGTTTGTAGCGGTCAGATTACTCAGCGTGCCATTGTTGGTGTAAACGTCACGGTCGTCCGGTATGGGCAGCTTGTTGGCCGCACCACCGAATTTGACTCTAGGGCCATCCTCTACGGTAACTGCCGTCCATATGCTCCTGGCGGTGTCTTTGAAGAATCCGGTATCCGGGTCTACCGCGTCTTCCGGCTTGTCGTCTTTGATGATGCCATCCGCCGTAATCGTATATTTCTTCAGATTGCCGGGCCAATGGACTTTGTTATCCGGAAGAAACGTCGAAATGTAAAGATCGTTGATATTCTGGGTACGATTGAACGCGTTCACCGCGACCGCCGGTGCGGAGAACGACAGGCCCTTGTCGACAATGCTCTCGATGATACGTGTCAGTACCGTCGTCAACGTTTCCACGTTTTCGGCCAGGTAATAGTCGCCGCCGGACACTTCTGCCGCTGTCTTCAGTATTGGCAGATTGATGTCAAAACCAATGGTATGGGTTGTGACGACCTGTTCCCCGTCCGTCGTGCCGCTGATGTCGACCTTGGACAGGTACTCGGCGACATCGTCGAGGCAGCGGCCGTCGGCCTCGGTGCCGTTGCATGCGGTACGAATGGTGCCGAAACCTGGTCAGCAAGGGTACTTTCGCCTGATCGTCCGCATCATCGACGGGCACGCCGTCGGTCAGCAAGACATTGAAGTTGCGGGTGCAAACCGGCATCGCGGGGCTCTGGTAAGTTCCCGGCGCCTCGCCGACAAACGCCTTTGGATCGATGTCGCCGGTCGGATCACCGTTGGCATCGAGCTGCAGATTTCCGTAGTCGGCATTCAGGCCGCGCCAGTACAGGGCTGACTCGTACAAAGTTTCGGCCAGCGGCGTGGCGCCGCCGTCAACAAGCGCATCGATCTTGTTCAGTATGGCGGTCCGGTCGGTATCGATCGGGCTGACGGCGTGTAAAACGCGTCCGCCAGCGGAACCCGTGAAACGCATGAGACCGACGTTGACGTTCTCAATCGCGTTCATGAGGTTCTTCGTCACGGCCTTCACGACGTCGATCTTCGGCAAGTCTGACCGTAACCGGGTTTTCCTTCCAGTTGAGGTAGTTGCCGTCATACACGGTATAGGCCTGCGCCGCGTCGCCGCTGCCCCAGAAGATCTCCGCATTGGGGTCGGACGTGAATTCCGGGAGCCCGGTACCGGCCTGGGCATAAACTGCGCCTGACGTGCCGTCGCCGTGCTCGCTCGAATCGTTCTGACATTCAACCAGGCTCGTCGCATTACCGATCTCGAGTTGTTGCCAACGGCCGTTAGTCGTCATCATCGTCGTCGGCCCGATACTGGACCATCACGCCGCTGTAGGCGCCGATGCCGCTCATGCGCAGCCTGGCGTCCTCACAGACGAAGGCCGCCTCGTCAATGAACTGGGTATTGCCACCGCCAACGCAGCTCGGCTCGACATCGAGCGTAGTCCAGTAGACTCTGTCGGTGTCGCAGGATCCTGTCGCATAGTCACGATTGCTGTCATAAGGCTCGGTCGTGCTGACCGGGTCGCCCATACTGCCCGACGTGTCGATAATGAACATGATATTCGGCGGCGCCGCAGACGTGTTGCTCGGGTCAACGACCAGCAGCTCCGTGTCATCGGCGACAGCGGGCACCCCGGCCAAGATCGTCAGCAGCAACGATGTGCCGATTGAGAGTGTTTTTACGTTTTGAGAGTTCATTTGGTGTCCTCAGTGTCCGTTCTGAGCGGCCTACTGTGTGTAAATAAAAACTTTAGAAATCGTGTCTGTCTGGATGTCAAGTCTTACATTGACAGCGTGGTCGCCTTCGAGTCTCAATTTGCCAACAAGCTCTCGAAAGTCCCCGAGTGACATATTTTTTCCATTCATTGCGTAGACCGTGCGCGCTGTAACCCGATGAGTTTCGTAATTGCAGCTGCTGCACTCGCGCACCGTGATAGTGCCGTTCTCCGCGCTGGGCATTCGCATTTCCCCTACTAGTGCTTCGTAAGTCTTGGTAGGCGGATAATTCTCTGCAAAAGCAGCCGCGCTCATCATGAGCAATAGCGAGAATAATGTGGTCTTAATCATGTCCATCGGACTACTCCGTTCCGAATTTAGAGTGACGACGACTCAGGGCCGACGACATAAAAAGCTTGTGTGTGAAGCGCGCTGGAATCGCGGTCCGTAGTGCTGCCCGGTGCGCGTTTTGACTTGGCTTCTGCGGTAGCAAGAAAGTGATACGCGGCAACACCGCTACCGACACCGAGGCTGAACGCACGATCAGGTACCAGCGTTGTATCCTCAAACCGGACTTTGGCTACGACCTCGTCATTTGTGTTGATGTAGTTCTGACCGAGGTCTGTCTCGACAGCGTGTCGAAACTCCCCTGCGCCATGGCATTTTCGAGGCCTGTTTCCGCGGCCTGGAAGGCGTACTCGTAATTCTGGTCATTGCGTGCCATCGCAAGCTCGGTCGTCGCGGTATTCATGCCCGAGATTGCGAGCGTCGTGATAACAACGAGCAGCAACAGGCTGATTACGAGCACAGCACCGCGCTGCTTATTGCGATGATTAATTGACTGAATAGTGGATTTCATAATTTATCTCTTGATCAGGTTCTGGCATTGCGCAGAAGTATGGTTTTTGAGACCTGCATGCGACGATAACCGCCCTCGAGCGTAAGTGCGGTGGCGAGATCGCCCGGTTTATAGGTGTTGGTATCCTGAACGCCAAATTCCGGGGTGACGCTGCGCACGATCAACCAGATGCGCGCCGTCATGACGCGGGCGCCAGGGACATAGCCAGCGGCTGCATTCGGGTCGTAGATCGGGTCTCCAGGATTGACGTAACGATCAACCGTGTTGTCCTGGTCAACGTCGATACCGAGTTGCAACTGGATATTCTCGACACCCGGCGCAACTTCCTGATCTTCGACTACAGAAGCGCCCGCATTCATGGTCAGGGTTTTACGCCGCAGTGTGGGCACGCCCGGAATCAACTCCGACTCCTGTGCCACGTAATAGCTGTTTACCAGGAGATTATGGGTCGCGGACGGATCCGTCGGTTGCGCAGGGAGCGCCGCGTCTGCTGGCGGTTCGAAGCTGTTCGGGACAAGACCGTTCTTGAACACTTCACCTTGAATTCGGGTGCTTTGAATCTGGAACCGTCCATTGGTGGGAAGGACGGGAGCCACGCTGGCACGCCGCACAGTGACGACATCGGAATTCGTCTGCGCGGTACCGGCGTCCGCGGTCGGCAAGCATGCCAGGCCGAAAGCATTATTATTACCATCGATCGGCTTGCCAAGATCAAGCACCCACCGCGCGCCACAATCGGCCGGCGGGTCGAGGCTGGTCGGATCCGCGTCGCCGATAAGGGAACGGCCTTCAACGGCAAGTCCGCGGCTGTTGCGGCCCCAGTTACTGGCCATACGCAAATCGGCTTCGATCGTGTCCATCGCGAACTGCGCTGTTTCCTGCACGCGCGCAATAGACTCGTTGATGACGAATGCCTCCCGGCTTTGATTGTAGATCTGTATGGCACCGATCATCAGGAACGAACCGATCGCCAATGCGACCATGAGTTCGGTCAATGACAGACCGGCCTGGTAGCGGGCCGAATTGAAGTGTGAATTGTTCATCTGCCGGCCCCCCTTAGATTTCGCGCACGGGTATCACGATCGTGTACGTCGGCGGCGTATCCGCACCGGCCTCGTCCCAGCTCACGACGATGGTGTAGGTCGACGGCACAACACCAGCGCCACCGACGTAAGTAACCGTCACATCGCCGTTCGGCAGCATATCGTCTGCCTGGGTCTTCCAGAGGTCGATGTCATTGGCAGCCATCTCCTCCGGGTCGCAATCCACATTGCCCAGCACGCAGTTGTTGTTGCCGGGGTCTCCCGCGTAGGCGGGACCGGCCCTCGGGTTTGCACGAATACGGTCGGCGACGTCACTGGCGAGCGTCACGGCATGGTGACGAAATATGGACGTTCGTCCTGCATTCATGCCTTCGACATAGAGGCCGGCAATGCCGAGCATGCCGACGGACATGATGACCAATGCGATCAGTACCTCGATCAGCGAAAAGCCGCCGTGGTTCTGAATCGTTCCAAATCTTGTATTCCTGAGGATCATTGCGTTTTTTCCTTGGTTTTTTTGAAGCGCAAATCCGCCTACGGGCAGGTTTCGCCCAGATCGTCCAGCACGTCCTGAATCAAGTCGATGTCGCGCTGGATCGTCGCGCGGCCCAGCGGCGTGGCGACGAAGACCCGCGCGGCCGAGTTGCCACCGGCCGCCGTAATGTTGCCGCGATCGTCACACATGACCACCCGCGTCAGTGCCGTATTAGCGCCGATGTCTCCACGGCCCAGGCCGGTAGCCGCGAAACCGAAAAAATTTGCGTTATCCTCGACTTTGAGCGTCACGCCGTCGGCGATCGCCGGCTGCGCGCGCAGCACCGTCTCGGTCGCACCGGCACGCGCAATATCACCATCCGTGTCGACGAATACGATATAGCCCTGGTCCCAGGTGCCACCACAGTCGGCGCCAGGCGTCGTCGAGTTGGCACTGGCACAGAGCGTGATATTGCTTTTTGCCCGGGTCGCCTCACTGCGCGCCAGGTGAAACGCGGCGTGCAGGTCGTTGGCGGTACTCGTCATTTTGGAGTTCTGGTTGTATTGACGCATGTTCGGAACACCGAATGCCAAAACGATGCCGACAATCGCTACAGTAACCATGAGTTCGTAGAGCGTGAAGCCGCCCTGATTCGTATTATTCATGCAGGCCACTATAGAAGAGTGCGTTCCGGCAGCGTAGGTCTTTTCGACGAATGGCGTCACATCGCCGATAAACGGTCCAATTTGCTGGCCCCGATTTAACCTAATGCGCACATGAGTAGGGCTGCCCGCTGGTCCTGCTGAGCGCGACTCGTGGCCGTCCCGTGTAGCTGATGACCAGGCCCTTTGCGCGAATACGGTCCCCGCGGTCGCAAACGATGAAAGTCCCGTTCGTGGCGCGAAGAAAAGTGGCTCGCAAGGTGAAGCTGCGCCGGTTGGCCTGGATGATGACATCGCTGGCCACGGCGTGGCGCTGAAGCACGGGTTCTCCGGCGTCGACGTGCGGCGGCGAGTCCCGATCGCTGTCCTCGAACATGAGCCAGCCACTCGACCAGTCGGTGCTATTTTTACAGCTCAGGCCATCATGACTCGGGCACAAGGAAACGACTTTGCGACGCATGATGGATTCCTTGCGGGCAACGTGAATCGCGTGGAACAGGGCATTGATCTCCGCCAGTTGCCGTTGCCGCGCCGCGATGGCTGCGAACGACGGAATACCTGTCGCCAGTAAAATAGCGATCAGCCCGGTTGTGACGAGTAATTCGTAAAGCGTGTAGCCGCGAGTGCGCCGATGCATGCCGGACCTCCCTGTCCTCTTTCGCATTGTCGCGAAGCGGGGCGGCCGGTCGCCTCCGCTGAATGTCGGCTTTTCCGGCGGAAATGGAATCGGCCGGCTGACGCGCGTGACCCGGCTCGTGATATCCTGTGGCCTTATCATGGATCGAAAGGACATACAGAATGGCGCGCGCTGACATCCTCGTGCAATTCGACCTTCACGGCATTTTGCCGACGCCGCAACGCCTGGAAATTGCGGAGGTCCTGCTCGCTAAACCGCAGCACCTGTCGGCCGATCAAATCATCGATCGGCTGCGTCAATCGGGCAGCACTGTATCCAAGGCGACCGTCTATAACACCTTGAATTTGTTTGGAGAATGCGGCCTCGTAAAAGAGCTGAGCCTGGACCCCGAACGTCGTTACTACGACTCGTCCACCGTTCCTCACCACCACTTCTATAACGTCGATACGGGCGAGGTCACCGATATTGACGAGGACCAGGTGAGTTTCAGCGCTTTGCCTCCATTGCCGAAGGGCACGGAAAGCCAAAGCGTAGAGGTCGTAATAAAGGTGCGCCGCCAGCGCGATTAATCGCCCGGGACCCTTTTCGCAATGGGCCGGCGACGCTATACTGCGCGCCGCTTGTCCGTGCCGG
>CAWJCA010000001.1:0-21455 GCA_963841165.1 uncultured Gammaproteobacteria bacterium | reverse complement strand
AGGCCTTTTTCTGCGGCCCTATACGTTTTCCGGCGATGTACTGTATTCTGGCCAAATGAAGAACTGCAACTCATGCGGCAAGTGTTGTGAGACGGCGGGCAACGGTGGTTTATCTGCTTCAATGGAAGAAATTGACTGGTGGGAAACCCACCGACCGGATATTTCTCGCTACGTCCAGGGCGAAAAAATCTGGGTGGACCCCGCAAGCGGTGAGTATTTTCCTCGTTGTCCCTGGCTGCGGAAGTCGCCGGACGGCAAGAAATTCACCTGTGATATCTATGACGACCGTCCTGAAGATTGTCGACACTATCCTGTCGACATCGCACAGATGGTTAGCGACGACTGTGAGATGCTTGAGCGGCGTGACCTATTGGATCTAAAGCGCGCTCAGAAAAAACTGGACGTAATAATGATCGACAGCCGGCCGCCAGCTGGCCAGTGGCCCTAGACGCTTCCGAGGGAAGTTCTTATTCCATCGAGTCGTCAGGAAACAGCCACCGGTCGATAGGTGGCTTCAGATATTTGCTGAACCCCACGTAAGCGAGTCCGAGTCCGATCGCTCCCCATGGCGGCGCTGTTTGCACAATGTATACGGGCCACATGAAGGCTTTGAGTGTATTTGTTAATGAGTCGATGAAGAACTGAATGACGAAATTGACAGCCTGGCCATTGAACAGGCTACCAATTCCTGAACCAGCCGTGCGATTTCTCGGGCAAGACACGCGCGCCGTCGCCAATGAGCTTGCTTATCGACCGATTAGCGGTTTCCTCAAGTTTCGGTTCTTCGTCCAAGCAATCAGGACTTGTCGAGTTTCGTGAACTTCGAGCCTTCGAGCGTCAGGTTGTACATCAAGCCCTTGGAGCCGAAGATGAAACCGACGACCGGGTCCCTGATGTTATCGGTATCGATCGTCTTGCCGGCACCAAGGTCGATCAGCGCAACCGAGCCATCGACGCCGACTTTCCAGCCACTCGAGTTGCGAAACTTGTCCAGTGACTCTCGCGTCATGAAAGCAATGACGATCGATTTCGCCTGTGCACCAAGCTGAAACCCGATCGAACCGCTGGTCGTGCGGTAATAAGCCACCGTAGAACCACCAACACGCAGCACGCCCTCGCCTGTTTCCGCGCCCACACCCACGCCAACTTTGATGACGCGCGGGAACACGAGGTAGCCGGCCGCCTGGTTCAGGAATACATCAGAACCGCTGATTTCTTCCTTGAACACCTGCAGTGCCTTGTTCGACTCGCGGTTGATCTTGTCAGCCGATGCGGCCAATACCGACGAAGCGAACAGTATCGCCACAACCAGCGCCCATGGACGCAGAACTTTACTTTGCTTGATCATTACTCAGATTCCCGTAAATGCATCGATCCGACCGATAGGCCCGTCGTTTGAGGGCAATAATAGCCCAATATTTCACGCCCAGCGTATTTGCCGGCCCCTGAACGGCTACTGAATCTCCCGCGCTCTATGCACGCTCGCACGCGGCATTGAGGAATGCCTGCAGCATGTGGCTGAGCGTCTCCCGCAAGCGCCCCGCCTTTTCCGCATCAAAAACTGTCGTCGCCTCGTCCATATAGGCCCGTTGAGCAATCTCGAGCTGTATGGCGTGAATGTTGTCTCCTGGGTTGCCGTAATGGCGAGTGATGTAGCCACCTTTAAAGCGCGCGTTGAAGGCGGCGCTGTATGGACTGGCCCTGGCAACGTCGACGACGGCCGCTGCAATTGGCGCCGCGCAGCTTCTGCTGTCGTTAGTTCCGATATTGAGTTCGGGCAATTCACCGTCAAACAGACGCGGCACGACACTCGGAATCGAATGCGCATCCCAGAGCAGCGCGTAGCCATGTTTCGCTCGCATTGCCGCAAGCACCGCATTGATGCGCGCATGATATGGCTGCCAGTACTTTGCTATGCGTTCAGCCTTCTCTTGCTCCGTGACACCACCTGCCGTGTAGATGTCCTCACCTGAAAACGTCTGCTCCGGGCACAGGCCCGTGACGAGCTGCCCCGGATACAGGACCTCGTCCAATGCCGAGCGGTTGAGATCAACGACATAGCGCGAGAAGTTTGCAACCAGCATTGACACGCCAAGATCGCGCGCAAAGTCATACAGCTCGGCGACGTGCCAGTCCGTATCCGGAACCGCGAGCCCAACTCGGGTCATGCGGCCCCGCAATTCCTTCGGCAGGTGACAGCCGTCGTGCGGTACGCTAATCAGCAGCGGCAATTCACCGTCGTATGTGTTGCAGATATCAATCATGTGCGCAGGCTGGGCAGTATGGATTCGGCATACTGACAGTAGTTGCCGTCATCGATCGTGGCCGCAATGCGCCGGATATCGGATGACAGTGAGCGGTCCTCGACATAGCGCGGCGATATTTTACGCAATGCCGTAATAACATTTTCAATCGCCGGCGAACTTTTTTGCGGATGATGAAAGTCGATTCCCTGCGCCGCCGCGAGCAACTCGATCGCCACGATGTCCGCCACATTGTCGAGCATCGTGTGTAAGCGCCGCGCGGCAAACGTCGCCATGCTGACGTGATCCTCCTGGTTGGCTGATGTCGGTATGCTATCCACACTCGCCGGGTGCGCGTGCGACTTGTTCTCGGAGGCCAGTGCCGCGGCCGTCACCTGGGCCATCATGAATCCACTGTTGAGTCCGCCCTCGGCGACAAGAAATGGCGGCAAACCGCTCAAGTGTGAATCGATCAGCAGCGCGATACGGCGCTCTGACAAAGCACCGATCTCGGCGATGGCCAGGGCCAGGTAATCGGCTGCCATCGCGATAGGCTCGGCGTGGAAGTTGCCGCCCGAGAGCACGGCGTTTGATTCGACGAAGACCAGCGGATTGTCAGTTACCGCGTTCGCTTCGGTCCGCAACACCCAACATACGTGACTCAAGACATCGAGACAGGCGCCGACCACCTGCGGCTGGCAGCGTATGGAGTACGGGTCCTGTACGCGGTCGCATTCGAGATGCGATTTGCGAATATCGCTACCATCCATTAATTCGCGCAGCACGCCCGCGACGGCAATCTGGCCGCCATGACCACGCACGCTCTGAATGCGTTTATCGAACGGCGTATCGCTGCCTTTGATCGCATCGGACGACATCGCGCCTGCTACTAACGACGCGGACAGGATGTTTTCTGTGCGAAAAACAGCAGCCAGTGCCAACGCCGTCGAGACCTGCGTGCCGTTGAGCAATGCCAGCCCCTCTTTCGGCGCCAGCGTTATCGGCTCGATACCAGCGGCCTTGAGCGCAATTGGGGCCGGCACGAGATTTCCTTTCACACGGACTTCGCCGATGCCGATCAGGGCGCCGGCCATGTGTGCCAGCGGCGCGAGGTCCCCGGATGCGCCTACCGAACCGCGTGACGGTATGCGTGGATAAATTTCGTTGTTGATGAGCGCGCACAGCGTTTCGACAAGTTCGTGACGCACACCCGAGAAACCTGCCGCGAGCGCAACGACTTTCATGAGCATGATCAGGCGAACAATCTCGTCATCGAGATCTTCACCGACGCCAACAGCGTGCGAGCGCACGAGGTTTTCCTGCAGATGCACCAGTTCCTTGTCGCTGATGCGAACTTGCGCCATCTGGCCAAACCCGGTATTCACGCCATACACAATGTCACCGTGCGCGACGACGTCATCGATGAACTCGTTCGCTTCCGCGATTCGAACCCGCGCATCGTCGCCGAGTGAAACGGTCACGCCGTCGTGCCAGGCCTCGCGCAGGTCGGTCAGCGTCACGAGCTGATTGTCGATCGTCAGTTTCATGTTGCCCTCCCGGTATCCACCATCGGAAGATTGAGGCCGTTATCGCGTGCGCAATCGACGGCGATCTGGTAGCCCGCATCGGCATGCCGCATGACGCCACTCGCCGGATCGTTCCACAGCACGCGAGCAATTCGCCGGTCGGCATCGGCACTACCGTCGCAGACGATCACAAGTCCTGCATGCTGCGAGTAGCCCATACCGACACCGCCACCGTGATGCAGTGACACCCAGGTGGCGCCGCTCGCGGTACTCAAAAGCGCGTTGAGCATAGCCCAGTCCGAAACGGCGTCGCTACCGTCCAGCATCGATTCGGTCTCTCGATTGGGGCTCGCGACGGAACCGCTGTCGAGGTGGTCACGGCCGATCACGACCGGTGCCTTCAGTTCGCCATTACGAACCATCTCGTTGAACGCGAGACCCAGCCGGTCGCGCTGCCCGAGCCCTACCCAGCAAATTCTCGCAGGCAGTCCCTGAAAGTGAATGCGCTCACGCGCCGCATCGAGCCAGTTGTGCAAATGACGGTCGTCAGGAATCAGCTCTTTGACCTTGGCGTCAGTCTTGTAAATGTCTTCGGGGTCACCGGACAGCGCGGCCCAGCGAAATGGACCGACGCCGCGGCAAAACAGCGGGCGCACATAAGCGGGCACAAATCCCGGAAAGTCGAATGCATTCTTGACGCCCTCATCGAATGCGACTTGCCGAATATTGTTGCCGTAATCGAAGGTCGGTATGCCCTGGCTTTGAAAATCGAGCATTGCGCGCACATGCACAGCCATCGATTTGACCGCGGCGGCAACGACAGCGTCGGGATTGTTCTCGCGTTGCTCGTACCACTGCTGCACGGTCCAGCCAATTGGCAAATAACCGTTCGCCGGGTCGTGTGCCGACGTTTGATCGGTAACCGCATCGGGACGGATACCGCGCTTCAGCATTTCGGGCAAAATCTCTGCCGCGTTGCCGAGCAGGCCGACCGAAACCGCGGTCTTGTCGCGAACCGACTTGTCGATGATCTCCATGGCTTCGTCAAGTGTCTCGGCCCGGGTATCGAGATAGCCCGTTTCCAGCCGCATGTCGATGCGGTCGGACTGACATTCGATCGCAAGCATCGACGCACCGGCCATCGTTGCCGCCAGCGGCTGCGCACCGCCCATGCCGCCGAGGCCCGCCGTCAGGATCCATCGCCCGGCGAGATCCCCGTCGTAATGCTGCCGACCCATCTCGACAAACGTCTCGTAGGTGCCCTGCACGATTCCCTGGCTGCCGATGTAAATCCACGAGCCCGCGGTCATTTGCCCGTACATCATCAGGCCTTTCTTATCGAGCTCGCGAAAGTGTTCCCAGTTCGCCCAGGCGGGCACCAGGTTGGAGTTGGCGATCAGTACGCGCGGCGCATCGGCATGCGTTTTGAATACACCGACCGGCTTGCCCGATTGCACGAGCAAGGTCTCATCGTTCTCGAGTTCCTTCAGCGTCGCGACGATGGCATCGAAACACTCCCAGTTGCGTGCCGCCTTGCCGATGCCGCCATAGACGACGAGATCCTGTGGCCGTTCCGCGACTTCAGGATCGAGATTGTTCATGAGCATTCGCAACGGCGCTTCGGTTAGCCAGCTTTTGGCCTGCAGGTCTGTGCCTGTGGGCGCCTTGATGATTCGCTTCATTGCCGTAATTCCTCCAACTGCACGACATCCGACGATGTCGACCGGCTTGTACCCGGCGGGGTGTAGTGTCCGGTCAGCTCATAACGGCTGCCCGGGTGATGCAAGCGTGCAAAGGTAACCGGGCGTCCTTCTGACCAGGTGCGCCGGATAACGACGAGGCTCGCCTCGCCATCCTTGATATCGAGGTATTTCTGCACGGCACGATTCGGCACGCTCGCACGAACAACCTGCTCGGCCTCCTGCAGCGGCGATATCGATGTCAGGTAAGCGCTTGGCGTTACCGCTGCAAAATCCTGCTGCAAACAGCCCGGCGCAAAACTCGCAAGCACGTGACGATCTTCGAGCTGAATCGGGACACTATTCTCGGCGTGCACGAGCAACAGGTGAACAACCTCGGTGCCCTGCTCCACGTGTAGTGCTTTCGCCACTTCGCCCCGCGCATGCTGCAGCGACTGGCGTATGACCCGGCTGGAATGCTTATGCCCGCGCAGCGCTATCTCGTCGGCAATGTTATGCACTTCGAGCAAATGTGACTGCGATCGGTAGTCCGACACGAACGTACCGCGACCCGCGACGCGATCGACGTAGCCTTCGTCATTCAGCTCACGCAACGCGCGATTCGCCGTCATGCGTGACACGCTCATTGACTCAACCAGTTCGTTTTCCGAGGGCACGCGATCAGCCGGCTGCAGCTCGCCCGAAGAAATACGCCCGATGATCAGGTCCTTGAGCTGTTGATAGCGCGGCTTGGCCTGGTTCATCGCGTCTCCTCGAGCGCTTTCAGCGTCGTTGCGTACTCGGCCCGGGCTCGCGCCCGATCTACGTGCACGGCATCGATGACACGCCAGTCGCCGTTGACCATGACGCGTTCGACCGGCAGCGGGTAGCCCGAGAACACGAGCGCATCGAGCCGCGACTCGTCGCCGTGGCCCGCGAGCATCGGGTCGTCATCGCTCAGGACCACGAGATCGGCTGGCGCTCCTTTCGCAAGGCCGACTGTGGCCTGGCCGCCGGCCATCGCACCACCTTCGAGAACGCGTGAAAACAACTCGCTGCCGACATGGCTGTGGCGCAGTGATACGACGTTGCGGGACTGTGTCGCGAGCCGTTGCCCGTACTCCAGCCAGCGCAATTCCTCGAACGGGTTGATCGATACATGGCTGTCGGAACCGATGGCAATGCGACCGCCTTCCTCCAGGAAATGGTGCAAGGGAAACAAGCCGTCGCCCAGGTTTGCCTCGGTACTTGGACACAGCACTACCACGGCCCCCGAGCCTGCCAGCGCCGCCGTCTCGTCGAAGTCCATGTGGGTGGCATGCACAAGCGACCAGCGCTCGGTTACATCGAGATTCTCGAGCAACCAGCGAACCGGCCGGCGGCCGTAAGCGGCCATGCACTGATCGACTTCACGTTGCTGCTCGGCGATGTGCAGATGCATCGGCGCGTCATTGTCTGCGGCGACACGCGCGATTTCTGCGAGCGACTCGTGACTGACCGCGCGCAGGCTGTGTGCCCCGATCCCGACGTTTACTGACTCGCTGGCATAAGTCAGCCGCTCTCGTGTGATGTGCCAGGAACTCGTCGAGCGACATGGCGAAGTTACGTTGATGCTCCGCGGGCTCAGGGTCGTCAAACCCGGCGCGCTCGTAAAGAACGGGTACGTAGGTCAGGCGAATGCCGCTGTCGGTCGCCGCCTGCACGATCGCCTGCAACATCGCGTCCTGCTTGTCCGGGTGTCGAGGGTCGCGATGCAGGTAATGAAACTCCGCCACCGACGTGTAACCGCTGTTCAACATCTCGCAGTAAACCTGCCGTGCGATCGCCGTCAGGGCCGACGCGTCAACCTGCCCCGCGAGTTCGTACATGCGCTCGCGCCAGGTCCAGAAACTGTCACGCCCGGTCGGCGAACGCTGCTCGGTGTGCCCGGCCAGCGCGCGCTGGAAGGCGTGGCTGTGCGCATTACAAAGACCCGGGATGACGCAACCGGCCAGCGTATCGTCCGAAGACGGCTTGGCCGCCATTTCGATGTCCTCGACGCGGCCTCGATCGATACGGAAACGAACGTTGTCCGACCATCCGCCAGGCAATAGCGCTTTGCTCGCGAAAACGTAGGTCATGGAGCCCTCTTGAAGTTGTATATACAGGCTAGTACATGGTAATTTCGAATGCAATTTCGCGGAGACAATCCATGGCCGATTGGGACCTGCTGCTGACCGACGCGCGCATCGCGACGCTCGCGGCCGACTCGCCGGAATACGGCGAGATCAGCGATGGCGACATCGCCATTGCCGACGGCTCGATCGCCTGGTTGGGGCCCAAAGCCGAACGGCCGGCCGGCAAATCCCGCAAGACGCGATCCCTGGGCGGACAGTGGGTAACGCCCGCGCTGATCGACTGTCATACCCACCTGGTTTTTGCCGGCGACCGATCGCAGGAATTCGAGCAACGCCTCGAGGGCGTCAGCTACGAAGAAATCGCGCAAGCCGGTGGCGGAATCTTGTCGACCGTGCGTGCGACGCGAGCGGCATCAGCGGAGGAGCTGTTCGATGCCGCCCTGCCGCGTGTCCAGGCGCTCGCCGCCGAAGGCGTTGCGACAATAGAAATAAAATCCGGTTACGGACTCGACGTCAAGAACGAGTTGAAGATGCTCGAAGTGGCGAGACGCCTCGGCGAATCGACAGACTTGACGATTCGCACCACGCTGCTCGCCGCTCACACGGTGCCACCCGAGTTCGAAGGCAAAGCCGACGATTACATCGATTTGATCACAAATGAACTGCTGCCTGAAGTTGCGAAACGCGGACTCGCGGATGCTGTCGATGCTTACTGCGAGTCCATCGCTTTCAGTGCCCCTCAAATCGCAAAGCTGTTTCGTCAGGCCAAGGATTTCGACTTGCCCGTCAAGTTGCATGCCGATCAGCTTAGCGACGGTGGCGGTGCGAAACTCGCGGCCTACTTCAACGCGCTTTCTGCCGATCATCTCGAATACACATCCGCCGCCGGCGTCGATGCCATGGCCAAAGCGGGTGCCGTCGCCGTTTTGCTGCCCGGTGCGTTCCTGACGTTGGGCGAAACCCAGCTGCCGCCCATCAAAACGCTCAGGGCGAGTGGTGTACCCATTGCCGTTGCCAGTGACTGCAATCCCGGCACATCTCCAATTTGTTCCTTGCGCAACGCCATGATACTTGCGAGCCGCCTATTCGGCCTGACGCCGCTCGAGTGTCTCGCGGGCACAACGCGCGAAGCAGCTCGTGCGCTGGGCTTGTCACAGGATCGCGGCACACTGGAAGTCGGTAAACGCGCCGACATCGCGATCTGGAACATCAGTCATCCGCGAGAACTCGCGTACTGGATTGGAACGCCGCAGCTGGCAGATTTGATAATAGGTGGGCACACTACACGCCCTTGAACACCCACCTCGTGCAATCCCGCAGTTTTGTCCTGACCCTGGGCCTGCTTACGGCCATGGCAGCCTTGACTGTGGATCTCAGCCTGCCTGCCATTCCGTCCATGGTCGACGCGCTCGACTCGACCCTGACACGCGGCCAGCAAATTGTCGGCATCTTCATGGCCGGCATGGCGATAGGACAGATTCCCGCCGGCCTGTTCTCCGATCGCCTGGGCCGACTGCCGACGCTGTATGCCGGGATGACGCTGTTTGCGATCGCCGCAACCGTGGCCGCTTTGTCCACTGACATGGAGTGGCTGCTCGTCGCCCGTTTCGTACAGGGCATAGGCGCCGCTTCGGCCGTCGTGCTGTCGAGAGCGATCGTGCGAGATATCGCGTCAGGCAAGGACGCGGCACGCCTGATGTCGCTGATGACGATGATATTCACAGCGGCCCCCGTCATTGCACCAACGTTCGGTGCGTTGCTGGTTGCACAATGGGGCTGGCGGGCGCCGTTCATTGCGATCGCCGCCTGCGCCTACCTGATGATTATAGCGATCAGGCAAAACCTCGTTGAGACGCACAGACCCGAGGTGACCGAACACCCGGTCCGGCAGCTCATTTCCAGTTTTGGCGAGTTCTTCTCTCATCGTCAAAGTATTTTTGGGCTATTACTTCTGCTGTTGCCGCCGGCGGGGTTTCTGTCGGTTATCGCGGTCTCGGCGGCACTAACCGTCGAAATCTATGGTTACTCGGTGCAGGCTTACGGGCTGATCTTTGCCTGTGCCGGGCTATCGATACTGGCGGGATCGGCCCTGAATCGTCTGCTCGTCATGCGCTTCGACCAACTGCAGCTTATCGGCATTAGTGTGGGCATCATCTTCGCCGCCAGCGCGCAGCTGGCCATCATCGCCTGGCTCGACTACGCGCCCTTCTGGTGGCTATGGCTGTGCGTTTGCCTGTTCATGTTTACGATCGCCATCCTGATGTCCAACACCATGGTCGTCGCACTGGACCCGTTGCCCAAAATCGCGGGCGTCGCCTCATCCATTGTCGGCACGCTGCAAAACCTCTCCGGCGCGGGCGGCGCGCTGTTCGCGGCGCTGATTTATGACGGCTCGGTTCGCAATGCGGTGATCATCATGGCAATCGTCGGGCTGCTCACGACCCTGATTTTCCTGCTGCGCCCGCTGATCGCCCCGGGACCGTTCGTGCATCATCCCGAAGAACTGGCGCGCGATTGACCGTGCGCGCCCGACGCTACACGCAGCAAACGGCGGCTGGTATACTCTCGCGCCTCCAGGAAAAACCCCAAATCTCATCCCTGTATCCCGCCGCAAGCTGCCGGATAAACTGCCGCTGCGCGACCACGACCAAAGAGAGTTGATCATGCATAAACATCCGTCCCTGGCAGCGACCATCGCGTCGTTTGCTCTTGTGGCCATCGCTTCCATCGCGACGGCCGCCGACATTGAAATTCCCTACACCGAATACACGCTCGACAACGGTCTCAGGCTGATTGTCCACGAGGACAACAAGGCGCCGATCGTCGCCGTCAACGTCTGGTACCACGTCGGCTCCAAGAACGAGAAGCCCGGCAAAACCGGCTTCGCGCACCTGTTTGAACACCTGATGTTCAACGGCACCGAGAACTACGACGACGAGTACTTCAAGCCCTTCGAACGCGTTGGCGCCACGGACATGAACGGTACGACAAACTTCGATCGCACCAACTATTTCCAGAATGTTCCGAAGACCGCGCTCGACATGGCGCTCTGGATGGAATCCGACCGCATGGGACACATGCTGGGCGCCGTCACGCAGGAGAAACTCGACGAACAGCGCGGCGTCGTGCAAAACGAAAAGCGCCAGGGTGAAAACCAGCCCTACGGCAAGGTGTGGAACCACATAGTTGAAGGCGCGTTTCCGGAAGGGCACCCGTACTCGTGGTACCGTCATTGGATCCATGGAAGACCTGAATGCGGCCAGCCTCGAGGACGTACAGGAATGGTTCAAGACCTACTACGGTCCCAACAACGCTGTTCTGGTCGTTGCCGGTGACGTCGTTGCTGACGAAGTATTCGAGAAGGTCAAACTGTATTTCGGTGACATTCCGCCCGGGCCGCCGATATCCAAGTACGACGTCTGGGAAGTTCAGCTGGAGAGCGACAAACACGAAGTCCTGCAGGACCGCGTGCCACAGGCACGGTATTACAAGATCTGGGGCGGCCCGCACCTCACGTCCGGCGATGCCGATTTGCTGGAACTCGCCGGCGATGTGCTGGCCGGTGGCAAGAACTCGCGGCTGTTCAAGCGCCTGGTTTACAACGAGCAGATCGCCACGAGTGCCCAAGCCTTCATGTTCGCAAACGAAATCGCTGGCATGTTCTGGATCGTCGTCACGGCACAGCCCGGCGGTGATATTGAAGCCATCAAGCGCGCCGTAGACGAGGAAGTCGATCGACTCATGCGGGACGGAATTTCGAAAGACGAGCTCGAGCGCGTCAAAGCGTCCAGGCGCGGCGGTTTCGTACGTGGCATCGAGCGTATCGGTGGTTTCGGCGGCAAGTCCGACGTACTTGCGAGGAATGCCGTGTATGCCGGGCGTCCGGATTTTTACAAGGTCCAGCAGCAGCGATTCGAAAACGCGTCCACCGATTCGATCGAAGCCGCAATCAACCGCTGGTTAAAAGCCGGTGCGTATCACCTCGAAGTGCGGCCGTTCCCGGAACTGAGCGCTGCGAGCGAGGGCGCCGATCGTTCCGGCGTTCCCGAAACAACGTCCTTCCCGGAAGTGGCATTCAGCGACTTTGAACGTGACACGCTGTCGAACGGTCTTGAACTGATCGTTGCAACGCGCAGGTCGATTCCGACTATCAACATGAGCCTGCGCTTCGACGCCGGCTTTGCGTCCGATCAGTTCGGCGAGCCCGGCACGTCGAGCCTCGCGATGGCAATGCTGGACGAAGGCACGAAACGACGCACAGCACTCCAGATCAGCGATGAACTCGACCGCATCAGCGCCATCGATCGGCGCAGGCTCGAACCTGGATTCCTCAATCGTCACACTCGATACGCTGTCGGAAAACCTGGACAAAGCGCTCGACATTTACGCTGACGTCATACTGAACCCGGCGTTTCCCGAAGCTGATCTCGAGCGCCTGCGCAAGCAGCGGCTCGCGCAGATCCAGCAGGAGAAGAACCAGCCTGTGCAGATGGCATTGCGCACTTTCCCGAAACTGCTGTTCGGCGACGGTCACGCATACGCGATGCCGTTTACGGGGTCCGGCACCGAGGCGTCGGTGGCGCGTATAACGCGCGACTCGCTGGTCGATTATCACAAGACCTGGTTCAAGCCGAATAACGGCACGTTGATTGTCGTCGGCGACACCACGCTGGCGGAGATCAAGCCCAAGCTCGAGAAGCAGTTCGCGAAATGGAAGCCGGCGGATGTGCCAACCAAGAACATTGCCAACGTGCCGGTTAGCAAAGGGCAACGCGTTTTCCTGATCGACCGGCCGGGCTCGGAGCAGTCGATTATTTTCGCAGGAAACATTGCGCCGCCCACGGGCGATGTCAACGAGATCGCGCTCGAGACCATGAACGAGATCATCGGTGGAAGCTTCACCTCGCGCATCAACATGAACCTGCGTGAGGATAAGAGCTGGGCCTACGGCGCGTTTACGTTCATCCCGGATGCCGCGGGTCAGCGCCCGTTTATCGCCTACGCGCCGGTGCAGACCGACAAGACCATGGAATCCATGGCTGAAATCAAGCGTGAGCTTGGCGAATACCTGTCATCGAACCCGGCGACCGACGCGGAAATGGCAAAGGTCAAGGACAACAATACCCTGAGCCTGCCGGGCCGATGGGAGACCAACGCGGCCGTGTTACGCGACATAGGCGAGATCGTCACCTACGGTCTTCCGGATAACTACTGGGATACGTATGCCGATTCTGTTCGCGGTCTGTCGCTCGAACAGATTACCGACGTTGCCGGTCAGGCAATCAAGCCCGACAACCTCACCTGGGTAGTCGTCGGTGATCGGGAAAAGATCGAATCACGCATTCGCGAGCTCGAGCTGGGCGAGATTACGCAAATCGACGCCGACGGAAATATCATCACGACGACGTCGGCAAACTGACCTAAATGCCGGGCGCCCGCTCCAGGGCGCCCGGCATCCGGGGCTGGCAGGATTGCATGTGTCGACCACGCCCTTCCAACCATCAGGAAATAAACCGGTTTTCATCAGGTGTTCGCCAGCCGCCTCGCGTATCTTCCATTGTGAGAGGCGTCCATAGCGCTTCTTGCAAAGGAGGATGCCATGAATACCTCGACCCTCGCCCTGCGCTCCGCTATCGCCTTTTTGTTAAGTGCCTGTCTGCTCGCCGGCTGCGGTGGCACCAAAGTGCTGAAAGAATCGCAACCCATACAGACCACCAAACCGCTCGCGGCGGCTTCCGACCCGCAAGTCAGCGCTACACTCGACTGGGTCATCGTCCGCGATGGTCCCGGAACCTGGGCCAAAAATGCCGACTGGGATGAATACCTCTTAAGAGTCAATAACCAGTCTGAGCAATCGATACAGGTAACCCGGCTGCTTGTCGTGGATTCCCTCGGGACACGCATCGAGTCGCAGCCCGGGCGCAAGCAACTCGTCAAGAGCAGCAAGAAGACGGCCAAACGTTACAAGACATCCGGGGTCAAGGTAAAAGCCGGCATGGGAGTGGGCGGACTGCTTGCCAGCGGTGCTGCCGTCACCGTGGCCGGCGTAGGGGTAGGCTTGGCGACGATGGGACCCGTATTTGGCGGTGCCGCGGCGGGAGCTGGCGCAGGAGTAGCGGTTGGCGGCCTGCTGTTGCTGGGTCCGGCGCTCGCTGTTGGTGGCGTCGTGCGTGGCGTTAACAACAGTAAGGTCAACAACCAGATCGAGCTCCGGCAAACCGTTTTGCCGCTCGAGATTCCGGCAAGCGAGGAGCTTGCGCCTCGACGTCTTTTTCCCGCTCGCACCGTCGCCGAAGATGGTCGAACTGGTCTACACCGACGCTACGGGCGAACACTGCTCTCGTCATCGACACGAGCACGGCGCTTGATGGCCTGCATATAGACGCGCCGCAAGATTGAAGCAAACTCATATCCGTAGTCGGTTATCCTTGCAGGCGGATACGACTACGATATGAGCCGATGACAACAAAAACAGTAATCGACCGAATAATGTCAGGCAGCCTCGTGCTGCAGATCGCGGTAGGCATCGTTGCCGGTGTCGCTTTGTCACTGAGCTGGCCAGACGCCGCAAAAGCGTCGATGCTGCTTGGCAATTTGTTCGTCCAGGCGCTCAAAGCGGTGGCGCCGGTCCTCGTCCTGGTGCTGGTTGCCTCGGCGATAGCGAATCGCCGCGTGAGTCACACCTCGCAGATGCGCCCCATCGTCATGATGTATCTCGTCGGAACCGCTGCAGCCGCACTGCTGGCGGTCGTCATGAGTACCCTGTTTCCGACTACGCTCGCCCTGCAGATACCAGAGATCAGTGCGAGCGCTCCGAAGGGAATTGCTGAAGTCCTTGGTGGCCTGCTGCAAAAACTCGTCGACAATCCGGTCAACGCCATCCTGACCGGAAACTTCATCGGCATTCTCGTCTGGGGCGTGTTGTTGGGCATTTTCCTGCATCACGCGGCGGAATCTACGCGACAGCTGCTCAAAGACACGTCAGACGCCGTGACTCACATCGTACGGCTAGTCATTCGGCTGGCGCCAATCGGCATATTCGGACTCGTGGCGGGCAACCTTGCCGAATCGGGCCTGTCGGTACTCGGCGGCTACGCGCGAATCCTGACCGTGCTGCTCGGCAGCATGCTCATCATGGCCTTGTTGATCAATCCGCTGATTGTCTGGATCAAAACTCGCAGGAACCCCTACCCGATCGTACTGACGGCGCTCCGGGAAAGCGGTGTCACGGCATTTTTTACGCGCAGTTCGGCGGCCAACATTCCGGTCAACCTGGCGCTGTGCGAGAAACTTAATTTGGAAAAAGACACTTACGCCGTGTCTATCCCGCTTGGTGCGACCATCAACATGGGTGGTGCCGCCATTACGATTACCGTGCTGACCCTGGCTGCCGCACACACCCTGGGCATCAGCGTCGACTTGCCAACCGCACTGTTGCTGAGTCGTCGTTGCAGCCTTGTCAGCCTGTGGCGCGTCGGGCGTTGCCGGGGGATCGTTGTTGCTGATTCCACTGAGTTGCGGTCTGTTCGGCATATCGAACGACATTGCAATGCAGGTCGTTGCCGTCGGATTCGTCATCAGCATCCTTCAGGATTCGGCGGAAACCGCACTGAACAGTTCGACAGACGTGGTATTCACTGCGGCCGTAGCGACGAAACAACCACAATGACGGCTCTAAGGCAGCCGGCGCAGAACTTTTGACAGTTCTTTACGGGATTGGCCCGGCGTCAGTTTCGGGTAGCCAAACCAGAAAAGACCAACGACGAATGCCTGCGACTGATCGACACCAATAATGTCGAAGAAGCGCGGATCTCGCGTGATATCGCCCGTCGTCCATTTGGACCCGACACCGGCTTTCCAGAGGTACAACATGAAGTTTTGCACGGCAGCACAGCACGCCGCGTAGTCCTCTTGTTGCCGCAGCTCGTCCTCGTTACGTTCGCAGGTCACGATCAGCCAGCCTGGCTTCTCAGCCCAACTCTCGCGTTTGTGCAGCGCCAGTTCATCGCCTTTTTTCCCGGCCGTAATCAGCCGGCAGAGATCGAGTATCTTCTGCACCGTGTGCTCGCCCGGGAGAATAAAGCGCCAGGGTTCCGTTACGTGATGATTCGGCGCCCACGTGGCTGCCTCCAGAGCGTCGCGCACAAGCTCATCCGGCACCGGTGTCTGCAAGAAGAGGCTGATCGTGCGCCGCCCTTGCAGAACTTCCGCGAACTCGCGCAGCTCCTGCGTTTCGTAACTGGGTGGGCGCTTGTTCATCAGAGCCGTTCGATAATCATGGCAATGCCCTGCCCCAAAGCAATCGCGCCGCCGTACCGGCCGATGGGCGTTCGCACGGCATCACAAATAAACGCCTTGTCCATATTCTTCCCTACTTCAAGCCAACCGTCATGCGACGCAGGACATCGTTCTTTGCGATGAAGTGGTTGTAGATGGCGCCCAGCACATGAATAACGATCAGCACTGCGACAATCCTCCAGGCGAACTCGTGGATTTCTTCCCAGAACTCATGGTTGTCGCGATTTTCCTCGACCGGCAACGGTATCGAGAACAATCCGAAAAACGGCAGCGGGTTACCGCCGGTCGCAACGGTCATGCCGCCTGACGCCAGCTGAACGAAAACAGCGGCGTACAGACCCCAATGGACAACGCTTGCGCTTATTCTTTGCCATGCCGCCATGCCGTCCGGATGTGCCGGTACCTCGTTCATGAAGCGCCAGGCAATCCTGATTGTCATCAGAAAAAACACCGCCATCGCGATCGAGGCGTGAATGAAGCGAATCTCTGTTTTTTCAGGACCCCGTTCCATTCCGGATTGCTCGAGACCGAGATAAAGCAGGGAGAAGAGTCCTACCGCCACCAGCCAGTGCAGAGACTTGGCCAATGTACCGAATTCAGTTCTGGTGTTTTGTAGAGCCATTAGTCGAGCCCCAGTTCGAATCCAGCCTCGAGTTCCTGCCGGGAATACGCACGGAACGCGATCATGGTCTCGGTTTCGACGATGCCCTTCTGAAGACGCATCTTGTCGCTGATCACATCCGCGAGGTCCTCGTTCTTCGCAACCCTGACGATAGCGACGAGGTCGTAACGGCCTGCAACGGAAAAAACCTCGGAAACACCCGCCATGTCCGCTATCTTGTCGGCCAGGTCCGGGATGCGGTTCGTTTCCGCTTTTATTAGAACGATCGCTGTAACCATGGGGGTCTCCGTGCCCTTCTCGTGAGCACGAAGCCTAACATTAGCCGACGCCGTTATGCATCAGCAGCGCGTGTCATTCGGGTGTAGCGATCGCGCCGGCAGCGGCCAGCAGCTCGTCCGAGGAGAGACGAATTTTGTAATCGGGGTTCGCATAGGCGAACGTGATCATTCCTTCACGATTAATCGCGAAAACGGCCGGGACCGGCAAAACTCCGTGGCGCGCCATCGATGAATCTTCTATGTCGTCGCCCTTTTCACGGCGACGTTCGAGCGTACGATCAGATGCCTTGAACGCGATGCCGAGTGCGATCGCGGCCCGTGCATTTGCGTCCGACAGAATCGTGTAACCAGGCCCGTCGATATGGTCCTGAGTCTCACGCTCGAGGCTGCTGATGAGAAGCGCCGAGCGATCACCACTTAGGAACAGGACGTCGATGCCCATTGCACTGATTTCCGGAATGGCATGACGCAGTTCTGACAGATGCATGTTGCAGTAGGGGCACCAGCCGCCACGGAAAGCAATCAGGATGGCCGGTCGCTGCAGGGTTCGCGGGTCGAAATCGAAGCGCTCGTTATCTACCGTCTCAACCGTGAATCGCGGCGCCGGATCGCCCGGGCCGAGTGGCTGAATCTCAGCGGCGGTCTGCGCCACCGGCACGTCGGCATGACCAAATTGAATGGACGTACTGTAGACGAGGCTCAGGACCAAGGTCGTTGCGAGCGAGACGAGAATTAACGAGCGTGCCGTGAGGCGCATGTCAGCGAACATAAGGTGGAACTCCGATACGTTTCAGTAACAGACCGCCGTGCCTCGACAAATATTTCAATTATTGATGCGGAAGACAAACCCGCGGGGACAAAACCCTGCCTAGATCGCTTTTTCCAGCAGGTCGTTGCCGCGTATGTCGGTAACACCGCGGCAGCGCGCTTTCGCACGATACATCGCCTGATCCGCCTCGCGCAGCAGCCCCGTCAGGGTATTGGCGTTGTCGGGGTAAAGGGCGAGACCGATGCTGGCTGCGCAATGCAGTGTCTTGTCGCCGATGACATATGGCTCTTCCAGACCCTTGGCCAGGCGCACTGCCAGCTTGTCGGCGATGGCCGCATTGACGTCGGGCACCAGCGCCACGAACTCATCGCCACCGGGGCGACCGATGATATCGTGCGACCGCAGACTCTTCTTTAGCCGGTCGGCTGCGATACGCAATAACTGGTCACCAATTTCGTGCCCACACTGGTCATTGATCTGCTTGAATTCGTTCAGGTCAATGAAGAGCAGCGCGCCTGTCGCGTCATCGTCGCTGGCGGTCAGCCGCTCAGCAGCATCGCGCTCGAAACCACGTCGATTCAGGACGCCGGTCAATGGATCCGACGTGGCAATCGATTCCATCTTGCGTTCTTTCGCCTTGTCGCCCGTGATGTCGACAAAAGTCGCGGCGATGTCGTCACCCATTGGCTCGCAAATCATGCGCAGCCAGCGATCTTCTCCGCGGTTACGCTGGTGAACCTCGATTTCCAGGCTGTCGCCGCGATTCACTGCTATCTCGAAACGGCGAACGATGTCATCGGCAGCTTTGCTTTCCATACCGCTCGTGGCGAGCCGGATGAGATCCGGCGCCACACGATCGACGAGATCATCAACGTCCGCACCCAGGAAACGGCCGGCCGCCGAGTTGGCAAAGATACTGTTTAGCACTTTCTCACCATCGTCGTCTTCGTCCCAGCGAAATCGAATAATTCCGTTTACCGAATGATCGATGATCGTCCGCAGCAGCTTTTCACTTTTGCGAACCTCGCTTTGCGCCTTTTCGACGTCGCTTACGTCACGGAACATCAGAACTTTGCCGCCACGGGCAGCCGCACGATTCGTGTTGATGGGCGAAACCTGAACGTGCAGGAAACGTCCGGTCGTGGTCATCATCTTTTGTGGCACACCTGTATCCAGGACCTCGAATACCTCTGGCGAGTCTTCACCAAAAAGGGTTTCCAGTGGTTCGCGCAGCGCGGCCGACTCAACGATACACAGCAGGTTCTCGGCGCCATGGTTCAGACCGATGACACGGCGCTGCTCATCGATGACGACCACGGGGTCCTGCATGTTCTGGAATACGGCTTCATACGCGAGTGGCCTGAATTCAACGATTCTTTCGCCGTAAATGAGCCACGCATAAACAGGCAACATCGCCGAGAATACGAGGGGCACGTAGGAAATCGTATGGGGCCCAAAACCAAGGTCGTAGGCCAGGGTCGCTGCCAAAGGCGCGACGCAGGCACCGGTCAGCTGAAACAGCCCACGCCGATGCGCTGGCGCCACGGCTGAAATCCGGCCGAGCAACGAGACGATCGCAGCACCGATCACGGCATAGCTATAGGGAAGGTGCACAAACAGGAACCAGGGACCCCATCGCTCGGGCCGCGTCAGGAACTCGCCCGCCGCGTTGCTAACGGGCAAATACCACATGAACTCGTGATAGATGTTCGTGGCCGCGAGCAGCACCGATACGAACGGAATGATGCTCATCAACGCAAGGCGGCGCGTTGGCGTCTCCATCCCTGTGTACTCGCGAAAGTAGACATACGCGACGATGGGCACCAATGCCGTGCCAATGAAATGCGCGGTGCGGCCAATAGAGAATACGGTGAAGCTTTCTGCCAGCAGTTCGATCGCGCCGCCCGCAACCCAGATGCTGATCACGACGAACAGCACGCCGACCGGCATGCTGCCAACCTCCCGCTTGGACGCCACGAGGCTCGAACCCATCATCAGGAAGCAAGCTGCAGTGAAGACCAGCAGTACGGACAGTGCCACGTCCAGGTTCATCGGTATCGTGCCCAAATAGCGATACAGGGACCCTGATCGTACGGCTCGTAAGCCGCTGATTTAAGGAACTGTTTCTCAGTTGGCCGGAGAAACGCGCCGATCCCTCTGGCAGCGGTCTGATTATTGTTAAATAGCGGGACTCAGCCGCTGACCGCGCGCTGCAGCTCGCGCAGGAACGTGGCTCTGCCCAGCTCGTCCAGCACGGTGAGGAAATCGATCGCGTCGCTTTCCCTGTTCAGCGTCTTTTGCCGATACGGGTCGTCGTGATCGCGGGCATCCAGGCGCCAGTAAAGCAAGGTAATCGTCGTTGCAAGGCGCACACGCACGAGATCGAATAACAGCGCCAATTCCGCGACCGAAAGCGGGCGTACCGCAAGATAGCCGGCGACGAATGGGGCGATCAGTTCGAGGGCATTCCTTGCCGAAGCGCGCAGGTACGACGCCGCTATCCCGACGTCGAAAACCAGCGGTGCCCGAACCATGTCACCGAAATCGATAAATCCCGATACACGGCCGCTCACCGGATCGACGAGTATGTTTTCCGGGTTCGCGTCGCCATGTATGACCTGCGTATGCAGGGAGCCAAGCTCGGGCAAAACACGCTGATCATAGTCATCGATCGCCCGCAACACGCTCCGCCGTATGGTTGTATTGTCGATGCGATCAAGCAGGTCGCGCAGCTCACCGGCTCGCTGCAGGTCCCACAGCAATACCGGGTTCTCGCCCTCATGCGAAAAACCGTCGAGTCCCAGGTCCAGGCGCGCAAGGCTGCCACCAAGATCCCGCGCCGTATCGGCGGTTACGGGCACCGATGTGAGCGGCTCACCGGCAAGATAGCTGACCAGTCGCAGCATGTGTGACTTGCCCGCGTGCTCGATGCGCCCTGAGTGCTGCCCGTCGAGCGCCCGAACGACCTTGGGCACAGGCACGGTCCCGACCTTCTCGAGGTGCAGTAGCGCCGCGATCTGAAAATCGCTCACCGGCCGGGGCTCGGCCGCGCTTGTCACTTTGACGACGTATTCGTCGCCGCTGCTCGTCTTGAGGTGAAAGTTCTGGTCGCGCTCGCTGACGAGCGGCAAATAACGGCCACAGAAGCCGAACTGCCGTTCGACGGCAAGCTCGACTTCGGCGACAGGAACGCGTGGCGGCTCGGCCGATACGGCCGTATGCGCTGTTACAGGCGAAGACATGCCCACAGTTTCGCCTAAGCCGGCTAGCCCGTCCATTTGTCGACGTGCGGCGCCGTATATCGCTCGAACTTCTGAATCAATCCCGTCGCACTTCTGTCGCAGAGCAGCATCTGCCGGTTTTCGGACCGCAGGAAGCCTTCGGCATTCGCATGATCCAGGTAGCCGAGCAGATGATCGAAATAGCCATCGACATTGAGCAATCCACAGGGCTTGTCGTGAAAGCGGAGCTGCCCCCAGGTGATGATCTCAATGATCTCTTCAAGCGTCCCGAAACCGCCGGGCATCGCTATGAAGCCGTCGGACAGGGCTGCCATCATCGACTTACGCGCATGCATTGACGAAACAACGTGCAGTTCCGTCAATCCCTGGTGTGCAATTTCCTTTTCGTAGAGCAACTTCGGAATGACGCCGTGCACCTTTCCGCCTTGCTCGAGGACGGTGTCAGCAATGATCCCCATGAGACCCTTGTCAGCACCGCCATAGACCAGTTCGAGATCATGCCGCACAAGGACGTCCGCCAGTTCGCGGGCGGCGTCCGCATACAGCGGTCGGGCGCCCGTGTTCGAACCACAGTAGACACAGATTCGCCGCATCGCGTACTCAGGCCGAAAGGGCGGCTGACTTCACATTTTGCACGATCTTCGCGATTGCCGGCCGGTACTCGAGCAATTCTTCAGGGGT